>NZ_BSDR01000001.1:3552500-4152500 GCF_027925305.1 Desulforhabdus amnigena | reverse complement strand
TCCGAAGGGCCCAGCTTCCGGGCGCGGTTCCAGTCTCTTTCCGCCTGCACACTCTTGGCTTGAAGCTGCAGGAGATCCGCTCGCGCTCGCTCCAGAGCCGCATTTTCCTGCCCCAACTGCGCTTCCGCCTGGGCCACATCCGCGGCAATGAGGGCGTCATCGATCTTGGCCAGGACCGTCCCCACTTCCACGGGGGAGCCGTAGTCGACGACCTTGCCGGCGGCATCTTTTCCAAAACTGAGGATTTTCCCCGCTACCTGAGCGCCAACGTCCACCAGTTCTTCGGGTTCCACCGTGCCCGTAGCACTGATGACGGTTTGAAGGTCGCCCCGGGTAACGGACGCCAGACGGAAAGAAGGTGTGGATTGGTTTTTAGCAGAGGTAAAGAAGAGAGCCATGGCTCCCGCCCCCACCAGGAGGATGCCTGCAACGAAGGTTCGCTTGATGGTTCGATTCACTTGGTATTCTCACTTTCCTTTGAAAAGAGGGAACAGAGGGGGGGTCAGTTTTTAAATTCCTGAGGCGATGATTCACAGGGGTTGCCACTCTCGTCTTTGCTTCCGGGCTTTCTCTTCGCCCGACGCTCCTCCATCTCCTGGTGGAGTGCATCCAGCTTTTTCTGCTGCTCGGGTGAAAGCTCCGCTTTCATCTGGAGAGTGCTCCGCTCCAGGATCTGTTCCCTTTCGGGTTGCGTGCGCCGGTGAAGGTCCATCAGTTCCGCATGCGTCCGGCAGACAATTTCGGTGATACGCGCTTTTTGGGACTCGTTCAAATCCAGCTCGCGAGTGAGCTTATCGATGATGATCCGTGGAATATCACCCCTGTCGTGATGGAGAACATTCATGATATGGTATTCCCCGGCCATCCAGGCACCCATAGCTCCAATGAAGCATCCTGAAAGGAACAGCGCCAGGAGTCCTGTCCATAGTTTCAGCTTTTTCACTACAGCCCCCCTTTTACCGGTTTATGAAGGAACCGGCGAGGTCCGCATTGGTTGAATCGTCCAGGATGAGCTCAGCCATCTGGTATTGAACATCCCGGTTCGAGACTATCAGGTATCCGGCCAGAAGCAACGCCACCAGAGAGGCTGCCAGAGCAAAACGCCAGGCAGTTCGAGCTGTTCCTGAGCCGTTGAGGGCCGGAACACTGCGCGGTGGAGCCTCCCTGACAATGCGCGACATCACATCTTCCTGCCAGGCAGGATCGATGGAATGGCAACGCGGCTTCCGGTGAAAGTGAATGAGAGCCTCTTCAACTTTTCGGATCTCATCGCTCTGCTTTTTCATACTCCACCTCGCTTCTCATTCAACAAATCGGAGACGATTTTGCGGAGCTTACGCCTGGACCTGTGGGCGCGTACCTTGACTGAAACAATATTCCAGCCGAGGAGAGTCGCAGCCTCTTTGACCGGGTAGCCGTCGAGATGCACCAAAGTCAGGACCATCCTATCTTCAATGGAGAGCTCACCCAATGCATAGGCCAGAACTTCCGCGGCTTCTTGCCTTTCCGCTTCCTGTTCAAAGGCTTCATGCGAGCTGGCGGCTAGAACACGATCCATCCATTGCTCCGCGTCATCAGAAAGGCTGCTCACCGGCACTGTTGGATTCCCGCTGCGTTCGCGCCAAAAGTGATAGCAACAGCGTGTGGCGATCCTGGAAAGCCAGTGGCTGAATGGACTTTTCTCGGAAAAGGACCTCAAGGAACGGTACGCCTCCAGAAAGGTCTCCTGGGCCACGTCCTCCACGCTCTCGGCGGGTACGTGCTTCATGACGATACTGAAGACGCGGGACTGGTAGCGCCCCATCAATTTTTCAAAGGCATTGACATCTCCACAAAGGACGCAGCGGATGATCTCCGCATCCGAGGTCTCGCCTGTCGAGCACTCTTCCACCGAAACCGTTCGTACCGCGACCACGCTAAGGTTCCGCTGAAAGTTTGTGCGAGACAGGGATGGAGCTGCACCGCCCTCCTCCCACCTTCGTCTGATGGCTATACTCCACATGCTCTGTATCCACTAAAATAAGACAGAAGGCGGCGAAGCCTCCCCTCTTTTTTTCTGCAGCCGTTTTTCAATTGAATCAACTTTCCATTTCTATAGTGTTCCGGATGAAGAAAAAAGTTACACAAAAAGATCCTTTTCATGACAACTTCCCTTCGGCTCGCCCACAAAAGCAAAAGGTATGCTAAGATTGTTTTATCAATTAATTAAATTGGTTAAAAAAACAACCGGGTCGCAGAAATGGCTATTTCTGCTCTATAGAGTAAAATACGTTATGCTATAGTTGATTTTTTCTTCATAGTTAAGAACCGAGTCCAATCGCGCCCTTGGAAAATTGAGGCTCGGATGGGAAGGAAGATGATCGGGATGGATGAAAATCTGTTCTTTCGTGAGGCGACATTGCGCCTGTGCAGCAGTCTTTATATCGAAACGGCTTTGAAACGTTGTTATGAATACATCACGTCTTTCATTCCCGTGATCCAAATGAGTCTAAGCATAATGTACTTTAATCTCAAAATCTTACGGTTCGTGGATGAAAGAAGAAGCTGGCGGCCAGGATGGCCGCGCTCCCAGGAATCCATGAAATGAAGAAAAGTCTTGATTTCAACCATTCACGGTATAACCTTCAATCGCCGCATAAAAGAGATGAGCAAAAACTGGATCGATACCGAGGTTCACTGCGGAAAGGACGCTTTGCATGCAGCAAATAGCCTTCACGGATATAGAGGATATCACAGTAGGACATGCGCACAACCTGGATGCCGCCACGGGCTGCACTGTTGTCATCTGCGAAAAAGGGGCAACGGCCGGCGTTGACGTTAGGGGTGGAGCGCCCGGAACACGCGAAACCGATCTGCTGCATCCCGTCAACCTCGTGGAAAACATCCATGCGGTCATGTTGGCAGGGGGCAGCGCATTCGGCCTCGATGCGGCCTCCGGCGTGATGCAATATCTGGAAGAGAGGAATATCGGTTTTGACGTCCAGGTGACCAGGGTTCCGATTGTTTGCGGGGCGGTTTTGTTCGATCTGACCATTGGCGACCACAAAATAAGACCGGACAGGGAAATGGGTTACCAGGCGTGCCGAAATGCCACGAATCTGGAGTGTGCAGAGGGCAATGTGGGCGCCGGAGCCGGCGCAACGGTGGGCAAGGTATTGGGCATGGAACGGGCCATGAAAAGCGGCCTTGGCTGTCATGCCGTCCAGGTGGGCGCCTTGAAAATCGGCGCGATGGTTGCGGTCAACTGCCTTGGCGACGTGATCGATCCCGAAACCGGAGAGCGGCTGGCGGGCCTCTTGAACGAAGATCTGACGGGATTGGCCGACACGGAAGCAGTTATGATTCAATCTTTTGCCGACAAGAGAAACCTCTTTGCCGGCAATACCACTATCGGAATCATCGTCACCAATGCTATGCTGACCAAATCTCAGGCCACCAAACTGGCCTCCATGGCTCAAAACGGATATGCCAGAACCATGCGGCCTGCGCATTCCATGTTCGATGGGGACACCGTATTCACTATGGCGACAGGACACGTCGAAGCGGATTTGAGTACTCTCGGCCTGCTGTCGGCAAGAGTAATGGAAAGAGCTGTCGTTTCGGCCATAAAGAAAACCTCTCCTCTCTTTGGCCTTAAATGCCTGGCGGATTTGGAGGGCATCAGGTGTGAGGCTGAAGAGTTCTGCAGCAGTTAGCCATCGCTTTACACAGATTGCACAGACTAAGGGAGAGTCGCTCTTGAAATCCCCATTCACCACGGAGGCACAGAGATCACGGAGGAATCCCTTAAGAATCCCAAAATCTTCTCCGTGCCCTCCGTGTCTCCATGGTGAATAACGGCATATTGGAATCCGCCAACTCCTTAAATAAATCCCACCAACCTTGGATACGAGGCTTCTTAATTTGTGAGAAAGATCTTCAAGTGAAATCGCTGTGTTCTCCATGTCTCTGTGGTTTTCCGCATTCCCTATTGCCTTGCATCTCTGCCGTTTTTTTCATTTTTCGTTGTGACCGCTCCGGTCTTGGGGAGCCGAAAAGTCGTCTCGCTCAAATCTGTCAGGCCTAGTTTCGCCGATATCCGACGCATTCCAAGCAAGTTCACGCACCTCATAAAGTTAAACGCCGCTAAGCGATGCCCCCATGCATAAACATTGTTTAATATAATGTTTTTAATAGACAAACTGGTTTAAATGCGGTACTCGAATGCTGCTTGTCTATTGGTGAACTCAATAGACGCCGAAGGAATCAGGACTCTCCAGGAGCCATTGTCTCGACCCGCCCCGACGGGAAGGGATGCGATGCCGAAAACTGGATTGCAATCCATATTTAGAAGTGTAAAATTCAAAGCGCCGGTGAGCGCTATCTCGCTCGCTAAATAAAAACCCCAATGGAAGGAACTTTTATGAGTGACTCGGATGGCAGTCATAGTTGCCAGCTAGTGATACAAGAACTGCCGCAAAATGAGCTCGATGACCCTGGATCGCTACAGGTTCGGCCAGCGGTTCGTGAGTTGAACGGTCGGCGCTCGATCCGAGTGTAAAGCCCGCCGGTTTGCTTCCGAACGCACCTGCCCCCTGGTAGCGGCTGAAACGGAGGTAAACCATGAAAAACCCATTCATCGTTCCTGGATTTCGCTCGCTTATCGAAACCTGGACCCCCTCTGATCTCAGATTTTTTCTCGAAGTTTTAACCCAATGTCTGGCCGGAATGGCGCCGCAAGCCGGCATGAACTTTTTCCACTGCAGCATCGAAGAAGTGCGGTGGTGGAATGGTCGTCATCCATCCCACGGCATTCACAGCCTTCTTTGCAAATCCTTATCCGAGCGGGAGGCTATGCCATGATTACAGGTCTTCTCAAAAGGCTCTTTCGGGATTCCACCGCTGAATCACTCGATCGAAAGAGACCTCAGGAAGTGACCAATCACGAGCGCCATTTGATCGATCTTTGTGCGCTCCCGATTCGAGATGCTCTCAATGCCCTTGGCAGCAGTTCCCAGGGATTGGGCTCTGAAGAGGCGGACCGGCGCCTGGATGAATATGGGCCGAACGAACTGGCACATGCAAGACGCGCCGGGTTTTGGGTTGACATCTTCCATCGCTGCAAAAGCCCTCTCGTTGTGCAACTGCTGCTCATCGGCACAGTCTCGGCCTTGATCGGCGAGATCAAATCAACGGTTATCGTCAGCACAATGGTGCTTCTCAGCGTAGGACTTTCCCTCATCCTCGATCGCCGTTCAAACAACGCGGTGGAGGCGCTCGGCAAACGCGTGCAGTCACGCACACTGGTTTTGCGAGACGGTAAGGAAGCGGAGGTCAAAATATCGGAGATTGTGCCGGGTGATGTCGTTCTCCTTCATGCCGGCTCGATCATCCCAGCGGACCTGAGACTGCTCACAGCCAAGGACTTTTTCGTGAGCCAGTCGGCACTTTCCGGAGAGTCCATGGCCGTCGAGAAAACGGCCAACGGCAGTGCGGTTCGTGGGCACAACAACGCATGGGAGCTTTCGAACGCCTGCTTTCTTGGAAGCAGCGTCACCAGTGGCTCGGCCCGTGGGGTTGTAGTAAACACCGGGACGCGGACCATGTTCGGGGCCATCTCGGAGCGATTGACCGAGCGCCGTGAAGAAACCAGTTTCGATCGGGGTGTGCGATCCTTCACCTGGCTCATGATCCGGTTCATGGTGGTCATGGTTTGTGCCGTGTTCTTTATCGTCGGCATGACCAAAGGCGACTGGGTGGAAGCCCTCTTGTTCGGCCTCGCCATAGCCGTGGGTCTCACCCCGGAAATGCTGCCGATGATCGTTACCGTAAACCTTGCCAAGGGCGCACTGACCATGGCCAAGAAGAAGGTCATCGTCAAAAGGCTCCCAGCCATTCAGAACTTTGGCGCCATAGATATCCTGTGTACTGACAAAACGGGGACCCTTACCCAGGACAAGGTGGTTCTCGAACAACATGTGGACATCACCGGACATGTGAGCGAAGATGTATTGAACTACGCCTATCTCAACAGTTACTACCAAACCGGCCTGCGCAACCTGATCGATCGGGCCATACTCGATCACACCGATCTTGATGTGGAAGAGAACTGCACTCTGGTGGACGAGCTTCCATTTGATTTCCAACGCCGCCGCATGTCGGTCGTGGTGGATTACGAGGGCGATCATGTACTGATCTGCAAAGGAGCCGTAGAAGAGATCTACGCCTGTTGTAACCGTTATCAAATAGGTGATGAAGTCTATCCTCTGATCGACATGATCCGGGAAGACCTCTTCGAGGAGGTCGAACGACTCAACAAAGACGGCTACCGTGTGCTGGGTATCGCCTACCGAGAATTCCTACGCGACAGGACCACCTATACCGTTGCGGATGAACGCGAGTTGATCCTTCTCGGCTACATCGCCTTCTTCGATCCGCCCAAAGATTCGGCGGCCGAGGCCATTGAACTCCTGAGAGCGGCAGGTGTCACGGTCAAGGTCCTCACTGGCGACAATGGACTCGTTACCAGCAAAGTCTGCCGGGACGTGGGTATTGAGGCGAAACGGATCGTCACCGGTGCCGATCTCTTGCACCTCTCAAAGGATGATTTTTCCCGCGTTGCAGGTGAAGCCTGCGTTTTCGTCAAGGTCAGTCCGGCTCAAAAGGAACAAATAGTCCAGGAACTGCGTGACAGCGGCCATGTAGTGGGATTCATAGGAGACGGCATCAACGATGCACCTGCCCTCAAAGCCGCCGACGTAGGGATTTCCGTGGACTCAGCTGTTGATGTGGCCAAGGAAGCCGCCGACATCGTGCTTCTGGAAAAAAGCCTCCTGGTCCTTGAAGAGGGGATCATCGAAGGAAGGAAAGTCTTTGCAAACATCGTCAAATACATTCGCATGGGTGCAAGCTCCAACTTCGGCAATATGTTCAGCGTGGTCGGCGCAAGCTATCTATTGCCTTTTCTGCCGATGCTGCCCGTACAGGTTCTGACGAATAACCTTCTTTACGACTTTTCCCAAACCGGAATTCCCAGCGACAATGTGGATGAGGAGCTGATCACCAGGCCTCTCAAATGGGACATCGGCAACATTAAGCGTTTTATGATCTCCATAGGACCCATAAGCTCCATTTTCGACTATGCGACCTTCGCTCTAATGTGGTTCTTTTTCCACTGCAGTGCCTTTACTGATCCGGCTACGGGGCCACATCAAAAGGAGGCGCTCACAAGCCTTTTCCAAACCGGCTGGTTCGTGGAATCGCTTCTGACTCAAACGCTGATCGTCCACATCATAAGAACACAGCGGATACCCTTCTTCGGGAGCCGCGCTTCCCTGCACCTGACGCTGACCACTCTTGTTATCATGAGCATCGGTGCATGGCTGCCCTATTCACCCTTTGCAGGGAAACTCGGCATGGTCCCATTACCGCCTGTTTACTGGGTCTGGATTGCGGTCTTCCTCCTTTCATATGCGCTACTCACCCATACCGTGAAGATGTGGTTTTTCAAAAATTACGAAAGCCGGTGAATCGGCTGATTTCCGATTCACCGATGCACCGAAAGGGAGTGATTGATCATGGATAGCTTACTCGACGCCCTGCAGGAAGGCAGGTTGATCGAACTGCTTGACAACAACAAGGAAGATGCTCTGCAGTTCCTGGCACACATTATCGAAGCGATTCCATCTCTTCCAGCCGGAACCGATGTGATGGAGCGGGTCATGGCAAGGGAGCGCGCGGCGAATTCCGCTCTCGGGAAGGGTTGGGCCTGTCCCCACACGCGCGTGCCCTTCGAAGAGGACCTCATGTGCGTTGTGGGGTGGAGCCCCCAGGGCATCGATTACGGCGCTCCGGATGGAATTCCCGTATCGATTATCGTCATGTATCTCGTGCCGGAAAACCAGCGAAACCAGTTCCTGCGAGAGGCCTCCATGCTGGCCAAGGCTTTGAAATCCTACGCAGACATGGAGAAACTGAGCGCAGCCGGAGAACTGAACGAGATCCGAGATTATCTGCTTGACCTGATCAGCTCCACCAGGGAGTGCGTTGGCCCCGATGCGCGGGCACGAATGATTCAACTCCAGGTCAGGCCAAGCGTCGCTCCCATTCCGGCCTACGACCTGGCAAATCTTATCGTGGAGCCGGTGACCATTGTCACTGGTCCCGGTCTCAAACACATCGTGCTCGCTCAAAACCGCCATCTCGTCGAATTCCTCGATTCTGCCCGCGGGCTGGTTGAGAAGCTTGCGACCGAGGGGGTATTTCAAAACGACGGATGGCGGGTCTTGAAACGAGGGGAAGTAACCTATCAGGGAGACCGTATTTTGTACGACTGCCTGGCGATAAAAACGGCAGACGCCAATCCAAAGACAGACAGGTGAGATGACTTCATGCCAAATGCTGCAAAAAGCCGGCAGGCGGGATTTTTGCCTGAAAATGCGCCATCTGTAGGTCGGGCTTCCTTTCCCGACGTCGAATGTCGAGTTTGGAAACCCCGACCTACAATTCTCATGGTCGGGGATGAATATTCCCGGATGTGTTCATGACATGTTGGACCGATCGAGAGCCTCTTTCATCGCCATGAAACAAGACCTCTCCGATTATGCAGCAGGGATGGAAGAGGTACGGACCACCCAAATCCCCCTTCCAGGTTTTTTCCTGGCAGGGGGATTTTCGTTTCTTCTATGAGGAGGCAAATCCCGTACGCAGAAGCGAATCGCGGTTGATCATCCCCTTGAATTTACCCTCCAGGTCGAGCACCGGTAGGCGTTTAATGGCTCCCTCGAGCATGAGTTTGATAGCCTCCTCGATGGGGGTGTCCTCGCGAACCGTCACGATGTTGGTATTCATCACATCGGCGGCCGTCCTCGCACGCAGATACTCGCTCAACTCCTTGTACCGTTGGCCCCGCTCGGTAAAGGGGATCTTGCTGACGAAATAATCCCAAATTCCGGGATGGTAGTCCGAAAAAGAAGCGAGCAGATCCCGGTCTGAAATGAGCCCGAGAAAATGTCCTTCCTTGTCCACGACACAAACCCGCTGAATGTCGTTACAAGCTATGATGCGTATCACCTCCTCGACGGGGGTATCCGGAAGCACCATAGAGGTGTCCCGGCGCATGATATCGGAAACAAATCGCAGTCCGCGGACAAGAATGTTTTTATCCTGCAGGGCGGGCCAGTTCGGACATTCTTTCATAACGGTGCGAAAGACATCCACGCGGGACAGTATGCCAATGAGCTTTCCTGCTTCGTCCACGACGGGAAGGCGTTTTACCTTCTTCTCCAGCATGAGGCCTACGGCCTCCGTCACCAGTCTGTCCTCTCCTACGGTAACGGCCGGCTGCGTCATGACTTCTTGGGCCTGCTTCGGAGCAAGAGATTCGAGGATGGCCTCACGCTTTTCACGATCCGATTCGGACAAGAGCCCCAGCCGCATGGGCAGACCGGCTTTGTAGATCAAGTCTCCCTGTGCAATGACTCCAACCGGGCGGTTTTCCCCATCAACCACGGGAAGACCAGTGAAGACGGAAGAGAGCAGCAGCCTGGTCACTTCGCTCAAGGGCGTTTCTGTGGCGACTTTCTTTGGATTAGGAGTCATTATGTCCCGGACTTTAACGTGTCTTGGTATGAATCGGCCACGGGTCTTATGGGATATGACATCTACATCCCTGGCTGCTATGATGCCGTCCGTGACCATTCGTTCCACTGTGGAAAGAACGCGCTCGAATTCGAAAACAGGCAAGACGATGGTTATACGCACAGGCATGTTGTAAGAAAGAACCTCCAGCCTTCCGGTGGCAATCTCCCCACTCTCGTAGGAACCCTCTATTCCTCTCGTAACCATGCATCGCGCTGCGATTTTGAGATCGCTCACATGCTGAACGACGGCGCTGTAGAGTGGCTGTCCCTGCCACCTGGCCTCCTCATTGGTGAATATCTCGATGACTTTGTACTGCAGCATGGTCAGCTTCTCCCTATCTCAGTCGACCAACCCACATGCCAAGAAAAACAAGGGCTGTGCCAATAAGGTTGTTGGAAAGAAAATTAGCCGCTGTAACGAGGTATGTTTCCGCACGCATGGAGTTGACCGTCTCCAAAGCAAAGGTTGAAAAGGTCGTAAGAGCCCCGAGGAACCCGGTCATGAAAAAGAGCCGCAGCGAAGGATTCATGATGCTTACCCCCCGATCGGCCAGGGTAAAAGAGAGGCCGATGAGAAAACAGCCCGAAAGGTTTACAATGAGTGTTCCAAACGGAAACCGGCTTCCAAAGAGCTTTGCAGCCAGCAGCGATACACCGTAACGGGAAAGTGCTCCAAGGCTTCCGCCGACCATGACAAAAAAAATCTTCATCATCCATCCATCAGTCCGAATGAACCCCAATTTGCGCCAAAAATTCCACTTCTGCACATACTCTCTGTTTTGAACGTGCCTCACCTTTGGACTCGGTGAGGATTTACGCTTTCGTAATTTCCGCCCCACTGGATCACTCCCTAAGAATTGGAACCGCTCTTTGATGAGCGAGGCTAGGTACTCGGGCCGATAGATGATGATCTTGCTTTTAAGCAGTTTCTGGAGGTGAGGATGCAATGCGCGGCCCTCCGGAAGAGGGCATGAAGAAGGAAAGCCGCATATTCCTCTCGTGCCGGGTCATCGCACCACAATCACCGTGCAGTGGGCATAACTTATAACCCGTTTCGCCACAGATCCGAGCAACCACCTTTGCAAAAGGCTTTCTCCGCGATGGCCCATCACGATGGCATCCGCATTTTCCTCGTTGGCCAGATGCACGATCTGTTCGGCCGGATGCCCCACCTTTACCAGAAAGGTTGCATCAACGCCTGCGGACTCCGCCAACTCCTTGAGACACTTGAAATGTCCCTCGAAGTACTCGGTAGCACTCTCGAGCACCGCTTCGAACTCCACAGTAATGGGGGGTTCGGGCGGATGGGCCACGGAGAGCACCATCATTTTGGCAGAAAATTTGGATGCTATATCGAGAGCAAGCTTATAGGCCTTTTCCGATTGTTTGGAACCGTCATAGGCGACAATCAATTTACTGAACATAGGATTCATCTCCTTTCTCTACGGTTCAATTTCCTTTTTCATTATTGGTTTTGGTGGGCTTTCTTTTTAGCACGGGCAGAATCTTCTTGCCTCCTTCCGCCCTTCTGGAAGTCTTCTTCACAGATGCCGACGATGCCTCGAGAAGATGTAGGGGCAGGAAGAAGGCATTGGCAATCAAAGTAGGAACCACGGCGCTTCCCACCACAGTGGCAACGAGATAGGAATATTGTGAGGTATCGATGATCCCATGAGAAAGTCCGAAAAGGGCTGAGATGCTCCCAAAGGTAAGACCGGTGGACATGAGGAGCGTCGTGTACATCCCCTCTTTACCTGCACCGTTGAAAGCCTTGGTCACCGGATAGACGGCAACGAGCTTGGTTACAATCTTTGTGACGAGGAGGATCAGGAAAATGGCAGGGGCAGCGATGAGAGCAGGAACCGAGACGAAGGAGCCCGCTCGAATAAAGTAGAAGGGGGTGAGCAGTCCGAAGGTGAGGGTCCTGAGTCTCCGTATGAGCATATGGTCTTTGCCCACGGTACCGGCAAGGACCATTCCGATCAAATAAGCGGGAAGAACCGCCTCGCTGTCCGCCCACGATGCGAGAAACCCCATCCCAAAGAGGCAGAGAAGAAGGTACTTTGCTTCGAGCTCGGAAGGCCTTCCGCCATAGCGTTTGAAAAAGCGGGGAGTGAGATAAGGAAGCAAAGTGAACACGACTACGCCCACCCCAGCGAAGATAACCGTTTTCATGGTAAAGGGCGCAAAGATGAGCCCTAGGGCAAGCACCGTTCCAAGATCTGTTATGAAGCAGGCGGCAAGCACGGTTTTCCCATAGATACTGGTGTTTAAACCAAATTCCAGCATGACGGCGTAGACTACGGCAACCGACGTAGTGGAAAGGGCCACACCGGTAAGCCAGCTCGCCTGGGGAGTCCAATGCAAAAGATAATGGGCAACAGCGGCGCACCCGAGGAAGGGAACAACAAAGCTTGCAAGGCCGATCCCTACAGCCTCTTTCCATTTTTCCCTGAAGACGCTCGGATCGAGTTCGGCTCCGGCCAGGAAAGTCAGAATGATCGCACCGGTTCCGGAAAGGAATTTGATCCACGGATCATTGGCTCCCAGAACAGCACCGCCAAGGAGCGCTCCGATCACCAATTGGGCGACTGTTCCCACTACAATTTCGGAAAGGGCGGTTGCGATCCCGAACCAGATGGAAAGCAGTGTCGCAATGAGGGCCAATCCCAGCCAAAGTGTTGCCAACAGCCATGTTTCAGTCATCGTGGCAATCCTTTCCTGCAAGGGTTCAATTCTTCCGGTGTTACTCTTGAAGTAAGGATATCCGAAAAAGTGATGCTCATAAAAAAAAGCTCCTCCAGGCCTTAGCCAAGTAGGAGCTTTCGTTTGATAGTGAAAAACTCCCACCAGGCGTCCAAAAATTGGTTGGCTTGGTAGGAGTCATCAGCCAGGATCGGCGATTAGCGGGGTGGACTCCATCACCACTGTCTGCAATGCCTTAAAACATTAAGGCACCAAGATTATTAACATAAGGGGAATGCCGGATCAAGCCTCTTTTCCAGAAATCCCCGCACTTTTTCGCAACAGGTAGTATTCATTTTAGGGAGTGAGTCGCTCTTGCAATCTCCATTCACTACGGAGGCACAGAGATCACGGAAGAATCCCTTAGGAATTCCAAAATGTTCTCCGTGCCCTCCGTGTCTCCGTGGTGAATAACAAGATATGAAAATCCGCCAATTCTTTTAGGGAATCACTTTGACGGGTTAAAGGCTTTCGCCCGGCAACCTCAGACATTGAGCGATACAGTTATAAATTCTATTTATTCAAAGCGCTCATGATCCCTTTCACCGCGGCAGGAATGTCGGCAGGGAGGAGAACGATCTTCGAGTTCTGCGATGTGGAAAGGTTTTTGACCGCCTCGATATACCTTTCACCCAGGAGGAACATGACGGGCAGGTCATTTTCCTGGACGGCTTCCGTGATTTTCCTGATGGCGATCTGGCTTGCTTCAGCCAGAACGACCTTTGCCTGGGCATCGCGCTTGGAGGCTTCGAGGCGGCCTTCCGCTTCGAGGATGGCAGCAGCTTTTTCACCGTCCGCCCGCGTCACGGTCGCCCTTCGCTGCCTTTCGGCGGCCGCCTGCTCTTCCATGGCCCTCTGCATGGTTTCAGAAGGATTGATGTCCTGGATTTCCACCGTTTTGAGAGTGATTCCCCAATCGGCGATATCGTCGGAGATGGCCGTCTTCAGCCGTGCCTTGATCATGTCCCTCGAAGAAAGAGCGTCATCCAGGTCCATTTCGCCCACAATGGAACGCAAAGAGGTCTGCACCAGGTTTTGAATGGCAAACCGGTAGTCCTCGACCCCATACACGGCTTTTTCCGGGGAAACGATATTGATGTAGGCCACCGCGTTGACTATGATGACGGCATTGTCCTTGGTGATGACCTCCTGCGAGGGGATATCCAGGACGATGTCTTTTGTGGTCACCTTATAGGCGACCGTATCGATGTAGGGCACAACGACATTGAGGCCCGGTCCGAGGGTCTTGTGATACTTCCCCAGCCGTTGCACAACCTGCTTGCTGCCCTGAGGCACGATTCTCACCCCCAGAGCGATGGTCACCAAAACCAGAATAAAGAAAACCCCTGCAACAACCAATCCCGCCATAGCCTTCTCCTCCTCTCCAGATTTTTTAGATGCTTCAGATGATTACGCGGATTCCTTCCTCTCGACAATGAGTGTGTTGCCGGAAAAATCCCTGACAACAACCCGCTCCCCCAGACTCACTTTGCTTTCACAGATAAAAGGCCATTCATCGTCTCCCAAAATGGGCGTGGTGAAACGAACGATGCCCCGCTTTCCTTCTTCTGGGACCTTGATGACCTGTCCGACTTCCCCCAGAACGGCTTCCCTGGAAATACCTGCCTTGGTGCGGTCGGCCATCAGAGGTCTGAAGAATTTGAACCAAAGGAACGTGAACAGGCTGGAAGCGACAGCCCAGATGAACAGCTGCCAGCTCAGAGCAAGATCCGGGATCAACCAGAGCACCCCGCTGAGAAGAATAGCTCCCAGTCCAAACCAAAAAATGGTAAAGCTCGGGATGAACAATTCGGCGATCACAAGGACCATTCCAAAGACAAGCCAGTGCCAGTAAAGCAGTTTGAAATCCATGCAGGCTTCTTCTCCCTTCACGGTGCGATTTCTATCATGCTGCTCGTTTTTCATGCCCTCACAAAAGAAAATATCCCATCCTGTCGGCTATGACGCCCCTTTTCTTTATATGAAAAAAGGCTCATGGTTCATAGCTCATGGCTCATAGTAATAACATCGCTTTTCAAAAGCGTTTCCCACTTTCCCTATTGCATTGCATTCCTTTGCGTTTTTTCATTTTTCGTTGCGACCGCTCCGTTCATGGAGGGTAATGGAGAAGATGGATGAAAATGTTTATACTGAAAGCCTCATGTTTTGATCGTTTTTTGAAAGGAAATCTATTGAAAACTGTAACAGCCGCTATTTTGATTCGAGAAGGCCGTATTCTCATTGCCCGACGCAGGGCCGGAACCCACCAGGAATTCAAGTGGGAATTTCCGGGGGGAAAGGTCGAGGTGGGGGAAACCCCTGAAGAATGTCTGAAGCGGGAAATCAAGGAAGAACTTCAAATTGAAGTCCGTATCGGTGCTTTTCTCTGGGAAAGTATTTACCATTACTCTCAAGATTCCATAAGGTTGCTTGCCTATGAGACTTTTTGGGAAAGCGGTGAAATGGTCCCAACCGTTCATGAAGCTATCGAATGGGTTTCCGTGGAGGATATGAAGGATTATGATTTTGCCCCCGCAGACATCCCCTTCGTCAGGAAGCTGATCGAAAGAAAAACCGAGTCAAACGGGGAATGCTTAAAAAAGGAGTCAAAATTGAAACCCATTTATTTGGATTATAACGCAACCACTCCCATTGATCCGCAAGTCGCCGGAGCCATGCTGCCTTTTATCCATGAGCACTTCGGGAACCCATCCAGCAGCCACGTCTTTGGAACCAAAGCCAAATCCGCTGTCGAGAGAGCACGAAAACAGATTGCAGAAGTGCTCCACTGCACCCCGGATGAATTCATTTTCACCAGCGGCGGATCGGAATCCAACAATTACGCCATAAAGGGCGTTGCGCGCGCCTATCTGGGCAAAGGCAATCACATCATAACGTCATCCGTGGAACATCCTGCTGTAACAGAAGTTTGCCGCTACCTGGAAGGATTGGGTTACGAGGTGACTTATCTGCCCGTCGACTCCTACGGCCGGGTAAACCTGCAAGAACTCGAAGAAGCCATCACACCCAAAACCATTCTGATCACCGTCATGCATGCCAACAACGAAGTGGGCACCATTGAACCCATCAGGGAAATCAGCCTCATTGCCCATCGGCACGGAATCCTGGTCCACACGGATGCCGCTCAGTCCATAGGCAAAATCCCGGTTCATGTGGATGACCTGGGAGTGGATCTCCTTTCAGTGGCAGGACATAAGCTCTATGCTCCCAAAGGAATTGGAGGATTGTTCATTCGATCGGGCGTTCGACTTGAAAAACTGATTCATGGTGCAAATCACGAAAGGAACATGCGGGCAGGTACGGAAAATGTCATAGAAATTGTGGGATTGGGAGAAGCCTTTCAGATGGTCGGCGAGAATTCTCAAAGCTATCGGGAACACTTGCAAAAAATGCGAGATCTGCTGGAAACCCGTTTGAAGGGCGAATTTGCCGACATCAGAATCAACGGCCATCCGGAAATGAGACTGCCCAACACTTCCAGTGTCAGCTTCAAGGGAGTTGGAGCCAACGTTATTCTTGCCGGGATGCGGAACGTTGCCGCTTCCGCCGGTGCAGCATGCCATAGTGAAGGAGTGCAGGTATCGAGCGTACTCAAAGCGATGGGCATCCCTCTGGAATATGCAATGGGGACCATCCGGTTTTCGGTGGGGCGTTTCACTACGGCAGAAGAAATCGATCGCGCAATGGAGGATATCTCTTCCGCCGTACGGGATTGCGCGAGACAAGCGTAGTCCGGTTGAAACGGACGGCAGGAATTGCAAGTCGCATCTTCCGAGCGAAACCCAACGAGAAGAAAGCTTTCATCTTGGGTTTCGCTCGGCAATCTCCGGTCAACAATGAGTCGGGCCCAACCACCGAATCCAGCCTACCCTTCACACCATATAAATGGCCACGCAATGAATGAAGGCCATCCGGATTCAACGACTCCGATGCGAATCACCTTACTTTTGGAGCTGATCGACCACTACTCCACCAACAGCCCCGGCAGCAGCCCCGGCTACGGCGCCCACAGCGAGAGAACCGCCCACAATGGCCGCAGCCCCAACGCCGGCCGCCGTCCCAATGGCGCTGCCGCTCAATATGCGTTGTTCAGTCCGTGACATTCCGGCACAACCAAAAAGAGAGAAGACCAAAACCAGAACCACCAGAATCCTACAGGACTTCATCCTAGATACCCCCCTTCAGCAGATCTTCCTGGATTGTTATTTTCGCAGGAGAACAGTCTCAACCCATCACTCCCCTACGAGAGGAGCCGTACGTCAGCAGATAACACGGATTACTCCCAAAAGCGCTTCAGGTCAAATGAATCTATTCGCTTGATCGGCAAGAATCATTGTCTCTGTCACCCTGACGACCGCTGTTGCCATGAGCTATGAACCTTTTCCCCTATAAACCTCTTGACTCATGAGTTATCATTATCAATGGAAAGAAAACTCTTTCCTCCTCGGGGGGAGTCAGGTTTCCCCCTCCTCCTTCCTGACTCCCCCCCTTCTTCAATTTTGCTTTTTTCGCGTCATGACTGCCCTCCCAGTAAAGCCTGAATTCAGGCGCATCATAAATTCATCGTTCAAACAGCGATAATGTTCATGTGTGACTTGACAAAATGATGCGACATTACTAGGTTAGTTTAGCACTCATCTTCAAGGAGTGCTAATTTATCTATTGAATGGAGAGTCGCTCGTGACCGAACTTACAAAACGTGACCAACAGGTGCTGGAAGCTGTCATTACCGACCACATTCAGAGTGGAGAGCCGGTAGGATCGCGGACCATATCCAAGCGCTACGGGCTGAAGGTGAGTTCGGCGACCATCCGGAATGTCATGGCAGATTTGGAGGAGATGGGCTTCCTTCAGCAACCTCATACTTCTGCCGGGCGCGTGCCCACGGAAAAAGGCCTTAGATTTTATCTCGACTCCATAATGAAATTTAAGGAAATGGAGGAAGAGGAACGCCGCCTCATTCGTCAAGCTTTGCAGGAAACACAAAAGGATATGAAGGCACTGCTACAGCGGACCTCTCGAATACTTTCCAGGTTCTGCAAACAGGCGGGCGTTGTTTTGTGGCCAAAGATTTCGCTGACGCGGTTGAAGCAAATAGAATTCATTCGGTTGAGACCCCACCAGATCATGGCTATCCTTATCTCGAAATCCGGGCTGGTGCATCATGCGGTTCTGGACTGGGAAGAGGATATTACCCAGGATGAGCTGGATAAGTATGGGCGTTATCTGAATGAACTCCTCGAGGATATCCCTTTGGGAGAAGCCAAAGAGCGCATTCTGAACGAGATGCGGAAAGAGAAAGTACTCTTCGATCAGCTTTACTCGCGTGCGCTGAAGATTTCCCGGCACTTTTTCCAATCCGCACTGGAGAAAAGCGATATCTACATTGAGGGGCAGACCAATTTGCTCAATAACCCCGAGTTCAGCGATGTGGAGCGAATGCGTCGTCTTTTCGAAGCTTTCGAGGATAAATCCAGGATCATACGGCTTCTGGATAAAACGCTGAAAGTTTCTCAGGGGGTTCAGATTATTTTGGGCCAGGAGAGCGAGCTTCAGGAACTCCAGGAGATCAGTTTGATCTCCTCTCCGTATCGGCGGGGAGATACCCTTTTGGGAGTTCTGGGCGTTATTGGGCCGGTGAGAATGGACTATTCAAGGATTATCCCCGTGGTTGAATTTACAGCCAGCCTTCTGAGCCAGCTTATGGAAGAACCTGAAGGCTATTAGTTTTTTATGATCTTGCGGGATGGGGAACCTTGTTATAAAGCATGTTCATGCTTAAAAAAGGCTAAATTGTCCGCAGGGAGGTTACCGATATATGGCCGATGAAGAAAAACAGGAAGAGCGCAGCAACGAGGAAGCGGAACCGTCAGAGGAAGCTGTAGGTGAAACTCCCATTGAGGAAGAGAGCCTGGAAGAGTTGCTGGCAAAAAAGAACGAGGAACTCAAAGAGCTTCAGGACCGCTTGTTGCGCATGGCTGCGGAAAATGAGAATACGCGCAAGAGGCTGGAGCGTGAAAAATCCGACGGAATTTGTTTTGCCAATGAAAATCTCATCCGTGAACTGCTTCCAGTGATAGACAACCTGGAACGGGCGGTTCAACATGGGGAGAACGACTCGGATTTGGAGGGCCTCTTGGAAGGGGTCCGCATGACTCTGAAGGCTTTCGCCGAAACACTGAGCAAATTCGGGTGTAATTCCTTTGAATCGGTCGGCAAACCCTTCGATCCCAATTATCACGAAGCCGTCATGCAACAGGAAAATGAGGAATACCCGGAAAATACTGTATTACAAGAGTTTCGCAAAGGTTACACTTTGAACGATCGTCTCCTCCGTGCCGCTATGGTCGTAGTTTCCAAGGCTTCCTCATCTTCATGAGGAGGATGCGATACAGAAGGCGGTCATTCACATTCATTCAATGACACGATGTCATTTGGCAGTAAAAGTATCATTCACGATATTTTGTTTTAAGAGATAAGATTTTTTCCGCTTCGGTTTGTTGAAGACCGAAGGCAAAACCAATTTGAATCGTTTGGAATCTGAATTCATAAAATAAAGGGAGGCTATTTGGATGAGCAAGATCATAGGCATTGACCTTGGAACCACAAACTCCGTGGTTGCCATCATGGAAGGGAAAGACCCCAAAGTGCTGCCCAATTCGGAAGGAGGGCGCACCACTCCTTCGATGGTAGCTTTTACCGAAAGTGGAGAACGCCTGGTTGGGCAGGTTGCAAAACGGCAGGCCATCACCAATCCGGAAAATACGATATTCGCGGTAAAGCGTCTGATCGGACGTAAGTACGATTCAAAAGAGATTCAGCAGGATGTGAAAATCCTTCCCTATAAGATCGTCAAAGCAGCCAACGGTGATGCTCACCTGCGGATTCGCGGGCGAGACTACAGCCCTACGGAGATATCCGCTTTCATCCTGATGAAAATGAAGCAGACCGCGGAAGATTACCTGGGCGAAAAGGTGACGGACGCAGTCATCACGGTGCCTGCATATTTCAATGATAGCCAGCGCCAGGCTACCAAGGACGCGGGCAAAATTGCGGGACTCAATGTACTGCGCATCATCAACGAACCTACCGCTGCTTCCCTGGCCTACGGCCTGGACAAGAAAAAAGATGAGAAGATCGCCGTATTCGATTTGGGGGGTGGAACGTATGACATCTCTATCCTGGAAATCGGCGAAGGTGTTTTTGAGGTCAAGTCGACCAACGGCGACACGCACCTGGGCGGTGAAGACTTTGATCAGAGGGTCATAGACTGGCTGGCAGACGAGTTCAAGAAAGACTATGGGATTGATCTGCGTAACGACAAGATGGCTCTGCAGCGGCTGAAAGAGGCTGCAGAAAAAGCCAAGATAGAACTCTCTTCCACCATGGAAACGGAAATCAATCTCCCCTTCATCACTGCGGACGCTTCGGGCCCCAAACACATGAATATCAAGCTCAGTCGAGCCAAGTTCGAATCCCTCGTAGAAGAACTCGTCGATCGAGTCGTTCCCCCCATGGAACAAGCTCTGCGCGATGCAGGTCTCAGCCGTTCCGACATCGACGAAGTCATTCTCGTGGGCGGTATGACCCGTATGCCCCGTGTTCAGCAGAAGGTTCAGGAATTTTTTGGAAAAGAACCTCACAAGGGAGTGAATCCCGACGAAGTGGTGGCTGTTGGCGCCGCGATTCAGGCCGGAGTGCTCAAAGGGGATGTCAAAGACGTACTCTTGCTGGACGTAACCCCTCTTTCTCTTGGCATTGAGACTCTCGGCGGAGTCATGACCAAGTTGATCGAGCGGAATACAACGATTCCCACTCGAAAGAGTCAGATCTTTTCGACTGCAGCCGACAACCAGACGGCCGTTTCGATCCATGTGCTCCAGGGCGAACGGGAGATGGCTGCAAACAATAAGACATTGGGGAGATTCGAGCTGGTGGGCATTCCACCTGCGCCGCGCGGAATCCCCCAGATCGAGGTGACCTTTGACATCGATGCCAACGGTATCGTGCATGTCTCCGCCAAGGATATGGCCACGCTGAAAGAACAATCCATTCAAATCACGGCATCCAGCGGTCTCAGCGATGAAGAGATCAAAAACCTGGTGAAAGAAGCCGAAATACATGCCGCTGAAGACAAGAAAAAGCGTGAACTGATTGAAGCGAGGAATCAGGCGGACTCCCTCATCTACAGCACAGAAAAGACCATGCGGGACATGGGAGATAAAGTCGATGCAAAAACACGCCAGGACATCGAATCTCAAATAGAGAGACTCAAAAAGGCGATGGAAGGCGAAGACCGCGACGCCATTCAGCGAGAAGTGGATCAACTGATGCAGATTTCTCATAAGGTTGCGGAAGAGGCATATAAGCGTGCTTCGGAGCAGCAGGCGGGCGCCGCAGGAGCTGGTGAAGGGGCCGCCGGAGCTGGGAAAAAACCCGAGGAGGATGTGGTGGACGCTGACTTTGAAGAAGTGAAAGATAAATGATTCAAAGATATTTCTGAGCGTTGTTCTTTTTCCGTCACATGACCAGGCAGTCAAGACGAACCATGAAAAGACAGGTCGGGACTCGTTCCCGACACGAGAAGGCCGGGTAGGTAAACGGGACCCGGTATTTCAATAAAAGATTAAGGGCACATGAATTTTTCATGTGCCCTTAATCTTGTTCTTGGGGTATACGTTCTTTTCAACGTATTGGAATCATCAGTAAGAGAGGATCAGTCCACCTGCAATGAGGCGCCTTATGAGAAGAAAATACTGCTGGGTATTCTTTGTCCTGTCATTTTTTCTGCTTTCAAGTTGTGCAACTGCTCCCCGTTCTTATAACGAACCCGCTCCTCCAGCAGCTTCGACTCAGGCACCGCCCCGAGATGCGGAGTCACTGCTGCAGCAGGCGGAAAAAGAGAAAAAAATGGGGAACATCCCAAAAGCCATCAGCACATGGGAGCGCATTGCCCAAACATGGCCCAATAACCTCGTCGCGGCCCAATCCCTCTATGAGATCGGCCATATTTATTTGCAGCAGAGACAGCCGGAACAGGCATTAAAATATTATGATTACTTGATTTATACCTACCCCTCATGGGATGGAATCCATCGCGCCCGTTTAGATCAACTCCGGGCTCAATGGATGACAGGGAAGAAAAAGCAAGTCATGAAAGAGGCATCTCCTCTTTGGGAGGCGTCCTCTGCTCATCCCGAAGTCCAGGTTGAGCTGGCTGAGTTCATGGCGGACAACTATGGAGCGGAAGGCGACGTTGAGACTGCCTTCGACTGGTTGACCGCCGGTTTTGCGGTTGCCCGTACCCCTGAAGAGAAAAAAGCTCTGACCAAAGCGATGAATTCTCTTCTCAAGGACAGAGACATGCAAACCCTGAACAAGCTCCTCAAGAAGAACCCCAATCCATTCATGCAAGTTTTCATCGACTTCAGGGCAGCGCAAATCGAGATGCAGCAATCTCCATCCGAGGCGACGCGAGAGCGTTTACGAACTCTGCTGAGCCAGAATGCATCACATCCGATAGCACCCTTTATTCAGGCTGCATTGCGTGGAACGGCTCCGGAAATATCTCTCCCCCTCAATCCGGACCGGGTGGGCTGTCTTGTACCGGTCAATGGTCCCTACGCCAATTACGGAGAAATGGTTCTGAGGGGCATTTCCCTGGCTAAAGGCGATTGGAACGCACAACACTTCAATGAGCAGGTCACCCTGGTCATAAAAGATGCTCAGGCAGACCCGAACATAGCCGTGCGGTCATTTGAAGAGTTGGTCAAAACAGATGGAGTCCTGGCCGTTGTCGGGCCTTTGGGATCAAAAGCCGCAAAAGCTGTGACGTCGGTTGCCGACAAACTGGGCGTTCCTCTGCTCTCATTGACGCAAAGGGAAGAAGATCTCAACCCCGACACTTTTGCAGTTCCCCTCATGTTGGATAATCGGGAACTGGTACGCAACCTTGTCCAATATTGCATGGAAAGGCTTCACTACACTCGTTTCGCCGCCCTGTATCCTGACGACCGCTATGGCCAGAACCTTTCGAAGATCTTTGGCGAAGTGGTGCGGGAACTCGGAGGAGAGCTCATGGCCAGCGTTTCCTACAAGGACAAGAGTACAGACTTCAAAGAGCCAATCCAGAAGCTCATGACCATTGCAGAGAAAAACGCACCTCCGACGGGGGTTCAAACAACTCCGTTCGAAGCTTTATTCATCCCCGACCAGGTGCAGACCGTTTCACTCATTGCCCCTCAGTTACCCTATAATAATGTGGTCGGTGTAACGCTTTTGGGGACCAACCTTTGGGGAGAAGGCCCGATCGTCGAGGCTGGAGGAGTTTACGTGGAACAGGCAATTTTCGCCACTCCCTTTTATGCGGACAGCCAGGCTCCAAGAGTGCGGGCATTTAAAGAACGTTATCAGGAGCTTTACCAGTCTCAACCCTCCTACCTCGAGGCTCAGGCGTATGATGCACTCATGCTTTTGCTCAACGCCCGCTCAGCTTTGGATCCCTCTTCCATAGACAGGTATTCGTTGCTCCAGAGTCTTTTCCAGATTCACAAATTTGAAGGGGTGGCCGGCGTCTATTCATTTACGCCCGACGGAAATCTTACCCGGAGCTATCAAATCCTCCAGGTCATAAACGGTGAACTAGTCCCGGTGTCTTCTCCCTAGCATCCCGGAATGTTCACATCCAACAATGAAAATCGTAGGTCGGGATTCCTTTCCCGACCTGCAGACGGTATATTTTCAAGGGAATCGAAGGAAAAGCACATAAGGAATTTGAAAAGCGAATCCGAAAGTTCCTTCTCGAACGTCTTGACATTGGGGAAAGGAGTTTTATAATTTTGCAGTGATTGAGCTGGTCATTAAAAGGCTTTTATTTCTAGTGAGTCGCAAAATATAATCAAGGAGGTTTTGGGGATGCCGATCTACGAATACGAATGTTTGAAGTGTGGAAAAACAATGGAAGCCATGCAAAAATTTTCGGATGCGCCATTGACTGAATGTTCTGAATGCAAGGGTGAGTTGCGTAAGCTTATTTCCATGAGTACTTTCCACCTTAAAGGTTCAGGTTGGTATACCACAGATTATGCCGGTAAGAACCAGAGTACCAGTGCATGCAAAACGGCGGAAACACCCAGCACGGAAAAGAAATCCAGCAGCGCTTCCACTGATGAATAGAGATCGGTAAAACGGGAGTGGGGGTTGAGTTCGGCTCCGTAAGATCCGGGCCGTAGGGATAGAATGTTGAAAAATATCTGGCTCTGGTGCTCAAGCTGTCAAAACGGTCCAGGAAAATATGACAAGGGTGCTTTGAGAGCCGATGGATGAAAAAATTTGAGCGGGTCGGTTGAACCCGCTTTTTTTGTTTCAAAATGCCCTTTTCAAGCAATCCGTCTTTATCAGGTTAACGGGCGGAAACGCTCCTCAAGAATCGTGAACCTTCTCGCCGGGCCAAGGTCACGAAAATGCAGCAGCTCAAACACACTTGCCACGACTAGAAACTAAAAGCACAGGAGGGGAGTGAATTCTGAATGACTGCAGCAGAGCAAAAGGCTCTGAAGTTGATGGATCTCTATGCTAGGATTATTCAGGATCCACAATACAGAAGTCGGAGTATGGGAGATATCTTTGTACCCGGAGTGGGTCTTTTTGAAGAAAATACCATCGTCTTTATAGGGGAAGCTCCTGGAAGGGAAGAAGAAAAAGAACGCCTGCCCTTTGTGGGGCCTGCAGGAAAAAATCTCGACATACTATTGGAAGAAATCGGATTATCGAGAAAAAGAGTCTTCATCACCAATTTGGTGAAATACAGACCTTTTACTCCAAAGGGGGAAAACAGAAGACCCACAGCCAGGGAAAGTCGCTATGCACTGCCTTATCTTCTTCAGGAACTGGAAATATTGGCACCTCCTTTGGTTGTATGTCTTGGACTTTCTGCTGCCAAAACACTTCTGATGGACGAGAACTTGAAGATGGAGAAAGCTAACGGCAATTTTTATACAATCCAGGCATTGAGGATTTTGGTCACATATCATCCCTCCCCTTTCAATTACAGGAATCCTCAAAAAAGAGACGCCCTGCACATGGCTTTCAGCAAAATCGTCCCTGCGGGCTTTTAACCAAGATCCGCCTCTTTTTTTGTGTTCTCCGCTCTCCCTGCGGTAAACGGTTGCAATCTATATCATAAAAAAACAGACAGCCTTTTTTCTCTCTCACCAAGCAGGTAAAAGAGATGAACGAATCCCAAATAAAAGAGAAAATTGAACACTACCTTCACCGCCCCATCCGCCAGAAACTCAACATCTTTCAAGATACTACGGAATACATGAAAATAGGGTCCGGGGACGTTCTGGAACTTGGAGGCAAATTTTATTTTGTCCGTGGAGAAGAAGTGGAAGGCAGATTCGGAATGGACGGAGACCCCAAGTATTGGGTCAAGAAGGTGATCGACCTGGATGATGGCAGCTCCAAGATCGTGAAACTCGTCTTCTTCGAATCCTTTTTTCTACAGTTGGGTACGGAGAGCATAAAATGCTTCCGCAGTCCTCAAAAAGAGGCTAGGATTCTCGAAAAAATACGCAATGATCCCTACTTCATGCAAGGATTCAACGTACAGGACAAAGCGGGGAATTCCGTAAGAATCATTGACAGAATCCAGGGAAAGAGATTTTTTGACTATATTCTGGATCTGGCAATGGACCATGAAGCCTATTTTTACAATAAATTCCCTGAAATTTTCGATAACATCCTCCTTTGCATCGAGGCCATTCGGCGGCTCCATTCCTACAAGGAGCTGCACGGAGACATCCGCAACGACCACATATTCATCGATAAAGAAACCGGAATCTACAAATGGATCGATTTTGACTATACGTACGACTGGGCAGAAAATCCTTTTGGGGTTGACCTGTTTGGCCTGGGAAATGTCCTGCTGTTAACGATAGGGGGAGGATTCCATACAGTGCAGGATTTGAGCGCATGCGGTCCGGAGGGGATGCAGTTGAAAACCTGTTTGACGGAAGACGACATGTCCCTCTTTTTCAAGCACCGGGTGATGAACCTCAAGAAACTTTTTCCATACATTCCTGATGAGATGAACCACATCCTGCTTCATTTCAGCCATGGCGCAGAAGTTTTCTATGAATCCACCGAAGAACTTTTGCATGATTTGAAAGCTTGTCGAAAGATATAGGCCACTGATCCGAGGGCCTCTACAGAGTATCGGCACCTTTAAATATAGATAAAAGGGGAGACGGGGTGAATCATGGAAAATAGCATATTGGTCGCAATTGATATGTCGGAGAATTCACTCAAAGCCGTAGATTATGTCGGGCGCCTGATGTCCTGCCAACCCACCGCCCAGATAACACTCTTGAACGTAATCCGTGAACCTTCACCCGACATCATGCCCGACGAAAATGAACGGAAAAACCACGTAGAACAACTGAAATCCCAAACCCTGAAACTCATGGAAGAAGCGGGCAAAAGACTCTCTGCCCAGGGCATCCCCCAGGACAACATCCACATCAAGATCCAGGTCTGCGGTCAATTCGTCACTGTATCCGAACTCATACTGCAGGAACAGCAAAAGGGAAATTACGGGACCATCGTCATTGGGAGGCGAGGGGTGAGTAAGAGACAGGAATTTCTATTTGGCAGCGTATCCAAGAAGGTCGTCACTGAAGCAAAGAATTGCGCTGTCTGGGTGGTTGAATAAAAAGGTTCGGCACGGAGGGAAGATTGGAGGATCTCAGAGCGGCTGGAATGCCCCCTTCCCCGGAATGAAGGAAGAGGGCAAACGCATTGAACTTGATGAAGTACCTATACCCTAATTTTTCCTTAACCTGATAAACTGCTTACTACAATCCTGATGAGATGCTGTTTGACTCAATGTTGAGGCCGCTTCTTCCGGCACCCTCGCGTTGTAATCTGAAAGGGCACGAACTCCCGCCGGCTGCCTCTGAGCTTTTTCATGCAAGAAATGTCTTTAGCCTTCTTTGGCGCCATCCAACATTTTTTTCAGACGTTTTTGTTCAGCTCTCTCTCTATTGAGCTCTCTTTCCACTTCGTCCCTTCCCGGTGTTCCGGGAGCCATGTTTTCAAGCTTTTTCTCCAACTCCTTGACGCGTTTCATTACACTGTAAAGCTCAACGGCCAGCATTCTAATACTCATGGTCAAACTCTTCTTTCAGCACTCAATAACTCTTCCAGTCTCGATCCGTAGGACTATGTGATTGTTTAATTTCTCCCGGAAGTGTAACGCGCGTAAGCTACATCGAACTTATCTCTAGCTCCGGAAGGCAAGTTTAGCTTCACCCCACCATTAGGGGGTAAGCGGTCGTGACGCAGAGATGGGTTCAAGTCCCTCAAATCACTCGTGGGTACATTGATCCATTTCGCCACTTGCTCAAGTTGCAAAGGCGATTTAATGGAAACGGACTCATAGTCGTAAATGGGAAACTGTTGTGGACTTTCGAACCCATGAGCATCTAAATTTCGCATGATCCGAATGGCCGCAAGAACCTTCGGAACATAAGCCCGCGTTATCCGAGGCAGGCTGCCACGCTTGGAAATTTCCCAAAAATCATTCACTCCATGTTTTTTGATGGCGCTCATCACAGGGGCATCTCCGGAATTGTACGCAGCGATGGCCAATGTCCAGCAACCAAACTGATCATAAAGCGAACGTAAATATTTTGCAGCAGCTTGAGTGGATTTTACTGGATCATATCGCTCATCCACCCAACGATCGACTCTCAGTCCCATCGATCGTGCCGTCGACGCAAGCAACTGCCAATAGCCTACCGCTCCTTTATGGGATGCCCTTCCCTTGAAGCAGCTTTCTACCATCACTACCGCTATCAATTCGGGGGGCACTCCCTCAGAATCTAAAATTTGGGCCATAACGGTGGAATAGGACCAGGAACGCTCCAGCGCTCCAGAAAAATCCGATCGTCCCTTTCCTTCGTAGAAGCGGATTTGTCTTTGAATCGCAGGTTGATTAGGGATGGGTATCTGACTTCTGTTACTCCATCGTTCGCCAGCAGGGGAAGAATTGAAAAACTTTGATGAGGGGGACAAGGAATTCAGCGCCCCCGGGTTTTTCATGGATGACCTTTCGTGAGTATGGAACGAAGCCGAAATCTCACTCCAGGAGTCCCGGATCGGTTCAGTCCTTGCCTCAATTTGAGTGGCAAAAAACGTAAGACCAAGACAAAACGGAAGGGTAGCCTTCAACAGCAAATGCCGTTGATGACTTGTTTGAGCTTCCCCCAGCTGGTGCCTACAGAGTGAGGAATCAGGCGCCATACTGGTTTCTCCTTATCTTTTCAAAGAAAATCAACATCGCCCTCGCGGTGGACCGTAAGAGTTTAGGATTGCCCCTTACTTAGCAGCATAGTCTCGCCAGTGACAACCCCCATAAATCGGGATTTTCAAGGATTAGGATGAATTTTTCTGAAAATGTGCGGGCTGAGGATCTTATTGATGAAGTATCCGGCCTTATGTAGACTTATTTAGAGTTATTGAACGCATTCTAACGGACTGGTGGGCTAAAGCCCCTTATTGCACCGGGTTTTTCAACATGAGAAACACCAGAATTTTTATGGAAGAATAGTTTTTGAACGTGGGGAATTTGGTCAGTGGGTTCGTTGTTTCATGTGGGAAAACGGCCGATCGCACGCATTTTGATTTGTTTTCCGGATTTTCCGCGGAAAAATGCAATGACCGTTCACCACCCTTTGCATATCCGCAGATTACGCAGAAAAGAAAAAAACAGCCGGCTTTGAACTTTCCTTATTCTCTGAGCTTTTCAATCCCTCTGCGGTGAACGGCTGCAAAACGGAAAGCATAAGAGGAATACATTTTGCCATTTTTTCCATTACCTTGACACTTTATGCAATTTTCTTTACATTACTTTTTTCTATTTTCAGAAAAAACAGGGTAATGGATTTGGGTGCGGCCAAAATGACATGTAGTTTTCAATCTTTGGAATCTGGAGCAGGAAGGGGGCACGAAACCCGAAGTTCTCAACAAAGAGACACCGGCATTTTGCGTTACCAATGGGAAAAGATATTCTTTGACCTCCCAATCGGGGAAAAGTAAATATGGCTGAAGCACGTCGCCTCAATACATTTCGCAACTTCGGCATCATAGCTCATATCGATGCTGGAAAGACCACAGTCACTGAAAGGATCCTCTATTACACGGGTCGATCTCACAAAATGGGGGAGGTTCACGACGGCACCGCTGTGATGGACTGGATGGAACAGGAACAGGAGCGAGGAATAACCATAACCTCGGCCGTGACCACCTGTCTTTGGCGCAATCATGAATTCCACCTGATCGATACGCCGGGACATGTGGACTTTACCATCGAAGTGGAACGCTCTCTGCGTGTCCTCGACGGGGCCATTGCCGTCTTCTGCGGTGTTGGAGGTGTGGAACCGCAATCGGAAACAGTTTGGCACCAGGCGGACCGATATCACGTTCCAAAAATCGCTTTTGTCAACAAAATGGATCGCCTCGGCGCCGACTTCAAAAATGTCGTTCAACAGATTGAAGAAAAATTCAAAGCCAATCCCCTTATTTTGCAGCTTCCCCTTGGACAGGAAGCTAACTTCCGTGGAGTGATCGATCTGCTGCGCATGAAACAGATTACCTGGCTCGACGAAACCCTTGGAGCTGAATATCAATATCAGGATATCGAACCGGATCTTCTGAAGGAAGCCATTGAAGCCCGCGATAATCTGGTGGCAAAAGTGGCTGAATGGGATGACAACCTCATGGATCTTTATCTGGAGGGAAAAGAGATCTCCGCCGAGGAATTGATCCCCGTCATCCGCAAGATCACCCTACAGCTCAAAGCCGTTCCCGTATTGTGCGGCTCTGCATTGAAAAACAAGGGGATACAGCCTCTTCTCGACGCTATTGTGGATTTTCTTCCTTCCCCGCTCGATGTTCCCCCTATCAAAGGAGAAAATCCTCAAACAAAAGAGATCGAAGAGCGTCCGAGCAGTGAACAAGCGCCTTTAGCAGCTCTGGCATTCAAGATTCAGATGGACCAAGGACGCAAACTGACCTATGCCCGCATTTATTCCGGAAAGCTACAGGTCGGCAGTGATATCTTCAATGTCACCAAAGGCACCAAAGAAAAGATCTCGCGTATTTTCCAGATGCACGCCAACAAACGCGATCGACTCGAGCAAACGGGGGCAGGAAACATTGTGGCCCTCATGGGGCTCAAATCCGCCACAACCGGCGATTCTTTATGCGCTCCGGGGCATCCCATCCTCCTTGAACCCGTTGATATCTACGAACCCGTCATCTCCATCGCGGTTGAGGCAAACACGAGGGCCGATCAGGAAAAACTGCTGGACAGCCTGGCCAAATTGTCTGAGGAAGATCCGACTTTCAGATTCACCGAAAATCCCGATACCGGCCAGACGATCATCAGCGGAATGGGTGAATTGCACCTGGAAATCGTCTTGAACCGCCTGGAGCGAGATTTTCATGTAATCGCCAATGCAGGAAAACCACAAGTCGTCTACAGGGAAACCATTCGCGAGGCGGCCCAGGCTCAAGCCGTTTTCGACCGTGAGATCGGAGGGACCAGGCACTATGCCATGGTGGAACTCCGTGTCTCTCCACGCCAAAGGGGAGAAGGCAATTTCATTGAAAACAGGATCAGAGACGCTTCCATCCCCGAAATTTACTTCTCCGCACTTGAACAGGGGATCCAGGATGCCTTCAACAGTGGCCCCCTTCTCGGCTATCCGGTCGTAGATGTGGAAGCAGTGATCTTCGGAGGGAGCTTTCAGGAAGGCGTATCCAGCGAATTGGCTTACAAGGTCGCTGCGACTATGGCGTTCAGACAGGCGTGCGAGCAGGCTGCCCCCATACTGCTTGAACCCTTCATGGCAGTGGAAATCCTCGTTCCCGAGGAATTTCTCGGGGAAGTGCTGGGGGACATCAGTCTGCGCAAAGGGAGAGTAGAAAGCATTTCAGCGCGTAAGGCCATTCAGGTCGTCAAGGCCGTCGCTCCTCTCTCAAAGATGTTCGGCTATTCGACCGTACTTCGGTCTTCGACCCAGGGAAGAGGAACCTTCACCATGCATTTCTCACATTACGATCTCGCTTCACAGGGATGAGCATATTTTTAAAATGTGCTGGGGATCAATTATATTTTCTTGATATCTTTAGAAAGTTGATTTATTTTCTTTTGGTTGTGGGGTTTTTGCAGGCAACCAACGAAAGACCCATGGGGCGCTGAGACTGCTCTGACTGGCGGGAAAGAGCAACTCGCGCTTTTTTGAAAAAAGAAGCATGTTGAGACCGTCGAAGTTTTTTGCGGAAAGGTAGGTGAATATTTAATGTCGGAGTCCGAAACAAGAGAAAATATTGAAAAGAAAATACGTAAGCTCCGCAAAGACTTTCAAAAGAACGTCCAACCTGTCTTGCGTCGCCACAACTATTATCTTTCTAAAGGAGAACGCCGTCGCATCAAGAAGAAAAAAGCGATCAAGCGAATCCAGAGGCGGGAACGCCGAATGATGAGATCCTAGGCAAGGGATTTTCTCCTTGGAACCCCGGGGGCGTCAGGTCGTACGGATGAACTGAGGAAGACAAAAAATGAACAACGGAAAAAGACTTACTCGGGTATAACGTTGGTTGCCTGCGCCACTCCGCCTCCCGAGGCACCCTCAAAGTATCAAGTCAGTTGCTGACAAAAAGAAACCCCCGAAAGACTGCGGTCTTTCGGGGGTTTGGCTTTCTTAGACTTTCAAGGCTTTCGCGACACGGAATTTTACCGCTGTTTCAAGAGGTTACGAGCAATCACCAGCCGCATAATTTCGTTGGTTCCTTCGTAAATCTGAGTGATCTTGGCATCCCGCATGTGCCGTTCCATGGGATAGTCTTTACAGAACCCGTATCCACCCAGAACTTGCACCCCTTCCACAGCGGCCCACATGGCGACATCGGAAGCGAGCAGCTTGCCCATGGCGGCTTCTTTTTCATAGGGCCGGTGATTCTGTTCCAGCCAGGCGGCCCGAAGGGTCAAAAGCAGCGCAGCATCCAGCTGTGTGGCCATATCCGCCAGCTTCCACTGGATGGCCTGGAAAGAAGAAATGGGACGGTCGAATTGTTCCCGCGTCTTACTGTATTCAATGGCCTCTTCCAAAGTGGCATACCCGATGCCCAGCGCCTGCGAGGCGATACCGATACGGCCGCCATCCAGCGTGGTGAGCATTTGCTTGAAACCTTCCCCGGGCTTTCCGAGGAGATTCTCCTTGGGGATACGGGCATCTTCGAAAACCAGTTCAGCCGTTCCCGAAGCATTGATTCCCAACTTGTCTTCTACAGTTCCCACCCTGAAACCTGGGGTATTTTCAAAGTCGATGATGAAGGAACTGATCCCTTTGTAGCCTGCACTTTTGTCCGTAACGGCTGCCAATACACAGTATTTTGCAACGTTGCCGTTGGTGATGAACTTTTTCACCCCGTTGATGACCCATTCATTCCCGTCCAGCACGGCCGTAGTACGCATCTTGGCCGGGTCGGAACCTGCACCCGCCTCCGTAAGACCATAGCAGCCCAAGGCTTGACCACTGGCGACGGGTGTTAAATATTTTTTCTTCTGCTCTTCTGTCCCATAAGCATTCACGGGGAAATTGTAGAGGCTGTTGCAGACGCTCATGATGACACCGCAGGAGGCACACGCTTTGGAGATCTCGATCATGGAGAGTACGTAACAGATATAATCCATTCCGGCTCCCCCATATTCTTCGGGGATGGTCACCCCCATCAGTCCGAGTTCGCCCATCTTTGCGACCAGATCAGCGGGATGTTTGTGCGTACGGTCCAATTCCGCGGCCACGGGTTTGATTTCACGTTCAGCAAACTTTCGAGCCATATCCTGGATCATTTGTTGTTCTTCGGTCAGTTCAAAGTTCATGGTCTCTCCTCCATGTGAAAATGCTGCCTCACCAAATTTCCTCTACAACAAACCTCAGTGCACGGCGGCAGAAATCGTCATTCCGCCCCTGGCATTTTTCGAAGTCTCCGTACCCATCTCAGCTTTCCAGGCTTCCTTTGAATTGGGGTTTGCGCTTTTCAAGAAAAGCGGAGACCCCCTCTTTTGCATCCTGACTGGCAAAACAGACGCCAAATGCCTCTGCTTCCAGCGCACATCCCGTTTTGAGGTCTACATCCATGCCGCGATCCACGACTTGTTTGATGCTGCGTAGAACCCCCTGCCCTCTTGTAGACAGCAGTTTCGCCACCTTCATGGTTTCTTCCATGAGTTGGTCCGCAGGAAAGACCTTTGCGACCAGACCAAGGTCTTTGGCCTGTTGCGCATCGATCATTTCTCCCGTCATACAAAGCTCTTTGGCCTTGGCCCGGCCTATCAGACGAGCCAGTCTCTGGGTACCACCAAATCCGGGGATAACACCGAGATTGACCTCCGGTTGCCCGAATTTGGCTTTATCGCTTGCATAAATGAAATCGCAGCTCATGGCGATTTCGCACCCTCCACCCAGTGCGAACCCGTTGACACAGGCCAGCACCGGTTTGGGCAATTGTTCCAACTTAAAAAAGACCTCTTGCCCTTTCTCGGCAAACATTCTGGCTTGAAGGGGATTCATTTTGGGAAACTCAGAAATATCGGCTCCAGCAACGAAGGCCTTGTCCCCCGCGCCGGTGAGCACCAATACTCGAATGTTTTCGTCTTTTCGAGTCGCGTCGATGACCGATTCCACTTCTTCCAAGGTCTTCGGGTTCAGAGCATTCAAGGCTTTCGGCCTGTTGAAAGTAAGAACACCGACTCCATCTTTCACTTCGAAAAGGATATTTTCATATGCCATAACGTGAATTCCCTCTCTCCCAAAAAGTCATTGGCAACCTATGGACGTTCCACGACAATGGCCGATCCCTGCCCTCCGCCGATGCAAAGGGTCGCCAACCCCTTCTTGGCATCGCGTTTCTGCATCTCGTGCAGAAGCGTCGTCAGAATGCGGGCGCCGGAAGCACCAATGGGATGCCCTAAGGCAATGGCCCCACCATTGACATTCACTTTCGAAAGATCCCATCCCAGTTCACGGTTCACAACGATGGCCTGAGCGGCAAAAGCCTCATTGGCTTCGACCAGATCCAAATCCTGAGGAGACCATCCCGCCCGAGCCAATGCTTTCTGGCTCGCTCGCACCGGGCCAATCCCCATGATCGAAGGATCTACACCGCTGGATGCATAGCTTCTGATCGCCGCCAGCGGCTTCAGCCCCAGAGATGCCGCCTTCTTTTCCGACATGACGATGATGATACAGGCTGCGTCATTGATCCCCGAAGCATTGCCCGCAGTCACCGTCCCATCGGGCTTGAAGGCAGGTGGAAGCTTGTTCAAGGCCTCGAGAGTAGTTCCAAAACGGGGATGTTCGTCCGTATCAAAAATGACGGGCTTTCCTTTTCTTTGGGGGATTTCGACGGGCACGATTTCGTCTTTGAATCTTCCACTCTTTATCGCGGCTTCGGCTTTTTGCTGGCTCGCCAGAGCAAACTCGTCCTGTTCCTGACGGCTCACTCCAAACTTGGCGGATACATTCTCGGCGGTAATGCCCATATGGTATCCATTAAAGGCATCCCATAGACCATCGAGAATCATCAAGTCGATCAACTTGCCGTCTCCCATGCGCTGTCCCCAGCGGCAACCGTTCAGGACATAAGGAGCCCGGGACATGTTTTCGATTCCCCCGGCAACGACAACATCCGCATCTCCAAGCATGACCGCCTGTGCTGCCAGAAAAACGGATTTCAGACCGGAGGCGCAGACCTTGTTTATGGTAAAAGCAGGAATTTCTTTTGGAAGGCCGGCGTGTATGGCTACTTGCCGTGCCGGATTCTGCCCTAAACCTCCCTGAAGCACATTGCCCAGAATGACCTCATCGATTTGCTCGGCTTCCAATGGAATACGCCGCAGAGATTCCTTGAGAGCCGTTACTCCAAGCTCTACAGCAGGAACGGAGTTTAAAGACTTTCCAAAACTGCCCACGGGAGTCCTTAGAGCGCTGACAATGACCGCCTGTTGCATTTGTCCCTCCATAAGATGAAGCTGAAAAAGTGAATGCCCCGCTTTACGGGGGTAGATCGAGGGCCTAAAATTGAATCAGGTCTCTTTTCCTACAAAATTTGTTTGTTTATAGGAAATCAATTTGTTCTTGTCAAATCTTTTGAAGTGCTTGAATCTTCCGTAAATCAAGGGAGGATGGCTGCATTATCAAAGTTCGCTGGAAAAACGACGCAGGTTTTCCCTCGGACCGATCATCACAAGGATATCGCCGGCTTCAAGCGTCTGTCGAGGCGAGGGATTATAAATCATTTTGCCATCGTGATGCTTGATGGCGACAACGATCAGATTATATTGGCTTCGAATTCCCGAATCGATGAGCTTTTTTCCGATCAGGGTGGACTGATCGGAGAGGAAAAATTCTTCCATGCTCAATTCCATCCCTTCCTCCGAGAGGGCCAGTTCCAGAAAGTCGGTCACGGTGGGACGCAGGATATTTTGGGCGATGCGGGTAGCACCGATGGCAAATGGGGAGACCACCCGGTTGGCTCCGGCTTTACACAGTCTTTTCTCACTGCCCTGGGTGCCGGCACGACTGAAGATATACAAATCCTTTTTGAGGTCTCGGGCAGTAAGGACAATGAAAACATTGTCCGTATCCTTGCTCACAACAGATACCAGTCCCTTGGCTTTCATGATGCCGGCGGCAAGGAGATTTTCTTCCTCCGTAGCATCCCCTGCCAAATAAAGTATCCCCTTCTCCTTTATTTTAAGGAGGAGTGAATCGTCATTTTCTATGACCACAGCGGGCACGTTATAGCGTTGCAGTTCCCGCACGATGATCTGCCCCATCTGGCCATAACCACAAATGATATAATGGTTTTTGAGTTGTTCGAGCGTTTTTTCCAACTTACGCCTCCGGTAAATCTCAAGCCAATCGCCATCGAGAAAAAGTTGGCTGAAATAAGCCAGATTGTATGCCACAAAACCGGCTCCCAAGAAAATGAGCAAAATCGTGAAAATCCGCCCATTCTGATCCAGCGGCTTTACCTCTCCGAAGCCAACCGTCGTGAGAGTGATGATCGTCATATATAGGGCATCTACAAAGGGATACCCTTCAATGATGATGTATCCCATGGTTCCAAAACCAATGAGAAGCACCGAAAGCAAAATGAGTACAATCACATGCCTGCCGGTTGTCGCCATCCAGTACTTTTCCGCCATTCAACTCAACCTGATGTAATGGGGTAACATGAACCTGCAAGGTGGACACATCACCGGGAAAGCCTCACCCCTGCGCAGGCAGATCCAATCCCCCGATCTTCGAAATCAAACGAGTGGGGCACTCATACCTCATCCAGATCTGCCCGGTACGTTTATCATGAAATACATGCGTGCGCTTCCCAAATCTCTTTTTGTGGGTGTCACATCTCTCTTTCTCTGAAATCTTTCAGTTATTGAGATGGAATTCGCTATAAATGCCCCATCTCTTCCCGTAAAATCCATTAAAAAGATCACAGCCAAAGAACATAAATAAGAAATTCGAATGGGTTCTCGGTTCGTGTTTGTGAAAAACATAACAGTTTCAGCTTGACATCAATGGAAAATTTGATAACAGTTAGCACGATTGAAGTGCGGAAGAAAAGCGGACTTTCAGGTATTCTCATCCAGCGGGTATGATGAGCGTTTCAGGTACGAGGGAACGCCCGTCTCCAGCTTGAATGTTGGCTGTCTGGAAGGGATGCTATCAAAGGCGGCGGGCCTACTGCAGGTCGTTCAGAAGGGTTGTCAAGTGCCTCAAGGCGCACGCTGCATGTCTGGCATGAGTGTTTTGTTTCACGTGTTAGCGGAGAAATTCATCAATCAGGAATCAGGTTAGAGAGGAAAGAATTATGATTAAGCCACATGGATCGAAAACGTTGAACCCGCTTTACGTTATGGACCCGAAGATACGCGCGGAATTGGCCAAGGAAGCGATTGAGTTGCCTTCAATCGTCGTGTCTTCTGCAGCAGCCGGAAACGCCGTCATGCTGGGTGGCGGATATTTCAACCCGCTGACCGGCTTCATGAATGTCGCGGATGCCATGAGCTGTGCAGAAAAGATGATGACGACAAAGGGGATCTTTTTCCCTGTTCCCATTTTGAACATGGTGAAAAAAGAGGCTGCTCGCATCAAAGGTGCCAAAAGAATCGCTCTGCGTGATCCCAACGTCGCCGGCCAGCCTGTTCTGGCGATCATGGATGTGGAAGATATCGAAGAAGTCACCGCCGACCAGATGAAGTTCATGACAGAGAAAGTCTACCGCACGACCGATATGGAACACCCGGGAGTGAAGGCTTTCAATACAGTGGGCAATTTCGCCATTTCCGGCCCCATCAAAGTGCTCAACTTTTCCTATTTTGAGCTGGATTTCCCTGAAACCTTCCGCACCGCCTACCAGATCCGTGAAGAGATGCAGAAGCTCGGATGGGAAAAAGTGGTTGCCTTCCAGACACGTAACCCCATGCACCGCGCCCACGAAGAACTCTGCCGCATGGCTTACAACGATGTCAAGGCCGATGGTATTCTCATCCACATGCTGCTTGGCCGCCTGAAACCAGGGGATATCCCTGCAGATGTTCGTGATGCATGCATCCGGAAGATGGTGGAACTCTATTTTGAACCCAATACGGTTCTGATCACGGGTTACGGCTTCGACATGCTCTACGCCGGTCCCCGCGAAGCCGTGTTGCATGCTCTCTTCCGTCAGAATTGCGGCTGTACCCATTTCATCGTCGGCCGTGACCATGCCGGCGTCGGCGACTACTATGGCCCGTTTGACGCTCAAACCATTTTCACCGAAGAGGTACCCAAGGGTGCACTCGAAATCGAAATCTATATGGCAGACCACACCGCATGGTCCAAGAAGCTCGGACGCGTTGTCATGATGCGCGACGTTCCCGACCATACAAAAGATGATTTCATTCTGCTCTCCGGAACCAAAGTACGCGCCATGCTTTCTGAGGGTCAGGCTCCTCCACCGGAATTCTCCCGTCCGGAAGTGGCAAAGATTCTCATGGCCTATTACCAGTCTACCGTAAAATAAGTTCGCCATTGCCTGCATCACTGGTGGCTTTGTTTTAACGATACCCGCTTTCCATTCCCTGGAAAGCGGGTATCGTTCGTTTTTTCTCATGAGAAGCGACAACCAAAACAGCTCCTGCGCCTGTAGATTCAAGCACAAAAGGCACCTGATCTCATTTTCTCCGGCCTTGCATTTTTGATTCATCCGTGCTAATTATCCGCCCGCATGATTTATAAAGACATGTGCGTTTGGTGGCCGTCATACGGCCGAAATCGTCTCTTTCCTCCCTTTCGGCATGTCAGTTTTTGCACTTGTGAAAATTTGCATATTTTTCCCTTGACAATGGGAAGACCGTCCCTATAATGAGCTTGCAATATAATGCACAAGCAAGCGGTCCTTTTTTTCGGAAAGAATTACCGGCATGAAGGGTAGGCTCGGGGTACAGCATTAAGACTGGCGATCAAACTTCACGTTGGAATCGCTTGGGACGTGAAGAAGAGATAAGTAAAACACAGCAGTGATCATTTCTACCAAACAGCTTGCTCTCGGCAAGAGGGTGAGTGCGGATTCAAGAAGGGAGGTGTAGGGCACAGATAGGGCTTCCAGACAATTGTGAACGATAGGCTTAAGGATAAAGTATAAACTCTTAGGAGGATAGTTATGCCAAGTTATGTAATCCTTGAAAAGTGCGATGGCTGCAAAGGCCAAGACAAGACAGCATGCATGTACATCTGCCCCCAGGACCTGATGGTTCTCGACAAAGAGAAAATGAAAGGTTACAACCGCGCTCCCGAAATGTGCTGGGAATGCTACAATTGCGTTAAGATCTGTCCCCAGCAGGCCATTGACGTACGCGCCTACGCCGACTTCGTTCCTATGGGAGCTTCAGTGGTGCCCCTCCGTGGTTCCGAAGACATTATGTGGACCGTTAAGTTCCGTAACGGCCAGGTAAAACGCTTCAAGTTCCCCATCCGGACCACCCCGGAAGGCAAGGCGAATCCTTTGGCAGGGTATGCAACGGGTACGGATGACATCAAGAGCCCCATCCTCTGTACCGAACCTGCTTCTACTGGCCAGGATACCCTTCCCACCCTGAAGTAACAACAACCCCATAAGGAGGTAACGATATGCCTAATTTTGAAACCGTAGTCGTCGATACCGATCTTCTGATCATTGGCGGTGGTATGTCCGCCTGTGGCGCTACCTTCGAAGCTGCTTACTGGGCAAAAAAACATGGTCTGAAGGTAACCGTGGTTGATAAGGCAGCTATGGACCGTTCCGGCGCTGTTGCTATGGGTCTTTCCGCCATCAACCAGTACATTGGCTACGCCAAGGGCAAGAACACCCTTGAAGATTACGTAAAATACGTACGTCAGGACCTCATGGGCATCTCCCGTGAAGACCTGGTATATGATATCGCACGCCACGTTGACTCTTCCGTTCATCTTTTTGAAAAATGGGGTCTTCCCATCTGGAAAGATGAAAAGGGCGAGTATGTTCATGAAGGCCGCTGGCAGATCATGATCAACGGTGAATCCTACAAGGTCATCGTTGCGGAAGCCGCCAAGAACGCCATGAACGAAGCCGGCTTCAAGGATTGGCTGTACGAACGTGTTTTCATTGTTGAGCCCCTCATGGACGGTGACAAGTGCATCGGTGGTGTAGGCTTCAGCGTACGTGAAGACAAGTTCTACGTTTTCAAGGCAAAAGCAACCATCGCTATGATGGGTGGCGCGGTGCACGTTTTCCGTCCCCGTTCAGTAGGTGAAGGTTTGGGTCGTGCATGGTATCCCCCCTGGAACTCCGGTTCTACCGCATATTTCACCATCAAGGCCGGTGCAGAAATGACCTGCCAGGAAGTACGCTTCATCCCCGTACGTTTCAAAGATGGTTACGGCCCTGTAGGCGCCTGGTTCCTCCTGTTCAAATCCCGTGCAACCAACGCTCTGGGTGAGGAATACATGGTAACCCGCGCCAACGAGCTTCCCAATTGGGCTCCCTACGGCTTGGCCAAGCCCATCCCCGCCAACCTTCGTAACTGGCTGGGTATGGAAGACATCATGGCAGGTAAAGGCCCCATCTACATGAGAACGGAAGAGGCCATCGCCAACCTGGCAGCCAAGTACAAAGACGATCCCAAGGCCTTCAAGAAAAAGATGAAGGAACTGGAAGCAGAAGCATGGGAAGACTTCCTGGATATGACCATCAGCCAGGCTCTCCTCTGGGCGGGCAGCAACATCCAGCCCGAAGAGAAATCTTCTGAAATCGCTCCTGCAGAGCCTTACTTCATCGGTTCTCACTCCGGCGCTTCCGGTGCCTGGGTGTGCGGTCCCGAAGATGTTATGCCTGCAGAATACAAGAAGCAGTGGGAACCCATTGGCGTATACAACCACATGACCACCGTCAAGGGTCTCTTCACCGCTGGTGACGGCGCCGGTGCATCCAGCCACAAGTTCTCCTCCGGCTCGCACGCAGAAGGCCGTATCGCAGCCAAGGGCGCTATCGCATACATCCTGGACAACAACGTTGCTCCTCAGGTTGACGATGCGACCATCGCTGCATGGAAAGAGAAAATCCTTGCACCTTTGGCTCTCTTCGAGAAATTTGGCGCACTCTCCAGCGATCCCGACATCAACCCCAACTTCATCAAACCCAAGATGTTCATGTTCCGCCTCCAGAAGATCATGGATGAATATGTCGCCGGCGTTAGCGCACAGTTCACCACCAACAAGGCTCTCCTGGAAAAAGGTCTTGAACTCCTTGGCATGCTGAAGGAAGACTCCGAGAAGCTGGCTGCATCCAGCCTGCACGAACTGCTTCGTTGCTGGGAAAATACCCACCGTATGTGGATTGCAGAAAGCCATCTGCGTCACGTGCTCTTCCGTGAGGAAAGCCGTTGGCCCGGTTACTATTTCCGCGCTGACTATCCCAATATGGATGAAGCGAACTGGAAGGTATTCGTCAACTCAGTGTACAATCCCAAGACCGGTGAGTGGACGATGAAGAAGGTTCCTGTTGTAAACATCGTGTAATAGCGAACCTTGGATAATTGGCCTCCGGGTGTGTTCTACACTCGGAGGTTTTTTTTTGCTCTTTCCGTATTGTGCTTCGTTCCCTTGCTGCCCCTCTTCCTCCTTGCTCGTCTCATGTGAACCCGGCTGGAATTTTTGTATTGAAAATGTCTTCACAAGTGAGTTAGTCTTTCTTGTTTGTTGTTCTTTCGGGAACTGCAGCACCAAAAGAGGCATCCCTGCCCATTTCCATGAATCCATGCAACCTGGATAAAACACAGACCACGGAGGAATTATATGGCCGATTCGTTGAGCGGAAACCGGAGCATTCTAGTGGTGGGAGGCGGCATGAGTGGCTTGAGCGCCGCTTTGGAGGCCGCTGAAGCTGGTTGCCAGGTCTATCTGGTAGAAAAACAGCCCTATCTGGGCGGACGTGTTACACGGATGAACAAGTATTTTCCCAAATTATGTCCTCCCAACTGTGGATTGGAAATCAACTTTCGCCGCATCAAAAGCAACCCCCTTATACGATTTTTCACTATGGCGGAAGTTCAAAAGATCGAAGGTCAAGCGGGAGACTTTGACGTGACCATTAAAACCAGTCCTCGCTTCGTAAATGAAAAATGCACCGGATGCGGCCTTTGCGCTGCGGCGGCGGAAACAGAAATCCCAAACGACTTCAATTACGGGATGGATAAAGTAAAGGCTGCGTATTTGCCCCACGAATTTGCATTTCCCATGCGGTACGTTTTGGCTCCGGAAGTCATTGGAACGCCTGAAGCGGAAAAAATCAAAGCATCCTGTCCCTATGACGCCATTGATCTCACCATGCAACCGGAGCAATTCGACCTGAAGGTCGGAGCCATCGTTTGGGCAACGGGCTGGGAGCCATACGCGGCGGAAAAAATCATCTACTACGGCGCAGGCAAACACCGAAATGTCATCACCAATGTCATGATGGAGCGCCTCGCTTCCTACAACGGGCCGACCAACGGCAAAATCACCCGCATCTCGGACGGCACGCAAGTCAACAAAATCGCTTTCATCCAGTGCGCCGGGTCCCGCGATGAAAACCACCTGCCCTATTGTTCGGGCGTCTGCTGCCTGGCTTCTCTCAAGCAGGCGACCTATCTTTTGGAACAAAACCCACAGGCACAGGCCGCCATTTACTATATCGACATCCGCGCTCTTGGAAAGTACGAAGACTTTTTCAATAAAGTTCAATCCGACGACCGGGTTACCCTCATCAAGGGAAAGGCTGGAGAAATCACCGAAGATCCTGCCACCGGCCTGGTCACCGTGCAGGTGGAAGACCAGGCTACCGGCAAAATTCTCAAGGAACAGTACGACCTCGTGGTGCTCGCCACCGGAATGGTGCCCAGCTCCGCCACCACTAAAATCCCGGCGGATGCCGCATACGATGACAATGGATTTATCCTCAAAGCGCAGCCCACTGCCGGAATCATTGGCGCAGGATGTGTAAAAAGCCCGGTGGACGTTGCATCCAGTGTTCAGGATGCAACCGCAGCAGCTCTCAAAGCCATTCAGGCAACGTGCAGGAGGTAGCTCAATGGAAAAGAAAATGGGGGTCTATATTTGCTCAGGCTGCGGGCTGGGTGATGCACTCGACATGGAAGCCCTAGCCGGGGTGGCCACATCCGAATACAATGTTCCCGTCTGCAAGCAGCATCCGTTTCTCTGCAGTCCTGAAGGAGTCGCCCTTATCAAGTCCGATCTCGAATCCGGCGAAATCGACACCGCCGTCATAGCGGCCTGTTCGCCCAGGGTCATGACCGATGTCTTTGCTTTTTCCCCGGATAAGGTCGTCGAAAGGGTCAATCTCCGGGAGCAGGTGGTTTGGTCTCATCCCGCCAATGATGAAGATACTCAGATGATGGCCCAGGATTTTCTCCGCATGGGAATCACCAAAGCCATGGAATCCGAATCCCCGGTACCCTTCGAGGCGGAAAATCTGAGCAAGCGCATTCTCGTTGTGGGTGGAGGACTGGCTGGAATCACTGCAGCCAATGAAGCGGCCAAGGCGGGTTACGAAACGATTCTTGTCGAAAAAACGGATCAACTGGGTGGGTATCTGAAGGATGTGTATAAATTGCCTCCTTCTCAGCCCCCCTATGAAGAGCTTCAGGAACTCGACCTGCAGGGCCTCATTCAGGAGGTGACCGAGCGACCCAAGGTCACGGTCTATACCGGTGCGCAGGTGGCGCAGGTTTCAGGCGCTCCCTGCATGTTCGATGTTCAGATCGCTCAAAACGGCAACCAGGTCCAGGAACGGGTGGGATCGATCGTTTTGACCACAGGGGCCGTCGAGTACGATCCCCAGAAACTGGGACATCTCGGGTACGGGCAGTTTCCCGATGTCATCACCGCCTCTCAACTGGAACCTCTGTTCAAATCGGGTGATGTCAAGCGGCCGTCCAATGGTCAACCTGTAAATGCCGTCGCTTTCATTTTATGCGCCGGTTCGCGCGATCCTGAACACCTGCCCTACTGCTCTGCCGCCTGCTGTGTGGAATCCCTCAAGCAAGCCAAATACTTCAAAGAGGCCAATCCCGAATCGGCAGTTTATATTTTTTACAAAGATATCCGTGCCAACGGAAATTACGAACTCCTTTACAAGCAATTGCAGAAAGATGGAGTCATCTTTGTTCGGGGTACGGTGAGCGGTATTGAAGATGACGGTTCGGGAAGTCTCATCATCCTCGCTGAAGACATTCTCACGCGTTCTCCCATCATGTCCGAATCCCTGGATTTGGTCGTGCTTGCCAACGGCATGGTTCCTTCCACGGCGTTCGGGGAACCCTACAAAGCACAGGCTCAAAAGGAAGGGGAAGAAGCCCAGGAAGTTCCCGCCGATACCATCCTCGCATCCAATATCTTGAACCTCCAGTATCGCCAGGGACCGGAGCTGCCGGCTCTCAAGTATGGCTTTCCCGACTCCCATTTTGTCTGCTTTCCCTACGAATCGAGGAGAACCGGCATCTATCCCGCAGGGACCGTTCGAGCTCCCATGGATTACGCAAGGGCAATCGACGATGCCACTGGAGCCGCGCTGAAAGCCATCCAATGTGTGGAAATGGTCGCAGAGGGAAAGGCGGTTCATCCGCGTGCCGGCGATCTCAGTTACCCCGAATTCTTCATGCAGCGTTGCACTCAGTGCAAACGTTGTACGGAAGAATGCCCCTTTGGCGCCATCAATGAAGACGAAAAGGGCAATCCCCTGCCGAACCCCACCCGATGCCGCCGTTGCGGTGTTTGCATGGGAGCATGCCCGGAACGTATCATCTCGTTCAAGAATTATTCCGTAGGTATGGTCGGCAATATGATCAAGAGCATCCAGGTGCCTGACGAATACGAAGAAAAACCTCGCATCCTGGTGCTGGCTTGCGAAAACGATGCCTATCCCGCCTTGGATATGGTCGGCATTCGGCGCATGGGCTATAATCCATGGGTGCGCATTTTGCCCGTCCGCTGCCTGGGTTCCATGAATCTGGTATGGATCGCAGACGCACTTTCCAAAGGAATAGACGGCATACTTCTGCTCGGCTGCAAACACGGAGACGATTACCAGTGTCATTTCGTCAAGGGCAGCGAACTGGCCAACATCCGCATGAGCAAAATCCAGGAAACGTTGAACCGTCTTGTTCTGGAATCCGACAGGGTTCGACTGGAGCAGATTTCCATCATGGATTATCATCGATTGCCTCAAATTCTGGATGATTTTTCATCCAAATTGGAAGAGGTCGGACCCAATCCCTACAAAGGTTTTTAATCTTCGTATGCGTTCACCACAGAGCACAAGGAAGTTCAAAAAATTTGATACTCACTTTCTGTGCCATCTGCGGACAGGGAAAGTTGGTGAACGGATACCGACCTTCTGCATGAAAACTGGTTTGGAAGGAGCTGTTTCTTTGAATTGCCGACTCTCCACAGATTTGAAGGAGCGATGACATATGGAACCCAAAGTTGTTTCATTGGAAATGAGGGATTACCTTGCCGAAATGGGCGCGCAAACCCTCAACTGGTGCATGCAATGCGGCCTTTGTACCAATCTTTGCCCCTGGCGGCTTGTTCCGGGCAAGACCAGCGAGACGTTCAACATTCGACACATGCAGCGTCTGGGCCAAATGGGGATGGAAGGTTTTGAAGACGAAGAGGTGCTTTTCGCCTGTTCCACCTGCAGTATGTGTCAAACCAATTGCCCACGCGGCGTAAAGATCGTGGACAATGTTCGCGGCATGAGGGCGAGCCTTGTAGGGGCGGGCATGGCTCCTGCCAATCTCAGACCTATCCTTGGCAGTGCGCATGCCAACGGGAACCCATGGTCCGGCCCACGTGAAAAACGAACGGACTGGCAAAAGGGCCTCGATGTGCCGCAATTCGGCCCCGATACAGAATATTTTCTTTTCGTCTGCTGCCACTCCTGTTACGATCCTCGCAGCACCAAGATCGCCAGGAGCATCACTCAGCTCTTGAAGGCTGCCGGGGTGAGTTTTGGAGTGATCGGTGCGGAAGAGAGCTGCTGCGGGGAAAGCGTTCGAAAAGTGGGAGATGAAGAGCTCTTCATGAAACTGGCTCAGTCCAATATCGAACTTTTCAACGGCAAAGGGGTCAAGAAAATCATCACCACTTCTCCCCATTGCCTCTGGACGTTCAAGAATGAATATCCCGAACTGGGCGGGGAATGGGAAGTGATCCATTACACGGAACTCCTGGAAAAACTTCTCGCGGAAGGCAAGCTTTCCTTCCCCAAGAGCCTTGAAAAGAAAGTCGCCTACCACGACCCGTGTTACCTTGGGCGCCACAGCGGCATTTACGACACCCCCAGGAACCTTTTGAACAGCATTCCCGGAGTGGAAGCACGGGAACTGGACCGCCGCCGCGAAATGAGCCTCTGCTGCGCCGGCGGTGGAGGACGCATCTGGGCCGAAGCTCCCATGGGAGAACGTTTCGGAGAGCTGCGCATAAAAGACGCTGTAGAGCACGGAGCCGAGATTCTCACCACATCCTGCCCCTACTGTGTAAATATGTTGACGGATGCCTGCAAGAGCCTGGAAAAACAGGATGATCTTGAAATCACGGAACTCTCTGAGCTTCTGGCTGCCGCACTGCCCTGATCGCCGGAAGACAGAATAGAACCACGATGAGCAATGAGGGATGAAGCGAGGGAAATCCAATGTGTTTCCCGCCGCTCACCCTTCATTGCTCATCTCTTTTGAAAAAAGGAGAACTTCACCGATGACTGTAACATTGGATATGTTGAAAGCCCACCAGCAGGACTACCTCATCGCGAAGTGGGAAAATGGTCAGTTGGTCATGGAACCCACCTGCTACTGTGGAACCCCCCTCGACGAAGACTATTTTTGCCAGGAATGCCAGCGCAAATGCGATTGCAATTTCATTGCCTGCTGTGATCCGCAAGCTTTTGCCGTTGTGGAAAAGCTGTTGCAAGGCAATCCGAACTTCAAAAATTATCAGGCATCTCTGCTGGACAAATAAAGATCGAGGAACACATGCACCCTAATTCGTCACCCAAGGAAGCCCCCATCCTGACTTCAGAGAGCACATTCCGTTTCGCCTGTCGAGACACCCTTCCGTGTTTCACTCAATGCTGCAGGGACGTGAACATCTATCTCACGCCCTATGATGTGCTGCGTCTTCGCCGCTCCCTCAAAATCGGGTCGGGAGAGTTTCTCGCAAAATACACGCGCCATTTTCTGGCGCGCGTCACCCATATTCCCGTGGTCCAGTTCGATATGGACCCGGAAACCCTCTATTGTAAGCTCGTCACCAAAGACGGTTGCAGCGTTTACGACAATCGCCCATGGGCGTGCCGCATGTTTCCCCTCGACCTGGCCTCCAGGGAAGGGGAATACCAGATGATCGTTGGCAGCGACCGATGTATGGGCTTGAAGGAATCGACGGCCATGACTGTGCAGGAATGGTTGGACACCCAGGGAGTAGCTCCTTATGTGGAAATGGAGCGCGCTTTTCATTCCGTTCTCCCTCCTTCCTTCAAGCCCGGAGCCCCCATGGACGCAGGTCTCGGGAAGCTGCTTTTCCTCGCTTACGATTTGGATCGATTTGCCGAGATGCTCAACGACAAGCGATTTCAAACCTTCTATGAGGTGGACGATGAACTGCTCCGCCAGGTACGTGAAGACGATGAGGCGCTCCTGAGGCTGGCGTTCCGCTATATTCGCAGTCAGATGGATGAGCTCTATCAAGTGATCTGAGAGGCGGTTGTTGATCGCCGCCGAAAAAGCCGTAAGGAATAACCATGTCCCTCGAGAAGACAGCCCCAGAAGCAATTCAGGAAATGCTACAGCCTCTGGAAGGTGGGCAATTCAAATTTGCCTGCCACCCCCATGTCCCCTGTTTCACCGAATGTTGTCGTGAGCTGAAACTGCTCCTGACTCCATATGACATTTTGCGCCTCAAGAACCATTTGGGATTGGATGCAGGCACTTTTCTGAATCAATATACCCAAACGGAGCTTGACACACGGCGCAATCTACCCATGATTTACCTTCAGATGCAGGAAGACCCGCGCAGGACCTGCCCCTTTGTGACTCCCAAAGGCTGCCGGGTTTATGAGGACCGTCCCGCTGCCTGCAGGATTTATCCCGTGGCCAGAGCATCACGGATGCATCGCCGCCACGGCACGGTCCAGGAAGACTTTTTCGTGCTTCACGAACCTCACTGCCTCGGATTCGAAGAATCCAGGACATGGTCTATCCAGGAATGGACGCAGGATCAAGGTCTTGAAAAATATAACGAATTCAATAATCTCTGGATGGAAATCATCACCCACCCCAAAGTGATGCAGGGTTCCGGCCTTTCTGAAAAACAGCAACAGATGTTTTTCCTGGCCAGTTACAACCTGGATAAATTCAGGGATTTTGTTCTGGGAAGCCGATTTTTGCAACTCTTCGATCTCCCCGAAGGCGAAAGCGAAGCTGTACGGGAAAGCGATGAAGCGCTTTTGAGGCTCGCTTTCCTCTGGCTCAAGTTTTCCCTTTGCAACGAGCCGGTGCTGAGGATGCGGGGAGTGGGAAACCACGCTTCATGAGCGGGAAAATAAGGAACGTCTTTGTTTAGACAACGAATGTCTCCCCCTCACCAGTTTTTCCTTGAGGCATTGGTAGGCTCATATTCATTCTCAATCCAAGAAGTCTTTCAGGCATAAAAAAATGGGGAAAGGCGGTGTCCGTTCCCCATTTTTTCTTTCGTGATATAATTTTTTTTAAAATTGGATGCTATCGATCACTCTTCGATAATGTCCATCTTACCAGCATCGTCGGAGCAAACAGGTAGCGGCCCGGTCGTTCCAGCCACAGGGTCGTATCTGTGGCGGTAGGAACATTTGTGCTGCATACTGCCTTCCATGTGCTTCCAACCTCTGACATAATAGGGGCACTCGTCATTAAAGCAGACGTAAAGAAACTCTGAACTCCAGGTTGAAAAAGGGGGAGTCCGCCACTTGCTCATTTTCTTACCACAATGAGGACATATTGTCTTATCTTCCTGCATTCTCTTTTTCCTCTCTTCCCTGATACCGATCTTTAAAATTAACCACGAGTCTGCCATCCACCCGCCAACCGGAAACAGCTGAGCGAAACCCAACATGAAGGATTGTTCTCGACACCCCCCTTTTATTCCCCCTCAAGGGGGGAATGAGGGGGTGTTCCGATGAGACTGCGAGTTTTTGGATAGGTTCTAAGACTCAGAGAGAACTTCAATGGGAACAGGATAGTCCGCCACATTAAAATCTTTGTTTTTCATAAAAATTTCAGCAAACTGCCTCATGGTATTCTTCATGATCTCTTCATAGTTGGGAAGGTTCCGATCAAAAATCTCCCCGATCTTTTCATAGGAGAGTTTGCTCAGATCTTCGGTGATCTTTAGATATTCTTGACGATGATTTTCAGGCAGGGCTTCGACCATGTTCTGGCCCAGCATGCATTCAAAAAGGCGGTACATGTCGTTCAGAAGTTTCTTCAACGGTTCACCTTCAATCTTTTCGCCTTTTTTTTCCACTAATACTTTGCAGAAATTAATAATGTACGGATTTCTAACGGGTGCGGCAGAACCCACATTTCTGGGCTCCATCGCTTCAGTTTCTTTTTGGGACATCCCTTTCATCCTCTCTTAAAAAGCATTTTCAATAAAACGGGTCAACGTTCAAGCCATTATCCCCGGATCAACGGACTGTAAAAACCGCTTTTCCCAGCCAATTTTTGTGATTTTTTTAACTTAACATTTAAATATAGCATCGCAACTCTTTCCGAACCATTTTTTTTTGATCCCCTTACGACACTGATCCTCGCAAAACATCATATGATATTATAGGCACCCGGCAGACGGTCTTCAAAACAGGGAATCTGCCGGCGAAAGGCCGTCATGAGATCCTGATCCAAAGTGGTTATCACCTGTTCTTCCCCATCTTTGCCTTCAGCCAGCAGCTCCCCTGTTGGAGATACAATGGCGGAGGCGCCGCCGTAACGCAGATTTTGTTCCTTTCCACATCCATTGCATCCCATTACAAACATTTGATTTTCAAGAGCCCTGCTTCGAAGCAGGAGGGACCAGTGATTGATACGCGTAGTGGGCCAAAGGGCGGATATGCAAAGGATTTCAGCGCCATCCAGAGCCAGGCGGCGCGCCAGCTCGGGAAAACGCAAATCATAACATATCATGATTCCCAGACGGCCCACAGAAGTAGAACAGACAACGGACTTTTCGCCCCTGCCGAAATACTCATGCTCACGATTGTAAGAAAACAAATGGATTTTACGGTATTTCCCAACAATTTCTCCAGTGCGGTCTATGACATACGAACTATTGAAAACGGCATCTCCATCCCTCTCCGGCAGACTCCCAACCAAAACCATTTCATTGCGGCGCCCCCATTCCTGAAATCTTTCCAAAACGTGAGGGGTTGTCTCCGCCATTTCCCTGAGCCTCGAATAAACGAAGCTGCAAGACCACATTTCAGGAAAAATAAGCAGCCGGCATCCCTTTTCTGCATTTTCAGAAACCAGGCGTTCGGCCTTTTCCACATTCTTCCAGATATTTCCGGGAAGAACATCCAATTGAGAACATCCCACGACAAGTTCTTTCATAGTCAAAGCCTTTGAATCCTGCACATTCATTTACGCATATGCACTTCAGAAAAGCCCTTCTTTTTCCATATGCTACAAATTACCCGACTAAACGCCGACCGCTTTCTATTCAAACAATTTGATTTTGATATTTCAAACAGATTAAATTCCTTGACGACTTTGTGTAAAAGAACCGTCCGACCACGACGAACAGCGGCTCGCCTTAAAGGAGAAATAATGGAATCAAATCAAAAGGTATATGAAACACTCGCGACCCACCTGGACCGCCTGCCTGCAGGCTTTCCTCGAACTCCATCGGGCGTTGAAATCCGCATCCTTCAGAGGCTTTTCACTCCTGAGGAAGCGGCCCTCGCCCAGCTTCTCACCCTCAGGCCGGAAACACCTGAACAAATTGCAAAACGTGCAGGCGAAACAGTGGACACCCTGGCCCCCAGACTCGAAGCCATGTCCAGAAAAGGGCTTATCTTCAGGATTCGCAAAAAAGACACATCTCTTTATATGGCAGCTCAATTCGTCATCGGCATTTGGGAATATCATGTAAATGACCTCAGTGCGGACCTGATCCGAGACATGAACGAATACCTGCCCTATTTCTTCGGAAAGACAAACCGGCTGAAAACGCCTCAACTGCGCACAATCCCCATTTCCAGGGCCATCCCCTCAGGACAGGCTGTGATGCCTTATGAAGAGGCCCGCAATATCATCCAGGAACAGCAAAAGATCGTTGTGGCTCCCTGCATCTGCAGGAAGGAGCACCGAATCACCGGAGAGGGCTGTGAAAAACCCCTGGAATCCTGCCTGGTCTTCGGGACCGGGGCCCAATTTTATGAAGAAAACGGCCTCGGCCGTCCCATCACCCGGGAAGATGCACTAAAAATACTTGAAAGCGCAGAGAAAAGCGGCCTGGTGCTTCAACCCTCCAATGCTCAAAAAGTAGTCAATATTTGTACCTGTTGCGGATGCTGCTGCCAGATTCTTAAAAACCTCAAGAGGCTTCCCGATCCAGCCAACTATGTCGCTTCAAACTATTTTGCAGTCCTTGATCAGGAGACCTGTACCGCCTGCGGAACCTGTGTCGAAAGATGCCAGATGGATGCGGTTCAAATGGACGGGGCATCGGCTGTCATCATTCAAAACCGGTGCATTGGCTGCGGCCTGTGCGTGCCCACCTGCCCTGAAGAGGCCATCCGGCTCCAAAGGAAACCGGAAGCAGACCGCGCCACTCCACCCGCCCACTTCATGGAGACATACAAAAGAATCGCCAAAGAGCGTATAGCACGTCTGCGGCAAGCAGCCAAACAGGACAATGAGCGTCTTGAATGAGACGCAACAGGACATGAAAATGCCACCTGCCCAAAGGAGAGGAGCACACAATGACAAATCCTATTGCACCACCTCCTGGGAAATCTGTTGAAATCCCCATTACGGTCCGTTTCGGCGATACGGATCCTTATGGTGTGGTTTACTTTGCATCTTACTTCAGGTACTGTCACCAGGGAATCGAGGAATTTTTCCGCCATCTCGGTTTAGCCCCGCAAGAGATATTCCGAAACACGGAGGAAGGTTTCGGCCTTCCCATCGTGGAGGCGTCTTGCAGCTTCCATAAACCGGTACGGTATGGGGAAAGCCTGCGGCTCGCAGTGTACATCATGCAGGCAAGAAGCAAGGTTCTGACCTTTGGGTTTTATTTCTACCCATCTGAAGGGGATGCTCTGATCGCTCACGGTGAAGCCACTCTTGTTGCCATCGATAGATCCTGGCAATCCCGAAGTCTGCCCGATGAGCTGCGTCAGGTTCTTCAGCCTTATGTGCCTCCTCTGCAGCATTCGTGAAAAGGCGGTTTGCCGCAAGAAAAGGTCGGCGCTATTGACTCTGGAACAAAATGAGTAAAGATAAGGCGAAAAATTTTTCATATGTATGGATTTATCCCTGAAAATCACTCGCGAGAATTGCATAGATTCGACAAATGAAGAAGGTAAAATGAGCCATGGGAGTAGTGCAGAAGACTTATCAAGAGATCAACGAAAAAATCAGAAAAGGACAGGCTGTCGTACTTACAGCGGAAGAAATGGTCGGAGTGGTCAAGAAGAAAGGTCCTGTTCAAGCAGCCCGAGAGGTGGATGTAGTAACGACCGGAACTTTTGCTCCCATGTGTTCTTCAGGCGCATTCATCAACTTTGGCCACACACAGCCCCCCATCAAGGCGAGCAAGGTATGGCTCAACGATGTTCCAGCCTACGGAGGCGTGGCAGCTGTCGATATTTTTATCGGGGCTACGGAACCGGCATTTGACGATCCTCTCAACAAGATTCGCCCGGGATCTTTCGACTATGGCGGCGGCCATGTTCTCCACGATCTGGTGAGCGGAAAGCCCGTCCGCCTGCGTGCAGAGGGATACGGCACCGATTGCTATCCCAACCGCCAGGCCGACATGACCGTGACCCTGGCGGACCTACCCTACGCAGTGCTCTGCAATCCCCGCAATGCTTACCAAAACTACAATTGCGCCGTCAATCTGTCTCAGAAAACCATCTTCACGTACATGGGAACACTCAAACCCCGTTTGGGCAATGCGAACTATTCTACCTCCGGCCAGCTCAGCCCTCTTCTCAACGACCCATATTACAAGACATTGGGCCTTGGAACCCGCATCTTCCTGGGGGGGGCGCAGGGATACATCACCTGGCACGGGTCACAGCACAATCCCAACGCACCGCGGCTTCCCAACGGTGTTCCCAGGAGCCCGGCGGGAACGCTCATGGTCATGGGAGATCTCAAACAGATGAAGCCTCGCTGGCTCATGGGTGTCAGCATGCAGGGATACGGCTGTTCTCTCTCCCTCGGAGTCGGAATTCCCATTCCGATTCTCAACGAAGAGATGGCCTTTTATACCGGGGTATCCGACGAAGATATCGTCACACAGGTCAAGGATTACAGCTTTACCCAATCCGAGCCCTTGTGTGAAGTGACGTACGCGCAGTTGAGGTCCGGCAGCATCATGGTGGAAGGCAAGGAGGTGCCCACAGTGCCCCTGTCGAGTTATGTTCGCGCCAAGGAAATTGCCGGGATTTTGAAAGAATGGATAGGAAACGGAAGTTTTCTTCTGGGTGAACCCCAACACCTTCTTCCGACCGCTTCGGACGAACAGCAGGAAATCACCGAATCGATCATCCAGGGTCTCGAAAAAAAGTTTTAGACGGTTTTAGCATTATGACTTACCCCTTCATCATTCCTTTGGACCTTGAACTAAAATTCAAGACCCTGGAAGCACTGCTGTCACCTTATCCTTCCTTTGCTGTGGCTTATTCAGGTGGAGTGGACAGCACCTTTCTGGCCTGGTATGTTCAAAAAGTCCTGGGCAAAAGGCTGCATGCTTTTCTTGTGCAGTCGCCCTTTCTCGGAAGGCGGGAAAGGGAAAGGGCACAATCCCTGGCTCGCGAAATCGGCTTCTCTCTCGAGACCCTTTTTGGTGACCCCATTGCAGTGCCCTCCATCCGTGAAAATTCCTCCCTACGCTGTTATTTTTGCAAGAAGGAAAGCATGACGGCTATCAAAGAACGTGCCCACACTCTGGGGTATGCTGCAGTCCTGGAGGGGTCGCACGCGGGAGATTCCCGGAGCTACCGGCCTGGCCGCAGGGCCCTGAAGGAATTGCATATATTGAGTCCACTGGCAACGGCGGGATTTGAAAAGAGTGAAATCCGGGAAGTGAGTCGCCTCGCGGGCCTCTCCAACTGGGATCTGCCTTCCCAATCCTGCCTCGCCACTCGCATCCCGTACGGGACCGCCATCACTTCAGACCTCTTATCCAGGATAGAGGAAGCCGAGTCATACCTGTGGGAGGTTGGATGCAGGCAGGTACGGGTCCGTATCCATGAGAACCTGGCCCGAATCGAAGTCACGCCGGAAGACTTCCCGCTCTTTATGGAGAAAAACACCCGGGAAAAGCTCCTGAGAAGATTCAAGGAACTGAATTTCGCTTTCGTCAGCCTGGATCTGGCAGGATATCGAAGCGGCAGTGGGGACAAAATCAACCCTTAATCAAAGAGTAATTGGTTCATGATCAAAAAGAAGGCAAAAGGAATCGGGCTCCTCTCGGGGGGATTGGACAGTATTTTAGCCGTCAAAATCCTGCAGGATCAGGGTCTGGAACTCTTGGGCATCACCTTCACTACACCCTTTTTTGAAGCCCAGCCAGGTATCGATGCGGGCCGCAAAGCGGGCATTGAGGTCCAGGCAATCGACCTCACAGAAAAGTATTTGGAAATGCTGAAAAAACCCGTCTACGGCTTTGGCAGTCAAATGAATCCCTGTATCGACTGCCACGCTCTCATGCTTCGGGAGGCGGGACACTTCATGGAGCAGATCCAGGGCGATTTTCTCTTTACCGGGGAAGTCCTGGGGCAACGCCCCATGAGCCAGAGGCGGGATTCTTTGAGAAGCGTGGAAAAACTCTCCGGCTATCTCGGTCGCATCCTGAGGCCTCTCAGCGCCAAGCTGCTGCCTCCCACCATCGTCGAGAATGAAGGGCTGGTGGACCGGGAAAAGCTCCTGGATATCAGCGGCCGCGGCCGCAAAAGGCAGATGGAACTTGCCAGGCACTACGGAATCACGGACTACCCACAGCCCGGCGGCGGGTGCATGCTCACCAAGGAAGGATTCGCCAATAAGCTCAAGCAGCTGCTGATCCTGCAGCCGAAGGCGGGTGGCAGGGAAATCGAATTGCTCAAATGGGGCCGACATTTTCTATTGCCGGAAGGAACGCTTTTGGCGGTAGGGCGCCAGAGAATGGACAATGAAAAACTGGCATCCCTTGCCAGCCATGACGAGACCGTGCTTCGGGTCATGGATTATCCGAGTCCTTTGGGCGTATTGTTACACTCTCCGCGGGCAGAAGGCATCCTTTCCCTTGCCGCCATGGTGCTGATCTCCTACAGCGACGCGCCGGAGGCGGGCGCCGTGCGCGTGGAATGGAAACACGCCGGAAATTCAGGAATTCTCACCGAAGAGAATCGTATCCGCCGGGAAGAGATCAAACCGTATCTGCTGTAATCTCCCGCGCTTCTTCATCGGAATGCTCTGCTGCATATTCGCAGTAGGGACTCAGCGGACAGATAGAGGTTTTAGGCTTTCTGGCCAGACAGATTTTTCTTCCATGCTGAATCAGTTGATGGCAAAAGAGAATCCAACGTTCCCGGGGAATGAGAGCCATCAAGTCCTGTTCTATCTTCAAGGGATCCTTGTGGGCCGTGAGTCCCAGCCGTTGTGACACGCGCCCGACATGGGTATCCACGACGATACCGGGAATCTGAAAAACATTCCCCAGGACCACGTTGGCCGTTTTACGTCCAATTCCCGGCAAAGTGACCAGGATCTCCAGATCCGGCGGCACCTCTCCTCCAAAGCGTTCGTCCAAAATATGGCAGCAGGCCTGAATATTTTTCGCTTTATTCCTGTAAAACCCTGTGGACTTGATGTCATTTTCCAGCTCTTCCAGAGGCGCCTGCGCGAAGTCTCTTGCAGAAGCATACTTCTTAAACAAAGCCGGTGTTACCTGGTTGACGCGTTCATCGGTGCACTGGGCCGAAAGGATAGTGGAAATCAGGAGCTGTAATGGGTTTTCGTAATTGAGAGTACATCCTGCATCCGGATAAAGCCGGTCCAGGAGATCGAGAATCGGACCGATCCTCTTTTCCAAAGGAGGTAAAGAAAGGTGGGATTTGCTTGTCTTCTTTTTGGGCATTTATTATATTTCTAGTATTTATGATAAGTTAGTAAGTAAACGCTTATTATTGTCCAACACATTTGCTGTTTTTATATGTCAAAGTTATCATTGGATTTCAAGGAAAAACATTTTATATTTGATAAACATCATAATGAGACAATGTCGAGCTAAGAGACTGTCTGAAAGTTCTTCTGCTTGGGAGCCGTTTCTGTTTCGATTCCCCGTGAGGGGGAATTTTAAGACAGATTCTAAACCCTGAGAGGAAAATTCATATAAAAGCGGTTTAAATAAGGCATTGAAGAGACAGGGATCTTGAAAACATGATAGATGGAAACATGAGACGTTCGGTCGGCAGCTATACCTCGATGAATCTTTTAGGGAATGAGGAAAAGATGAGGCGAATCTTCAAAACAAACAGCAACAGGTTCCTGGGTGGAAAACGGCCAATGAATACTCATATCATCATTTGCCCTTTTTGTGAAAATGGGCATCCTGTTCCGAACGATTTTGATTCCATACATCGATGCACGTGTGGCGCATGCTACAAGGTCTGTGGAAATCATGCCTTGGAAACAGGGGTCGGCGACATTGCAGGAGAACTTTGGAACGAAGAAGAGCTGGATTTCGTTCGCTCCATTCCTGTAGATTTCTGCAACATAGTCATTGAAAAAGACTTCGACCGGCTTCTGGATCTCAAACAGACAGCGGAGATGAACATAATGGAGCGCTTTTGCAAATACGACATCAATACTCACCTGAGTCTGGTGTGGGTGAAAAGGCTTTTCTGAGGTACGGATGATTTTTTGACTCCTCGCTGAAGAATCATCTCAATCAGACTGACCTCCCGTGGCAAAGCTTGCATTAAAATACAACCAGGGTAGAAGGTTGCCAGGGACCTTCTGCCCTGATCTTTTTGATGGAAACCCAATGAAGTCCTCCGGCGCTATCGGAGATATTACCCCTTCTTTCTCCATGGCCACCGACACTGAATACTCAAATGACAGGATAAAAGATCATGAAGGAACTTGGCGGTCGCTGTGTAATGGAAGCCGTTGAAATTGAAAAGGCTTTGGAAAGACTTGCCAGTGAAATCGTTCAACAACCCGTGGACCCCCACCTGCTGGCGCTCGTGGGAATCCATACGGGCGGAGTCTATCTGGCGAAAAGACTGGAGCGGATCATATCAGATAAATTTCACCTCTCCATTCCTGTTGGAACACTGGATATCAACCTTTACCGGGATGATTGGACACGGCTACACACTCAACCGATTGTACGTGCCACAGAATTTCCTTTCCCCATCGATGACCGTGAGGTGGTGTTGGTTGATGATGTGCTCTTCACAGGCCGCACGATTAGAGCGGCACTCAATGCGATCATGGATTATGGACGTCCCAAACACATCCAGGTTGCGGTACTCGTGGACCGTGGGCACCGGGAGCTGCCCATCTGTGGTCAATTCATCGGCCTAGAAATCAAAACCGGGCCGGAAGAACAGGTCAATGTTCTCTTGAAAGAAAAGGACGGTGTGGACCGCGTCATCATTGAGAGCCCTCTGTCTGCGCCATAAAAGCGACACGATTTTTCCCGGATGAAAGACCTCTCGGTGCAACTCAGCAAAAAGCCTGTGTCAGGTGATGAAGGTTCAGATTTCCCCCTGTCATTATAGTCACGACCTTCTTACCGGCCAAACGCTCCTTGATTTTGAAAGCGGCAGCCAAAGATGCTGCCCCGGCTACTTCTGCAAGGTTCTGAGTGAAGCGCACTGCCAGGCGGACGCCTTCCAGAAGTTCATCTTCCGTCAGAAGGACAACGTCGGTGATTCTCTCTTTCAAGATCATATAGGGAATGTCGAAAACCGATCGCGCAGCCAGCCCTTCAGCAATCGTGGATGCTCCTGGAACGATCACTTTTTTTCCCTGGCGCCAGGATTCGTAAAATGAGGGCATGCGTTCCGCCTGAACGCCTATCAATTCCACGCCGGGATTGATGCCTTCAATGACTTTTGCCAGTGCCGCGCAACCGGTACCTCCTCCGATGGGCATGATGACAACGTCCACTTCGGGAAGCTCTTCGAATATTTCGAGCCCCATCGTGGCAATGCCGGTAACGAGATGTGGTTCATTTCCCTGCCGCAGGTAGTACAGTCCAGTATTTTCAGCCAGTTCCTCGCAATAATCCTGGGTTTCAAAAAAATCCCTCCCCTGCTCGATCAACTGCGCTCCGTAAGAAAGGATCGTTGCATTGATTTCGGGATTATTGTCTTCGGGAACCACCACGTTGCAGAAGACCCCCCGCTCCTGCGCTGCCCAGGCAACCGCCAATCCATGATTGCCTCGAGTGGCGACGATGACCCCACGCTTCTGAATATCGTCGGAAATGCGCGCCATGAAATTCACCGCTCCGCGAACTTTGAAGGAGTTGGTGGGAAGATGATTTTCATGTTTGACATACATAGAAGCGCCCAACTCGTCGGAAAGCCTTTTATAGTAAGTCAAATGAGTGCGTTTGAGTGTGTTTTCCACAATGCGTCGCGCCTTGAAGACCTCCAGCATGTTGACCTGAGAAAGCAAATCGAGATAGTGCTGGTTCATATTCCCTCCTTTTTCATCCGACCTTTTGAAGAAAATGCTTCTTCCCGGTCACGGGAGTTCCTTATCAATCCACTCTGCCCTTTTTTATGAGAATCCACACGCGATCCACTGGTCCAGATCATTGGCATGATCATATACTAGAAATCGTTTTTGAGCCAGGAGATGTCGCAGCAAACGGCAACGGGAAAGGAAAGAAGGAGGCTATAAAAACGGGACTGTTCATTTTTCGTTTGAAAAGCTTGGGAAGTCGTGCTAAACACATTAGCACTTTGAGCGGGAGTAGCTCAGCTGGCTAGAGCATCAGCCTTCCAAGCTGAGGGTCGCGGGTTCGAAGCCCGTCTCCCGCTCCAGTAATTTCAAGGGATCAGCCCTTAGGCTGATCCCTTTTTGCTTTTGTAGGTAACACATAGGTAACTTTTCGCAAAGAAATCCACACTTCAGGACAAAAAAATAGCGAAGGCTAGGTTCTGTTGACATTTCACGTCCGAGCATCGTCGTGAAAGCTTGCTGGTGAAAGATTTTGGCGGATAGTCCATCAAAGATAAACACTCTGCTATCCAATTGAAAACACAGTCAATCCGTCAAATGTCAACAGAACCTAGACCAATGGTGCTAGTTTTAAAGGCTGAACTCCACAATAGAAAGAGGAATGAATCCATTTTCATCGGGTTCAAGCCCATCCCATTGAACAAGAACATCGAACAGAGCCATGGTGAAGGCAAGTCTTGCCCGGAAATAATCCCATACCCGGTGGCCAACTTTCTTGAAATGGGAGATTACAGTGAGCATCGAAAGTACGGTTTCGAGAACCATCCGTACATTCCATGTTCCCCTCTGACAGGGTTTCATATTTGCAGGGTCACCTTCTTTGGAATGAAAAGCCGTGTCGGTAAGGATGACCATTTTTTCATCAAACTGCTCAATAAGAGGATGAAAGACAGCATCATAGACATTACCGTGAAAGTACTATGAGCTCTCGGGAACAGTTCACCATCTCCGCTTTTGGGCGGATTGAAAAAAACCTGAGTTGTGGTAGGGTTTGTTCAGATCGCAGTGGGCAGCATGTGGTACTGGCGCAAAGCAGCGATCCATCGAGGAGCATTGCGCTGAACCATCAGCTCTTTGTAATCCACCTGTGAATCTCGATAAGGAGCCTTGCGACTGAGCAGAATGAAAACGATTTTCAGAATCTTATGAGCCAAAGCAATAATGGCGCGCTTGTGTCCCCGGCGTATGACAAGCCCCGAATACTTGCTTTGGAACATGCTTTTGGTACGACGTACGGCATTAGCCATTTCGCACAACAGTCGTCGTACATATGGATTGCCCTTGCGAATGCGACCGCTTTTTCGCTTTCCGGCGGATTCGTTATTGCCAGGGCAGACCCCGGCCCACGAGGCCAGACGCTGTGGGGAGCCGAAGGCCTCCATGTCCAGTCCGATCTCGACGATCAACATAGCCGCACCCACGGCATCGATTCCAGGTATGGTCTGGAGAAGGTCCAGAGCCCAGCGGTGAGACTCCAGTTCAGCCAGCAATTGGGTGTCGAATCGAGCGATACAGGCCTCGAGCTCACGGATGTGCTGGAGGATTTCGCGCAGGACGAATCGATGGGCGGGAGTCAAATCACCATCGAGTGCGTCGAGCAACTCCTCGGGAGTGGCTTTGAGCCTGGAGTTGGCAAACTCCAGCGCCTGCAGGGGTGTTCCGCCCTCGATCAAACGATCATATGCCGGGCGGCTTGACCGTGAATATCACTGACCACCACGGAAAGACGTATTCCGCCATCCGTAAGGACTTTATGGAGCCTGTTCTTTTCACTGGCAAGCATCCCAACCAGCTTCTGTCTCTCACGGGAAATCAGACGGAGGTTTCCCAATTCTTCTGGAGGAATGAAGCTCCCGCAAAGCAGGCCGCAACGGGCCAGCCAGCGACTGTCGGCCACATCCGTTTTGCGACCGGGAACCTGCTTGACGTGTCGAGCATTGACAACGGCGGCAACAATTCCCTCGCGTTCCAAGGCCGAGTAGATGCTCTTCCAGTAGATGCCCGTGCTCTCTACGACCACAATTTCGGGGTTGGCGTCTCCGGCCCACCTGGCCAAAGCTCGCCGACCCTCTGTGCCAATATGCTTGAGACATCCTCCCCCAAATAAATTAAAGTAGAGGGTGGAGGAAGAGACTAATCATGGAAAAAGGTTCAAATATGGAAAAGCGGTTGGTCAAGGTGAGTGCCCTGGAGGCGGAATCGGGGGAGCAGAGCGAGCCCGATGGAGCTGTAAGGGCACTCGGGCGGCCGGATCCCGAAGTGTTGGAGAATCCGACACGCCGTAAGTTCACGGCCGAATACAAACTGAATATCCTTGGTCTAGCCGACGCTTGTAAGACCCCCGGTAGTCTTGGCGCCTTGCTGCGCCGCGAAGGATTGTATCACTCAAACCTCGCCACCTGGCGACGGCAACGGAATGCGGGCACCCTGGAGGCTTTGGAGCCAAGAAAACGGGGACCAAAAGCCAAAGAACCCGATCCTCTGGTGATCGAGATGGGCAGACTGCGCCAGGAAAACGAACGGCTTCAAAAACGCCTCAAGCAGGCGGAGCTCATCATCGATGCTCAAAAAAAAATCTCTCAGATATTGGGCATAACACTCGAAACCCAGGTGCAGAGCGGGAAAGACTGATGGATGCCACAGAAGCGCTCGCCCTTGAAATAGGCACCCGCCGTGCCTGTGAAGCCCTCGTGGTTCCGAGGGCCAGCCTGTATCGGCGGAGAGCCGGGAGCAAAATGAAGGCTGCGGAGTGCGGCGGGAAATCTCCTTCGCCGCGTGCTCTGCAACCAGAAGAAAAGCAGACGGTGCTCGATATCCTGCACTCGGAGCGCTTTGTCGACAAGGCTCCTCATGAAGTCTATGCGACCTTGCTCGATGAGGGAAAATACCACTGCTCCATCCGCACCATGTACCGGATCCTTGAAGATCAAAAGGAGGTGAAAGAACGCAGAAACCAGTTGCGCCATCCTGTTTATGAAAAACCCGAGCTTCTGGCAACGGGACCCAACCAGGTCTGATCCTGGGACATCACGAAGCTTCTTGGTCCCGACAAATGGACCTACTTCTATCTCTATGTGATTATTGACATCTTCAGCCGATACGTCGTCGGATGGATGGTGGCAACCCATGAATCGGCGCAGCTCGCAAAACGCTTCATTCAGGAAACCTGTTCCAAACAGGGGATAGTTCCGGGACAGTTGACGATTCATGCGGATAGAGGATCTTCAATGAAATCGAAACCCGTGGCCTTTCTGCTCGCAGACCTTGGGATCACCAAGACTCACAGCAGACCCTATACCAGTGATGATAACCCTTACTCCGAATCCCAGTTCAAAACGCTCAAGTACAGACCTGATTTTCCCGAACGCTTTGGAGCCATCCAGGATGCACGCAGTTTCTGCCAGGATTTCTTTCCCTGGTACAACCAGGAGCACCGTCACACGGGGATCAGCCTGCTCACCCCCGAGATGGTTCACTTTGGAAATGCCCCTGAAGTCTTACAAGCCAGAGAACGGGTCTTGATCCGCGCATACCAGGATCACCCAGAAAGATTCGTCAACAAGGTGCCGACTCCAAAGCCTTTACCGACAGCGGCTTGGATCAATCCCCCCAAGCTTGTAACGACTGATGGAGAGTTACAATAAATTGTGCTCAAGGGTGTCTCAAAGTTATTGACACATTCCGCGATCCCGCTTAAACGTACCGAAAGTCAGTGTTTCCGTGTGGATCGATCCGTCTTCCTGTTCCGCAATCAGACAGGCCGTCACATGCTTTTGATGAACATCAAGGCCTATAGCACTCTTGTGGATCGGCTCCAGTTCCATGTCCTCGACTCCTCCTGTAAAATGTATGTTGAGATGGCGAGGACATGTTTCGAATCAACCTGCGGGTGCCCGGCACCCGTGGCCCTATTACCGTGCGCTCTCTATAGAAGCAATCCGGGGTGCGATGCAAAACAATGGGTCTCGTTAGCTGACTGGGTCCAAGCCACGTATTCACTTGCGCGACCTCGCCCTCGCCAGCTCCCTTTATACCACCTTTCATCATCAGGGGTGCCGCGAACATCTCGGCATGAACGTTAGATGCATCAAATTCCTCCGATACACAGTGCAACAGGAGAAAAATACCCTGAATCTGTTGAAAAGCGTGCAGTCGTCTCTAAAATGAAGGTTCAACATAGTATACACTTATTTTTACGACCGAAATTCATACTGTGCCGGGAGAGAGACCGTCTTTTCGGACTTTCCTCTCCGACAGGCTGCTAGGCAGGACGGTCATCGAGGAGATGGCCTCCAGGCACGATGCCGGCGCGGGAGCTATCGACCTGGCCGTAAAAAAAGCGATGGAGGCGAACCTGAAATCCGCAAGGGATTTTCGAAGCATAGTGGAGATGCTCCTGGAGGCCCACCAGACTCTTTTGAATGCGGGTGAAAATCGCATCGACAAGAACGGCATCGAGAAGAGCTACTCCGTCAAGGGATTGAACATCGAAGGGGACCTCCACTCCATGATCGGTGGGCTCGAACGTTTGGATCAGCACCTTCGCCAGGGAAAGCAGAAGGGCGTCATGAACATGAACCTCCTCTTTTACGGTCCTCCCGGCAGCGGGAAGAGCGAGCTCGCCCGGTTCCTGGCCAAGCACCTGGACCGTGAAGTTCTGTGGCGGCGGGTGAGCGACCTGCAAAGCCACTATGTCGGATATCGGAAAAGATCAAGGAAGCTTTTTCCGCGGCCGAAGCCGGCGAGGCCATCCTGATCATCGATGAAGCGGACTCCCTGCTGTTCAGCCGCGATCGCGTCCGCCATTCGTGGGAAATCAGCTTCACCAATGAATTCTTGACACAGATGGAGAAATTCTGCGGGATTCTCATCTGCACTACCAACCGCCTTTCGGACCTGGACGAGGCTTCTCTGCGCCGATTCAGCCACAAGATCGGTTTCCTGGCGCTGGAACCCGAAGGCAATATCCTGTTTTATGAGAGGCTGCTCGGCCCGCTCGCTTCCGGTCCACTGCCCGAGGACGCAGCAAGAACCCTTCGCGGCCTCACGAATCTCTGCCCGAGTGATTTCAAGGCGGTGCGCGACCGGTTCGCCTTTCACCCACGGCATGAGCTCAACCACGAAATGCTCTTGGAAGCCCTGGTTCATGAGGCTCGGCTGAAGTATCTCCATACCGGCAGGAAGGCTGTGGGCTTCTGACAAGGGAGAAAAGGGATAAGGAGGAAAGAGATGAAGATGAACATGAAGACGACCCTGACGGTCGTCGGGGTCGCAGGCGTGCTCCTCCTGTTGCAGACGCCGCCGTCCTACGGCAAACAGATCATCGAGTGCAGGGATGCGAAGGGTTTCAAAACCGGTTCGGCGACGGTCGAGGACGACGGCTCCGTCATCTATCGTGATGAGAAAGGCTTCAAGAAGGGGGCGACCAGAATAAGAAACGGAAAGACCATCTTTTACGACAAAAATGGCAGGAAGACCGGGGAGTGCGACGGCTACCTCCCCTTGTTGCCCGGTTGCAAGCACAAATAATTGTCACCAGGGGTGTTGGCAGTCAAATGTATGGATGCAGGTCGGGAATTATTTACGACACAAGGGATGTCGGCCTGTGCGCCCGACGTGCATCTGTCGTGGACCATATGCCATGAAGCGGACACGCAATGAGAAGCATGAATTTCCGCGGAAAGAATCACGGTAATGCCGAGCATCGAAAAACATTGTGAGGAATCGGAGAGACTCTTTGGAGCCCGTTTCAAAGAGGTCCATTTATGGCTCGACGCTTTCGCCGGTTCGAAGGAGTACGGGATGCGCCACCGACGAAGACGTCATCACGAAGAAGGCATTCAAGAAGTTATTATACTCTTCGGGGATCTGGCCGGCAAAGCTGCCAGACAGCATATAATCTCTGACTTAAAGGAGGAAGGATGGACCGATCAAGATCGATTTCCCAGGGATGAGGAAGATTATGTCAGGATGGGTCTTTTTTGAGGCTCTCCAGAATAAAGGTAAAATCCGAGATGATGGAAATGTAAGCAAGAAGGAAGCAAGAAAGTAAAGTTCATTCCGATTTACGATCTCATGTGATAAGCTATACTTTCTAAACATCATAGAGAGGGAGTAGCAACGAACAATGAGAGGTTTACGTTTCACAGACATCGAATCCAAACCCTTTGTGGTTCTTGATATGACGAGCCTGGTAGTGGAAGAGTTTCGGGCGTTGGTTGAGCCCTTCGAGGAGGAGTTCCAGGCCCATATGACGAAATGGCGGCTGGACAGATTGCCACGAACCAAGCGAGGTTACTCCACCTACAAGAACTGCCCGCTGCCCACCCCGGAGGATCGGTTGCTCTTCATCCTGGCTTATCTGAAGAACAATCCCTTGCAGACCCTGCACGGGTGCACCTTCGGACTGCCCCAGTGCAAAGCTAACGTCTGGATACATGTGCTCCTGCCGGTGCTTCAAAATACATTCCGTCATCTTGAGCATGCTCTATGTCGCTCCCTGGGTGAACTCGCTCAGAAACTGAATGTGCCTTTGGATCAAGCTGCTCAGGTGCTTGAGGACTCTGCCCATTCGGTTGAGCCGCAACAGGAGGACCAAAAAACCAGTAAAACAAGCACATCACCGTCAGAAGGTGGCCCCCTTTTTGTCACGATGGCACCGAGCGAGCCATCCCGCGCCCCCAAGACCCGGATGATCAGAAGCTCTATTACAGCGGTAAGAAAAAGAAACACACCATCAAAAACGTGCTCCTGATCGATACCATGCTCACCATCCTCTTTCTGAGCGACACGGTTGAGGGAAAAAGGCATGATAAGAAAATCGCCGACAGTACTCCCTATTCTCTGCCGGCCGGCAGTCAACTATTGCAGAATCTGGGCTTCCAGGCTTTCACCCTCAAAGGAGTAGAAACCATCATGCCCACGAAAAAGCCTCGATCTGGTGAACTCACGGCCGAGCAGAAAGCAGAAAATCGCCTGATCTCTCAACGTCGAGTCCGAATCGAGCATGTCAACAGCAGCGTCAAGCGTTGTCGCATGGCCAAAGAAGTCATTCGCCTCACAAAAAAGGGAGTACGTGACCTCGTGATGGAAGTGTGCTGTGCCCTGCATAACTTCCGCGTCTGTTGGTCTGCTTGGCAACCAATGACTTAAATCGGAATGAACACTATTGAAAACAGAACATATTTCTCTCCTTTCTTCTGTTTATTTTTTTGGGGAAGAGTGTATCGTTACTCCAATTATTTGCCTTTCAACAATGGCTTGCCGGCAGTTAAAGCCAGAACTCGGGATATCTTCTGGTCTTTGGAATATTGTTCACCAGTAATGCTACAGCCAGCATGATCGCAGCTCCAGCCCCTACGGGCACAAAGGCATAGAGGTACCCCAGGCTATGAATTTTTGCTCCGCCTATGACCGCAATAAGAGCTGTAGCCCCTCCCGGCGGGTGAAGCGTTTTCGTTGCATGCATAAGGGCTATGGCGGTTGCCACCGCAAGGGCGGCTGCAAGCCAGATGGTTGTCGGGAAGAGATTGTAGGCGGAAACACCTACCAGTGCAGAAAGAACATGTCCACCAAGGAGATTCCTCGGCTGGGCAAGCGGGCTTTTTATGGCCCCGAAGATGAGAACAGCCGAAGCTCCGAATGAACCGATGATGAGGACAAGCTCTGTGCCCGTGCAATAATGGCAATCGAGAAACCCCACCGCTGCAATTCCCAGAAAACTCCCCACCCATGACCAGAGGATCTCAGGGAAGTTCACCCGAGGTGGGCTCTGAGTGGTTCCTTTCATCTTTGAGAGATAATCGCTTCGCATGTTGCGTTCCTTGAAGAAGCCCTGATGAGGTCGTTTCGTGTAATGATGCCCATAAGGCGGCTTTCTGTGTCGATAACCGGCACTCTGTTGATACCCCTTCTTGCCATGATGTCAGCCACTTCGAAATAAGAGGAGCTCTCATGAACCGTCACTGCCGGTGAGCTCATGATGTCCCCGGCTTTCTTCGCTCGAATGGGAAGAGCGATGCAGCCTTTGGCCTTCAGGCAGTTGGCAATAACGGTCATGAAGTTCTTGGGGCCTGCCTCACCCATCCTGAAAAGAAAGTCCTTTTCCGAGATGACTCCTAAAACCCTTCCCGTATCATCCGTTACGGGAAGGCCTGAAATACCCCGGTCGCCCATGAGGCTGGCCACCTCGTCAAGCGGCGTATCACGCGAGACGAAGACCACCTCTTTTGTCATCATATCCCGAGCGAGCACGGACCTTGAAATCCGTTCCACCGCCTGCCGGTAGGCATGGCAGTAGAGTTCCTTGAAGTCCCTAGGGGTGATGTCGAGGTAGCCAGGAATGGACTTCATGGCTTCATAGACATCCTGATCGGTTAGCCCCACATCGCCAGCAGGCAGAGTGGAAGCCTTTTCCTTTTCGACCATTTTTGCATCCTCAACGAGAAGATCTCTTGTCCGCTAAAAAGATGGGTAACGGCCGGGATCTTCCTCTTCGGTCTGGAGTGTTTTGTCCAATCACCCATTCTCTTTCTCGAAATCGCTCTTTGGGGCGCCACAGGGAGGGCAGACCCAATCATCAAGCAGATCTTCAAACTTGGTCCCGAAAGTTATTCCGTTCTCAGGGTCTCCTTCAGCGGGGTCGTACACCCGGTCACAGATGGTGCAGGCATCTTCTTCCATTTCATGTCCTTTCCTTCAGGAGTTATTCGGTTTCCGTCTCTTTCGTGGGCACCATGAATACTACAGGCAGCCCCAAAGGTCTTTGACTTAGGTCAATCGTACACTCACGATGAGACACAGCTCTTCGGAACCGGGAGCGGTCTTTCAGTCTCCAGAAAATTCCTGGGTATCCACCGTCCGTCACTCAGCATGAAGATTCGACCCATACGGTCAAATACTCTAATTTACTTGGGAGAGAATGTCTCAAGCATATTGGCACGGAAGGGAGAGAGCCTAACGGAAGCTCAAAACATCAAACATTGATGAGGAACGTACTCAAGGAAGTGGAACACATCTTCTCTTTTTGGCATACTTTCCGGGAAGGCTACATCAGCCGAGATGAACTCCTCGGCGCCACCGCTTTCATGAGGACATGCATGAAGCGCTACTGCATCAAGTACCAGCATAACTCTGATAAAGAGGGTAACCGTTCACAGCAGAGCAAAGAGCGCAGATTCATAGCCGCCCTTGCTGGCTCCTTGCAATTCTTAAGAATCCGGGTATGTTCCCGCAGAAAGATCTTTTCAATGAAAATGACATCCACAAATGAAATCAACCAAGTGAAAAGGATCGAAGGAGATCTCCTGACCCTCAACTATCGATTGGCTCTCAGGGGAGCCAATGCATGGAGGGGGATCACATCTCATGCCACCGAGCACAGCCTCTACGACGGCTTCCAGGAGATTCTGAATGCCGATACGATCCAAAAGACACGCGACCTCAACTTGCCCCGGCAGGTAAAACACAGGATATTCCATTCTCTCCTGGGCCATTATCTTCAGTATCGCAGCCTGCCTTTCGAAAATGAATTGTCCATGTGGATGCGAGGTGCTTCGGCCGATGTTGAAGGGGAAAAGATTTATTTCAAAGACATCATCGCATGGTGTCAGAAGCGGAGTGATTTGGCGAAACGCCGCATCATGGAAAAGGAGACGATCAGCCTTTCCAGGTTTTTAAAACCATTCGCCCTCAGTCCCTGGGAGTTCGTTCTCGAACTTCTGAGGGAAGAATTCGGTTACAAAGATTACGTCACATTTTGCTCGAACAAGAAAGAAATCGATTATTCGGCCTATACCACAAAACTGGAAAGGCTGCTGACCCAGACGGAGGAGCTGTATTTCGCTTCCATGGAAGACTGGACCCGAGCGGATCTGGGGACATCACTCTCCGAATTGAACCGTTTTGATGGGATCTACCTGTTGGGACTGGGAAAACTGAACGGGCTCTTTCCCTCTCATATACCTCTTTCCAAACATTTGCGTTTTTTCGATCATTGGCAGATGCCCCCAGACAAGCTGCCGGGGCTTCACCTGGATATGGAATATTCTCCCAGGAAGGGCTCACAAGCGATGAGCTTCGCTGCGAGAATCCCCGACGAAGTTTACCTCGTCATGAATCCACAGGGGGGGTGGATCGATCTGGAAACGCTTTTCCATGAAATGGGCCACGCCCTGAGCAATATTTTCACATCCCGGGAGCTTTCTCCGGTGGAGAAGGATTTTCATCCTTCGAACACGCTCTCGGAAACCTATGCTTTTCTCCTGCAAAACATGATTTTCACCCCTCTTTTCCTCGAACGCGAACTGAAGCTCAAGCCCAAAGATATCGATAAAATGATCTATTATAAAACTCTAAAGGACATGTCCTTCTTCAGAAGATATGCCGCAAAATTCCTTGCCGAGCATGAAATGTTCAAAACGGGATCACTTTCGGACGGAGAGATCTATGCGACTCTTTTAAAGAAATACACCGGGTTTTCCTACCGTTCTGAAAGTCATCTCTTCGATCTGGTTCCAGAGTTCTATGCCCTGGATTATGTCATTTCGTGGATGGCCGAAGCGGTGCTGGAGAAAAACCTCGTAGAGACGCTTGGAGCAAACTGGATGTACAGGCATGAAGCGGGTGACACATTGAGGAACTGGTGGTTGCCGGGAAACAGGTTTGAACTGGAAGAGTTTTTCAAGACATACGGGCTTGGAACGATCGACCCCGGCGAAATCCTCAAAAGATGGCAGTCTCGGCTGTCGCTGAAGGGAGCCGGTTCTCAAACGATGTGAAATCCTTCAAGGCTTCGGGTAGGGAAACGGGATGAAACCCCAGGGTCTGGGCCTTTGTGATATCAAAAGAGACATCCGCAGCTCTCGGCGCCGGCATATGAACATCCCTTTGCCGGCAGGAAATCAGAGCGGCCTTTTTTTCAGTGAATCCCAAGATATCTCTTAACAAAACACCGATTTCGTAGCGCGAGATCCGCTCCCTTCCTCCCAGATGCAAAATCCCTTTTGCCTTCTTTAGAGCCAAAAAAATACCTGCTGCGGCATCTCTCCCACTCAAGGGAGTCCTGAACTCATCCACGAAGAGTTTTAAAGGCCTCGCCTCCCGCATCGCCGCAATCATGGGCTGAACGAAGCTGCTCGCTACGGGGCCGGGATCTCCAAACATCAAAGACATGCGGCAAATGATCACATCCGGATAGCGCTTCAGCATCCCTTCCTCTGCCAGTATTTTTTGTTCGCCATAGACATTGACCGGAGAAACGGGATCTTCTTCGCAATAGGGGGCACACTGCCCGTCGAACACGAGATCCGACGAAGTGAATACGCATGCGATGGATCGATCCGCACACAAACCGGCAATATCCATAGAAACATCGACATTGATTTGATGAGACTCTTTCGGATGGGTCTGACAAAAATTGATATTTGCGGCGGCAGCAGTGTGCACAACAGCATCGGGCCGAACCACATCGAAAATCTTCTTCACTTCCCTGAAATCTCTGAGATCGACCTGAACGATTTTCACACCGGGAATTTGGATCGGGTGAGAGAATACGGTTCCGTATATTTCCCAGCCTTTGCCGGCCCACCGGCAAATATTCCAGCCCAGAAACCCGCTCGCCCCCGTGAGAAGCATTTTTTTCATGGCTCATGACTTTCCTGTGGCGGAAAATCCACACAATAAAGGATGCAGCCGCAACATCGTTTTCCTTTCATGGGAATCCCCTTCGCACGGAGTCCGACTTTCGGCCTTTGAACGATGGGGATTTTCCGGAACCCGGAAAGAAAGAAGACCCAGCCGGTCATGCATTCTCCTTTGGAACGTTAACTGAAATCAAGGCCCATATCGCAGGATGCTTTCCTCGTAAAAATCCTGATAAAAATCGGAGTCCTTTTCTTCGTACATTTTGATCCATTGTTGAACGCGCTCTTTTCCATAAGTGCTTTCCCATGCCGATAGGATTTCCTGCAGGGGAACGTCAGCATAGCTTCCGATAACTTCCACATATTCCATGTACTTCTGATTTTCAAGGTTATAAGGCTGAAAAAGCGAATCCTCACGGCCATTGAATTCGAGGGGGGGCACTTTATGGAGTTCGCACAGTTCACGATTGAAAGCGGGAGTCGCTTTGACCCACTTGCCCTCCAGATAAAATTCCACAAAGGCATGATAAACAAAGAGATCGCTTCCCAGGAAATCCAGCAACTGAGGCGTTGCCAAGTGATTTTTCACACTGGCAAATCCAAGCCTGCAGGGAATATGGCAAGCTCTCGACAAAGCGCACAGGAGCGAAGCCTTGGGGATACAGAATCCACGTTTTCGTTTTAGAATGGAACTGGCCCTGTAATGAACGGGACGATGGAATGGAGTATAGGGATCATACCGAATCTCATCCCGAACGGCGAGATAAAGCCTTACGGCCTGCTCGACGGGATCTTCCGTCCTCTGAACCACCCGTTGAGCGTAGGCTCTGATTTCAGGATGGTCCTTATCGATCATCGCAGTGGCCGCCAAAAATGAAAGATGTTCCGGATTTGTTTCTTTCTTATTATCCATGAGCAGAATCTCCATAAGGATCACTTTCAAAGCAAAGGGGAAAACACGCCCCACCCGTTCCTGCAAATTTCACAATATATGCCTCAAACGGCTGAGACCCAGACCCTCTGCAGGAATGTTTATCTTTTCGTTTTTGAATGTTCAAAGCTCAGCCGTTTATACTATATAAACCCTTCGGTACTGTTTTTGATGCTTTTTATTTCAATCATTGCCGTGTCGAAGCTTGACAGCAAGAAAACGAATGTGTTAAAGAGCAACCCCATCGGGTTGGAGGAAGGATCGCTCCGCGGGTTTCCCTGGCGATGGAGGCTTTCCCTGCCTGACCGGAGTTGAGGTGCAGGATAAAAAAAGCGAAGTGGCAAAAAAGTCATTGCCTTCTCTTTTTTTGTGTGCTACATAAAGAAGCTCTTTTGGTTCAGGATTCTCAGTAAGAATGAACAGAACCAGGTAGCAATGTGGAGAGGTTCCCGAGTGGCCAAAGGGAGCAGACTGTAAATCTGCCGGCGAAGCCTTCGGAGGTTCGAACCCTCCCCTCTCCACCATATTTTAATATCCATGTAGGAGATAGTGGCGGCTTAAGCGCAGATCATTGTCGTTGGAACTACATGAGATGGAAACCTTGCAGCCATACGGAGCTTTTTCCCCTTGTTGCGGATGTACTTTCGCCGGGGTTTCAATTCTCAATGCGGTGCATCTTTCCAGTCATGCATTCAGCCTGTTCTCTTGCAGGCCCACGTAGCTCAGTAGGTAGAGCACTTCCTTGGTAAGGAAGAGGTTCACCGGTTCGATCCCGGTCGTGGGCTCCATTTTTTCTCTCGAAACGAGATTCCAGGCCAGCCACAATGTCGTTTTTCAGATTCTCCCGCCAAGTATCTACTACCATCATCCAGATCATTCCGACTTTCGAGTGATACGTATAAATGCGCTAGACTGGAAATAGAATCATATCATTAGGAGGAAGTACGATGGCGAAGAAGAAGTTTGAGCGGACCAAGCCGCACGTGAATGTGGGGACGATTGGACACATCGACCATGGCAAAACGACCTTGACGGCTGCGATCACCAAGCAGTTGGCCAAGCGCGGCAAGGCGGATTTCGTTCCGTTCGATCAGATCGACAAGGCGCCCGAGGAACGTGAACGCGGTATCACCATCGCTACCGCGCACGTGGAATATGAAACGGACAAACGGCACTACGCCCATGTGGACTGCCCGGGCCACGCGGACTATATCAAGAACATGATCACCGGAGCCGCTCAAATGGACGGCGCCATTCTCGTCGTGGCGGCAGATGACGGTCCCATGCCTCAGACACGGGAGCACATCTTGCTTTCCCGTCAGGTCGGCGTTCCCTACATCGTCGTCTTCCTGAACAAGGTGGATATGGTGGACGATCCCGAACTGATCGAACTCGTGGAACTCGAGCTCCGTGAACTCCTGAGCAAGTACGGGTTCCCGGGCGACGATATTCCCATCATCCCGGGTTCGGCCCTGAAGGCCCTGGAAGCCGAAAGCCCAGACGATCCCAATGCAAAGTGCATCTTCGACCTCATGGATGCCATCGACGCCTACATCCCCGACCCGGTGCGCGACGTGGACAAGCCTTTCCTCATGCCCATCGAAGACGTCTTCTCCATCAGCGGCCGCGGCACCGTTGTGACCGGCCGTGTGGAACGCGGGGTCATCAAGGTGGGTGAGGAAGTGGAAATCGTAGGATTCAAACCCACTTTCAAAACGGTGTGCACCGGCGTGGAAATGTTCCGCAAGACCCTCGACATGGGTCAGGCGGGTGACAATATCGGTGTGCTCATGCGCGGCACCAAGCGCGACGAAGTGGAGCGCGGCCAGGTAGTGGCCAAGCCCGGCAGCATCACGCCACACACCAAATTCAAAGCCGAGGTCTACGTACTCAAAAAGGAAGAAGGTGGGCGCCATACCCCCTTCTTCCCAGGCTACCGGCCTCAGTTCTATTTTCGCACCACTGACGTGACCGGCATCATGACCCTTCCCGAAGGCGTTGAAATGGTTATGCCCGGTGACAACATCAGCACGGAAGTCGCACTGATCACTCCCGTTGCCCTCGAAAAGGAACTCCGTTTCGCCATTCGCGAAGGCGGACGTACTGTGGGCGCTGGCGTCATCACTGAAATCATCGAGTAATCCAGACAGATAAGGTAAACGACTATGCGAGTCATTGTGACCTTGGCTTGTTCCGAATGCAAACGCCGCAACTACACAACGACAAAGAACAAGCGTACGACACCTGAAAAGTTGAGCTTCAATAAATATTGCAAGTTTTGCAATGCGCATCGTGAGCATAAAGAGACAAAGTAGGATTTTGTTCGGGCTGGAGAACGTTTCAACCCGAGACAGGATCTCTTGTGGTATCGCGGAGGCCAATGGGCAGAAGTTCAGAGCTAAAGCAAAACGGCCATCGTTTTGTTTTAGCCCCTCGATCGCCTGCCCTTTTCGGCTCACAGGCTAAACGCTACAATTTGATGTTGACACAAATGAGATCTAAATGAATCTGCCAAAGCAACTCCCTAAAAAGAATGAAACAGACGAAGAACGGTCCGGTAAGGCACAAAAGGCGGAGTTATCGAAGAAAAACAGTCAGAAGCCTCTCAAGGTGAAGAAGACGGAGGCTTCAAAAAAGACCGCCAAAAAGTCCGAAGAGACCGGTTTGGGCTGGTGGGAACACTTCCGCCAGTATCTCAGAGAGGTATCGCATGAATTGCGCAAGGTCGTCTGGCCTTCACGCAAAGAAACCGTTGGGTCGACGTCGGTTGTCTTGATCATCGTGATCCTCTCCGGGATATTTCTGGGGATCGTGGATTTGATTTTGAGTCGTCTTGTGCGATTGATCATCGAATGAAAGGATTTCCCTGAACCGGGAACGAGTCGAATACAGGCACAAGCGGGGTGGGTTCGTGGCGAAATATTGGTATATCGTGCACACATATTCCGGTTTTGAGCATAAGGTCAAGTCAGCCCTTGAGGAACGCATCAAAGCCGATCATAAAGAATCCCTATTTGGCCAGATTCTGGTGCCGACGGAAAAAGTCATCGAACTGGTAAAGGGGCAGAGGAAGGCTTCATCTCGCAAGTTCTATCCGGGATACATTCTGGTGCAGATGGAGCTCAATGACGACACCTGGCACCTGGTGCGACATACGCCCAAAGTCACGGGGTTCATTGGCAGTCAGGAACGCCCCATTCCCCTATCGGACGAAGAAGCTGAAGCCATTATCCAGCAGATGCAGGAAGGGGCGGAAAAACCACGTCCCAGATATCGGTTCGAAAAAGGCGACGAAGTCCGCGTTGTGGATGGTCCTTTCGCCAACTTCAACGGAGTCATCGACGAAGTGATGGCCGACAAAGGCAAAGTCCGCGTACTCGTCAGTATATTTGGTCGATCGACACCGGTCGAACTTGATTTTGTTCAAGTCAACCGTATCTAATTTTACTGGCAACGGGTCAGGATTGAGGAGTTTAACCAAGGATGGCAAAAAAGGTTGTAACAAATATAAAATTACAGGTCCCTGCCGGACAAGCGAATCCATCGCCTCCCATAGGCCCTGCTTTGGGGCAGCACGGCGTGAATATCATGGAATTCTGCAAGGCCTTCAACGCGAAAACGCAGGGCCAGGACGGGATGATCATTCCGGTTGTCATCACTGTCTATGCTGACAGATCGTTCACCTTCATTACGAAGACCCCACCGGCCTCCGTGCTTCTCAAGAAGACGGCGCAAATTGCGAAAGGTTCCAGCGAACCCAACCGGGTTAAAGTCGCAAAGGTGACCAAGCAGCAAGTCGAGGAAATCGCAAAGCTCAAAATGCCGGACTTGAATGCTCGGGATTTGGAGGCTGCCGTTCTTATCATTGAAGGAACCGCCCGCAGCATGGGGATTGAGGTTGAATAAGAATCGGCCATCGTGGATGAATGCTTAGTCAGTTTCTGGAGAGTTTAAGATGGCAACACATGGGAAAAAATATCGCGCGGCGCGCGAAAAAATAGATCCAGCCAAGCGCTACACCTTTCAAGAAGCTTTGCAGCTGGCCAAAGAATGTGCATTTTCAAAGTTCGATGAAACGCTTGATATCGCGGTTCGATTGGGTGTCGATCCCCGCCATGCGGACCAGATGGTCCGTGGCACAGTGGTGCTCCCCAATGGGCTCGGCAAGCCTGTTCGTGTGCTGGTTTTCGCCAAGGGAGAAAAGGTAAAGGAAGCTCTGGATGCAGGGGCCGACTATGCAGGCGGCGACGAACTGGTCGATCAGATCAAGGATGGGTGGCTTGAATTCGATAAGACGGTTGCCACCCCCGACATGATGGGTGCTGTAGGTAGGATCGGAAAGGTGCTCGGCCCTAGAGGCCTCATGCCCAATGCAAAGCTTGGCACGGTCACTTTCGATATTCAGAAGGTGGTCAAGGAAATCAAAGCGGGTAAGGTGGATTTTCGTGTAGAAAAGACGGGAATCGTTCACGCTCCCATGGGCAAGATCTCTTTTGGCGAAGAGAAGCTCATCGAGAACATTTCTGCCTTTATGGATACGATCGTCCGCCTCAAACCCACGGCTGCCAAAGGCACGTATCTGAAGGGTATTGCCATATCCACCACGATGGGTCCCGGTATTCAGGTCGATCCCCTGGCGGTCAAGAGTGTTATGGGATAATTCGATGGCTCAGCTTGCTCTCTAAGCCATCGGAACAATCATTCCATTATGGAATGGACTAACTGCCGTTTGGTGTTTTCCAGTCGTCTGAGACCGTAGGGACATCCAAGAGGTGTTTAAACCCCGGTGTTCGGGGAACCTGCCGAGATGTACAAAGGAACCAATCCGGCTCACTGACTTACGATATGAGTCCTCCATGCCCGCTTCTTTCGGAGAGGGATTGACGGGATATACAGTCGAAAGCACACCGGCAGAGGAAAGGAGGGTTGATATACTTTGGAGCGAGCCCAAAAGGAGCAAATTGTTGCGGATTTGCACGACAAGTTCCAGCGTGCCAGTGCAACTATCTTGACAGATTTCAGGGGACTTTCCGTCGCGGAAATGACTGCGTTGCGCGATGCCCTGGCTGCAGAAAACGTAGACTATCAGGTCGTGAAAAACACCCTGATGCGTCTTGCCAGCCATGACACCAACGCGACGGTGCTGGAACCACACATTAAAGGGACCTGTGCTGTTGCCATCGGCTACGGAGACCCGGCAGTTCCGGCCAAAATCATCAAGAAGTTCAGCAAGGCCAATGAAAAGCTGCAAATCAAAGCTGCATCGCTGGGACAGCGCATTCTCAATGCAGAACAAGTCGCTGCTCTGGCGGAGTTGCCACCGCGGGAAGAACTTTTGGCCAAGCTATTGGGAACTCTCAACGCAGTGCCGACCAGCCTGGTCACTGTCTTGAGCGGAGTTCCGAGAGCCTTTGTAGGTGTGCTGGCGGCCATTCAACGTCAAAGAGAAGAAGCTTAATATACCCTGAGGGAGGAATCAAAAAATGTCTGATATCAGCAAAGAAGATGTCGTCAAATTTATTGAGAATATGACCGTTCTTGAACTGAGCGAACTCGTCAAGGAACTGGAAGAACGTTTCGGTGTCAGTGCTGCCGCTCCCGTAGCTGTTGCCGCAATGCCCGGTGTAGCCGGCGGCGAAGCTGCTCCTGCTGAAGAAAAAACGGAATTCACCGTTGTCATCACAAGCCCTGGTGACAAGAAGATCCAGGTCATCAAGGAAGTACGCGCCATCACGAACCTCGGCTTGAAGGAAGCCAAAGAGCTGGTAGAAAGTTCTCCCGGCGTTGTAAAGGAAGGCATCCCCAAAGAGGAAGCGGAAGCAATTGCAAAACAACTGACAGAAGCGGGCGCCACAGTTGAAATAAAGTAAGATCTTTTTTTTGATCAGGACATCGGAAGCTGGCTGCCGGTATTGCGTGCGGCTTGCTTCCGATTTTCGATTTTATAGCACCTTAATATGGGAGTCATGTGTATCCCGGGAAATACGCTTTGAAGTGCAAGCGTATAACCTTGTCGGTTTCGGGAGCACAAGGCTCTTTTAAGTTGCAGGAGAGAGCATGGCGACGGCTTTGACCCATGAATATCGGGTGCGGAAGAATTTTGGAAAAATCCAAAAGATTATTGACATTCCCAATCTCATCCAAATGCAGAAGGAAAGCTACGAACAATTTCTGCAGCGGGATGTCCCCCCTGAAGCCAGGAGCGAAAAAGGACTGCAGGAAGTTTTCAAAAGCGTTTTTCCCATCGAAGATTTCAGTGGAACGGCTTCGTTGGAATTTGTGCAGTACAGTTTTGGGGAAGTGAAATATGAAGTGGAAGAATGCCTCGCACGGGGAATGACCTACGAAGCTCCTCTGAAAATCGTGGTACGCCTCGTGGTCTACGATGTGGACAAGGAGGCGGACATCCGGTCTATCCGCGACATCAAAGAACAGGAAATCTATTTTGGCACATTGCCACTCATGACCGAAAACGGAACGTTTATCGTCAACGGTACGGAGCGTGTTATCGTCAGCCAGTTGCATCGTTCTCCCGGAATTTTCTTTGACCATGACAGAGGCAAGACACATTCGAGCGGAAAAATCCTCTATTCTTCGCGCATCATCCCGTTGCGCGGCTCGTGGCTTGACCTTGAATTCGACCCTAAAGACATTTTGTACATCCGCATCGACCGGCGCAGGAAGTTTCCAGTAACGGTGCTTTTGAAGGCTCTCGGATATTCCACGGAGGAGCTTCTCAACTATTTTTATCCCAGTGAAACCATCCATCTGGGAGACGAAATGCAGTCGGAAAAAGAGCTCAATGTGGACATTCTTTTGGGAAGCCGCGCCCCCGAAGACATTCTTCACCCGGAATCCGGCGAGGTTCTCATCAAGAAAAACAGGAAGCTTGGCAAACAAACCCTCAAACGCCTTCAGGAACTGGGCATAAAGCGTTTACCCGTAAAAACCACAGACCTTCTCGGTCAGGTGCTCGCTCAAGATGTCATAGACTACAGCACCGGTGAAATCATTGCCGAGTGTAACGACAGCATCACCGAAAACATGCTCTCCGATTTCATCGAACGTGGAGTCCAAAAGTTCGAACTGCTTCACCTGGAAGGTGTGGACGTCAGCCCATCTTTTAGAAATACGCTTTTGATGGATAAGGTCAACAATCCGGAAGACGCTCTCATCGAGATCTACCGGCGTTTGCGGCCGAGCAATCCTCCCACTCTTGAAGTGGCGACGGAATTTTTCAACAATCTCTTTTTCAATGCCGACCATTACGACCTTTCCGAAGTGGGGCGTTTGAAACTCAATCTCCAGTTGGGGCTCGATATTCCATTGGATTATAGAACCCTGCGGAAAGAAGACATTCTCATGGCGGTAAGACAGCTCATCCGCCTGAAGGATTCTCAAGGTCCCGTAGACGACATCGACAACCTCGGGAATCGACGCGTCCGTGCTGTTGGCGAACTGCTCGAGAACCAATACCGTATCGGCCTGGTACGGATGGAAAGAGCCATCAAAGAGCGTATGACGCTGCAGGAAGTGGAGGCTCTCATGCCCCACGACTTGATCAACGCCAAGCCCGTTTCAGCGGTAGTCAAGGAGTTTTTTGGCACAAGCCAGCTTTCACAGTTCATGGATCAGACCAATCCGCTTTCGGAAATCACTCATAAACGCCGTTTGAGCGCTCTGGGTCCCGGCGGTCTCACCCGTGAGCGCGCGGGCTTTGAAGTTCGTGACGTGCATCCGACACACTACGGCCGCATCTGTCCCATCGAGACTCCTGAAGGTCCCAACATCGGGCTGATTGTCTCTCTTTCGACCTATGCTCGAGTCAATTCCTACGGGTTTATCGAGACTCCCTATCGAAAAGCCCTCGACGGTACGGTGGAAAAACAGGTCAGCTACCTCACCGCCATGGACGAAAAAGATTATCCCATTGCGCAGGCCAATGCTCCCCTCGATGAAAATGGGCATTTCCTCCGGGAACAGGTATCGGCTCGTAAGGCCGGTGAATTCGTGATGGTCCCCCCCGAAGAGATTCGGTACATGGACGTTTCCCCAAATCAGCTGGTGAGTGTTTCAGCGTCCCTGATTCCATTTCTCGAACACGACGACGCCAACCGCGCCCTCATGGGGTCCAACATGCAGCGGCAGGCCGTTCCACTCATCCAGACACGCGCGCCGCTGGTGGGAACCGGCATTGAACGCATCGTGGCCAAAGACAGCGGAGTGACGATTGTTGCCAAACGGTCGGGGATCGTCGAATACGTGGACGCCACCCGTATTGTGGTCCGTTCCACCGAAGACGACGTGAATCAGGGAACTGGAGTTCACATCTACAAGCTGATCAAATTCCAGAGGTCCAACCAAAATACGTGCATCAATCAAAAGCCTCTCGTGAACCAGGGGGACTATGTCCGCAGGGGCCAGATCATCGCCGACGGCCCATCGACGGATCATGGCGAATTGGCTCTGGGCCGGAACGTTATGGTCGCATTCATGAGCTGGGGTGGATACAACTTTGAAGACTCCATACTTGTGAGCGAGCGCATCGGGAAAGAGGATGTGTTCACTTCCATCCACATTGAAGAGTTTGAAGTGGTCGCCCGCGACACCAAACTGGGAAAAGAAGACATCACGCGCGACATTCCCAACGTCGGCGATGAAGCTCTGAAAAATCTGGATGAAAGCGGAATCATCCGGGTGGGCGCATACATCAAACCCAACGATATTCTGGTGGGCAAAGTGACCCCCAAGGGTGAATCGCAACTGACGCCGGAAGAAAAATTGCTGCGCGCCATTTTCGGGGAAAAGGCGAGCGATGTGAAGGACACTTCCCTGCGTGTTCCTCCGGGCGTCGAAGGCATCGTCATTGACGCCAAGGTTTTCTCCCGCAAGGGTGTTGAAAAAGACGAACGCACCATCACGATCGAAGAAATGGAAATCTCGCGCCTCATGAAGGACCAGCGGGACGAACTCGAGATCATTCGCAAGACCACCGCCAAGCGTCTCGTTCAGCTCCTGCAGGGAAAAGTGAGCGACAGCACGATCAAGGACGGCAAGAAGGTCTATATCAAGAAGGGTGATGAAATCACCGAAGAGTTCCTCTTGAACCTGCCGAGCGGCTTGTGGGATCAGCTGAGCGTTGCGAAGGACCCGGCGGTTTCCATGGAAATCGAGACCATCTCCGAAGGCTACAGGGAACAGGTTCAGCTGGTGAGAGCCCTTTTTGAGGAAAAGATCAACAAGGTGCGGCGGGGCGATGAACTTCCTCCCGGAGTGATCAAGATGGTCAAGATTTATGTGGCCGTCAAACGCAAACTGCAGGTGGGGGACAAAATGGCCGGGCGCCACGGGAACAAAGGCGTCGTTTCTCGAATTCTTCCCATCGAGGACATGCCCTATTTCCCCGACGGGACTCCCGTTGACATCGTTTTGAACCCTTTGGGTGTTCCTTCCCGTATGAACGTCGGGCAGGTGCTCGAAATCCACCTGGGATGGGCCGCAAAAGCCCTTGGGCAACAGCTTGCCGCGATGATTGAAAAGCACAAGGAAAAAGAGACGATCAAGGAGAAACTCAAACGCATCTATAACCAGCTGGAATTCAGCGAATACTTTGAAGACGCCGATGACAGGCATCTCAAGGCCCTGCTGAAGGATTTTCAGGAAGGCGTTCATGTGGCGACCCCTGTCTTTGATGGAGCCGAGGAGGCTGAAATCCAGGAATTCCTCGAGGAGGGTGGAGCTTCGGCAACCGGGCAGACAACGCTTTATGATGGACGCACCGGCGAACGTTTTGACCAGCCGGTGACGGTCGGCATGATGTACATGCTCAAATTACACCACCTAGTCGACGACAAAATTCATGCGCGCTCCATCGGGCCTTATTCTCTCGTGACACAGCAGCCCCTCGGCGGCAAGGCCCAGTTCGGCGGGCAGCGTCTCGGAGAAATGGAAGTCTGGACCATGGAAGCCTATGGAGCCGCCCATGCGCTTCAGGAATTCCTCACGGTCAAATCCGACGATGTTGCAGGCCGTACGCGAATGTATGAAAAGATTGTCAAGGGAGACAACACCCTGGAAGCCGGGTTGCCGGAATCTTTTAACGTTCTCGTGAAAGAGCTTCAGGCGCTGGCCCTGGATGTCAGATTGCTGGAAGAAGAAGAAGGGAATTAACAGTGGTCAGTTTTCAGTGTTCAGTGGTCGGTACTTTAAGGGGCCGCGTCAACAGTGACCAGTGGTCCTCAACAACTGAGTGCTGGCGCTATCATATCATTGGCCCTTTTACCGTTGGCCCTGCCCACTGACAAGGAGTATCCTTTGAAAGAGCTTTACAGTCTTTTTATGAAGCCCAAGGATCCGGTGCAATTCAATGCCGTAAAAATCATGATTTCCTCGCCTGAACGGATTCGAGAATGGTCCTACGGGGAGGTCAAAAAGCCGGAGACGATCAACTACAGAACGTTTAAACCAGAACGGGACGGGCTTTTCTGCGCCAGAATTTTTGGACCGATAAAGGACTACGAGTGTAATTGCGGCAAGTACAAGCGGATGAAGCATCGCGGCGTCGTATGTGAAAAGTGCGGAGTCGAAGTCATCCAATCCAAGGTCAGACGTGAACGAATGGGGCATATCGAGCTGGCCGCCCCTGTGGCGCATATTTGGTTTCTTAGAAGCTTACCCAGCAAAATCGGCAATCTTTTGGATCTCACCTTGAGAGAGCTGGAGAAGGTGCTCTATTTCGATTCGTATATCGTTCTCGATCCCGGGGAAACGCCCCTCAATCGAGGCGAACTGCTGACAGAGGAAAAATACCGCCAGACAGTTCAGGAATACGGCAGCGGGTTCATCGCGGGCATCGGCGCCGAGGCCATCAAGCAGCTGCTCATGAACCTCGACCTGGAAACGCTCGCCATGGAGCTTCGCGAAGATATGAGCAAGACCAATTCCATGGCCAAGCGAAAAAAGCTCGCCAAGCGCCTGAAGATCATCGATGCATTCCGGGAATCTGAAAACCGTCCGGAATGGATGATCATGGACGTGGTCCCCGTTTTACCGCCGGACCTGCGCCCTCTCGTCCCTTTGGATGGCGGCCGGTTTGCGACCAGTGACCTGAATGACCTCTACCGCAGAGTGATCAACCGGAACAATCGTCTCAAACGTCTCCAAGAGCTCAACGCGCCGGACATCATCATACGCAATGAAAAGCGCATGCTTCAGGAAGCGGTGGACGTTCTTTTCGACAATGGCCGCAGAGGCAAAACCATAACGGGCGCAAGCAAACGCCCCCTCAAATCTCTGAGTGATATGCTCAAGGGAAAACAGGGTCGCTTCCGTCAAAATCTTTTGGGTAAGCGTGTGGATTACTCCGGCCGTACTGTTATCGTCGTCGGACCCAACCTTCGGCTGCATCAGTGCGGTCTGCCCAAGAAGATGGCGTTGGAGCTCTTCAAGCCCTTCATCTACAACAAGCTGGAGGAGAAGGGCTACGTCACGACCATCAAGGCCGCCAAGAAAATGGTGGAAAGGGAAACACCGGAGGTGTGGGACACTTTGGACGAAGTCGTTCGCGAGTTCCCCATCATGCTCAACCGGGCCCCCACCCTCCACCGGCTCGGTATTCAGGCGTTTGAGCCCATCCTCATCGAGGGAAAGGCCATCCAGCTCCATCCGCTGGTCTGCACGGCATTCAACGCCGACTTCGACGGCGATCAAATGGCCGTCCATGTTCCTCTTTCCATCGAGGCGCAGGCGGAAGCGCGCATCTTGATGATGTCCACCAACAATATCCTCAGCCCGGCACATGGGGACCCTATCATTGTGCCTTCCCAGGATATTGTGCTCGGTATCTATTACATGACGCGCGAAAAGCCCTTTGCCAAAGGCGAAAATCGTATTTTTTCCAGCCGGGAAGAAGTGCGCTGCGCTTTCGACGCCGGAGAAGCCGACCTCCACGCGAGGGTTCATGTCCGCATAGGCAAGGAACGTGTGCAGACGACGGTAGGGCGCGTTATTCTCTCCGAAATACTGCCGGAGGGGATTCCCTTTTCCGCTGTCAACCGAGTCATGAACAAGAAGGTTCTCGCTCAGCTCATCGATATGTGCTATCGCACGGCGGGAGTCAAGGCCACGGTGATTCTGGCCGACCGGCTCAAGGACCTGGGGTATGCCTTTGCAACGCGCTCCGGCATATCCATTTCCATCAAGGATATGACCATTCCCGGTCGCAAATCCGAGATTCTGGACCAGGCCTTTGAACTGGTGAAAGAGATCGACCGGCAGTACAACGAAGGCCTTATCACCGAGGGTGAAAAATACAACAAGGCGGTCGATATCTGGGCAAAGGCCACGGAAGATGTTGCGGCCGAAATGATGAAGGAAATCGCCACCGAAGACGTCAAAGACACCGAGGGAAAGACAAAGCAGATCGAGGCCTTCAATTCCATCTACATGATGGCGGACTCGGGCGCTCGAGGAAGTAAGGACCAGATGAGGCAGCTGGCCGGAATGCGAGGTCTCATGGCCAAGCCTTCCGGTGAAATCATAGAAACCCCGATCACGGCCAATTTCCGGGAAGGCCTTACGGTGCTTCAATACTTCATTTCGACCCACGGAGCACGGAAGGGTCTCGCGGATACGGCCCTTAAGACGGCGAACTCGGGATACCTCACCCGCCGACTGGTGGATGTATCCCAGGATGTCATCGTGTCCGAACACGACTGCGGAACCATGGACGGCATCGAAGTGGAAGCGCTCCTGGAAGCGGGAGAGGTCATACAACGCCTTGGCGACCGTATTCTCGGCAGGGTGACGCAGGAAGATGTCGTCGACCCGGTTACGGGGGAGGTTTTGGTCGAGGCCGGCGTGGAAATCGACGAACGCAAAGTGCAGATCATCGAAGACGCCGGGGTGGAAAAGGTTCCCATCCGCTCAGCCCTTACCTGCAGAAGTGAACGCGGCATCTGCGCCATGTGCTACGGACGTGATCTCGCCCAGGGCAAACTTGCACAGATCGGCGAAGCAGTGGGCATCATTGCCGCTCAATCTATCGGCGAACCGGGAACGCAGCTCACCATGCGCACCTTCCACATCGGTGGGACGGCGAGCAAAAGCATTGAACGGACTTCCATCACCAATCGCTACCCCGGAACGGTTCGGTTTCTGAACCTCAATACCGTTCGCAACCGTGAAGGGGACCTCGTCGCCATGAACCGCAACGGTGAAATCGTCATTATGAGTGAGTCCGGTCGTGAGCGTGAACGCTACGTCATTAATTACGGCGCAAAGCTCAAGGTACAGGACGGCCAGACGACGGAAAGCGGCAGTCTTCTGGCCGAATGGGACCCGTTCACCACTCCCATTTTGACGGACGTTGCCGGAACGGTGAAGTTTGGCGACATTGTCGAAGGCCAGACCATGCAGGAAAAGCTCGACCCGGTTACCGGCAAATCGAGCAAAGTCGTTGTGGAATACAGGGATACGGACGTAAGACCCCGTATCTCCATCAAAGACGAGAAGGGCAAGACAGCCCGTGTGGGCGAAGGCGGGTATGCCCGTTATTTCATGCCACTCGGAGCCATTCTCATGGTCAACGAAGGCGATGAGATTTTCCCTGGAGACGTACTCGCTCGTATTCCACGGGAGACGACCAAGACCAAGGACATCACCGGTGGTCTTCCGCGCGTAGCGGAACTCTTCGAAGTACGAAAACCGAAAGAGAATGCGGTCATCACAGAAATCGACGGTGTCATCAGTTTCGGAAAAGACACCAAAGGCAAGCGGAAGGTCACCGTCACTCCGGACGTGGGCGATCCGAGAGATTACCTGATTCCCAAAGGGAAACACATCAGCGTCCACGAGGGCGATTATGTGCGGGCGGGTGAACCTCTCATGGACGGATCTCCCAATCCGCACGATATTCTGAGTGTTCTCGGTGAAAAGGAAGTTGCAAAATACCTGGTGGATGAAGTGCAGCAGGTATACCGACTTCAGGGTGTAAAGATCAACGACAAGCACATTGAAGTCATCGTCCGCCAGATGTTGAAACGGGTTCGCATTACGGATCGCGGTGATTCCGAATTCCTCGAAGGCGAACATGTCGAAAAGCAGCTCTTTGAGGAAGTCAACAGTGCACTCATTGCCGAGGAGAAACGTCCCGCAGCGGCCGAACCTCTTCTCCTGGGAATCACCAAGGCATCTTTAAGCACTCAAAGTTTCATTTCCGCGGCATCGTTTCAGGAAACGACCAAGGTATTGACGGATGCCGCAACGGCCGGCAAGGTGGACTATCTGCTCGGGCTCAAAGAAAATGTCATCATGGGACGCCTCATTCCGGCCGGCACGGGAATGAGAGCCTACCGCGAAGTGCGCAAGTAGTGCCTGCCCCAAGTTCCCGGACATTTTGCATGCATTCGGATCCGGGTGAGATTGCACTGTGAGAACATCCACCCCTGCCGCGAAACGAGTGAATCGTCGGCGGTTGGGGCGTAAAGGAATCTCATTTATGAAGATTGTCATGCAGGAATAGATGATCAGCCCACAAAAGGGCTTGACATAGAAGGTCCCCATTTTGTAAATAGAGGAGATTTGGAAGCCAAGAGTCTTGGCCTTTTACAAGAGATTTCCGAACAAAGCGGAGTAAAAGAGAAATGCCCACTATCAACCAGTTGGTGCGAAAAGGCAGAGAAGAGATCAAGAAGAAGTCCACTACACCGGCTCTTCAGAACTGTCCCCAGAAGCGTGGAGTATGTGTACGCGTTTACACCACTACTCCCAAAAAGCCGAATTCGGCATTGCGAAAAATCGCCCGTGTTCGATTGACAAACGGCATCGAGGTAACCTCATACATCCCCGGCATCGGGCATAATTTGCAGGAACACTCCGTTGTACTGATTCGAGGGGGTCGTGTGAAGGACTTGCCCGGTGTGCGTTATCATATTATTCGTGGCACCCTGGATGCTCTCGGAGTGGCGAATCGAAAGCAGGGACGTTCCAAGTACGGCGCCAAGAAACCAAAATAGTGAAGCATAGGTTATCTTTGGGGGCCATGACTCGTACACACCCGTCATGGCCTCTCTTTTCTCCTGATTAATTAGACGGTCGAGGAAGCGGATGCCAAGAAGAAGAGAAGTTCCAAAACGTTATGTCTTGCCGGACCCAAAATACAATAGCAAGCTGGCGGCAAAGTTTATCAACAATGTGATGCTCAAGGGCAAGAAGAGTGTTGCTGAAAACATTTTCTATGGAGCGCTCGATCTGATCGAGCAAAGGTCCAAGCAGGATCCTCTGGAGCTGTTCAACAAAGCCCTGGACAATGTCCGGCCCATTATCGAGGTCAAGTCCAGACGTGTGGGTGGCGCCACATACCAGGTTCCCGTGGAAGTGCGTCATGAAAGAAGAGACGCTTTGGCCATGCGCTGGATCATCAACTACGCCAATCAGCGCTCGGAAAAGACGATGGTCCAAAGGCTTGCCGGTGAATTGCAGGACGCAGCACAGGGTCGGGGTGGATCGGTCAAAAAACGGGAAGACACGCATCGCATGGCAGAAGCGAACAAGGCCTTTGCTCACTATAGGTGGTAACCTACCTGAAATCGGATCTGGCCACCTGCAGGAACGGTTCATTGCGAGTTCAGCGAAGCGGAAAGATATACTGGCTTCTTAGCTGTGCTCCGCACAATGACCTTGTGTGCAAGCACGAATAACGCAAGAGGCAACTGGGAAAGGTCAGCACCATATACAACTGGTTGAAATGCTGGATCTACGAAGCACGGTTTTGACAATATCGGCAAGGAGGAAGTACGATGGCGAAGAAGAAGTTTGAGCGGACCAAGCCGCACGTGAATGTGGGGACGATTGGACACATCGACCATGGCAAAACGACCTTGACGGCTGCGATCACCAAGCAGTTGGCCAAGCGCGGCAAGGCGGATTTCGTTCCGTTCGATCAGATCGACAAGGCGCCCGAGGAACGTGAACGCGGTATCACCATCGCTACCGCGCACGTGGAATATGAAACGGACAAACGGCACTACGCCCATGTGGACTGCCCGGGCCACGCGGACTATATCAAGAACATGATCACCGGAGCCGCTCAAATGGACGGCGCCATTCTCGTCGTGGCGGCAGATGACGGTCCCATGCCTCAGACACGGGAGCACATCTTGCTTTCCCGTCAGGTCGGCGTTCCCTACATCGTCGTCTTCCTGAACAAGGTGGATATGGTGGACGATCCCGAACTGATCGAACTCGTGGAACTCGAGCTCCGTGAACTCCTGAGCAAGTACGGGTTCCCGGGCGACGATATTCCCATCATCCCGGGTTCGGCCCTGAAGGCCCTGGAAGCCGAAAGCCCAGACGATCCCAATGCAAAGTGCATCTTCGACCTCATGGATGCCATCGACGCCTACATCCCCGACCCGGTGCGCGACGTGGACAAGCCTTTCCTCATGCCCATCGAAGACGTCTTCTCCATCAGCGGCCGCGGCACCGTTGTGACCGGCCGTGTGGAACGCGGGGTCATCAAGGTGGGTGAGGAAGTGGAAATCGTAGGATTCAAACCCACTTTCAAAACGGTGTGCACCGGCGTGGAAATGTTCCGCAAGACCCTCGACATGGGTCAGGCGGGTGACAATATCGGTGTGCTCATGCGCGGCACCAAGCGCGACGAAGTGGAGCGCGGCCAGGTAGTGGCCAAGCCCGGCAGCATCACGCCACACACCAAATTCAAAGCCGAGGTCTACGTACTCAAAAAGGAAGAAGGTGGGCGCCATACCCCCTTCTTCCCAGGCTACCGGCCTCAGTTCTATTTTCGCACCACTGACGTGACCGGCATCATGACCCTTCCCGAAGGCGTTGAAATGGTTATGCCCGGTGACAACATCAGCACGGAAGTCGCACTGATCACTCCCGTTGCCCTCGAAAAGGAACTCCGTTTCGCCATTCGCGAAGGCGGACGTACTGTGGGCGCTGGCGTCATCACTGAAATCATCGAGTAATTGTCCAACGTGGCATATCGGCCGGGGCGTCACTGAGCGCTCCGGTCGCTCAATTTACATAGGAACGACAAATTATGATGACGAATCAAAGAATTCGCATCCGCTTGAAGGCATACGATCACAAGTTACTTGACCAGTCAACGAATGAAATCGTCATGACGGCCAAGAAGACTGGCGCGCGGGTGGCGGGACCCATTCCCCTTCCAACGAAGATTCACAAGTACACGGTCCTGCGATCTCCACACGTGGACAAAAAGTCGCGTGAGCAATTCGAAATTCGCGTCCATAAACGACTCATCGACATCTTGGAACCGACACAGCAGACCGTAGATTCGCTCATGAAACTGGATCTTTCTGCGGGAGTCGACGTAGAGATCAAGCTCTAGTACTTCAAGCGGGCGGTTATACCGAAAGAGAGCAGGCCACCATGATCAAAGCTATAATTGGACGCAAATTGGAAATGACCCAGGTTTTCACCGAGGACGGCACGAACGTTCCCGTTACTCTGGTGCAGGTCGGTCCCTGCACCATCTCCCAGATCAAGACGGTGGAGAGGGACGGCTACTCAGCGCTGCAAATTGCGTTCGAAACCTGTAAACCCAAAAATATCAACAAGCCCTTGAAGGGACACCTTGATAAGGTCGGCAAAGGCTATTTCAAGGTCCTTCGTGAAGTCCGCATGGACGATGTGAGCCAATACGAATTGGGTCAAGACGTTACCGTTGAGAATTTTCAGATCGGTGAACGTATTGACGTGATCGGCACCAGCAAGGGCAAAGGTTATGCCGGGACCATCAAGCGCTGGGGTTTTCAAAGGGGTCCAGACGGCCATGGTTCCAAGAATGTTAGGGAGCCCGGTTCAACGGGTAACGCCACTTTCCCCGGTCGAGTCATCAAGGGGAAAAAGATGCCCGGCCAAAAGGGCAACAAGCGCGTTACCACCATGGGCCTTAAGATCATAGACGTACGCCCTGAAGACAATTTGCTTTTGGTTAAAGGGGCAATTCCGGGCGCCAGAAATGGAATCGTATTTATCCGGAAAACCAACCGGGTCTGATGCAACGACCACGTAAGGGACCCGGGAGAATTTGAGGATCACCATGCCAACTGTGGATGTTTACAATACCAATCGTGATGTAGTAGGACAGCTTGAGCTGGATGACACCGTTTTTGGCGTCACGGTGAAGCCCCATGTCATGCATGAGGTGGTGCTTTATCAACTTGCAAAGCGTCGCGCGGGAACAGCAAAAGTCAAAGGACGCAGTGAAGTGGCAGGGGGCGGCAAAAAGCCCTGGCGCCAGAAAGGCACCGGACGGGCGCGGGCGGGGACCAGCCGATCCCCGGTTTGGCGCGGCGGTGGAACCATTCACGGACCTCAACCGCGTTCCTATGACATGAAGGTTCCCAAAAAGGTGCGTAAGCTCGCCGTCAAGATGGCCCTTTCACAGAAGCTCATCGATCAGGAACTGACGGTACTCGACCAGCTCCAGCTGGAGCGTATCAAAACCAAGGATTTTGCTGCCATCCTCGACCGCTTCCAGCTTCGCAAGACGCTCGTGGTGATCGCTCAACCGGACGATACCGTTGAAAGATCAGCACGCAATATTCCCAATGTCAAGGTTTTGCGATCTGAAGGGTTGAATGTTTACGACTTGCTCAATTACCACAACGTTCTCCTTACCCAGGAAACAGTTGGGAGAATAGAGGAGTCCTTAGGATCATGAACCATAAATCATATCAGATTCTCAAACGGCCTCTGGTCACTGAGAAGAGTACCATTGAGAAAGAGGATCGCAACAAGCTTTATTTCGAAGTCGATCGCCGCGCCAATAAGATCGAAATCAAGGAAGCCGTTGAACAGATCTTCAAGGTGAATGTGCTGGATGTCACCACCATCACTATGAAAGGCAAAAAGAAGCGTGTAGGTCGCTTCTTCACCAAACGTCCTGACTGGAAGAAGGCCCTGGTCACCATCAAGGCTGGCCAACGCGTTGAATTCTTCGAAGGCGTCTAAGTTAGAGAGGGTTATCCATGGGCATTAGAAAAGTGAATCCGACCTCCCCTGGCCGTCGGTTTCAGACACATGCCACGTTTGATGAAATCACTTGCACCCAACCGGAAAAGAGCCTGTTGCAGCCCCTCAAGAAAAGTGGCGGCCGCAACAATACGGGTCGGGTTACGGCATGGCATCGGGGTGGTGGGCACAAGCGTCAATATCGAATCATCGACTTCAAACGGAACAAAGAAAATATTCCCGCTAAAGTCGCTAGCATAGAGTACGATCCCAACCGGTCCGCCAATATTGCGCTCCTTCACTATGCAGATGGTGAGAAACGCTATATTCTGGCACCCGTTGGGCTGACTGTGGGCGACACCGTACTTGCAGGTCCCGAAGCCGATATCAAGCCCGGCAACTGCTTGCGCCTTGCAAATATTCCGCTCGGCACTATCTTGCACAATATCGAGCTCAGACCCGGCAAGGGCGGACAGCTTGCACGTTCTGCAGGTTCCAGTACGCAGCTCATTGCCAAGGAGGGCAAGAACGCAATTTTGCGCCTCCCCTCCAGTGAGATGCGCATGGTGCCCCTGGAATGCAAAGCCTCGATCGGTCAGGTGGGGAACATCGACCATGAGAACCTCTCTCTTGGCAAAGCCGGTCGGAAGCGTTGGCAGGGCAAGAGGCCCCATGTCCGCGGCGTCGCCATGAACCCGGTGGACCATCCCATGGGTGGCGGTGAGGGAAGAAGCTCCGGTGGTCGACATCCCTGTACCCCTTGGGGTATTCCCACAAAGGGCTACCGTACAAGGAAATCCAAACACAGCGACAAACTCATTGTACATCGCCGTAAGTAGTCGGCAGTGGCTGATGGCTCATAGCTCATAGCTGATGGCTCACAAAAGGATACAACGAAGAGCACTTCGTAAACCGAACGCTATGACCCCTAAGCCGAAAAATCTGAACCATGCGCTATGAGCCATGAGCTTCTAAGGAGTAAAAGATGCCTCGCTCTTTAAAAAAGGGACCATTTGTTGATGGTCATTTGTTCGACAAAGTTTCTAAGGCCAAGGATACGGGTGATCGTAAGGTCATCAAGACTTGGTCGAGGAGATCCACCATCCTACCCGAGTTTGTCGGCATCACCCTTGCCGTCCACAACGGCAAGAAATTTATTCCTGTTTTCATTTCAGAAAATATGGTGGGTCACAAACTTGGAGAATTCGCTCCTACCAGGACCTTCTACGGCCATGCTGGTGACAAGAAGTCTAAAGTGAAAGGGAAGAAGTAATGGAAGTGAGAGCCGTTAGCAAATACCTGCGCATTTCTCCCCACAAAGCGCGCCTGGTGGCAAACTTGGTGCGCGGCAAAAAAGTGGGGGAAGCCTTGACGATTCTCAAGTACACGCCGAAAAAGAGTGGCCGTCTTATCAATAAGACTTTACGATCTGCAGTCGCCAATGCTGAAAACACTCAGACCATGGACATCGACAACCTTTTTGTGAAGAGCATTTATATTGATGAGGGGCCGCGTTTGAAGCGTTTCAGGCCTCGGGCCATGGGGCGTGCAACCAGGATCCTCAAAGGCAGCAGCCACATTACCGTGGTTTTGTCTGAAAAATAGGGTCGTTTGTCTGCACCAGTATCCGTTGCAGCATGAGAAATCTTAAACATACCAATAGATCAGGTGACTGGGCGCTTCCTTTTTTGCCGAATCGGGCTCAGGGAAGGTGCCTGCCGTAAGGTGCGGAGGTGAAGTTTGGGACAAAAGGTACATCCGACGGGATTTCGTCTGGGCGTTATTAAGACTTGGGATTCGAAATGGTTTGCGACCAAAGACTATGCCAAGCTAGTTTACGAAGATCGTAAGATCCGTGATTATATCAAGGGGCGTCTCTTCCACGCCGGCATCGCTAAGGTGGAAATCGAACGCGCAGCCAATAAGGTAAAGATCCGTATTTTTACGGCGCGCCCCGGCATCGTCATCGGGAAGAAAGGCTCCGAGATTGAAGCACTTCGCAAAGATCTCGAGAAAAAATTCAAAAGAGAGATCCTCATCGACATCCAGGAGGTCCGTCGGCCGGAACTGGACAGCACGCTGGTGGGGGAAAACATCGCTCTTCAACTTGTTCGCCGCGTCGCTTTTCGCCGGGCAATGAAGCGTGCAGTGACATCCGCTCTCAAGTTTGGAGCCAAGGGTGTCCGGGTTGCATCCTCCGGGAGGCTGGGTGGCGCCGAAATGGCTCGACGTGAATGGTACCGCGAAGGCAGGGTGCCTCTTCATACTCTCAGGGCAGATATCGACTATGGCACCGCCCTCGCCAAGACGACCTATGGCATTATTGGAGTCAAAGTTTGGATTTTTAAGGGCGAGGTTCTCCCCTGATCACGCCTCCCTAGGCGGGATAGCTCATAGCTCATAGCTTGTAGTTCATGAGGAATAGGCGTGAGCTACTCAGGAAGAAACCGGCGTCAGCGACTATCAGCCATGAGCCATGAGCTATCGGCCATGCGCTCTTTAGCTACAGCGTCCGAACGGTGAAGAACAGGAGTAATTCTGATGTTAGCACCTAAAAGAGTTAAATTTCGTAAACAACAAAAAGGCCGCATGAAAGGCACCGCCTTTCGCGGAAGCGATATCAGCTTCGGCGATTTTGGCCTCAAGGCGCTCGGCTGTGGTTATCTCACTTCGCGACAGATTGAGGCCGCACGTATCGCCATTACGCGCCACGTCAAGCGCGGTGGGAAAGTCTGGATTCGCATTTTTCCGGACAAACCCTTTACGAAGAAGCCTGCGGAAACACGTATGGGTAAAGGAAAAGGATCTCCGGAAGGTTGGGTGGCCGTTATCAAGCCGGGCCGCATCCTTTACGAAATCAAGGGAGTTCCTGAATCTGTCGCCCGGGAAGCTCTGAGCCTGGCGTCTCACAAGCTTCCTATTCCTCTGCGTTTCGTATCAAGACAGGATATCCTATGAAAGCCAGTTCTTTACGTGATATGACAAAAGACGAACTTCTTCAGAAGCTCGCCGAGCTTCGCGAAGCTCTTTTCAATCTTAAATTTCAGCATGTCACCGGACAGCTGGAAAACACCGCTCAACTCCCCAAGACACGAAGGAATATTGCTCAGATCCTGACGGTCTTGCGTGAGATGGAACATAAAACTGCGGCATGAGGGTACGACTTATGGAAGAGCAGAAGTCAGCGAGAAAGACACGCGTCGGCGTGGTGACAAGCAATAAAATGGACAAAACTGTTGTGGTATCAGTTGCCCGTCTTGTGCATCACCAAAAGTATCGTAAATTTATTCGCCGCCAAAACAAGTTCAAAGCCCATGATGCACTCAATGCATGTCAGATAGGCGATCGTGTTCTCATCGAGGAGAGCCGCCCGCTCAGCAAGGACAAGCGATGGGTGGTCGTCAAGGTCTTGGAAAAAGCGGCCATATAGCCCTGCGTTGCATCTTTGACCCCTATGAAAGCGGGGTTGTTCTGGACAGCAATGCAAAAACGGAGTAAACCATGATTCAGACGGAAACTCAGCTCAACGCCGCGGATAATTCCGGCGCTAAACGCCTTTACTGCATTAAGGTACTCGGCGGCACCCGGAAACGCTACGCTACAGTCGGCGACATTATCGTGGTTTCTGTGCAGGAAGCCATCCCCAATGCCAAGGTTAAGAAAGGCGATGTGCTCAAAGCGGTAGTCGTTCGCACCAAAAAAGAGGTGCGTCGCCCTGATGGCTCCTACATCAAGTTCGACGATAATTCCGCTGTTCTCATCAACCCAGCCAAGGAACCCATTGGAACACGCATCTTTGGACCCGTGGCTAGGGAATTGCGCGCCAAACAGTTCATGAAGATTATCTCGCTGGCTCCCGAAGTGCTTTAGTGAGTATAAGGAAACTGGACCCATGGAAGTTCAGAAAAAATTTCGTATAAAGAAAAACGATACGGTTATGGTGATTGCCGGCAAGGACAAGGGAAAAAGCGGGAAGGTTCTGCGGCTTATTCCCAAGAAGAACCGGGCAATTGTGGAAAAATTGAACATGGTCAAACGCCACATGCGCCCGGGTGCTCACAGCCGGCAAGGGGGAATTCTTGAAAGAGAAGCCCCTATTGAGATTTCTAACCTCATGTTGATTTGTTCCAAATGTACCGACCCGACCCGAGTGGGCTATAAAATTCTCGATGACAACCGGAAAGTTCGCTATTGCAAGAAGTGCAACGAAGTCATCGACTAGGGACGTCCATTACAAGGGCTACGGAGTGGAGGCAGTTCATGTCAAGAATGCTGGAAAAGTATCAGAGCGAGATTGCGCCCAAGCTTCAGGAGCAGTTTCGCTACAAGAGCCCAATGCAGATCCCCAAAATGACCAAGATCATACTCAATATGGGGCTGGGCGAGGCCATTCAGAACATAAAGATTCTGGATTCAGCCACACAGGAACTCTCGCAGATAGCGGGCCAGAAACCTGTCATTACCCGCGCACGGCAAAGCATCGCTGCCTTTAAACTGCGAAAAGGGATGCCTATCGGCTGTATGGTCACCTTGCGCGGTGACCGTATGTACGAATTTTTCGACAAGCTGGTCAATGTCGCGCTTCCTCGCGTTCGTGACTTCCGCGGAATTTCTCCCAAGGCGCTCGATGGACGGGGCAATTATACCCTCGGCATCAAAGAGCACATTATTTTCCCGGAAATCGACTATGACAAAATCGATAAAATCAAGGGCATGAACATCACCATCGTAACAACGGCTCAGACGGACGAAGAGGCGCGCACTCTTCTGGATCTGATGGGCATGCCGTTCAAGCGCTAACGGAAGACAAGGAGGCAACATTGGCTAAAAAGTCTCTGATTGCAAAGTCAAAACGCACCCCTAAGTTCAAGGTCAGGGCCTATAATCGCTGCCCCATTTGCGGGCGTCCGAGAGCATTCATTCGCCAGTTTGGAATCTGTCGGATCTGCTTTCGCACGATGTCCCTCAAGGGCGAGCTTCCTGGCGTAGTTAAATCCAGCTGGTAGGCCGGGAAATCTAAAGGAGCGAGTTTTATGGTCGTATCGGATACTATCGCCGATTTTTTAAATCGCATCAAAAATGGACAGAAAGCGCGGTTCGATAAGGTGGACATTCCTGCATCCCGCATGAAAGCCAGCCTTGCTCGTATCCTCAAGGACGAGGGTTACATCAAAAATTTTAAGCTCATTCGCGACGATTTGCAGGGCATTCTTCGAATCCAGCTCAAGTACGGTGAAACGCGTGAAGGGGTCATCACCGGTGTAAAACGCATCAGCAGGCCTGGACGCCGCGTCTATGTGGGGCATGGGGAAATTCCGAAGGTAATGAACGGGATGGGTATCAACATCCTCTCTACCTCCAAGGGCGTCATGACGGACCGGCAGGCCCGCAAAGAGCACATCGGTGGAGAACTGCTTTGCTCCGTTTGGTAGCAAGTTTCACCCTGCCCGCTTCTAAACGAAAGCGCATTGTAGGACAGTCAGTTGTATAAGGAGCACACTCATGTCACGTGTGGGAAAGTTGCCCATCAACATACCTAAGGGGGTCAGTGCCACCCTTGAGGGGCTCGTCTTGACGGTTAAGGGTCCCAAAGGCACTTTGGCCCGCCAGTTACCTGAAACCTTGGATGTAAAAATCGACACTGCGACGATTCAGATCCAGCGCAGGGATGATACCATCCAGTCCAGGTCGCTTCATGGCCTTGCCAGGGCATTGGTAAACAACATGGTTCTTGGAGTCAGCGAAGGCTTCAAGCGGTCTTTGGAGATCCAGGGGACGGGTTATCGGGCCGAAGCCCAAAAAGGTGTTTTGAACCTCAGCCTTGGCTTCTCTCACCCCGTACAGTTTCCACTCCCCGATGGAATTCAGGCTGCTGTAGAACGCCAGAACATTATCCACCTGGAGGGAATCGACAGGGAACTCCTTGGGCAAACCGCTGCTCGCATCAAGGCCCTTCGTCCTGTCGAACCTTATAAAGGCAAGGGTGTTCGCAATGTTGGCGAACATATCCATCGCAAGGCCGGCAAAACGGGTTCCAAGAAGTAAGGAATATGGGGAGAAGCACAGAGATGGCAAAGAAGACAAATCCTAGTGAGGTAGCACGCCTCAAACGTAAAAAGCGTATACGCAAAAATATCACTGGAACGCAGGAACGGCCCAGGTTATCGATTTTCCGCAGCGACAAACACATTTATGCCCAGATTATTGACGACATTCAAGGGGTTACGTTAGTTGCAGCCTCCACTCTATCGCCGGAATATAAAGGGATGGAATCGCCCGAAGGCAAGGTCGGAGCGGCAAAGCGTGTAGGTGAGATGATTGCGCGCAAGGCTCAAGAAAAGGGCATTTCCAAGGTAGTTTTCGACCGTAACGGGTTCATTTATCACGGCCGCGTTCAAGCCCTCGCTGATGCCGCTCGGCAGGCCGGCTTAGACTTTTAATAAATCCAGATCATATACAAATGGAGGCAAACAAATTGATAGCTGCGGAATCGAGCCAACTGCAATTGATTGATAAGGTGGTCCACATCAGCCGGGTGGCTAAGGTCGTCAAGGGTGGACGCCGGTTTTCTTTTAGCGCCATTGTGGTGGTTGGAGATGGCAATGGGCGGGTCGGCTTCAGCCTGGGCAAAGCCAACGAAGTTCCCGAAGCCATTCGAAAGGGCATGGAATCAGCCAAGAGAGGCATGTTCGACGTCCCTTTGGTAGAAGGTGGAACCATTCCTCATGAGGTTCTTGGATGTTTCGGCGCTGCGTCTGTTGTCCTGAAGCCGGCATCCCCCGGTACGGGTGTCATTGCAGGAGGCGCAGTCCGCGCCATCATGGAAGCGGCAGGTATTCACAACATTCTAACCAAGTGCATTGGCTCCCGGAATCCACACAACGTGGTCAAGGCGACCCTTGAAGGTTTGAAGTGTCTTCGAAGCCTTGAGACAGTAGCCAAGGTTCGTGGTATAGATGCACAGGAAATAAAAGCCTAGAGATATTTCCCGCTGTCTCGGGATCGCTGTTTTGATGGTTTGCCCCCTGTCCCCAATGAAACAGGGAGGCCGATCTTATGCGATCCATGGACAAGGGTTATCAGAGGAACGAGATATGGCAAAACCCATCCAAGTCAAACTGGTTCGAAGCCCGATAGGCCGGCCGGAAAAACACCGAAAAATTTTGCAGGCTTTAGGCCTCACCCGCCTCAACAAGACCGTGGAGCTTTACAGCACTCCCACTATAGTCGGCGCCATTCGCAAGGTGATTCACCTCGTCGAGGTCAGTGAGCGATAAGCCTTTTCCTTACTTTTGTCATTACACAACAGGTGTTCACATGAGACTTGAAGATTTGGCTCCTGCTCCGGGAGCGAAAAAAAGCAGAAAGCGTGTGGGCCGTGGGTCGGGTTCCGGCCTTGGCAAGACAGCGGCTCGCGGATCCAAGGGACAGAACGCACGATCCGGCGGAGGGACACCTCCTTGGTTTGAAGGTGGCCAGATGCCGCTCCAGCGTCGCATTCCCAAACGCGGATTCAAAAACCCTTTTAGAAAGCAGTTTGCCGTTGTGAATGTCGGCGATCTCCAGATTTTCGAAAGCGGAAGCGAAATCGGAGTCCAGCAATTCCTCGAAACCGGTCTCGTTAGAAGATTCTTTGAAGGCGTAAAGCTTCTTGCTGATGGCGATGTGTCGTCTCCTTTCACTGTACATGTTCACAAGGCCAGTGCATCCGCCATTCAAAAGATCGAAGCCGCGGGTGGTCGAGTAGAACTGATCCCTCCTCCCGAAAAAAAGGATTAAAGGGTGATTACAGGTTTTCAGAATATTGGTCGAATTCCTGAGCTTAAACGCCGGATTGGAATGACCCTTCTCCTTCTTGCGGTTTACCGCATCGGCGCCCACATTCCCACTCCGGGCATCAACAACGAGGCATTGGCTGCTTTTTTCCGCGCCGCTCAGGGGACCCTGCTCGGTCTCTTCGATATGTTTTCCGGTGGCGCTCTTAGCCAGCTTTCTGTGTTCGCTCTCGGGATCATGCCCTATATCAGCGCTTCTATCATCCTTCAGCTCCTTACGGTGGTGATTCCCCAACTGGAGCGTCTCAGCAAGGAGGGTGAATCGGGTCGCAAGAAAATCACGCAATACACCCGTTATGGGACGGTCGTCCTCAGTATCATCCAGGGCTTTGGCATAGCCTTTGGCCTGGAAGGTATGACGGGACCGGGGGGAGAGATGGTTGTTCTTTTTCCCGGCTGGGGCTTCAGAGTAACGACCGTCATCACTCTTACCGCCGGTACGGCCTTTATCATGTGGCTCGGAGAGCAGATCACCGAACACGGGATAGGCAACGGTATTTCATTGATCATTTATGCTGGAATCGTGGCCGGCCTTCCCAACGCTCTGATCAATACGATGCGCCTCACCAGGACGGGTGAAATGAGCATTTTCTTTGTGCTGTTGCTCCTTGTGCTCATGGTTGGCGTGGTGGGCACCATTATTTTCATGGAGCGCGGCCAGAGGCGTATCCCTGTTCAATACGCCAAGCGGGTTGTGGGAAGACGCGTTTATGGAGGGCAAAACACCCATATTCCCCTCAAGATCAATACCGCGGGGGTCATACCCCCCATCTTCGCATCGTCCATCATCATGTTTCCTGCGACGGTAGCCAATTTTATTCAGATCTCCTGGGTAAAGTCCGTCGCGCAGTCTCTGACTCCCGGGCATTGGCTCTATACCGTCATGTATGTTGCGTTCATCATTTTTTTCTGCTTCTTTTACACAGCTATTGTGTTCAATCCTGTCGATGTCGCGGACAACATGAAGAAGTATGGCGGCTTCATTCCAGGAATCCGGCCCGGAAGACCGACGGCAGATTACATCGATAAGGTCCTCAGCAGAATAACCCTTGGCGGAGCTGTCTATGTCTCTGCCGTTTGCGTTCTGCCGACCATTCTCATCCGCAAATTCAGCGTACCCTTCTACTTCGGCGGGACCGCCCTTCTCATCGTTATCGGTGTTGCTATGGATACATTGGGACAGATCGAAGCCCATATGCTCTCCAGACACTACGAGGGATTTCTCAAGCAGGGGCGCGTTCGTGGCCGCAGGTAGTTCGTGAAAGTAAAGGGGTATCACTATCACTCGGTTTTCATTTGGTTTGTAGTAGTCGTCAGTGAGCTTGGTGAAAGTTGATTATCAGTTCAACACAAGGGAGGAGAGAGAAAATGAACATTATTTTGTTAGGACCGCCGGGAGCCGGAAAGGGAACTCAAGCCGCACGTCTTATCGCAAAATACGGGATCCCTCAGATTTCCACTGGAGACATGCTGCGGGCTGCACTGAAAGAGGGTACGCCTTTGGGTCTTGAAGCAAAAACATATATGGACAAGGGCGCTCTGGTTCCCGACAGCGTCGTCATTGGGCTTGTCAAGGAACGCATTCAGAAGCCTGATTGCGCCAAAGGATACATGCTGGACGGTTTCCCCCGCAATGTCAGCCAGGCCGAAGCTCTGGATTCCATGCTTGCAGAGCTTTCCCAGAAGATCGATCATGTCGTTTGTGTAGAGGTTCCCAGTTCGGAACTGCTCGGTCGCTTGACGGGTCGCCGCACATGCCGTGCCTGTGGAGCGGGCTTTCACATTCGGTTCGATCCTCCAAAGAAAGAAGGCGTTTGCGATAAATGTGGTGGTGAGCTGTATCAAAGGGACGACGACAACGAGGCCACCGTTTCTTCTCGCTTGAAAGTATACGACGATCAAACCAAGCCTCTCATTGATTATTACGAAAAGCAAGGCAAGTTGCGCCGTGTCGACGGAGTAGGCAGCATGTCTGAAATTTTTGAACGCATTACGGCCATTTTGGGCTAGAGGATCTCTGCTGTTGATTACCCTTCGTTCTCAAAGGGAAATAGAAAAAATCCGCAAAGCCTGTTGTATTGTCGCCGAGGTTTTGCAGCACATCAAGGAGCACATCCAGCCTGGAGTTACCACGCTTGAGCTGAATGTGCTCAGTGAAGAACTCGCCAAGAAGCGGAAAGCCAAACCAGCCTTCAAGGGATACCAGGGGTACCCTTACTCCTTGTGTACATCCATAAACGAAGAGGTGGTCCACGGGATGCCCTCCAAGCACCGGCATCTCCACGAGGGCGATATCATCAGTATCGATTTCGGGGTGGTTATCGACGGCTACTACGGAGACTCCGCCATTACTGTAGCCGTTGGTAAAATCAGCGAGGATGCTGAGCAGCTGTGCAAGGTCACCGAACAATCCCTTTACGAGGGCATTCGCCAGGTCGTGGTGGGAAATCATCTTTCGGACATTTCGCATGCCATCCAGTCATATGTCGAGTCCCGTGGATATTCGGTAGTGAGGGAGTTCGTAGGCCATGGTATCGGTCAGCACCTCCATGAGAGTCCGCAGATCCCTAATTACGGTCCTCCCGGCCGCGGGGTTAAACTTAGGGCTGGAATGGTTTTCGCCATAGAACCCATGATAAATCTTGGCGGTCCCGAAGTAGAGATATTGAAAGACCAATGGACAGCAGTCACCGTTGATCGGAAAATATCCGCACACTTCGAGCATACGGTAGCTGTTACGGACAATGGTCCGGATATTTTAACGCGCCTTTAAAAATTTTGTTTACAATATTATTTTCTGGCGCTATAATTCTAAATTTTCAAACACTCAAAAGCGCATTGCAAGGAGATGAAAAAAGGCATGGCTAAAGAGGATTCCATAGAAGTGGAAGGTACGGTTGTAGAAACCCTTCCAAATGCCATGTTTCGCGTGGAGTTGCCGAACGGTCATCGGATTCTGGCTCATATATCCGGCAAGATGCGTATGCATTTTATCCGCATACTTCCAGGAGACAAGGTAACGGTAGAACTCTCTCCCTATGACCTGAACCGGGGCCGCATCACCTACCGATCGAAGTCCTAGCGCCTCTTTGCCAGTGTCTTGTAGAAGGGAGAAGATGGCATGAAAGTACGAGCGTCAGTCAAGCGTATTTGCCGCAAATGTAAGATCATACGCCGACATGGAGCAGTACGCGTTATTTGTGAAAACCCCAGGCATAAGCAACGACAAGGGTAATGGGAGGAACGGGCATTGGCACGAATTGCAGGCATTGACCTACCCAAGAACAAGCGAATCGAGATTGCCTTGACTTACATTTATGGTATCGGGCGGTCCACTTCTCAAAAGATTCTCGACCAGGCGAACATTTCTTGGGATACGAAAAGCGATGATTTGGATGACAACCAGATCAACACGATCCGGCAGATCATAGATTCCCAGTACAAGGTCGAAGGTGATCTTCGTACAGAGGTTTCCATGAACATCAAGCGCTTGATGGACCTTGGTTGCTATCGCGGTCTGAGGCATCGGCGCGGTCTTCCCGTTCATGGTCAGCGGACTCATACGAATGCACGTACCCGCAAGGGACCACGCCGATCCGTCATGGGCAAGCGCAAGAAATAATTCGGAGGAACTATGGCAAGGGAGAAAGGCGTCTCGCGCAAGAAAAAAGAGCGCAAGAACATACAAAATGGTGTCGCTCACATCCGTTCGACCTTCAACAACACGATTGTCACGATTACGGACATGAGCGGCAATGCAATTTCCTGGTCCAGTGCCGGGAGTCAGGGCTTCAAGGGATCTCGTAAGAGCACCCCTTTTGCCGCTCAGGTTGCAGCGGAAATTGCGGGTAAAAAGGCTATGGAGCATGGCCTTCAAAACCTGGAGGTCTATGTAAAGGGACCCGGGTCGGGTCGTGAAGCTGCGCTTCGCGCACTTCAAGCCTCTGGCTTCAACATCACAGTCATCAAAGATGTGACTCCCATTCCCCACAACGGCTGCCGTCCTCCCAAGCGACGCCGAGTCTGATGGAGTCCATCGGTTGTTACACTTTAGATAGGTTTATTAAAAACGAGAAGAGGAGGATTTAACCTTGGCTCGCTATACGGGTTCAGTCTGCCGGCTTTGCCGCCGAGAAACCATGAAGCTCTACTTGAAAGGCGACCGTTGTTATTCTGACAAATGCGCCGTGGAGCGCCGCAACTACCCCCCCGGACAACACGGGCAAAGCCGTGGCAAGTTTTCCGACTATGGCTTGCAGTTGCGCGAAAAGCAGAAGATCAAGCGCATGTACGGGCTTGTCGAGAAACAATTCAAAACCTACTTCAAACATGCAGACCGGCAAAAAGGTGTGACAGGAACCAACTTCCTCATCCTTCTCGAACGGCGCCTGGACAACGCGGTTTACCGATTCGGCTTTGCAGATTCTCGGTCACAAGCGCGTCAGGTTGTCCGACACAACCATGTACTGGTGAACGGAAAGAAGGTCAATGTTCCCTCTTACCTTCTTCGTCCGGGGGATACCGTAACCATTGCTGAAGGCAGTCGTCAAATTTCAATCATCAATGACGCTCTCGAGGCACTCCCTCGCCGTGGCCTTCCTTCCTGGCTGGAACTTGACAAAGCGAAGTATGAGGGGATTTTCAAGACCATTCCAACCAGAGAAGAGATGAATTTGCCGGTACAAGAACAGCTTGTGGTTGAATTCTATTCGAAATAGCGTGAGGAATTCCTCACGGCCATCCCTACCGGATATAGAGTTCTGTCAAACGGCCGACTCCATATCCGGTTTTTCCCTTTCCCTCACGGAAAGTTGGAAAGCCCCCTTGGCGACATCTCTTGATGAGGAAACATTATGCAAAGGAACTGGCGCGAACTGATCAAACCCAAGCGCTTGGAAATTGAAACAAACGAGCACCCTGATGTTTACGGGAAGTTCGTTTGTGAGCCTTTAGAACGGGGCTTCGGAATCACGCTGGGTAATGCCCTTAGAAGAGTGCTTTTATCCTCCCTACAAGGTTCGGCCATTACCAGCGTCAAAATTGACGGTGTTCTTCACGAATTTTCCACTATTCCCGGCGTACTGGAAGATGTCACTGATGTTATCTTGAATCTCAAGGAGGTGAGATTCAAGATGATGACAGAGGGTCCAGTCGTGCTCATTTTGGAAAAGGATGGCGAAGGAGAGGTAACATCTAAAGACATCCAAGGCACCGCGCAGGTTGAAGTGTTAAACCCTGATCAACATGTGTGCACTCTTGCCAAAGATGCCAAGCTGCGCATGGAGCTTACTGTCAAACAAGGTAAAGGTTATATGCCCGCAGATCGGAATGCGGACGAGAACCAGCCTATTGGCACGATTCCCATTGATGCTATTTTTTCTCCCATGCGCAAGGTGAGCTATACGGTAACGCAGGCTCGTGTAGGCCAGATTACCGACTACGACAAGTTGACCATGGAGATCTGGACGGATGGCAGCATCAAACCGGAGGATGCCCTCGCCTTCGCTGCGAAAATCCTCAAAGATCAGCTGACGATTTTCATCAATTTTGAAGAAGAAGTTGAGACGCATGAGGAAGAAATCCGTATTGAACCAGCGTTCAACGATAATCTTTTTCGCAGTGTGGATGAACTGGAGCTTTCCGTTCGATCGGCCAACTGTCTGAAAAATGCTGATATTCGATATATCGGGGAACTTGTTCAAAAGTCAGAAGCGGAAATGTTGAAAACGAAGAATTTCGGTCGTAAGTCTCTAAACGAAATCAAGGAAATCCTGAGCGAGATGGGGCTTTCCTTGGGTGTAAAACTCGAAAATTTCCCCAGTCGGGAGGAAATTGAAGAGCGAAGAAAGGAACAGGAATAGCCATGCGCCACGGAGTTTCTGGTAGAAAATTAAATCGTGTGACAAGTCACCGATTGGCCATGTTCCGAAACATGGTGACTTCCCTGCTGCGGCACGAGAGAATCTATACCACGGTACCCAAAGCCAAAGAGTTGCGGAGATGGACGGACTGGATGATCACCCTTGGCAAGCGGGGCGATCTTCACTCAAAACGTCAGGCGTTGTCGTTCATCCAGGAAAAGAGCACCGTGTATAAGCTCTTTGAGGATCTTGCGCCTCGATACCAAAGTCGCCCTGGAGGTTATACTCGTATCATTAAGGTAGGATTTCGCCGAGGCGATGCATCACCAATGTGCATCATCGAACTCGTCACGGATTCCGGTCGGCCTCCCAAGAAATCTAAAATCACAGAGGGACCTCAACAGAAAACGGTTCCTTCGGCAGAGCCCGCCGCAGCGGCATCCGAACCGGCAGGCCAATCGGCAAGCCAGGCAGAATAAGAACGGTCCTGAAAAAAAATAACCCGCCAATGCGGGTTATTTTTTTTCACTTCCGTCGGAAAGGCCATGCATATCCTACAATAAGCCGTCTTCCTCTTTTTGACAGTAGAAGCAACATTCCCTGCATGTAAAGCCGCTCCACATTGCCTTGGCGGCCTTGTCCAAACACGCATCGTAGTTTTGACAGGCGAAATTGCGAACGCCCTTCCCTTCCTTGCACATCACAGGCCCTAGCGACAACTTACCGATCTTCTCAGCTTGTCCCGCCTGCCCGCGATATACCTTTTCCTTTGCCATATTCTTTGTCTCCTGATGAAAACCTTGACCTTACAAATACCCGTTCCCTATTCGACTTTTCATGGACCGGCATCACCCCAAGTCAAACAATTCTTCATGTAGTCTCGCCTTATCACCCCGGAAACATCCGAACCAGAATACCAGGCTCATTTCATGATGAACGCAATTTCCCCTTTGCCCCAGCCTAACTTTCACAAAAGCTTTCACCATTGCACAAAACCGGCAGGGGAAACCCCTCCCAATATATGGAAACTCCAGGACAACAAAAAATCAACATCCTTTCCCCTGGGAAACAAAATCGGTTGGTTGCTTCAAAGTGTTAAGGCATTTTTGAGGAAATAATATTTTAGGTAATACTAAACACGTAAATCACGAAAATCAAATTTTGCATCGGAAAACCCTCAACAAGTCTTCAAGAAATCCAGCATGAACATCAGATCTTCTCCACCAATCGAGCCACATCGCTGCGAGCATCAAGCATCCGAAAGGCATCCCTCCGGGCCAAAAGTACTTTATTCATTACTTCTCACCATAGGGTGAACATTTTTTTAATTTTAACTTTAAGATTCATCGTTTCAAGCCACTTTTCAGTCTATATGCATTCTGTTATATTTTTAAAGTTTGTTTGTCCTTTGGAAATGCGAGGATCCAATAAAATCAGACCATCACAGTCCGCAGATTTTCTGCAGATTAAAAAAATTTTTTTATCTTGGGTAGGCAGGATTTTTATTTTGTCTATCCGCGGATCAATCTGGCCTGATTTCTGCCACACCAAGGGGAATCTACCCTTGATGTGTCGTCTTTATCTGCATTCTTGCCGGATCTTTTCCATTTCCTCAAATAAACGATCAAAAAGAAAATGAAATTTTATTTGAGGTAGAGCGGTTTACATAAATTTTAAAGTGTTCTGTTTTTCCGACTTTTTCTTTTCGGCCTGAGGTCCCTTTCCCCCATGGATCCCTCTGGGCAACATGATTTTTTCAATCTTCACAGAATGGACTCGATCTCATTGAATTTACCCATAATCCATCAAGGTGAATCTTTTGCGGCACTCGTCAGCCTGGGCTGTGCGAAAAATCTAGTCGACAGCGAAATCATGCTCCCGCAAATTTTGGCTCTTGGATATCGACTGGCAACAGATCCTGCCAAAGCCTCCCTTATCGTCGTCAATACGTGCGGGTTTCTCGAAAGTGCGGTGGAAGAGGCAATAGAAACCATTCTCGATTTATCGAGCCTCAAGACCACCGGCATGTGCACTCAGCTTGTCGTGGCAGGCTGCATGGTTCAGCGCTACGGCAAGAAGCTGCTGGATCTATTACCCGAAGTTGACATATTTCTGGGTACTTCCCACTACGGAAAGCTCAAAGAAATTCTCCTTGCGTCTCGCAATGGAAATCCCAGGAAGCTATGGATTTCTACACCACGCTGGTTGCACTCGTCACAAACGCCTCGCCTTCGTTCGACACTTCCTTTTTCGGCGTATGTCAAGATTGCCGATGGATGCAGCAATCACTGCACGTATTGCATGATCCCACATCTCCGTGGTCCTTACCGAAGCCGTAGTATTCAGGACATCGTCCGGGAAGCGACAATTCTTGTCTCCGAAGGAGTCAAGGAAATCAACCTCATTGCACAGGACACCACCGCTTTTGGCATGGACAGACAAAATGAAGGGGAACTCATCCCCCTTTTAGAACAGTTGGACGACATTCCGCATTTGGAATGGATTCGCATTCTCTATGTCTATCCCGATCGTGTCACGCCTCTCCTGCTTCAAACAATGGCACAATCCCGAAAAGTAGTGCCCTATCTCGACATCCCGCTTCAGCATTCTGTCCCGAGCATCTTGAATGCCATGAGGCGTAAAGGTTCCTTCGTCAATCCGGAGAAATTGATCGACCTCATCCGGAAGCACATTCCCGCAATGGTTCTTAGAACTTCTTTTATCGTCGGTTTTCCAGGGGAAACAGATCAGGATTTCCTCGATTTACTTGGATTTGTAGAAAGAATGAAGTTCCAGCACGTGGGCGTATTCGCCTTCTCTCCTGAAATTGGAACGCGTGCTGCCAAAATGGCCCATCAGGTACCGTTGGAAAAGAAGGAGCAGAGACGTCACACTTTGCTTGAAATGCAGAGAGAAATTTCACGACAGTGTCTTCAAAAGTACATCGGGCAAACCCTTCGAGTTCTCATTGAAGGCTTTCATCCGGAAACGGAACTCCTCCTTACAGGGCGTCTCGCTGTCCAGGCCCCGGAGGTTGACGGCAGCGTGATAATCACGGCGGGCGAGGCGCAAAGGGGAGACATTGTCCAAGCTGAGGTCACTTCTGCCCACGATTATGACCTGGAGGCTGAAATTGTGACATCCAGTTGAAAGAAGTGGGCATGGGAAGGGCATCCGCCCCGTCAAGGATTCAACCTCCTAAAACATTTTGACATATGGAGAAATATTCGTTATTAAATGACCTTTCTATGAGGATCATTGCTCATTTTAGAGGCATTCCGGACCGGTCATAACAGACACGATATTGAAAACGTTTATACTCTGAACGGATGAAACTGAGACACTTGGGAACGCGAGCATTTTGGCCGCCTTCTGTGGACGAGATACCCCGCGCTCCCGGAGGAATCCATGAAATAAAGTCTGATTTCAACCTTTCACAGTATAATCCATGGATCAAGCAGGCACATAAATAGTGGACTCTTTTGTTCTGCCCAGTTTCATCTCACCCAATTCAGAAGATATCAAACGGCGGATTTATGCTCGGATTCGTTCCGACCTCCACCGCATTGAGGCGGAGATCGACCGCAATATCAATTCGAGCATCCCACTGATATCCGTTGTGGCCCGCCATATTATGGGAAGCGGGGGCAAACGACTGAGACCCTTGCTGATGATCCTCTCCTCCCGTCTCTGCGGGTATACGGGAGATCGTGATGTTTCGCTTTCCGTAGTTTTCGAATTCATACACGCAGCATCCTTACTACACGACGATGTTGTGGATCACGCCGAATTTCGCCGCAATCAACCGGCAGCCAATACCATTTGGGGAAATCCGGGTGTAGTGCTGGTGGGCGATTTCCTCTATTCAAAATCCTTCCTGATGACCGTAGGATACAACAATATTCGCATATTGGAAGTGCTCTCCTCGGCTACGACAAAAATGGCCGAAGGGGAAGTTCTCCAGATGGTTCATTCCGACAACCTGGAAGTGGATGAAGAGGAATACCTGGAAGTCATTACGCGTAAAACGGCAGTCCTTATCAGCGCAGCATGCCAGGTAGGGGCCATCTTTGGCGGTGCATCCCCCGAAGAGGAAGAAGCTTTAAGGGCCTATGGCCATCATCTGGGAATAGCCTTCCAGCTCGTCGATGATACACTGGACTATACGGGAGACGTCAAGGAGTTGGGCAAACCCGTAGGAAATGATATTCGGGAGGGAAAGGCTACTTTACCGCTCATTTATACGATCAAAAAAGCCAAGCCGTCTGTTAAAAAACGCCTCGGCGAAATCTTCTGTGCGGAGGAAATTCTCCCGGAAAACTTTCTGGAAGTCCGGGAAATGGTGATGCGTTCCGGAGGCATAGAGTATACGCTTCATTCCGCCATTGAGCATGTACAAAAGGCCAAGGAGAGTTTAGACATTTTTCCTGCACATCCCACGAAAGAAACCCTTGTGGAAATAGCGGATTATGTGTTGTGCCGGAGAGTCTGAAATTCGGTGGCAGGCACAAAGAGAACGTTCATGTAAATTCTGGAACGGCTCAGCTATTTGTATGGCTTTCGAAGCAAGCGATAGCGCTCCGACACATATTCTTTGATGAAAGATCAGCTCAAGCATGCCGGATTACAGGAAAATCCGTTTTTTTCAATTCCTCTGCCCGCCATGACAAAGAACCCCCTCGCGGACGCCACATGAAATAAAGTAATCCACATCGGACAGAAAGCAGCAGAAGAGAATCTCCCCTCTCCTTGTTTCATGATTCTATTCGTGTTAAGTAAATGCACCCTTAGATCGGAATGGCCTAAAACGTTGTCCGCCTTTTGTTGGAAGAGTGTGACACATGGAAAAGGCAGCAGATAGCTTTATGGAAACCCGTTATTATCCCTTGTTCGTTTCCCTGGATGAGCGTCTGTGCCTGGTTGTGGGTGGTGGATCTGTGGGGGAGAGAAAAATCAGAACACTTCTCCGTTTTGGAGCAAAGGTTCTATTGGTGTCCACGGAATGCACTCCCTGGCTTAAAGCTCAGCATGAAGGAGGGAACATCCATCTGCTGGGGGATGTTTATGATAAAAATCTTCTCCACGGTGTGGATCTGGTTTTTGCCGCGACAAGCGACAAGGCACTGAACGAGAGAATTGCCAATGATGCCCACAGCCTCAGAGTCTGGTGCAATATGGCCACCGACCCTGAAAAGGGTTCCTTTATAGTACCCTCTGTTTTTGAACAGGGCCCGCTCACCATCGCCATCAGTACGGGGGGGCTAAGCCCTGCCGTAGCGCGGCAGATAAGAGAAAAGCTCGAGGATCAATTTGGCCGGGAGTGGGCCATAATGTTAAGCTTCATGGGCTTATTGAGAAAAGCCATCCAGTCCAAGGGACTGAAAAGTGATCAGAACCAGCTGATTTTCAGAGAAATGGCCCGGTTGCCGCTCATAGGATGGATACAAAACAATCAAAGGGATCAGGCCTTCCAGGCGATTTATGATATCTGTGGATCCTGGATCGGTTGGGATGAATTGACTCAACTTTGGAATGAAGCATGGAATCCGTATTCCTCATCATCGCTACCCTCTCTTACTGCATCGGAACCATCGGATATTTGATCTATCTTCTGCGAGATTGGAATCCGATCCACCGGGCATCCTGGGGGATTCTCCTGGTAGGAGCGCTCTTCCACGCCACTGCCATTCTGGTCCGTTCCATAGAAATACGACAACTGGCTGTAACATCAAGCCAGGAAGCTCTTTCCTTCTTCGCATGGATGCTTGTGGTCACTTATCTCGTCGTCCAGACGCGTTTGCAATTGCGCATCCTAGGTTCATTCGTGGCGCCGCTCGCTGTACTCTTTATGTTCATATCCAGCATTCTACCGGCGCACATCATTCCCCGAGGGGGAATTTTCCAGAGTGGATGGGTCATTTTTCATGTGACGACCCTGTTTTTCGCCAATGCCCTTTTTGCTCTCGCTTTCAGCGCCGGCATCATGTATCTCCTGCAGGAGCGGCAGATCAAGCGCAAGAGTTTCGGGTTTCTCTATGGCCGTCTGCCTTCACTTGAACGATTGGATAAGATCAACTATTATTGTTTGATCGTGGGCTTTCCACTAATGACCGCAGGTCTCATCACCGGCTTCGCTTACGCCAGTGTCGACTCTGTATGGCGATCCCCTTGGAACTGGGACCCTAAAGAGATTTTTGCCCTGATCACCTGGGTGATATATGCCATCTCTTTGCATGAGCGACTCACAGTGGGTTGGCGCGGACGCAAAGCCGCCTGGATGGCTATCTTTGGATTTCTGGCGGTTCTCATAACGTTTCTGGGGGTCAACCTGTTCATGAAGGGTCATCATACGACTTTTATCAGGTAAGATTTGCAATGTGTCATATCATCCTTTTGGGCATGAATCATAAAACAGCGCCAGTGGCAGTGCGGGAACAGCTTGCGGTTGCGTGCAAGCAACAGGTCAACCCTCTTCATCTTTTGCCGCATCTTGATCATGTCGATGAATTGCTTTTTCTTTCCACTTGTAACCGGGTGGAATTTTTATTCACCTGTTCAGATATCAATGGAGCGGTTCAGGAAGTAACCGCACTACTCAAAACACACCTGGGAAATCCCTCTACAGCCAAACTGGATTCCTATTTCTACATCTATCAGAATCTGGAAGCGGTGACACATCTTTTCAGAGTGGCCTCAAGTCTTGACTCCATGGTCGTGGGTGAACCTCAGATTCTTGGCCAGCTCAAAGCGGCTTATCGTGAAGCGACCGAGTGCCGGACCGTGAAAGTCATTCTCAATCGCCTTCTCCACAAGACTTTTTCAGTGGCCAAGAGGGTACGGTCCCAAACCTGCATAGGTTCCTGCGCCGTCTCCATCAGTTATGCAGCGGTGGAGTTGGCTCGGAAAATTTTCGGCGAACTGAAAGACAAAAGGGTTCTGCTGATAGGGGCCGGCGAAATGGCCGAGTTGGCGGCAGAACACCTCCTGGCCCAGGGAGTCCGCCATATGGTGGTAGCCAACCGCACCCTGGAAAGGGCTGTGGAACTGGCCCAACGCTTCAAGGCGGATACAATACGCTTTGACCATATCTACGATACACTCAAGGACATGGACATCGTGCTGACTTCCACCGGTTCCCCGGAACCCATCCTGAAGCATCAGGACGTCAAATCCAGAATGCGCCAGCGCCGGAACCGACCGCTTTTTTTCATTGATATTGCCGTTCCGCGGGATGTGGAACCCAAGGTGAATGAAATCGACAACGTCTATCTTTACGACATTGACGATCTTCAGGGAGTCATAGAGCTCAACCGAGAGGAGCGTAGGAAAGAGGCGGAGCGCGCAGAACACATCATTGCAGAGGAAACTTTGAAGTTTCAGGAATGGCTGGGAACGCTGGATGTGGTTCCGACCATCGTTGCACTGCGGGAAAAAGCCGAAATGATTCGTGTGAACGAACTCCAAAAGACATTCTCGCATCTGCCCGGCCTCAGCGAGAAGGATCAACTGGCCATCGAGATGCTGACTCAGTCCATAGTAAAGAAGCTGCTCCACGATCCGATCCTGTTTTTGAAGAAAAAAAGTGAAAGAAAGAGCAGACAGACATGCGTGGATTTTGCTCAACAAGTATTCAATTTGTCGGACCGGATGAATGAAGATGATATCGATTCATGTGCATTGACTCAAGGGGCCGCAAATGTTAAGAATGAAACCAACATCTTGAAAAGTATCAAAAAATAGATGGGGTTACATCATGGCTGAAATCATTGAATTTGGAAGAAGGGCTCAGGATTTAAAGTCGGTGAAGGACACAAGCCTTCGCCAACGAAAGATCGAGGCATTGAGAAAGATCTTTCAGTGCACCCGCTGCATGATGAAATGTGCCAAGTGCGGGGCTCAGATCGAGTCGGATTGGCAAGATCCCCAGAAATACGCCACACCCTATCCCTTTTGCAGAAATTGCCATGAGGAATACGAGGAATACAAAGAACGCGCCAGCGGTAGAGGGGGGGCTCCCAGGTACTACTGGCACAATGAAGCGTGGATGGAAGTATGGGGAAGCTGGCTGGAACATCAACAATGGCTGGACCAATACAGGCAATCCAAGGAATTCCTGCAACTCCTGGAGGAGGCAGATGAGCTATTGAAACAATAGCGGACAATCTTTTTCAACAAGGAGCATCTTTTATGATCGGTGGAATCGGCATGCCCGAATTGATAATTATCCTGGTGATCGTACTCATCATTTTCGGAGCAGGAAAATTGCCTGAAATCGGAGCGGGACTCGGAAAAGGCATTCGCAATTTCAAGAAGGCCACGACCGACACCGTAGAAGAATCGAACGAAAAAACGGAAAAAATTGAGGAGAACAAATAGGCTACGGATTCGGCTCGACATTGTTTTTGACTTCAATGCCCAAACCGGATGGGCATTCCCCTCTTTAAAGGGGCTACCTTCAGAAAAGGTCAGCCCCTTTTTATCTTTTTGCCTCTCGGTTCCATTTCTATCCGTCACCCACTGGGGCTATTGCTCTATCCGGGGTGTTCCCCAGCGTATTCCTCTCCACGGAGCAAGACTATTCATCCCTCCTACAAGCATTTCTCAACACGCAATACCGGCCATCAAAAAGGAATGTCTTCTTCCTGCACCCCTGCCGGCGGGGGGAGTTCTTCGCTGGAACTGCGATTGGAGAAGGAGGCCTCACCGCCGCTCTTGCCATAGTCCGGGCGGCCCTGGGCCTGGTAGTTCGCTTCATCCGCTCCGCCGCCCAGGAACTGGATTTCCCGCGCAACGATTTCCGTAGTATAACGCTTCACCCCCTGGGCATCCTCCCATTGTTGTGTGCGAAGGTTTCCTTCAACAAATACCTGCCTTCCTTTGCCAAGATAATTGCCGCATATTTCCGCAAGCTTCCCGAAAGCGACGACCCGATGCCATTCGGTTCGCTCCTTGGTTTCAGAGGAGGGATCATAATCATTTGTGGCAACATTGAACTTCGCTATGGCTGTTCCATTCGCACTATAACGAATGTCGGGATCGGCTCCCAACCTACCTATCAGGATAACTTTATTGACAGTGCCTTTTGCCATGTTTTTTTCCTTTACACATTGATCTATAATTTCAAATCTAGAAATGATTTTTACTAGTTATACACGTATAGCACATCGTGAGAATACGGGACAAGTCCTAAATCCGGCCAGGAAACGCCACCTCCCCGCCATCGGCCCCACAAAGAAGACATGGGTTGGGCAAATCCTTCTCCTGACCCACTGCAGTTCCAGGGGATTTCTCTCCGTCGGGCAACACTTCGTGCCCACTCTACAGCAGAAGTCTCGTTGCAGCAGTTGAGAATAACCGGAAGGCCAAAATGCCCAGTTGACTCAATATTGGAAACGGTTTACATTTCTACGGGAAACTTGAATTACAACTAATTGTTTTTTATAATCATTTCATTTCATATTCTGTTTTTGACAGGGTCTGTGAGTCAAAACACTTTTCTATGCACAGCTTCATACCAATAAGTGTCCATCACACACCGGATTTGTGGATTGGGTTTCGCGGCGCTTTCCACGGCTTTCAATGTTGTTTCCTTATTCCAGTGACTGCTGTGCATGAAGTAATCAAAAAAGGAAGATCATGAAGGCGCTTCGTTCACTCTTTTTCTATTTCACGGTTGTCTGGTCGACCATTCTTTTCGGACTGGCGGCTATTTTACTCTTCTATATCACGCGGAAAAACGAATGGCCCCATCTTTGCGGCAGACTCTGGGGCAAGGTCAATCTCTGGTCTGCCGGAGTGACGGTTCAAGTGAAGGGGTTGGAAAACATAGGGCATGAAAATCCTTACATCTATGCGGCCAATCACCAGAGCTGGTTTGATATTTTCGCCATTTTGGGAAAGCTTCCCGTTCAATTCCGTTGGCTGGCCAAAGAGGAACTTTTCAAGATCCCCGTACTTGGAACGGCAATGCTTGCCAACGGCTATATTCCCATTGACCGAAGTGACCGCAGGAAAGCCTTTGCAAGTTTAAACCAGGCGGCAGAGAAAGTCCGGAACGGAACCTCCATAGTCATTTTTCCCGAAGGGACTAGAAGCCTTGACGGGAAGCTGCAGGATTTCAGGATGGGGGGCTTTGTTCTTGCGCTCAAGTCACAACAACCCATTGTCCCCATCAGCATCAGCGGTTCTTATCGTGTTCTTCCCAAGAAGGGTGGATGGAAAGTGAATCCCGGCACCATTCAATTGACCATTGGGAAACCGATTCCCACTGCAGGACTCATGTCACAGGACAGAGAAAACCTGGTGAATACCGTGAGGCAAGCCATTCGCGAAAACCTGACCGAAAGCGAAGGGGGGATACTTCCCGACAGCAAATAGAACCGACATTGTTTCATGTGATCTATCAACGTAAAAGGATTCATATAGCAATCATGCCGAATAGTTCAAATACACAACCGTTTCTCAAAGTCATTCCACTGGGAGGACTCGGAGAGATCGGACTCAACATGATGGTGATGGAATACGATGAAACCTTGATTCTCATCGATTCCGGCCTGATGTTCCCCGAAGACGACATGTTGGGCATCGATATCGTGATACCGGATTTTTCATACATTCAAAAAAACAGGGATCGTGTACGGGCTCTCATCGTCACCCACGGGCACGAAGATCATATCGGGGCCATTCCTTTCCTCTTGAGAGAATTTCAAATTCCCATCTACGGCACACCTCTTTCTCTCGCCCTCATTCGGGAAAAGCTAAAGGAACATGGCTTGCTGGAGCGATCAGAGCTCAACCAGGTTCTTCCACGGGAACAAATTTCCATTGGACCTTTTCAAATAGAATTCCTGCAGGTATGCCATAGTATTCCCGACGGCGTCGGTTTGGCCATTCGGACTCCCGTTGGAATACTGATTCATTCCGGAGACTTTAAAATCGACAATACTCCCATCGATGGTCGAAGATTCGATATGGCCCGCTTCGGCGCTTACGGCGAAGAAGGGGTGCTTGCTCTTTTTTCTGACTCCACCAATGTGGAACGCCCCGGTTACACTCTGTCTGAAAGGGACGTCGGCAATACATTGCGAGAGATCTTCCAGGAATGTGCAGGGCGCATCATCGTTGCGGTTTTTGCCAGCAATTTGAACCGAATCCAACAGGTGATACGGCTTGCCCGAGAGTTCAACCGCAAGGTGCTTTTGAACGGGAGATCCATGGCAGTCAACGTCCGTATCGCAAGGGAACTCGGCTACCTGAACTTTCCTCCGGAGGAAGAGATCACGCTTCAGGAACTTGCGCGACTGCCCGACTCCGAGGTCCTGATGCTCACCACGGGCAGCCAGGGAGAGCCCATGAGCGCCCTCACACGCATGGCTTTTGACGATCATAAAAAACTCAAGGTGCAGCGGGGAGATACGATCATTCTTTCTTCCAAGTTCATTCCGGGGAATGAACGCACCATACAAAATATCATCAACCATCTCTACCGTCATGGCGCCGAGGTCATTCACGAACAGGTCCGGGATATTCACGTGTCGGGACACGCTTACAGACAAGAATTGAAAACAATGATCAGCCTGGTCAAACCTCGATTCTTTATCCCGGTTCACGGGGAATACAGGCATTTGGTGAAGCATCGGCAACTAGCCATCGATATGGGAATTCCAGAAGAAAATTGCCTTCTGGCGGAAGATGGAAGCACGATCCTCTGCGGCCCGGACCAAATCAGTATCGGAGAACGAGTTCCAACCGGTAGAGTACTCGTGGACGGCAAGGGAGTCGGTGATGTCGAGGGAGTTGTGTTGCGCGACCGCCGTCATCTTTCGGAAGACGGCCTTGTCATTGTTTCATTGGTCATCGATAAGGAGACCAGTGAAATCCTCAGCGGGCCGGATATCCTGAGCAAGGGATTCATTCAGGAAGAAACCCATTCAGAAATTCTCGACAGCGCAAAATGTGTCATTCTCGAAGTCCTCGATAACCTGCTCGAAAAGGATTACGAAGTGGACACCTCAGTGCTTCAAGCCGAAATCCACAGGGAACTGAAACGTTTTTTCAACCGGGTTCTGTATCGTCGCCCCGTGATTTATGCGATTGTTGTGGACATTTAATGCGACATTGCCACATTAACCATGGAGATACAGAGGACACAGAGAAAGACCTTCAAATGAAATCTCTGTGTTCTCCGTGTCTCCGTAGTTCGGATAAGATCCGGCAATGTCGAGTTAATTGAGATTTGGTCATAATTCATTCGAAGCGCATTCAAGGCCAAACATGCAAAGTGGAGACGATGGAAGGTAGAAGATGCTATGATTGTATCAAAAGATGAGCGTCTGGTGGAAAAACGAAAACCTTATCTTTGATGGAATCACGCTGGACATCTGTCCGGGAGGGCTTTTCATCGTCACGGGTCATCTGCTCCCTCTCAAATCCATCATCGATATTCTGTTTTGTCTGGCGAAAGGTGCCCCTTGTTTTTGTCAGGGTGAAGTGATCTGGGTGAATCGGGGCCAGATCACCCACTATCCACCAGGCTTTGGCGTTCAATTCCTCAAAATCGAGCCGGATATTCTGGAGCAGCTTATCGTCCTCTGCAGTGATTGGGAAGGCGAAGAGAGAGCCGGCCTATACAACTGGTGACTCTCCTTCCTGCGACACGCATTCAACACAGGGCATTTCCTATTTTCAATTCTGCAGATCGATCATGATCCTGTCAGAATCCACTTCCTTGATTCTCATTTCCACGAACAACCTCAACTTTTTCAAATCTTTTGCCAATTCCGGAGTAGAAAGGTCTTCACAGCGGTCCACAAGCCCCGATGCCCGCGCATAAATGTTTTTGTCGACATAGAGTCTTCCGCCATTCTTGGGCATTGCTTTGAGAGCGGGTAAAGCATCCAGGACCACGTCCATGGCATCCCATACCAGTTGCGGATTGTCCTGGATGATACGGGTGAATTCAGAGCTGTGCCGCTTATAAAGTTCATCCAGGAAACTCCTGGTCGGTTCAGAGACTTGAATGTCACCGAGAAGATTTCCTGGCAGCAATCCCTGCCCTTCATCCTCATCGCCGCTCATCCATTGAATCCGACCCATTCGCCCCTTCACGTCCTCTGCCGCAACCGCCACCGATTTCAATGGGATCGTCATGCAAAGATTCAAAATTATCAATGGAACAATCAAATTCGACATCATGAGGCGCCAATCTCTTTTGATCTTCATATCTTATCCTTCCATCCGCGAACATTTCCAAACCAACGCAACAAAGTTTAAAGGCAGCCAATGGGCCACAACCCCCGTGAATCCTTCTCCCTTATTTTCTTCCCTTAACAAAATGATTTTGCTATTTTTCCACTATTCTGTCGGGTAAGGAAAAGCCGAGCCCACCGATCAGGATATCGGTTCTCATACGAGGAGAAGACAAATTGGTTGTTGGCGTGACTCGCAAACGATTCTGGATTGCCGCAATTTTCGGGTTGTTCATCCTGAGCTACACCATAAAACAAGCCAATCTTGAAAAGCTTTTGCAAAATATTGGTGATATCAATATCCTCTGGGGAATCGCGGTGATACTGGCCAGTGCGGCCAGTTATATTTGCATCGCCGCAGTGCTCGAACGGCTTCTAAAGGGAACCGGTCATACACTGTCTTTCTCCTCGACTTTCAAGATTTCCCTTCTTTCCAGCACACTGAATTATGTCATGGCCATCGGTGGGCTGAGCGGTGTAGCTGCAAAAGTCTACCTCCTTGCCAGAGAAAAAATCCCTCCCAGCAATACTCTTTCCATTTCCATGGTGCACGGCTTTCTCACCAACACAGTTGCCGTCATTTTCATCTATTTGGGTTTCTTTTTTCTGTACAGCGAATACAAAATGAATACCCGTGAAATGGAGCTCGGAATATTCATTCTCATGATCGCATTCGTTCTCACTTGGGTGACTGTCCAGTCGATTGTTCACGAAAACTTCCGCAAACGTCTATGGCAGATCCTCATGCGCATCGGCCTTTTCCTATCTCATAAGCTGCACCATCCCCACTGGTTTCACCAGGAAAGGGCCGAGGCGTTTTTCGAAAATTTCAACGAAAGTATGAACCTGCTCGTAAGAAATGTCAGAAAGCTTTTGTCACCGGCAGCTTTTGCCCTGCTGGATTGGTTGTCTATGTTCTTGTGCTTGAAATTCGCATTCCTTACAGTCCATTATCCCATTGAAAACAGTACACTCCTGGTCGGCTTTTCAGTGGGGATCTTTTCCACGATCTTTTCTCTCACTCCCGCATCCATAGGCCTCATGGAAGGATCCATGGCGGGGTCGTTCTACTTGCTGGGTCTTGACTACGATCGCGCCTTGCTGGCGACATTGATCTATCGTTTTGGGTACTTTTTTCTCCCCATGTTGGGGAGTCTTTTTTTTTACAAACGTTTTTTTCCGCCCACAGTTGCAGATTCGATTCCTCAAAACGAAAAAAATGCACCCCCTTGACTTGCACCACATGGATTCGAGGTGCAGCCTCCCTCCCCGGCAATGCCAAGTCAGCTCGTTTTCTCGAAGATCCTCACCGGTAGGAACGTATCTGGAATCCCATGGCAAAAGGCCATAACAAGATGGGGCGCCAAAATGTCTTGATTTGGAGAAAATCTCCCTCGTAGAAGATATCCTTCAGGACGATATCGGGGTTATTCTGCCATTTCAACAGGGGGGGATCAACTGCGTGAGAGCGTGCAAAGAGAGGCAGCGAAATATTCCTGGGAAGAAGTTCACCTTTCCAGGTGAAACGATATTCCTCCACAACGGGTTCCTTGTGAACATAATCCACGTAGCAAATCTGAAACCGGCTCCACGGCATGATGATTCTCTCGAAAACGATAGTTCCCTGAGGCCAGGCTTCAAAACGCACAAAAGGCAAAGGCAAAATCAGCAGAAAAACAATAGAAAGAGTCACCCAACGGTCCCAATTTCTGGCTTTTTTCTCCAGCATTGCCACAGCAATATCCTGTGTTGCATACGGTGTATCCGGGTTCAATGAAAGCTCCCTTTTCAGAAAATCCTGGCGACATTCTTCCAATTCCAAAGCGGGTATAAGAATAGATGCGTTTCTCTTTCTCATTTCCAGGAACAGCATCTACACAATATAAAATACCAGCAGCATAGAGTGGAAACAACCCGCATTTTCTTCCGAGATCGATGCAAGTCCTCCGATAGGGTGCAATCCAAAGGGATTGGAAGAAGCAACCTACGTGCTAAGGGGCAATACGGTTCAGTGCGTAGGTTGCGTTGAATGAAATGAAACGCAATAAATAATAATGACATGTCGCGTTTCGAAACTCAACGCGACCTACGTGCTGGGATGCATATTGGGACTCCCAATTCCAACATGTAGCTTGAATCCAATCACTTTGGATAGCACCCTCTTCGATATGGCACATTGACCGAAAAGGCTCTTGACGATAAAATGCTTTTTTTCGAGAGCCTACACGAAATCATTTTACATTGTCGCAATAAAACAAGGAGAAAAGATGTCGATCTCCCATGATCCATTGGCCAGTGAAGCGGTATCCTGGTTACAAAAAGAAATTCAATCGACCATCAAATGCCGGCTTGACCAAAAAGGAGAAAAAAACTACTGGAGAGAAGCGCTGGTAGGTATAGCCAACGCGGATGATCCCCTTTTCCTCAAACTTCGTGAAGTCGTGGGACCGGAACATTCCATACCTCAGGATCTACTTCCTGAAGCTCGATCCGTCATTGTGTTTTTCTTGCCCTTCCAAAAAACTCTGGGGCGGGAAAACGATCAGTCCACACCCTTTGCAGCCCGCTCGTGGGCTGAATCCTACGTAACGACCAACCGACTCATCCAGGACATCAGCATGTATTTGAAATCCTTCCTGGAAAAAGAGGGGCATGAGACGGTCATTACGCCCGCGACTCATAACTTCGATACGGAGAAACTCATCAGTGGCTGGTCCCACAAACACATCGGCTATATTGCAGGCTTAGGGACCTTCGGATACCACAACCTGCTCATCACATCATCGGGATGCTGCGGGCGATTGGGAAGCTTGGTCACGAGCATGTCCCTCCCCTCAACAAAACGTCCCGACCGGGAATGGTGCCTCGTGAAGGCAGGCCGCAACTGTTTTGCCTGTGTCGCAAAGTGTAAATACGACGCCCTGCATAAGACTCATTATGATCGGCACGCATGTTACGAGCAGTGCCTGCGAAATGATGCCCACTACGATGATCTTCCCCTGGTGGATGTTTGCGGCAAGTGTGCCTGTGAGGTACCCTGCAGTTATCAAATTCCCACCAGGCTTTCCTGAAGACAAGCAGTTTCCAAGGGGTAGTACGGCCATGGGAAATCAACTCGATCCACCGGACTTGTAAACGCGAATCAAGACACCATCCGGCAGGCTTTTTTCGACAATCGCTTCTCCATCGTTCCTGGCGATTACCCTCTCGAACTTGCCCTTTTGTTCCAAAGTACAAAGGATCTGAAAGCTTTCCCCCGGCCTTAGAAATCTCAGACGTAAACTTACGTCCTGAAATCCGGATCAGCAGTCCGACCGATAATCCGTCCAAGGTTTTTTCTCACTTTCTTTTCCAGAAGACACATCCTCGCTCGTCATTGAACTACCTCCTTTTTCATGCTGTATAAACTTTTTAGCTCTTTAAAACTATTACAAATATTCCTCACCACTTTTGCAGGAACTGCACAGCAGTTCTCATTTCGACATGATGCCGTCACTTCCGACATTCTCCTCAATCCCCCTTTTCTATCAAAGGGAGACTTTACCCAGGCAAATTATCCCTTGAGGGAGCATGGGAGGTATTCACTTTTCAAAATGAGAACCGCTGGGAACCACAAAAGAGCACTTGCTAGAGATTTTCTTCTTCGATTATATTACGCGCTGGTTTATAAAAATAAATATGGAGGATATGTGTCCGGATCTCAAATTGAAAAATGGGTTATCAGATTAGTGTTCATCGCTGTCATTCTTACGGCATGTACTGCAGTTGCGTCTCTCAAGGTTTCTTCCTACCTCTTGAAAGTCCAGGATGAGACATCTTCGACGGCAAACAGGAAAGCTGACTTCTTCCTGAAAAGCATTCATGATCACAGCTTTCGGCTCCAGATGGAGGTTTTCGAACTGAACAAGCTCCTGGGAACAACCCACCCCGGTATTCAAAAATTTATTGAAGGCAAAGTCAAGGAATACGATGAGACGGTGGCGCATTATCAAAAGGAGAAGGAAAAAATAGAGGCGGAGAAACAAAGTATTCTCAAACATGTTGAGGAATCCCAAAAACACAACAAAAACTTCACTATAGCTATCATCCTCCTGCAAAGTGCCATTTTGATGGCGGCTGTCGGCGTGCTGCTCCAAAAAAGGATTCTGTGGATTTCGTGTCTTGGCATCAGCACATTTGGCCTCCTTTATATGATCAATGGCTTCTTCCTGTGGTTTTGAATAATTGATTGAATCCAGCGAGATGGTCTGGCCTTGCTATACTGTGCACAAGATCCATTTGATGCCTGGCCTTCTTGATATTCTTTGAAATTATGTTTAAATAATAATAACTTAGATCGACATTGCTAGATTTCATCTAAACCACAGGGACACGGAGAATATAGAGATCTCATTTGGAAGGTCTTTCTCCATACCCTCTACGTCTCCGTGGTTTATATGACAATGTCGCATTAGAAACCATCTCAAAACGGTTCGAATACCCTTGATCGTCATTCCGGTGAAAACCGGAAGCGGGGCATTCCCGAGAGGGCTGGACCCCTGGCTTCCGCCAGGGTGACGGTGTGAGCAAATTTCAAGATAATTTCTTAAGCCATCTGGCATGCTATGGGGAAAGACAGGATCTGCAGCGAACTTTTTGATTCGTTCGACATGCCCTTTGCAAGAACTTCCGATTCACGGCTCATGAATGATAGAGACAAGATCATGTGGAGCCCAACGCTATGCCGGAAGAAAGGAGCCCAGGATGAAAAGCAGAACGATTTTTCCGATCTTCTTTGTAGCTTTATTCTTTCATAGTTTGAGCTTTGCCGGCGCACCCATGCAAATCGCCGGCATTCGATTGGGTGCCCCTATCAATGAGTATAAGGATCTCATCAAGGAAGAAACGACACTTCCCATCCGGCATATGGAGTATATTTCAGAGGTCGAAATGAAGCCCCTTGAAGGCTACAAGAGCGGGTATATTTTTTATGGAAATTGCAGCAAGCCTGGCAAGATCGTCAAGGTCAAACTGAAATATTTGCGGGATGATAGAGAGTTTTTCAACGATCTTCTGGATATTTTCAAAAAGAAATTCGGAAAAGCCACCGAGTTTAAAGGAGATCCCTTCGGCGGTCTTATCGCCTGGAAATGGTCTTTCATCGACGAGGAGAAAAATAGAATCAGTCTCATCCTGCAACACAGCAGCGTCGACGAGGAAGAATACACCAGCGGAAATTCTATAAAAATGGCCATAACCAGCGCCATCGAAAAAGAACGTGAATGCTACAAAGCAAAACATCCGGAAGAAAAGACGGGCGAAAGGGTTGGCTCCAAAGATAAACTAAAAGATATAAAAGACTTAGATAAATTTATTCCTCAGTAATCAGTATAACCGTCACCCTTCCTTGAATACAGGCTCACAATCAGAAAACCTCTCCCCAAGGGGTATTTCTGTAGCAAAATTCTCTCGAAAGAGTGTTGAGCTGCATCATGGAACTGAGAACATTCTGTGAGGCCCCATGAAACAAGAATTGCTGAACAGCGGCCTACGTTCCTTGACATGATCTTTTGCGCCACTGTATAATCTGAATTTTTGAATCGCAAATGGAGACTGAATGAAAACGCTGCTTCTCAATCCCCCATCTTTTGAAAATTTCGACGGCGGTGCAGGTTCGCGCTGGCCCGCGCGACGTGAAATCGTTTCGTTCTGGTACCCTGTCTGGCTTGCATATCCTGCCGCTCTGATAGAAAATAGCAGGCTGCTGGATGCGCCCCCTCATGGCGTGACGCCAGAAGAAACCATTCAGATTTCAAAGGATTATGATTTTTTAGTTCTCTTTACCAGTACTCCCGGATTTGAAAATGACATTCGTCTGGCAGAAAGAATCAAGGACTCCAATCCGGGAATCAAAATTGCCTTTGTAGGTCCTCCTGTTTCCATCCAACCCGAGGAAACGCTTCGGAGGTCATCCGTAATCGACTTTGTGGCTCGCAAAGAATTTGACTACTCCGTGGCTGAATTTGCCTGGGGCAAGAACCTGGAAGATATTCAGGGCGTCAGTTACAGAAAGAACGGCCATATTGTCCATAATGATGACCGGCCTCCCCTCACTGACCTGGACTCCCTTCCTTTCGTTGTGGATATCTACAAGCGGGACCTGGACATTACCCGGTACAATATCCCCTTTTTACGCCATCCCTTCGTCGCCTTTTACACTTCTCGTGGTTGTCCGGCTCAATGTTCCTTCTGCCTCTGGCCTCAGACGTTTAGCGGGCACAAATGGCGTACACGAAGCAGTGAAAATGTTGTGGCTGAGCTCAAACATGCTTTCGATCTGTTTCCCAACGTCAAAGAATATTTTTTCGATGACGACACTTTCGCCTGGGGTAAGGAGAGAGTCCTCGAAATCTGCAAGCATTTGAAGCCCCTCAACTTTACGTGGTCCTGCAACTGCCGCGTTCATGCCGATTACGATATGCTCAAGGCCATGAAGGATGCGGGCTGCAGACTGCTCATCGTGGGCTTTGAATCGGGCGATCCAACGATCCTGAAAAATATCAAAAAAGGCGCCACAGTCGAGCAAGCCGTCACTTTCATGAAAAACTGCAAGAACCTGGGGCTGACCGTGCACGGAGATTTCATCATCGGACTCCCTGGAGAAACCCGTGAAACCATCAGGAAGACTATGAAATTTGCCGAGCAACTGGATCCCGAAACGATTCAAGTCTCCATTGCCCATGCGTTCCCCGGCACAGAATTTTATTCCTATGCCACTCGTGAAGGATATTTGACCGAGGATAAGATCACCGATGAAATGGGACATCAACTTCCCAACCTTCGGTATCCGGGACTGGATCGCCGGGAGATTGTCGAGGCTGTGGAAGACTTCTACGGCCGTTACTATTTCAGGCCGCGGATCGTATTTCGCATCGTGCGCCGGGCGCTTTTCGATAGAAATGAGCGGGCAAGGCTGTACGCCGAGGCACGGGAATACCTTCGTCTTCGGGCAAAACGGAAGAAATTCACCGGAGGCAAGGCATCGGCTTGACGGGATATCCCAGACTGATCGTCAATGGAGATGACTTCGGAATCTCCGAAGAGACAAACGAAGCCATCATCCGTGCATTCAGAGAGGGCGCACTGACCAGCTGCAGCCTGATGGTCAGTGGAAAGGCCTTTGAGCATGCTGTTCAGCTGGCCAGGGATAACGACCGCCTGTCTGTTGGCATCCATCTGGTCACAGTAATGGGCAAATCCGTCCTCCCACATGGCGAGATTCCGCATCTCGTGGATTCAGAGGGGAATTTTCCTTCCAATCCCACAGTTTGCGGACTCAAATATTATTTTTTACCCGTGGCGCGCCGGGAACTGAAGAAGGAACTGGAGGCGCAATTCGAGAAGTTTCGTTCCACCGGCTTGAAGGGGACTCACATCGACAGCCACCTGCATATGCATGTCCACCCTGTCATTTTTAAGGCGGCCGTGGAACTGGGAGAGCGCTTCGGTATACGCAAAATGAGGGTTCCCCGAGACGATCTCAGGCTCTCTCTTCAGGCAGACCCGGAAAATCGGTGGGAAAAAATCTTTGGCGCTCTGGTTTTTCGCCTCCTCACGAGGGCTATGCAAAAAAAACTTCGAGCAAAGGGGTTCTGTTTTGCCCACCGGGTGTACGGCCACCTGATGAGCGGTAAAATAAATCATCATTACGTTCGTTCTGTGTTGGAAGCTCTTCAAAGTGGGAAAACGAGCGAACTGTATTTTCATCCGTCTATCCATTCTGATGGATCAGACCTGAACTCTGAAGATCAGCGGTGCTTCGAAGAGTACAAACTCCTGGTCGGCAGGCAGTTCCTTGAATGGATGGAAGAACTGGAAATCACACGAATCAGTTACGGAGAAATGGACCGTTGGGATTGAAGACAGCAATTGTTTTGACTCTGGCTATTTTGGCCCAGGCCATTGGAAACACATGCCTCAGCAAGGGAATGAAGTTCATTGCATCCTTGAGCCCCGCAGAAGACGGTTTTTCCCTTATGATGCTCGTTCACGCCATGGAAAATCCATTGATTTGGCTGGGAACCATTCTCTTGATTCTTTTTTTTATCTTTTTCGCCGTGTCTCTTTCGTGGGCGGATTTGAGCTTTGTGCTTCCCGTTATCTCCTTTGGCTACATCGTAAACGTAGCCCTGGCTTACCAGTTTCTGGACGAACCCGTTTCACCCAAGCGATGGCTGGGAACCGCCTTCATATTTCTGGGCGTTGTTCTGGTATCGAAAACGGGAGCCGGAAGAACAGCCGTAAAAGAGGTCAACGCGCAATAACCCTTGCCGAAGAAGCTTATAGAGGAAACATCCATATGATTACCGCCGTCATGATCGCGATCATAGTGCTTTCCAATGCAGCAGGCGATGTCCTGATCACAAGGGGAATGAAAGGCATCGGGGAAATCACGACTTTCAACCCCAGGGAACTCCTTTCCATCGCTCGACAGGTCATAACAAACAGAGATTTCGTGCTCGGCATTGTCTCCCTTGCTGTCAGTTTTTTTTCTTTTCTCGCCATTCTCTCCTGGGCCGATATGAGCTTCGTTGTCCCTGCGACCTCGGTGTTTTACGTGGTGAGCATTCTCGGAGCCAAATTTGTTTTAAAAGAAGAAATCAGCAGGTTACGCTGGACAGGGACCCTTCTGGTCTGTGTCGGCGTGGCACTGGTCTGTCTTCCTTGAAGACCGGTTTTTCAGGAGCCTTATGTTCATTGGAATCATTCAATTCCTTTTGGCCGGTCTTACTCTCTGTTCTGTACTCTATTACCTTCTCTGCATCCTTTCGGCCCACAGGTTTTTTTCCCGTTCTTCCATCCCCTGTGAGAATTCACTTCCCCCGGCAACAATCATGATCCCACTTTGCGGGTCTGATTTTAAGGCCTACGAAAACTACACTTCCTTCTGCCGTCAAGACTATTCCACCTATCAGATTCTTTTCGGTGTCCAGGATCCCGAAGATTCGTCCATCCCGGTCATTCGAAAACTCATCTCCGATTTCCCTGAAAGAGATATTGAACTGGTCATCGACTCTGCGGTGACGGGTCAGAATCCCAAGGTAAACAATCTGCAGAACATGCTCTCCAGAGCAAAGTACGACGTGCTGGTCCTTGTCGACAGCGATATTCGCGTGAAGCCCGATTACCTGGCAACCCTTGTTTCTCCCCTCAAAGACGAACACGTAGGTCTCGTCACCGCTTTTTACCGCGCAGGGGAGGCTCCAAGCTTCGCAGCCAAACTGGAGGCTTTGGGGATTACAGGAGAATTTGCTCCAAGTGTTCTTGCAGCTCAACTCACAGAAGGGATATCCTTTGCTCTGGGGGCGACCATGGCTCTCACAAAGAGCAAGTTACAATCCATCGGGGGATTCAAGGCTATTGCGGATTATCTCGCCGATGATTTCATGCTGGGTAATCTCCTCTGGCAGGCCGGCTTTGAAATAAGGCTCCTGCCTTACGTAGTGGAGACCTTCTTGCCGCCAGCCGGCATCAAGAACATGATCCGTCATCAGGTTCGCTGGTCTAGGGGGATCAGGGCCTGTCGGCCTCTTGGGCATCTCGGTTCCATCATTACTCATGGCACGTCCCTGGCAATCCTGAACGCTCTGTTCCATACAGGATCCCCCCTGAGCCTTTTTTTATTGATCCTGACGGTCTCCGCACGTTTGGCCATGGCCTGGTTCGTTGGAATCCATAAGCTCGGCGACAAAATACTGGCTCAAAATATTTCCCTCATTCCCCTGAGAGACCTCCTGAGCTTTGTCGTCTGGTGTACAAGTCTTTTTGGAAAAGGTGTGGAATGGAGAGGCAGACTCTTCAGGATTGTCGACGATGGAAAAATCATTCCTACCGACGGGCTTTCAGCCATTCACCGCAGAAAACACAGCAAATGAAAAGAGGCTTCAAGTGATATGATGAAAATCAGGCTAAATCGATCCGCATTACGCAGACGGCACAGGCTAAAGTACTGGTCTTCGTAATTACGCAGCCGTTTACCCATACGTTTTCGTAGGAGCGGCATCCTGCCGCGACAAGGTGTGCGGTTGCCGGTTGCTGTCACGGCTGGAAGCCATTCCTACAAGGAAGTGGCCACGTATAAGCACGGCTCCACACGGATAAGGAAACAAAAGAGAGGAACCTGGAGGCAGAAGCAACAGCACGTAGGTCGCGTTGAGTTTCGAAACGCGACATTTCATGATTGTCCGTTGCGTTTCATTCCATCTAACGCAACCTACGCACCACAAAGATAAAAAGCTTCTCAATCTGCGCAAGCTGCGGATAAAAACAGGATGAACAAGACCACAGGTCTATTCAAAACCTACACACCGGCATTGTCTCCGATCGCTTTTTTCTGCACTCGCATTTTCTCGAGCAAGTCACCAAACGAACTGGTGGCGATCACCCGGCGGAAGGTGTTTTTGTAGTTGTCAACAATACTCACGCCGTCGATATCCACATCCCGAATGAACCACCGCCCTTCCTTCTGTATCAGGTGATAGTCCACGGGAATATGTTCATTGGTGCGCATGATGACGGTCCCGACCCGCATGCCTCCGGGTTCAGGAGATTCAGCGCTGTATTCGATATTTTCCTTTTTGAGGAAATTGAGGACCATGCGCGTATAGGAATCCTGAAACAACACCGTAAAGAGGCTTTGAAACTCGCTGCGTTGTGCTGCCGAGATTTTATCCCATTGGTCCTTTACGGATTCCCTTGCCATTTCTTGGGGAAGAAAGTTTTCAGAGATGATCTGTCGCACCAACCTAGCCCTTTCGGCACGATGGGCATCGCCCTCAAGGTCCGGCCGGGTCTGTATCTCCATGGCCTTATCCAGCACGGACTTCACTTGGGCCATGGCTCCGCCGTCGGCGGCACCGCATTCCCAGGCGAAGGCAAAACACCAAAAGAAAGCCAACAAGATCCCAAGCAAACGTAGCTTCATTTTAGATCTCCTTGCGAGAACTCATTTTCCGAGGTACCAGACCTGCCAGTAGAGCAGGTAAAATAATAATGGCCGCAATCAAAACACACAAGCTTCCTACACAGGCGACAAATCCCAGGCTGAAGATTCCCCGGTGGTGCGACAACATGAGCGTACCAAACCCGATCGTAGTGGTCAAGGCGGCCAGAATAACTCCCTTGGCAGTGCTCAAGGGGAGGTCTCCCGGACGCATCCCGCCTTCCTTCCACCGGTGAAGGATGACTACTCCGTATTCCACGCCGGCTCCTACAATGAGCGGCATAAAAATACTGTTGGCCAGATTGAAATCAACCCCGACCAGCCCCATGATCCCCACGGTCCATATGGTCCCGATCACGAGTGGGACCAGAGCCAATAGAGCAAGTCCCAATTTCCGGAACGAAAGAGCCAGCAACAGGGAAATGGCGACTATCGCATATAATGATGCCAGAAAACACGCCCGCTTGAAAGCGCTGGAAAAAACATACAGGGAAACCGGATCTCCCACGACTTGCGGATCCACACCCTGGAGGCTTTTTATGAAACGAGCCAGTGCGCCTTCTTCCCAAATGGATTCCCTGGGGAACACCTGAATCAAATATTCATTGCCCTGGTAAAATCGATCCCTCAAGTCCGCCGGGATATCCGCAATGGTCATTGGCGGTGCATCAGCTCCGCTGCGAACGAAATTCAGGGTATCCGCCAAGTCCTCCTGGAAGCGTTTCTGATACTCCGCCAGTCTTTTCAAAGCCTCCGGTGAGTCTTGAAGTTCCCGAACCACCTCACCCGTGAGGACCCTTACGCGGGCCATCTGTTCCAGAACGGGGGCATCGGCCCCCCACTGATCCGCTTGATCTTCCTGCATTTTAAAGCGAATTCTCTCGAGCACCTCTTTCAACCTCTCGATGTCCCGGATTCCCGTAACGGCGGGTACGGACTGCACTCTTGGAATTTCGGGCAAGAGGGACCTGAGGATGGCCAGTTTCTCATCCTGATTTTCCGGCAGGAGGGAGAAGACGCTCTCGACGTCCGACACCGTCGGCAGTTCTTTGAAGGCTTTGATTTTAGCCTTTGCCTCCTCGGGAGAAGAAGCGAATGAGGCACAAGACAACAAAGAACGTTGCGAATTTTCCATCAGCCGCTTTTCCCACACAACGGCTTCCGCATTTTCTGCCTGGAGCCTCAGGGGGTTGAGATCAAACTTCACTCGAGAGGCGCTGCCCAAACTCGCAAGACACAAGACGACCACACAGGCCAGCAGCAAGCGGGCACCCTTCGGATTGAGATGGATAAGTCTTTTTCCGTCATCGGAAACAGGTTTGAGTACAAAGGTTTTTCCGGGCTTGCCCGCCAGGAAAATGCTCAAGGCGGGCAGGATGGTAAAATCCGCAAGCAGATTGAGGATCGTGCCAAAGCCGGTAATGAGCCCCAACTCCATGAGGCCTCGAAAGCCGGTGAGCACAAAAGCCAGAAAAGTGAGGGAGGTACTCAATCCAGCAAGAAAAATTCCCGGCCCCGAGCATTCCATCACGCGCCGGATGATAGACCGGCGATCCTTGAAGCCCAGGCGCTCTTCTTCTTCAAACCGGCTGAACCAGTGGATCCCGTAGTCCACACCGAGTCCGATCAGTAAGGGAGCAAAGACGACGGAAAGCATATTGAGATGGCCGATGAAGAGAGTGGCCCAGCCGAAAGTCCAACAGAGGCCAATGCCAAGAGATACCATCTGTATGAGGGGACGCCGGGAACCTCCACGAAATACGACCATGAGTATCCAGACGCCGAGCAGAGAAATCCAGGTCGCCCTCTCCATATCTTCCAGGACCGTGCTCATCTCATCGTTATTGAGAGCCTCCTGGCCCGTTACTCCAGCCTGCACATCCGGATAGGATACCCGGGTCTCACGGATGAACCGACGCAAATGATCGAGAGCGTCCTGGGCTTTGGTGAGGGTTCCCTTGACCTTTTTGGGTATGACGGAGACAATGAGGAATCGTTTGTTCCCTTCCCAAAAATAGCCCTCCTGGCTCAAGTCCATCTTTTCTTTGGTAAAAAAGGAAGCCCAGGGAGACTTGTAATCTGACGTTCCCTTCAGGTACCCACTGAGGCCCTCCAGGGTTTGGAGCAGAAACTCCAAATCCATGGTCCCTCCGCTGTTATCCGAGCCCTCCTCCGATTTTTCTTCATCCAGAAAGCCTGTAAAGAGTTCTCCAACCATCCGCCTGGCCATTTCATCATTGACCAGTTTGAGAAAGTTGGGAACAGTCGCATCCGCGGCCAGGCCATGGATCATGGCGGAGTTTTCCTGAAGAGTGTGCTGCAGATAAAGCAGGTCCTGCTTGTCCAGATAGAGAAAAGCCCAATGCTTGAAAAGGTCCGGGTCCACGCGGTAAAAGACATTTTCAAAATGAAGGGTATCTTCCTTGATACGATGTACAAGGGCCAGTAGAAAAGAAATCCCGCGTTCGGGAGAAGGCGCCTCGATGACTACCGAGAGGCTTTGCTCCCCCCCCGGTTCAAAGGTGTCCAGTTTGTCGGAAAGGGTAATGAGAGGATGGTGGGTGGAAATGAGCTCCAGTTGGTCCGTTTCCACTTCCAGGTGCGTGACGGCATAACCGAATGAAAGCACGGCCGACACGACAGCGATCCCCAGAACAAGGCGTGGCCTGGGTAGAACCCAGGCCATCCATAGACGTATCAATCTTAATATAAAATCCATTGTCGATTTATCATCCTCAGCCCTCTCCGGCTTTCTCTCCAGGGCAGTCTCTCATGAGCACTGCCTGATTTCACGAATCCTGAATCGATAAAATTTCCACATTCAAGGCGTTCCGGAAGTGTATTCACCGATGGAATGACTCAGCCGGGCCAGAGCAACATGATAGTCATAAAGAGAACGCAGGTAATCCCCCTGATTCTTTCCATATCTCTCAATCGCTTCGAACATGTCCTTGGCGGTTCCCACGCCGATATCAAAATTTGAAAAGGCGGACACGATCCATTTCCGAGAAGCTTTCGCCGCTTTTTCATAGGCTTCGTAAGAACTCCTCGCTTCCAATACATCCTGGTAATTTTTGGCAACCTCGAGGGGGATATTCTGTTCGGCAAAATCCTTAGTGCAGAGCAATTTTTGATATTCAGCCGCGGCCTTGCGCACTTTTCCCTGGCCGATCCCCAGGTCGAAGTGCCATTGGCTTCCCAGCATCACTCCGCCGTAGGCGTGATTGAATTCATCGGAAAAATAGGAAATGGGCATGCGTTCACGCCCTGGGGCCCCCGCAAAGGAACCGACCGCCGCAAGGAAAAACGAGGGATAAAGATCCGCTTTGGCGGCATCCAACATAGCCTTCCTGGCAGCGAGGCCCTTTTCCAGCTGATCCAGTTCGGGCCGTTTTTCAAGGGCCTCACGTATGTAATCTTCCTGATCCCCCAGGGCCCGCGTATCTTTGGGGAGCTCTTTGGCATCCAGATTGAACTCTTTGTCCGGTGGATAGCCGATGGTTCTCTTCAAGGCCATGTAGGCCATCTTCGCCCCCGAATCCGCCTGTACCTTGAACCTCTGGATATCGGCTTCAAAGGCATCGAGACGATACAAGTCCGTCTCGTCGGCATTCGCCGATCCTACCGCGATCAACCGCTCGATGCGCTGCCGCGCGTCCCGGACGAAACCATCCGCATCTTTTGCGGCATCCTTGCCCTGCCCCGCCACAATCATTGCGAAATAAAGCTCTTTCACATTCAGGATGATATCGCCTTCCTTTTTGACCTTGGCGGATTTCTGAGCTTCCACTCCATAAGCGGCGGCGTCCTGGCGATGGGAAATCTTTCCGAAGGTGTACAAAGGTTGCACGATATTGAAATCGAGCCGCCCAAAGATTCCAATGCTGTCTTTGTCATTGTTTTGAATCTGCCCGCTGAACAATCCCCCTCCCAGGGACTTATCGACCAGAACGGTCGGCAGATCGGCATCTTCCGCCGGCCCTCCGACAGCCGTTATATCCAACTGAGCCCATCGCCCCGCTTTAGCCTGAGCCAAATCGCTTTGAGCTGCAACGACATCCTGTTCCGCCTCTTTGACTTCCGGACTCTTCTCCAAAGCCATCTGGATCAGTTTTTCCAGCCCCAGTACTTCAGGAGATTCCGCCGCCTGAAGAATGCTTCCCAAAATCATGAAAAAAACAAGCGGTACGGATACAATCCAGAATTTTTTCATTTTTCGGGGGGGTACTTTCATTTCGCACCTTTCTTTATGGGAATGTGGCAAACTTGAAATCGGGTTAAAATATCGCACTTTGACCTGAATGAAAAGCGAGAATGCGCCTTGCACAGGATACCCCTACCTTGACATGAAACAGCACATCTGTTAGCTATTCCACACTCGGAAGCCTGGGGTTTGCCTACAGGTATCGAGGTATGGCCAAATTTTTTATTATTTTATTCCGATATAGCCAAGAGCAAACAAGGCGCTCATGAAAGACGCGCAGGAGAATGAAAGATCACCGGATCTTTTCCCAAACCATGAAGCGCAAATTGATCATCAATGCCGACGACCTCGGCTACACGCAAGGGGTCAATCTCGCCGTACGTCACTGTCTGGACAAAGGAAGCCTGCGCAGTTCCACATTACTGGCCAATGGAGCGGCTTTTGAAGAGGCTGTCCTCCTCTGCAAGCAAAAGCCGGAGTTGGGTGTCGGCGTACATCTCACCCTCACGGAAATGCCTCCCCTCGCTCCAGTCGATAAGATCCCGGGCCTGTTGAATCCGGAGGGTTTATTACCCGCCACTCCGGGGAAGCTTCTGACTGCTCTAAAGCTTCGCAAGATCAAGCGGGACGAACTCTTCAAAGAGCTCGATCTTCAAGTGGCAAGAATAGTGGATGCAGGGCTTTCCCCCACTCATCTGGACAGTCACAAACATATCCATGCCATTCCCGAAGTTCTGGAGGTGGTGATTCAGGTTGCCCGCAGGCATTCGATCCATTGGATCCGGAATCCTTTCGAATCCTCCGCAGGTCTCCCATTGCTGCCCAATGTAGACAGAGATCAAAGGTCCGTCTTCATCAAGCAACACACGATGGCCAAATGGATTTCAATATACCGTGGCACCTTCCTCAGCAAAATAAGACACGCCGGATTGCGTACTCCCGATCATTTTTTTGGTGTTTCCCTGACGGGCATCTGGAACGAAGCCTCCATGGCTTACCTCATCGAACGTTTGCCGAACGGAATCAGCGAATGGATGTACCATCCCGGCAACTGCGACGACGCATTGCGTCGGCAGCGAACCCGCCTGCTCCTGCAGCGGGAAAAAGAAAGAGACCTCCTGTGCTCTCCCCTTTTAAGGGATCTTCTTTACAAACATCACATCCTCTTAGAACACTACGGAGAAGAAACAACGTGAAAACGTCATCTGAAGCGGCGTTGTCGGAAACACCATCGGAATCCAACTCGAAAGCACCTGGTATTTCCGTCGTGATTCCCTTGCATAATGAAGCCAAAACACTCGAGGAATTGTATCAACGAGTCAAGACTACCCTGGAAAAACAGGAAAAGCCCTGGGAGCTGGTTTTGGTCGATGATGGCAGTACCGACGGCACTTCCAAAATTCTGGATACTCTGTATGAAAGAGATCCACGGGTCTCCGTGGTTCACCTGCGTCGAAACTACGGTCAGACCCCGGCCCTCATGGCAGGATTCGATCATGCCAGGGGGGAATACGTCGTCGCCCTGGATGGCGACCTACAACATGCTCCCGAAGAAATCCCGAATTTCATTGAAAAAATAGAGGAAGGCTACGACCTTGTATCCGGCTGGAGAGTCTCACGTTCCGACGCCCTTTTGACCCGGACCATCCCCTCGCGCATCGCCAACTGGCTCATGGCCAAGGTATCCGGCGTCCAGCTTCACGATTTCGGCACCACATTCAAGGGATATCGTCGGGAAGTGCTCTCCGACATCCGTCTCTACGGGGAACTCCATCGTTTTGTTCCCGCCCTTTCTTCATTGAACGGCGCTCGCATCGTCGAAATCCCCATCAAGGATATGGGACGCAACGAAGGCAAGTCCCACTATGGACTCTCGAGAACATTCAGAGTCATGTTCGATCTCTTGACTGTGGGATTCCTTTTGCGTTACATGACCCGGCCGCTTCATTTTTTCGGCAAGCTTTTCCTTGCCTGCTCCGGCAGCTCCTCCCTCATAGGGTTGTTCCTGTTATTCCGCAAGGTCTTCTCAGGAGTCCATCTCTTCCAGGAACACGGCCCCCTGACGCTTCTTGCCGCCGTTCTGATGCTGGCCGGAGTTCAGTTCCTCGCCATCGGGCTTTTGGGAGAGATTCTGGCTCGCGTGTATTTCGAATCTCAGGACAAAAAGATCTACGCCGTCCGCAGGCTTCTCCGCCGGGAAGAATGAGAATGGTCTTGGCCTTTACGTGAAAAGATATGAGTCAAAGGCGAAACAATGTTTTTTTTTCGATCATCATACAAGTGCAACTGGCTGGCTCATTTCACATTCTTAATAATGATATCCATATTATATAATTGGATATATAATTATAACTTTATTAGTCTTTGGGGAAATGACAATATATTATTCATTTCAAGAAATGCAATCATTACATATATAATCACATATGCTTTCTATCAGACTATCGCAATAAACAGGCTGTTATTCTCCATAACAACTCCAATTATATTCCTTTTAAGTTCTTTAAGTTCGTATTTTATAAATCATTATAAAATGACGAATCTCAGTGCACAGTCCATTGCCTTTGCCGCGGAATCCAATCTGGAAGAGGCTTCCGCGTTTATAGGCCAAGACTTGATAACGAGAGTTTTAACAGGCCTGGTCATTTCAATAGTTATCATTTGTGTCTACAACCGCAGTCGCCTCCAGTGCAAAACCTGGACAAAGCTGAAATTGATTTTAATGTCGGCGATTGTCTCCGTTTCCCTGGCGCTCTATTACGAATTTCCAAGCCCTCTTCCCCTGCCATTCGGCATTTTCGAAGCCACTTTGACGTATGCAAAAGAACAGCAGCGTTTCAAGGAAATGTCCCAAGCAAAAACGGACATCTCCAATGCGGGGGACCTCGCACAAGAAGGAAACGAGGACATCACCGTTATCCTCATCATAGGGGAATCCGCACGATCCGATCATTTTCACATCAATGGGTATCCCAGAGGAACTTCTCCAAATATTGAAAAACTGGGGGTTCTTTCATTTAAGGATGTCACATCGTGTGGAGTCTCCACGAGAGAATCCGTGCCTTGTATGATGACCAGAGCCACCCCCGACGATCTCGATCCATCCATTGGCGAGAAATCTTTCATTTCCGTTTTCAAGCGACTGGGCTTCTACACGGCATGGATTTCAAATCAAAGAGTAATGGGCGACAATGACACCCCGATAACCTCTATCGCCAGGGAAGCCGAATATGTTTATTTTGGAAATAAAGGGAGTGAATTCATTTATACCAAGTTATTGGACGAAGACTTGTTGGAGACTCTCGACACCTGTCTCAACCAACCGGTCCCCAGAAAAATGATCGTCCTGCATACGGTAGGAAGTCATTGGTTTTACGAAAACCACTACACGGATGCATTCAGGCTATACACTCCCGTCTGCACGCAGAAGGAACCGGGCAATTGCACCCATGAGGAACTGATCAATTCTTATGACAACACCATTCTGTACACGGATCACTTTATCAAGGATGTCATCGATCGAGTGAGCAGCACCAACTCCATCGTCTTCTATCTATCCGACCACGGTGAATCGCTGGGAGAAGAAGGCCGTTTCGGCCATGGGCAGGCCGGGGGATTTTTGGAGCAGAAAAAAATCCCTTTTCTGGTTTGGCCTTCAAATCGCTACATGATTGAGAATGCAGAAAAATTAGAGTCTCTGAAAGCCCATCTCAACAGCCCTTTGACGCACGACAACCTTTTTCACAGCATCCTCGACTGTGCGGGGATCCACTCCTCCATCATCGATCCGGGGCTCAGCATCTGCAGATAAATAGGGAAAGCAGGAAACGCTCTTGAAAAGCGATATTATCATGAACCATGAGCTTTTTTTTCATATAAAAACCACGGAGACACGGAGGCCACAAAGAAAGACTTTTAAACGAAATCTCTGTGTTCTCGTATCTTCTGGTTCAGAGGAAGTCGTTTCCCTTCCTACCAGTTCACAAGGACTTTCTTCCCACCCTCTTCCGCCAGCACACGGAATTCCAGATCCGGATGTCTGGCGAGAAAAGCTTCCAAGGGCCCGCTTTCACTGAAAAGGAAAACTCTTTGGTCGGATTTCCAGATTTTCGGAAAGGACTCGTCATCATAAAAAATGGAAGGGGCATCGGGGAAAAAGGAACCATACCACAAGTTTCCAAAATGCCCATTGAGGATAGAGAGCTGAAGGTGCGTGTAGTAGTTGATGGAAGATCCTCTTTCGTAAACTCCGTTGACAAAAATCATATCCCCGGGCTGATGCTGCTCCTGAATGACTTCCGCCAGACCTTTGGATGAGAGCACCGGTTGAAATGCCACCATGCCTGAACTGTAGGAATGAAGCAGTCCGACCATCATCAAGGCCAGGCAGAGGGCCGACAGAGACCAGCGCTTACGGAGAGTGGCCAGCAAAGCCAGGAGAGGCCCCAAAAGGAGTATGAAGGCCGTCCGGTAAACGAGGCCGGACAAACGGCTGAAAGTTTCAGGAGTGAGGTCCAGCATATGTCCGAAAGAGAGCGCATACTGTTCCGGATTCACGGTCAAGGTGCTGCTCACATCTCCAGCAGCGGCTGCCCCTCCCTTACCCAACCATGCCAGTACAAACAATCCACTGCCCACAATAAGCCCCACTCCCGCCAGCACCGCCACAGCGAAAGAAGCCGTCCGCTGCTCCGATGCACCCTGGGGAGAATCGATCCGGGCAAGCACCTGCCCCAAGAGGAGAGCAAATGCCGGGAGCGTTGGAAACGTATAGTATTCCTGAGTCGTTGAAAAGGAAAAGAAGGTCAAGATGACCAGAATCCACAGCAAAAGGAACTGATTGATCTGTTCCGACGCTTCCTTGGGGCGCAAGGTAGAGGGAATGATCTGCCTTAATCCCAGGAAATAGGTGCTCCATGGAAAGAGCCATGCCAGGTGAAGGAGCCAGAACAGCCATAGGGGAACCGTGTCGTAATCTTTAGGATATCTCAATCCCAGGTAACGCAGGAAATGTTCATTTACGAAATAGAACCATAGGAACCCTTTGTTGGTGATGCCCGCTATCAGGTGCCAGGGAACAGCCACCAGCAGGAAGATCACCATACCCTGGAAGATCTGGATGCGTTTGAAGATTTCCCAGCGTCCGGTCAGAAGGATATGGGCAAAAATCACTGTTCCCACGAAAACCATCCCCACCAACCCCTTGGTGAGCACAGCCAGAGCAACTGAAGCGAAAAGCCCCACATTCCTCGGGTCCAAATGTCGTGCAATTTTTTTCGGGGAAACTGTATCGTAAACTATTCTGAGGTAGAAATAGAAGGCAAGCGCTATGAAGAAGGCGAGCATCACATCTGGAAGAAGTATTCGCGTGAAGGCATAAGGCCCTAGGCTGGTGACATAGACCAGGGCCGAATAAAATGCCGCGCGATTACCGAAAAATCTGTTTCCAAGGGTATAGAGAAGAAAAGTGAGAAAGAGGGCAAAAAGCGCCACGGGGAGGCGGACTACCCCGTCCGAAAGGCCCAGAAGCCTTACGGAAAGGGCGGACATCCAATACATGAAAGGGGCCTTTTCAAGGTAGCGGATTCCATTGTTGATCTTCAGCGTAATCCAGTCGCCGCTTGCGGCCATTTCACGGACCGCTTCGGCATGCACGGTATCGGCATCGTCAAAAAAAGCGGGACGGAACAGACCGCCCAAATAGATCGCCGCCCAAAGAACGAAAAGAAGTGCGCACTGGAAAGACTTCGTACGAAAAACCATGTAAAACCATCCCAAAAGTATCGGGGTTCAAATCATGCAGCCCGGAATCAGCGAAGAGATCCATGCATTTTTTCAAAGACAACAGTCGTTCATTCTTCGTCGGCGCTTTCGCGCTTTGCAAAGCGTTCCTTATAAATCAAACAAACATTTCTAATATAAATCAGCAACCCCCCCGCCTGTCCAACGATAAATACCGGATCCCGGCGCAGTATGGCATAGACAAGCAAGAGCCCTCCACCCGCCACGCTCAGGAACCAAAATGAGAGGGGAACCACACTTTTGCCCACCCGTTCACTGGCAATCCACTGCACCAGGAATCTTGCCGAAAAAAGCCCTTGGGCGATGAAGCCGAGAGCAAGCAAGCCTTTTTCCATAAAATGACCTCAATTCTATTGCGTACGCATGATCTTAGAGTGATTTTATTCCAGGGATCTAGAAAAATCGGCCAGGATTTGATCCTCTTCTCAATACCTACTTCTTGAAAAAGAGATAAGCAGCAAGCGCAACCAGTATGGCAGAGAATATTTTCTTGAAGCTGGCTGTAGATATATGTTCTACGAGACGCGCACCCACCTGAGCTCCTATAATGCCACCGATGCCGAGCAATATACCTGCCTTATAATCAACATTTGCCAATTTGTTGTGTGCGACAAGGGCTGAAACGGAAATCACCAAAATGGCGAGAAACGATGTCCCCACGGATTTTTGCGCCGAGTATCCCAGGAACAGCAAATAGGGGACCATCAGAAATCCTCCCCCCAAACCCGTAAAGGATGCCCCCACACCAACAAGGACCCCATAGACAACCATCATCACCAAGTTCCAGTCCATAATATCCCTTTATTGAGTAACCACTAAGTTATTTCGTAACCGCCCCACTTGCATATCCGCGGATTGCACCGATGCCGCAGAAAGACGAACCGTCTACATACACCTTCCCATGATAAGATCCAAGCCATTTTTCCTTTCAAAATGCGCATCACAGAGATTGGAACGGAGCCGCCATTGTCCTCCTGAAAATTCTTCATATATCATTGAAACTTCGGTTATAATTCCTAACTCGGCCTCGGGGCCATAAAGATTATCATGGATTCTGCCAGCAATGAGATGGAAATCACCAAGCCAGGCGGGTTTGACGATAAATCGGGAGATCGATGAAAATAAAATTTGGAATAACGATCAAATTTTTCTTGTTCTATTTTGTTCTGATTTCAATTTTTTACGGCACAATTGTCATTCTGTTCATCCACATTCAGCAAATCATGAGAATATCTGAAGATATTGTGAACAAAAACTACAAGATATCCTCCGCTTCCAAGAAAATGATCGAAAGCCTGCTATGGATGGCGGAAACGGAAAGCAAATACAATTTGCTGAAAAAAGAAGATTATAAAACATATTTCGCGTCAGCCCAGAAACAATTTGAAGAGAACTTGACAGAAGTCCTTTTTCTCGAAGGCACTACGGCAGACAATCAGAATCCCTGGAAAGAGCTTTTCAAGGATTACGTTGGCCAGCTCCCGAAAGGTTCTGAAAACTCGGAGGAAGTGGAATCGTCCAATATACTCTGGATCCCCGAGCAGGTCATCAACGACTGGATCCAACGGATCTCCAAGGCAAGAATGGAAAATGAACAACAGATCGAATCGGAAATGAGAACCCTCAATGACCGTGGGCAAATGGCCGTAAGGTGGGGGGTTGTGGGGTTGGCATTCTCCGCCTTACTCGGTTTACTAGGGATTATATTCCTGACCCGTTCCATGAGCCGGCCTCTGCGGGAACTTCTTCGAGGAATCCATTCCGTTTCACGCGATGGACTGAGGGAACCCATCCGCATACGTACGAAGGATGAATTTGGTGAAGTTGCAGGGGCATTCAATGACATGGCCAACCGTCTCAAAGATGAGGAACGCATGCGATCCGACTTCATTTCCATGCTGAGCCACGAAATCAGAACACCATTGACATCCATCCGTGAATCGGTAAACCTCATTGCGGAAGAAGTCATGGGCAAGATCAATGACCGGCAAAGGCGTTTTCTGGAGATTGCAAGTCGTGAAATCGAGCGCATTTGTGATTTGCTGAACCATCTCATGCAGGTATCCCGCCTGGAGGCGGGAGCGGTCCCCATACGACGTCAGCGATTCGATCCCGTGAGCCTCGTCTCGGGCAGCATCTATCGCATGACACCCGCTGCCGAAGCGAAGGACATCCGGATTGAGACGCAGATCCCCAACAACGTTCCACACGCTTTGGGAGATCCCGAAAATCTTCAACAGGTTCTGTTGAATCTTTTGGGAAATGCCATCAAGTTCTCTTCCCCTGGAAGCGATATTATTGTACGAATAGAACTCGATCAAGATGGGGATTCAAAATGGCTGAAGTTCTGTGTTTCTGACAAAGGCTCCGGAATCCCCGCAGAAGAACTCCCCATGGTTTTTCACAAGTATTACAGAGCTACAGGAATGCGGGACCAGGTGGACGGTGTCGGACTGGGTCTGAGCATTTCCAAGCATATCATTGAAGCGCATGGGGGAACCATCTGGGTGGAGAGTCAACTGGGGCAAGGCAGCACGTTTACTTTTACCCTTCCGATCGCATCGGAGGAAGAACCAGGGTGATGCAAAGGCAAATTCTTCAAATAAATTTATTATATTGTATCGGTTTATTCACTATTCTCGTTTTGGGAGCGGGGTGCAGTTCTTTGCCTCCGGTTCAAAAGGGTGAAGTAACAGTCATCAAAGAAACCTCTTCGGAAGATAAATTGCATTTGTCTAACTGGAAGGAAGGCATGGCAGCATTTCAAAATGGTGATTACAGAAAAGCTGCAGCTCTCTTTGAAGTGATGAGTGAAAACACCGAAAACGAGAAAATTCGCCACCGGGCCCTGTATGCTCTGGCTGTCACACGTCTTATTCTGGCCCAGAGCCCTGAAGAATTCAGCCAGGCCATGGGTGTCTGGGAGTGTTGGAGCGAGGAGAGCGTCACTGATCTCGAGGGGCAGGACCCCCGGATGATTACTCCCTTTCTGGAACGGCTTGTGCCGCCAGGCACTTCTGAAAGCGTTCCCTTGCCGTCAGCAAAGAAGCCTTCCAGGAATGCCGAACACAGCAATATCTACAATAGCTACCTGACATGCAAGGAGCTCCTTCGCGCCCGTGATAAGGAAATCGAACGCATCAAATCCAGGCTCGACATTAAAGAAAAAGAAGTAAAAAAGCTGAAAAAGCAGATCAATTCTCTTGAAGAAATTCACTTGAAATTTCAGGAAAAGAAACAAGAGATATCCTCACCATGAGAACCTCAAAATTGGAGCAAATCTTGAGTGTGAAACAAACCATCCTGATTGTGGATGATGATTCTCATATTCTGGAAGTCTTGGAAGCCCGCCTCACATCGGCTGATTTTCAGGTTCTCACGGCAACCTCCGGGACAGAAGCATTGGAGATCATTAAAGATCATCCAGTAAATCTGATGATCTCCGATGTCCGCATGCCGGGAATGGGGGGAATGGATCTTTTTAAAGAGGTACACGCTCTTTACCCTGAACTTCCCGTTATCTTTCTCACGGCTTACGGAACCATTCCGGATGCGGTCAGTGCCGTCAAGGCCGGTGCAGTGGATTACCTGACCAAACCGTTCAGCGGGCGTGATCTCCTGTCGAAGGTAAATGAAATCCTCAAGCGGCAAACCGTTATGGAGCCCCGAAAGGAGAAGGAGGCGGTTCCACCTAAGGAGGCGGTTCCACCTCTGGACCAAGTGCTCTATACGGGCAAGAGCCCTGCCATGCAGGAACTTTATGACCTGATAGAACGGATCGCTCCGAGCGACGTGAATGTGCTTCTGCTGGGAGAAAGCGGCGTGGGCAAGGAGCGCGTGGCCCACCTGATCCATGAAAGAGGCCCCCGCCGCGAACATCCTTTTGTTGTGGTGGATTGTGGTTCCACCCCTACGGGGCTTCTTGAAAGTGAACTTTTCGGACACGTGCGAGGCGCTTTCACTCATGCCATCCGGGACAAGAAGGGCTTGATCGAAGCGGCCGACCACGGAACTTTGTTTCTGGATGAAATCGGAAACATCTCCCCTGAAATGCAGGTCCGCCTCCTCAGGTTTCTGGAGGACCGGAAAATACGCAGGATTGGAGATCTGAAAGAAATCTCCGTCGATTGCCGCGTCATTTCCGCCACGAACGTAGACCTGCCCGAAGAAGTGGAAGCTGGCACTTTTCGTGAAGACCTCTATTACCGCCTCCGCGTCGTAACGCTCAAAATCCCGCCGCTGCGCGACAGAAAAGAGGATATCCCCATACTGGCTCAACACTTTATTCAGTCATTCTGCGAGAGCCATAAACTCCCTCCTATAAAGCTCCCCACCGAGACTGTGAAATGGCTCATGGAGTACCCATGGCCGGGAAATGTTCGGGAACTCAAGAACGCCTTGGAGGGGGGAGTGGTATTGTGCAGAAACGGGGTGCTGCATCCCAGTGACCTTCATCTCTCGGGGCTCCCGCACGCTCCGCATCGGGCCGCCGCTCCACCACCGCCTGAAAGCGATTCTTTATCCCTGGAAGACAGCGAGCGACACGCTATCATTCGTGCCCTTCAGCAGGCCGGGTGGGTGCAGAAGGATGCGGCGCAGCTCCTGGGAATCAGCCGGCGCGCGATCCACTACAAGATCAAGAAATATGGCATTGAACTTTCAAGCAAGCGCGCGGGAGGAGAAAATCCTCCTGCGGATTAGGAACTGTAATAGGGATTCCAGGGAAATACGCTTTGGTGAATCTCCCTGGCAACAGCACAAAGAGGAACATGCGTGACTGACAGGATGCAGCCCGGTGAGCAAAAAACCAGAAAATATCGAGCGGATTCCGTTTAACAAGGAAGAGATTGCCGTATTGAGGCAATCCATCTCCATTTCGGAAGAGCTCATCAGCGATTTTTACAAGATTTCCACATCGGAATGGAAGCGCTACCGCTATGACATTCAATCACTAAAAGATTTGCTGGAAGAAGAAATCGTCGATATCGCCTTCGCTCAGGTCCATCGATATGCGCAATCACCACATCAACGGCTCAGAGGGAGCGAGACCGGAGACTTTTTTAAGATCTGCCTGCAGGATCACATGATCAGGAAAGCCGTCCAGAGGGACCCGCATATCGAACTTCTTCCTCTCACAACGTATATCGTCACCCATGAACTGATTCATGTGATACGCTTTGCCAAATTCCTCCAAAGATTTTACAGTACCCCCAATGAACAGGAAGCCGAGGAAGGGCGTGTTCACGCCCTGACCTACCAGCTTCTGAAAAACTGCAAGATCAAAGGTCTTCCGGAAGTTTTGCTGGCATTCAAGGATTGTCGCACCATGGAAACCTTTTATGGTACCCGGGAGAAGGCTTCAAACGAATAAAAAGTGAGTTTGCGTATTCTCTCCAAACATCATTAAAAGCCTATCCGAAGACCGTCCCCGGCAGCGGCCCCCTTTCAATTCCCCCCTCGAGGGGAGGACTAAGGGGGGTGTTCCAAAGTCTACAGGAGCTTTCCGGATAGGTTCTAAGAAACAGTAAAGGATGGATCAACAAGATGAATGAAAAAATCACGCGGGAAGAGGTTCGCCACGTTGCGAAACTTGCGAGACTGGAGCTCTCCGATCAGGAAGAGACTCAAATGACGGAGCAAATGAATCAGGTGTTGACTTACATGGATAAACTCAATGAGTTGGATACTTCGAAGATTCCTCATACAACACACGCCATCCAGCTTCAAAACGTCTTCCGCCAGGATGAAGTACAGCCGTCTCTGGATCGCAAACTGGTGCTGGCAAACGCTCCACAAACCGATGGCGTGAGTTTTATCGTTCCCAAAGTGATTTGATGCAGAAGAACAAAACCATGTATTTCTTCCCCAGCATATTATGATCCGATAGAAAAGAGGTTATCAGCATGGATCTCCACTCCCTTACCATTCACGAACTCCGTGAACTACTCCTCCGCAAGGAGGTGAGTACCACCGAAGCGGTTACGGCATATTTCGAACGCATTGAAAGCATCGATCCTCTGCTGAGCTCCTTTTTGACCTTGATGAAAGACGAGGCGCTAAAAGAAGCACAGCTTTACGATGATGGCCGCAAAGACCTCGCCGCTTCCCCTCTGGCCGGTATCCCTCTCGGCATCAAAGACGTCATCTGTACCAAAGGATTCCGAACCACCTGCGGGTCCCGTATTCTGGAAAATTTCATTCCCCCCTACGATGGGACGGTTGCGGAACGCATCTATAAAGCCGGGGCCATTTTACTGGGGAAAAACAACATGGATGAATTCGCAATGGGCTCGTCTACGGAGAACTCCGGATTTACCCCCACACATAATCCCTGGGATACGGAGCGGGTTCCGGGCGGATCGAGCGGCGGATCGGCCGCTGCCGTTGCGGCGGATTTGTGCGCGGCTTCCTTGGGAACCGATACAGGCGGTTCCATTCGTCAACCCGCTTCTTTTTGCGGTGTCGTCGGCTTGAAACCCACCTACGGCCGGGTTTCCCGTTTCGGCCTGGTGGCTTTCGCGTCTTCCTTGGATCAAATCGGCCCCATCACGAAGGATGTGGAAGATGCAGCCCTTCTCCTGCAGGAGATTGCCGGTTACGACCCCAAAGACTCCACTTCCGTGAATCTGCCCGTCCCGGATTACCGCGGGGCACTCAGGCAGTCCATAAAGGGGCTTCGGCTGGGGATTCCCAAAGAATACTTCATCGATGGAATCGAACCCGATGTGGCTGCGTCAGTCCAGAAGGCGATCGAAACTCTCAAACAACTGGGCGCGGAAATCGTGGAGGTTTCCCTGCCTCACACCGACTATGGTGTGGCAGCCTATTACATCATAGCCCCAGCCGAAGCGAGTTCCAACCTGGCCCGCTACGATGGGGTCAAATACGGTCTTCGAGCCTCCAATTCCAAGGACCTTATGAGTATGTATCGCCAAAGTCGTTCCCAGGGATTCGGAGCAGAAGTCAAGCGGCGCATCATGCTGGGGACTTATGTTCTTTCTGCCGGCTATTATGACGCATACTATAAGAAGGCCTCTCAGGTGCGCACGCTCATTCGCCGGGATTTTCTGGATGCCTTTGAAAAGTGCGATGCGATATTGACTCCGGTCGCCCCGATCACTCCGTTCAAGATTGGCGAAAAGATCGATGATCCTCTTCAGATGTACTTGAGTGACGCATTCACCCTGCCGGCCAGTCTTGCGGGAATTCCGGGCATCTCGGTCCCCTGCGGCTTCTCATCAGGGAATCTGCCGATAGGCCTTCAGATTCTCGGTCCTCATTTTCGGGAAGACATCATTCTCAGAATTGCCCACCAATTCGAACAGGCAACCGAACATCATAAGATGAAACCGAAATTGGGATAACCCGGCACGACTCTATCCCTTTTTTATATATCCTGCGAACAGCCGAATTCCGGACCTCTTTCAGCCCTTTAGGAGCGGCTTCCAGCCACGATCAGCCTTCTCGTCGCGGCTGGAAGCCGCTCCTTATACATAAGGTTCGATTCTCATGTGTGCGGGGTTCATTCACTAGGATATCCCTTTGACTGCCAGGATCATGGAAGAATAAGGAGAAAGTGAGCCATGGATGAGCTCTATTCCATGCAGGAACCATTGATCTTCAAGCTGAAAAGCATTATTCGCTTCGCCGTTCGGCTTCTGGCAATACTGATGACGTTGGTCATCCTATGGGGAGTCATCGATGTGGCATGGGTATTATATTCCCATCTGATGGATCCCCCGTTCATGATGCTGACCATCAGTGATATTTTAGATACCTTTGGTGCGTTTATGGCCGTTTTGATTGCCATAGAGATATTCATCAACATAACGGTCTATCTTCAGGATGACGTGATCCACGTCAAGATAGTCATGGCTACTGCCCTTATGGCCATTGCGCGAAAGGTTATCATCCTGGATTTTTCCAAGATCAGCTCGGATTACATCTGGGCCACGGCAGCATTGGTTCTGGCTATGAGCCTTGGCTACTGGCTCATCTTGAAATGGTCGGAGCATGAGGAAACGAAGATCAAACGGCATCTGGCAAAGCAGACAATGGCCCACGCCGATGAGGCTGAAGACGGTGGACACCAGCAGGTGAGCCGGAAACAGTAAAAATAAGGTAAGATGTAACTTTTCAATCAATGTGGGTCTGAGTTGCCGCAGCAAGGTCGGATTTTTTGACTTGATTCATACCTTCCGAAAGTGACTTCGGCTCATTCAACTGTCCCGGCCTATCCCATCAAGTCCCGAAGCGGGTAGAATGGTAGCCTCCGGGACTGCTGAGTTGTCATCGGTTCGAAGCCACGATCCTTCTGACCAGCTTGTCAATTTCCACAACAATCACAACAGTGACCGAGATCAAAACGATCCGCAGCCATTCCATCGGCATGATGGGCTCCATGCGAAAGACCCACTGTAAAGCCGGGAGATAAATGGCAGCCAGATGGGCCAAAAAAGCGGCCATGGTTCCGAAAAAGAGGAAAGGGTTCCCCAAGGGATTCATGCGGAAAAGGGACTGCATCTCGGAACGGCTGTTAAAAGCCTGAAAGAATTGAAAGAAGACAGTGGTAGTCACTGCGATGGTCCTGGCTTTCTCCAGAGACATGCCCATGTTCAGGTCATGGATGAATTCATAGACCACTCCTGCTGAAATCAACAGGGCCACAATGATGGTGCGTTCCACAAGGAGGCGGTTGAAAATACCGGATCGAGGGGGTCTCGGAGGCCTTTTCAAAACGTCCTTCTCTCCCGGTTCAAACGCCAGGGCCACATCCTGGAGTCCGTTGGTGACGATGTTGATCCACAAGAGCTGCGCAGGCAGATAGGGAAGCGGCAATCCCAGCATCACGGTGGCCAAAATCGTGATGATGGCGGCAATACCGGTGGGAATAAGGAAAAAGATGACCTTACGGATATTGTCGAAGACGATCCGCCCTAGTTCCACGGCCTGATAGATGCTGGCGAAATTGTCGTCGGCGATGACCATGTCCGAGGCTTCCTTGGCCACATCGGTGCCGGTTTTGCCCATGGCCACGCCGATGTGAGCCGCCTTCAGGGCGGGAGCATCGTTCACGCCGTCTCCGGTCATCGCCACAATCTCGCCATGCTTGAGCAACTGCTGGGTGATGCGCAACTTGTGCTGGGGAGAAACACGCGCATAAACCGACACCTTTTGCACCAGGTGAAACAGGTCTGCATCGGTCATGGTCTCTATCTCTTTACCGGAAAGAACGTTGCGGACCGCTCCTTCCGGTCCGGCTCTTTTGACAAGGGTAGCGAGGAGGCCTTTAATCAATCCCAGGAATTCCGGATCGTTCATAGCCTGTACGTGCCTGCCGGTGAGGCTCTCAGGCTCGACCTGGCCCAGCCCGGAACGTACCGCCAGAGCCCTCACCACATCCTGGAGCAGGGACAGGATCTCGTCATCGGTCAGAGAATCTACCGGCTTCGCCGTCAGATCCTCCACCACCTCCTCTTCGGATGCGATGCCTAGTTTTTTGGCGATGGCCAGAGCGGTGACAGCATGGTCGCCAGTGATCATCACCACCCGGATGCCCGCCTCCTTGCAGCCCGCCACAGCATCGATAGCCTCCGGGCGGGGCGGGTCGATCATCCCTTGCAGTCCTGCGAAAACCAGCCCGGTTTGCAGGTCGTCCATGGAGATATCTTTCTGCTCGGCAGGAACTTCTTTGAAGGCCATGCCCAATACCCGCAGCCCCTCTCGGGCGAAATGCTCGGCCACCCTGGGAGTTTCTTTCCAGGCATCCATCCTACAGTCGACGCAAAGTTCCATGAGTTTCTCAGGCGCTCCCTTGACAAAAACCAGGTTGTGATCGCCGCCCCGATGAAGAGTGGCCATGTACCCCCGGTCCGACTCAAAGGGGATGATCGCGAGTTGCGGAAGCCTGTCCTTTTCCTTTTCAGGATCGAGACCGGCTTTCATAGCAGCGACAATGAGGGCGCCTTCCGTGGGGTCGCCGTCCACCCGATAGTCCTCCCCTTCTTTGAAAACCTCTGACTCGTTGCACAGCAGGCCGATCCGGAAGAGCAACGCAAGCTGTGAGTCGACTCCGGCATGGACAGGGCGGCCTTCTTCCAGAATTTCTCCCGTCGGGTCGTAGCCGCTGCCGGTCAGTTCGTACACTTTTTGCCCGTCATAAACCCGGTTTACCGTCATTTCGTTCTTGGTGAGGGTACCGGTCTTGTCCGAGCAAATCACCGTGGTACTGCCCAGGGTCTCGACGGCTGGCAGTTTCCGGATAATGGCGTCGCGCTGAGCCATGCGTGTCACCCCGATCGCCAGGGCGATGGTCACCACGATGGGCAGCCCTTCGGGGATGGTGGCTACCGTGGCCGCCACTGCGGTCATGAACATATCCTTGGCGTTTTCGCCCACCAGGACACCGACCAGAAAGAGCAATGTTGCAGCCACCAAAACGATGATTCCGATGGCTTGGGCAAAGCGGTCGATCTTTTCCTGGAGGGGTGACTTGGCCACTCCGACCTCCTGGACATCTTTGGCGATGCGCCCTAGGACCGTCCGGGATCCGGTGGCCACTACGATCCCCTTGCCCCGGCCGTTGACCACTACCGTACCCATGAAGGCCATGTTGAGCTGATCGCCCGGGGTGAGGTTTTCCTCGGAGATGACCTCACTCTTTTTTTCCGCCGGAACGGATTCCCCGGTGAGCATAGACTCATCGGCCTTGAATTCGATGGTCTTGATGAGCCGGACATCCGCCGGCACTCGGCCTCCCGAGGCCAGCAGGACTATGTCCCCGGGCACCACATCTTCCCCGTTGATCTCCACCTCTTTTCCATCCCTGACAACCCGGGCCCTGGCCACCACCATCTTTTTCAGAGCCTGAACCTGCTTCTCGGCCTTGTATTCCTGAATGAAACCGATGAGAGCGTTCAAGATCAGCACGGCGGCAATTACCCCGGTGTCTTTGTATTCCTCCAGGAAAAAGGTAACCACCCCGGCAATCACGAGAATGTAGATCAAGGGACTCATGAACTGGTGAAACAGAATTTTCAGCAAACCGATCTTTTCCACTTCCGCCAGCTTGTTTGGACCAAACTGCGTAAGGCGTTCCCTGGCCTCGGCCTCCGTCAGACCGTGATCTGAAGTGTTCAGGTCTGCAAGTATCTGATGCACATCGAGTCGATACCAGTTCATAGTCCCTCCTTAGGTTGCCGAAAGTACACACAGTTTCTTCGATTCCCCACAAATAAGAAATCCCCAGCCTTCGCACAAAAGCTGGGGATTTCTTATGCTGCGAAAGCGTCCGAATAAATTCAGCCTTCCTGACTAAAATATCTTTTGGGCACCACCACAATTCCTCGTGGAGTCACATGAAACTTTTTACGGTCTTCCTGGGGATCAATACCGATTTTCGTATTCGGTGGAATGACATTGTGTTTATCGATAATGGCTTTCTTGATCTTGCAATAGCGCCCTACCTCCACATTATCCATGATGACGGATTCATCCACTTCCGCCCAACTCCGTACCATAACTTTATAGGATAGAACAGAGCTTCTCACGATTCCCCCGCTGATGATGCAGCCTGGGGAAACAAGGGAATCCACCGCGGTTCCCACGCGGGGCGGTTTACCATCCGGTTGATTGAAGACGAATTTTGCGGGGGGATACTGCCGCTGGAAGGTCCGAATGGGCCAGAGGGATCCGTAAAGATTGAAAAAAGGATCGATACCCGTGAGATCCATATTGGCATTCCAGTAGGCATCCAGAGTCCCGACATCCCGCCAGTACTGAGAATCGCGAGTCCCATCCACCAGGCACAACCGCCGCCCCCCTTCCGAATCCACTACATGAATATAATCTTTTATCTTGTTCATACGACGGTAGGGATAGGCCAAAACCTTGTGACTTTCTATAAGCTTGGGAATGATATCACGCCCGAAATCGTCATCCTCGGATTTGGTGAGAAGGTCCAATAGCAGATCTGTCCGAAAAAGATAAATCCCCATGGATGCGAGAGATCGATCGGGATCATCAGGAATGGGTTTTGGGTCTTTCGGTTTTTCCTCCCATGCCCGAATCCTGAAATCATTGTCGACCTCGGCAATTCCGAATTCCGAAGCGTGGCTACGGTCCACTTCCAGCAGCCCCACAGTAACATCCGCATCGTTTTTTTCGTGATACTCGCGAAATGCCACATAATCCATTTTATAGACATGATCGCCCGAAAGTATAAGCACGAATTTTGGCTGCTCTCTTTCCACGAGGTAGAGGTTCTGGCGCACGCAATCCGCGGTTCCCCTGTACCACTGTTCTCCGAATCTTTGCTGAGGAGCTGCAATCCGCAGATAATGGCCCAAATCTCCCGAAAAGATATTCCATCCCTCCTCCAGGTGATCTACCATGGACTGGGACTTGTATTGCGGAAAAATCAGGATCTTATAGAGCTGCGAATTGATGCAGTTGCTCAAGGGAATATCGATGAGGCGGTATATGCCTCCAAAAGGCACCGCAGGTTTGGAACGATCCTGGGTAAGCGGCATGAGGCGCTGCCCCTTTCCTCCGGCCATGATGATGGTGAGCACATCTTTCATAATTCCCCTTTGAAGCCACTTCACGGAGACTGGCTTGTTATGGCAGGTACGGCTATTCCGATCACAGCGGGCTATTTCAAGTATTTCATAGGATTTTCCGGGAAATTGTTCCCACGGTAAACCTCGCTTCCTTCCTTGTCCACAATAATAAAAAGCGGGATTCCCTGAACCCCATAGCTTCGGGAAACCTTCCCCTGGGCATCGAAAAGAATGGGATAGGGAGCCGGATGGCCTTCTTGATAACGCTTGACCCGCTCCAAGGAGTCGCCGCCTCCCACGTTGACACCCAGGATTTCCATCTCTTTTGGATCAATTTCCTGACGCAACTTAGCGAGTTTTGGCTTGGCTTCTATACAGTAAGGACACCACGTCGCCCAGAAATAAAGCAGAACAGGCCGTTGCCCCTTGTAATCGCTGAGTTTGACAGAGGTTCCGTTTAGATCTTTCAATTCAAAATCCGGGGCTTTTGTTTTGGAATCAGTACCCAGTAAAGAAGCCAGAATCTGCTTTCCCTCTTCCGCAAAGACCTTCCCTGTAAAACTCGATGTGACAAACGAGACACCCAGAAAAAAAATGAATGCCAACTTCAAAAAAAACAAATTCTTTTTTAGGTTCATAACCAGAATTCTCCTGTTTTGATAAAAAAATACTCGGCTGCGATAATCATGACCAGGCCAAAAGCCCTCTGGACTCGTCGCATCCAAATTCCCGAGCGGGGAAAAGATGCAAGAAGACCGGTGAAAGTTCCCACCAGAATCACCAACCCTCCCATACCATAGGCGAAGGCAAAAAGCATTCCCACTCCCCATGCAAGATCATGTTTGGCAGCTACGATGGTCAAAAGCACACCCAGAATGGGAGTCGTACAACTGCTCACAACCAAAGCAGAGGCTCCTCCCAATAAAACACTGGTGAGAATATCATGCCCGCCAATTTCTTTCACTCTAACACGGTTCAAAAAAGCCGGGGGAGAAAGGGGAACTACCTCCAACATCGCGAGACCAAAGATAAGGCATACATTTCCCACAAAAAAGTACGTCCACCGATTGGTGGTCAGTGCTCCAAAAAGTTGACCCGTCAACGCCGCAAAAGCTCCAAGGGTCGAATAAACCAAAGCCAATCCAAAAACATAAAACACGGAAAGAATGAATCCCTTCCATCGGCTGCCGTGAGATCTGCCACCTATGTAGGCAACGGTAATGGGCATCATAGGATAGGTACATGGGGTAAAGCTCGCCAGAAGCCCGCCCGCGAAAGCCAGGAAAATGGCAAAGACGGGGCGCGCGCCTGCAATCTGCTCAAATTGAGTCATCCACTCCAACGTTGATTCCTTTCAATTTTGAATCCGCATGCGGATTGAACCTGTTCCAAGAGCTTCAAACTTTTCAGCTCTTTCCTGATAAGATCACGAATCCAATCCATCAAACCATAAAAAAGAGGAGCTTTTTTCTCCTGCAAAAAATGTAATCGCCAAATCTTATCCACGGTCAACGACCTGACCTGTTGAATCAGAATCAAAGTACCCGCATCCAACAAAAGGTGATCATCATTCAAAAATCGGTGTTTCTGGCAAGCCAGTGTTCCCTGTTTGAGACGCCAGGCCCACCTTGCGGACGTTCGAATAGGACATCGACATATGCTGCAGCTTTGGAGCTCGGGCAGGTAGCCCATCATGTCCATAAACCGGATAAGAAACAGCAGCATCACGTTCAGAGGATCTCTGCTCTCAGTCAATTGGCCCAGGGTGGCAGTCAGAAGATAAAAGAGCTCTTCCTGCTCATCCCCTTCAGGGGTCATCTCCAGCAAAATCTCAGAAACCAGGGCTGCATATCCCCACCTTTCGACCTCAGTCGTTAAGGCTAAATACGGTTCCAATAATTTGCAAGCTTCAACCCATAGGAGAGATTTTCGTTCACGATATGTCAAGAGCACCAGGCTGCATGGCTCAAATGCATGGACAAAACGTTTTCGACTCCGCCTCGCTCCTTTGGCAATTCCCCTGAGCTTTCCCGCCGCTTTGGAATAGAAAGTGATCAGCCGGTCAGATTCCCCGTAGTCCCTGGTATGCAGAACAATGGCCTCGGTTTCGCAAATTTTCATATTTTCCAGAAATTATAAAAGAACATTCCTTTGTCGAGGGTCGGAATTCCGGGAGGTAATACAGAAAGATGCAAGGGCAGGATAATCCCATCGCTCAGATCCTTCAGACGATAGTCCTCTACACATGCAGAATCGATTGCTCCCGACAAAATACTCAACGCGCACACCAGCGTGTTGAAAATCGGGCTAAATCGATCCGCAGATTACACGGATTTTCGAAGATTAATAATCTTTCGATCCTGGTTTGGTAAAATCTATCCAATCTGCATAATCCGCGGATAGAAACAGGATGAAAAAGTCCGATTGCCACCCTCCGATTTTCATCACTTCACACGAACACCCTTTTCAGAATCCGAGATTTTTCCTTATTCTTTAAGATATCGAGGATCGGGAAGTCGAAAACGTACCACACTTCCAGATTTTCCGGGAATGGCCACTGGTTTCCCATCCCATTTCAACTGGACTCCACCTGCATTTCCGATCACCAGGCTGACTTTTTCCGATGCTTCCCATTCTCGCGTGTCACCCGGCTTGAGGAGTACGCTCTGCGGCTTTCCTGCGTCGGCTTTGACCTGGACCCATGTTTCCTGGTTCGCTTCGAATGTAAGACGATGTTTCTGACCTACCTCTCTCGGCGGCATCTCGGGTTTCTCTTCCGCTGTCCCCTCCACTACAGGGCGGTCAGCAGCAGAAGGCTTTGGAGCGGCAAATTCAGCGGATGCAACTTCTTCGGGTTTCGAAGAAGAGGCTGGAGAAGGCGGCACAGAGGGGGGTTGAGTTTTCGGCTCCTCTTTCTTGACGCCAAGGGGATACTCCGGCTGGGATGGAACGGAAGCTCTTTCCTCCGTTTCCGGGATTTTCGGAGGAACGGCTCTTTCCGATAGATCTGAAGGCAGTTCCTGTTGCGGATAGCCGTCATTGTTGATCGACTGAGACACAGACAATTTGTCCTGACGGTTTGATATCCAGACGCCGCCGTAAAGAGCTCCCACCAATGCCATGCCAAGAATCAAGATGGCAAAAATCCGCGTTCCCTTTTTTTTCTCAAAGGATTTCGATAGAGTTCCATAGCGCTGAATCCCCTCTTCCTGCCAGTTGCGAGCTTGAATTTCGGCGCTATATTTCTCCAACAAGGGCCCTGGATCAATACTCAATGTTGAACAATATGATGAAACGAAGCTGCGGATCAGCAAGGGAGCCCCAATGCGACCGAACTCACCTGCTTCTAAAGCTTGCAATGCGTTGACACTTACCCTGGTTTGTTGAGAAATGCTCTCCAGTGTCATCCCCTGACGCAATCGCTCAGACTTTAAGTATTCCGACAATTCACTCATAATATTCGGCACCCTATAGGGAAACTTGGATGAAGGACCGAGCCTCCAGCTCTTTGATCCACTCTTCGAACTTGCGACTCATTTCTCTTTGAAATAAAGCCCTGCGGGCTTTATCGCGAGCACTGGAATCCCCGGAATCCAGCTTCTCTCTCTGTACGTCCACAACTTTTACAATGTAATAACCAGCCGGAGCTTTCACCACCTCGCTCACGTCATTTGCATTGAGCCCCCTTACGGCCGACGCGATATCCGGCGCAAGCTCCTCCGCCGCAATGTAGCCAATATCACCACCCTCTTCCGGCGCAGGGCCCTTGGAATACTCTTTTGCCAGTTTGGCAAAATCTCCCCCGCCTTTCAAACGCCGATGAATCTCTCTTGCCAGCTTCTCAACATCATCCGCATCCTTGCCCTGAGCCCCCTCCGAAGTCGGCAAAAAAATGATGGAAAGCCTAAGACGCTCCTTCGTATTCCCTTCGTCCGTTTTCGCATTCTTCAAGTAGGCATCAACCTGTTCATCGGTAATCACCGTCTTGGATTTGAGCACACGTTCCAGAAGTCGCGAACGTTCCAGCTCTTTCTTGATTCCACTCCGGAACTGCTCGATGGTCTGCCCTCCCTGTTGCACAACATATTCAAATTGAGCGTCTGTAAAATTATTCTCCCTTTTGAGCGAATCGACGGCGGCATCCACTTCACGGTCGCTCACGGCGATCTTCATGCGGCGTACTTCTTGTTCCGTCAGCCGTTCCTGGATGATCTGATTCAGGACCTGACGTTCGAATTGAGGTTGCAAAGTCGCATCGGCCGGCTTCGACTCAGGAGAAATTTTTTCCACCTGACGGACTTTTTCCTGAAGCTCACTATACAAGATAACGTCACCGTTCACAACCGCCACAATGCGGTCCAAAGTTTCTCCCCACGCTGCTCCCGCCCACAGCGTCAAAACAATCAGCAGAATGGAACACCATCTTTTTGTGGTCAACATGCAATCCCCTCATACAGGTGATGATAAAATTTTATCCACTGTTAAAAGAATTTATTTCCGCATGCCGGCCGTACCTTGGGGCTTTCTCCGGAACCCGTCGACACACGCACCTCGACCTTAATTTAAGTTACTGAATTAACTTAATATTACTAGCATTCTTCCCCAATTCCTGCAAGATTCTTTTGAAACGTGCCAACCGCTGAGGCAAATTACGCCCCCATATCTCCATCTTGAGCTTGCGATCCGCTTCCAGTTGACAGGTGCATTTCTGTTCCTCGAGAAAGAAAAAAACCCTCTGAAGGTCGGTATCCTTCGTAAAATGAAGTGTAAAAGTCTCTTCTCCCCCGTCCATTCTCACGATGCCAAACCGTTTCAAAAGCAATCGAATTTTCGCCAACAGGATCAAATTCCGGGCTGTATCGGGAAAAGGACCGTACCGGTCCCGCCATTCTCCGACCAACTCATCCACATCCTCTTCCGCGACGACCGTCGACAACCTTTTATACGCTAGAAGCCTTTGATCCGTATCTGGAATGAAGGTCACCGGCAGGAAAGCGGAAAGGGGGACATTGATTTCCGTATCGATGGGCTCGGATTCAGCTTTATCGCCCTTCATCGCTTTCACGGTTCTTTCCAGCAGTTCCAGGTAGAGCTCGTAGCCCACGGCGGCGATGTGTCCTGACTGAGAAGATCCTAAAATCGTTCCTCCTCCACGAATCTGCAAGTCATTGAGTGCGATTTTGAACCCTGCACCCAGTTCACTGAAATCCATCAAAGCCCTCAAACGTTTTTGAGCATCTCGACTGATCAGATCTTCACCTGGAACGAGAAGATAGGCATACGCCTGCTCGGTGGATCGACCCACGCGCCCGCGCAACTGGTAAATCTGAGCCAGTCCGAACTTATCGGCACGGTTGATGATGATGGTGTTGGCCGCAGGGATGTCCAGGCCCGATTCAATGATGGTAGTACAAACCAGGACATCCACTTTTTGAGCGATGAAGTCGAGCATTACCTTTTCAAGCTCCCGTTCCTTCATCTGGCCGTGTGCCACAGCAAGCCGGGCTTCAGGAACAAGCTGTTTCAGTACATTGGCCATCTGGTATATGCTCTGCACATGATTGTGGACGAAAAAAACCTGTCCCTTCCTTGCCAACTCCCGGTATATAGCCTCTTTGATCGTGAGGTCATCGTACTTGCACATGAAGGTCTCTATGGAGTGGCGGTCTTGAGGAGGGGTCTCAATGGTGCTGAGGTCTCGCATCCCAGAAAGGGACATTTGAAGAGTGCGTGGAATGGGAGTAGCCGTCAGCGTCAAAACGTCCACGGAGACCCGGAACTCTTTGAGTTTTTCTTTGTGCTTGACTCCAAAACGGTGTTCCTCATCGATGATGAGCAGACCCAGGTCCCGAAAAACGACGTCCTTCTGCAACAATCGATGTGTTCCGATAACCACATCGATCGTCCCTTTTTTCAACCCTTCCAGCACCTGCTTTTGCTGAGCCGTCGTCTTGAAGCGGCTCAAACTGGCCACTTCTACTGGAAAGCCCTCGAATCTCTCCTTGAAAGCCTGGTAATGCTGCTCGGCCAAAATCGTCGTGGGAACCAGCATGGCCACCTGTTTCCCATCCGACACCGCTTTGAAAGCCGCTCGAAGCGCCACTTCCGTTTTACCAAACCCCACATCCCCACAAATCAAGCGATCCATGGGGCGTGCAGATGCCATATCTTCCAGTACGTCGTCAATAGCCTTCAACTGGTCCGGAGTTTCTTCGTAGCCGAACGTCGTCTCAAACTCCTGGAAAAGGCTGTCGGGAGGTGAAAATCGAAACCCTTCTTTGACCTCGCGCGAAGCATAGAGATTCAAAAGCTCTTCAGCAATCCGCTCAGCAGATTCAGCCGCCTTCTTTTTGGCCGCATCCCAGGACTTCCCTCCCAGTTTGTCCAATCGCGGCTCCTGCCCTTCCACTCCAAGATACTTCTGGACCTTTTGCAGCTTATCCACCGGCACGTACAGGCGGTCCGCATCCTGGTAATGAATGAGCAGGAAATCACTTTCAATGCCCCGCACATTCAAATGTACCAACTCTTTGTAAAGGCCTATTCCATGGTCCACGTGCACAACATAGTCATCGACATGAAGATCCTGAAAAGAATTCAGGAAAATACCCGAAAGAGACTTCCTCGACCTTCTATGTGACCGCCTTCCAAAGATCTCTTCTTCAGCAATCACGGCCAGCCTTTCCGCTGGCCAGAAAAAGCCCCTTTCAAGCCCCCCCTCAATCACTTTGACCGCCGGCGCACCGTACGACTCCTCACCGAAGGGAAAAGGACTGTACAAGGCGTCCACACCATAACCCGTGAGCAACTCTGTCATGCGCTTGGCCTGCCCTTTCTGGTGGCAGACAAGAAAAACGATGATTCCCTCCCGCTGCCATTTTTGAAACTGCAGGGCAAGCGGCTCCAGCAGACGTTCCTTGTTGGGGTGAGATTTGACGGTGAGGACCAAATCTTCGTGCCCTCCAGCCCCCAAATCGAATCGTTTCACTTCGGCAGCCTGGTCCTCGATGGAATTCACTCGGATATGCCGGAACGCATCTGCCGCTGCGAGCAAACGTTCCGGAACTTCAAAGAGCTCTTCGGGCGGTCTTTTCCATTCATCACCGGCACGGTTTCCTTCCCAATCCCGCGCCATTTTCCAGTAATGTTCGTTCATTTCCTTCCGCACGAGAATGTCATCGGACCAAACCATGAGCGTTTCGGAGGGCAGATAATCCAGAAGTGTCCCCAATTTCTCATAAAAAATGGAGATAACCGATTCAAAGGCTCCGAATTGGTGACCCTCCTGAAACTTCTCCAGCCAGACGTTCCCTGCCGAAGGAGTCAGATTTTCCTTATTCACATCTTCATAAACAGCATCTCGAGCCCGTTCCTTTGCAGCATCGTTCAGAATAATCTCACTGACAGGCAACAGGATGAAGTCTTCCAGGGTTCCCATGGAACGCTGTGAACTGGGATGAAACAGCCGAATGGATTCCAATTCGTCTCCAAAGAATTCCAAACGTATCGGCCACGGATAAAGTGGCGCATACACATCCAGAACTCCTCCCCTCCGGCTGAAATCCCCGTATTCCTCCACCAGGGAAACCCCGTAATAGCCACAGTCGACCAGTTTTCTGGAAAAAGATTCCAGGTCCATCTCCTCTCCCACGACCTTGTACTCCGCATGCTTCATGAGATCTTCCGGCAGGGGAAGACGCTCCATAAGAGCCAGGGCCGAAGTTACAACCAAAATGGGAGAGGATGCGTTCCTCAGGGCATAAAGAGTCTCCAGCCTGCGGGCCGTGGTCTCCATCTTGCCGAGAGACTGTATCTTTCGGCCGGTTCGGGAAGGAAAATACCAGATACGCTGCGCAAGAGGAGTATCCGCCCGGGAACTCTCTTTTCCCCAAAAAAAACGAATAACCTCCATATATTTTTCTGCCTCCCGGTCCGTGGGGGCAATCAACAGGAAATTCCTTTTGAGAGACTTTATTCCTTTGGCCAGCAGATAGGATAGAGCCGTCGGATGTGTTCCACGCAAGGAAAACGATTCTTTCGAGTGATTCAAAAAAGATAAGATCTTCTCGACATTGTCTTTCCAGGCCCCTCCGTCCACCTTTCCTCCGTCGGGAGAGATTTCTTCATCCTGAAAAACCAAAGTTTCCATGCGTTCCTATTGTCCTTTCGTTTCTGAAGCAAAAAAGATTTCATTCGATTCAAAGCTTGAAATATAACCAAGATGTGTTTGGAAAGAAAGTTTTCATATGATTTATGATCATGTTAAAGAAAGATTCACAACAGCGCAGGGCGGGCAATATCTTTTCCTTGTCTGCCTCCATTAAAGCAACACCTCTTCCCGGTGGGCAACACTCCTCTTTTGCTCATTCTACAAGAGGGTTGCATTTTGCCAATAGTCTTAGCTCGACACTGTCAGAATGCATCTAGACCACAGAGACACGGAGAACAGAGAGATTTCATTTGAAAGGTCTTTCTCCATGCCTTCTGTGTCTCCGTGGTTAATGTGACAATGTCGCATTAGGAAGGATGAATACATAATGGCTAGAATGTCAGTCCAGGATTTGCTTCGCAAGCTTCCCGGTGTGGATGCCTTGCTCCAAATGGAACCGCTGCAGGAGGCGCTCACCCGACACCCGCGTAAACTCCTTCTTGAAAGTATACGCCACGTTTTGGAGGCCAAAAGAAAGAGCATTCTTGGTCAAGAAGAATCACTTCATGAGGCCGACCTCGAACCACCACGCCTCGTGCAACTCATTCTCGATCGTCTCCGGCAGATCAGTGGCCACACCCTGCGTCCCGTAGTCAATGCAAGCGGCATTGTGATTCACACCAATCTGGGGCGATCCCTTCTCCCTGAAGAAGCCGTCGAACGTTTGAAAATACTTTGCTGCAGCTACAACAACCTCGAATACGACCTGGAAAAAGGTCGGAGAGGTTCACGCTACGTGCATGCCGAGGCCATACTGTGCGAACTGACCGGAGCGGAAGCCGCTTTGGTGGTCAACAACAACGCAGGCGCAGTCTTCCTCGTGTTGAACACTCTGGCCGCAGGGAAAGAGGTCATTGTCTCCCGTGGACAACTTGTGGAAATCGGAGGATCCTTCCGGATTCCTGATGTAATGCGCAGCAGCGGAGCCATCCTGCGTGAAGTGGGTTGCACCAATCGTACTCATCCGAGAGATTACGAGTCGGCCATCAACGAAGCGACGGCGCTGCTCATGAAAGTTCACACCAGCAATTACCGCATCATTGGGTTTTCCTCGGAAGTCCCGCTGGAAGAAATGGTCGCCCTGGGGAGAAAGCATGGATTGCTGGTGGTGGAGGATTTGGGAAGCGGTTCTTTCCTGAACTTCGCCCCCTTCGGTTTACAGGGTGAGCCCACTGTTCAGGAAACTGTCCGCGGGGGCGCCGATATCGTTACTTTCAGTGGAGACAAACTGCTGGGCGGGCCACAGGCGGGAGTCATACTGGGAAAGAAAGAATTGATCGGGCGCTGCAAGAAAAACCCAATGACGCGTGCACTTCGCGTAGATAAAATGACCTTGGCCGCTCTTGAAGCAACTCTTCGCCTCTACCGGGATGAAAGGCTGGCAATGGAGCGGATACCGACACTTCGAATGATCACGACCCCTCTGCCGGTGCTGGAAGAACGGGCACATCGCCTGGCATCCCTCATTGGGGAAGCGGATACCCGCAAAGCCCTTCAGATAAAAGTGCAGTCCAGTTCCTCGCAGGTAGGTGGCGGGTCTCTGCCGGCACAAAACCTCCCGACCTATGTGGTTGCGGTCCGGTCACACCGAATGAGCACCCGGAAAATTGAGCTTTTCCTCAGAAACAACACTCCCCCTATCATCGGACGCATCGAATCCGACCTTTTTCTCATGGATGTCCGGACCCTTCAGCCCAACGAACTCCCGATCCTTCAGCAAGCTTTCAAAGATATCCTTTCAAAGTTCAAAGAAGATTGAGCAAGGCGATGGCTTCATTCTTACATGACACGCAACTGAATATATAAGTCTCCCCGGTGATGCATGCTGTTGGCAAAGGCCCGTCCCATTTCCTTTAGCCGCAATTTGGTGCCCGACTTCACGCCGGGTGGAATGCGCACGGAGATCCGCTTACCTTCCCCCATATGCGGAAGCTCCACTTTCACTACGGTACCGGTGACGGCATCCTGAGGAGAAATCATCAACTCGTAAGTGACATCCGGAGTGTTATGCCCAACAGCCTCTTTATCATTGGCTACGGGAGAACCGGCTGCCAATCCCAGTGCCTTCTTGAGGATGTAGCCACCAATTTTCTTGCCCGCCTTGCCCAACAGGGAAATCCCTTGTTCCAAAAGACCCTTGGGCTCCGAAGGTTGAGGAGGGACATTTCTGCGAATGTGCGCCGAATGTCCTCCCGCCCTCTGTCCAGTACTGCCATTGTAGCGGAAGACCCGCGACCCGCCGGGGCCGCCCCAAAAAATCCCCTGAAAAAATATGGTCTTATCTCCAAAAAAAAGACGATTCAAAAACGTATCGTCGAAACGGAACCCCATGCGCTGGAATTCCCGCTGCATCTCGGAGAAGGCATCTTGAGCATAACGGCTGTTGAAAAAATCCCGGAATATTTCTTCCTGAGAATACCCAAAGCCCGCCCCTGCAGCACCATTCTGACGCTGCTGGAACCCTAAGTTGCGATACTGATCATATTGAGCACGTTTTTGCGGGTCAATGAGGACCCCATAAGCTTCACTGATTTTCTTGAAGCGTTCTTCCGCCCCCCGATCGTTGGGATTTCGGTCAGGGTGCGTTTCCAAAGCCAGCTTTCGGTAATTTTTCTTGATCTCGTCTACCGAAGCTTCAGGCGAAACACCCAGGATTTGATAATAATCTTGCTGAGACATCTTGTTTCAGTTCTCCTTAAATTCTCCCCGCAGGGAGAAAACGACTCCCGTCCGGACTCTTTCTACTCTCCATAGATTTTGTATAAATTAGCAACTAAATATAAAATCTTAAATATGCAAGATCAAGATGCCGTTCCCCTTCCGGTCACTATGGAGAACACACACCGCATCTTCGGCAATTTTTCTCCAACCGACATGGAGGGCTGCTGATTCCTTTGAGAGCCCTCTCGTATTCCTCCCACAGGTAAGCCCTCTTCACTCCGTGATCGATGATCTCCCAAGGAAAAACTTCATCTTTATTTCGCTCCCGCATGACCCAGAAATCGGGATTGAACGGGACATTGCGCAGGGCCTGCGTCCAGGAGCCTCCTTCCACCCCCACTCTTTCAAGAAATCCACTCACCCGCCGATCGCCCCGTGAAAGCAGTGCCTGTATATAAGCCCATTTGGGCATATCGAAGTGAACTCGAACATTGGGAACCTTTTGGAGCGCTTTCTGAATCCACTTTGCCCGTTCTTTCAATTCGCGGACCCCGGCAAAGGATACCCACTGGAACGGGGTAAAGGCTTTGGGAACAAAGCCATGAATGCTGAGTGTGATGGTTCCGAGCTGTTTGCGTCCCCGGCTGATCCTGAGAACGTGGTGCTTCACACCTTTGGCCAGATCGACAATGGCCTCGAGATCCTCGATCATTTCCGTGGGCAAGCCGATCATGAAATAAAGTTTGAGATGGAGGATCCCCTTTTGTGTGAGCAGGTTTACGGCGGAATAGATCTGTTCCTCGGAGAGGTTCTTGTTGATGACGCGCCGCATACGCTCGGACCCGGCCTCGGGAGCGATGGCTACCGATTGATGTTGACTCGACTGCAGGGCGGAAACGATCTCCGGGTTGAGGGTATCCGCCCGCAGTGATGAAAAAGAAAGCGCCCCCCCTTCGTCCAAAAGAGAGCGGCAGAGAAAAGAGATCTCCGGATGATCGGAAACGGCTGCACTCACCAGTCCGATCCTCGGAACATCTGAAATCAAAGGCTCCGCCGTTTCCAACAGCTTACCGGCCCCATGATACCTCATAGGGCGATATACATAGCCTGCAGCACAAAAACGACACCCACGGCCGCACCCTCGCCCTATCTCCAGGAGCATGACATTGCTGAATTCTGTTTGGGGCGTGAAAACGACGGTTCTACACGGCATGCTTTTGGAGAGGTCCGCGCGCCGGTAAGGAATCTTCTCGGGGATTCGATACCCTCTCCGAGGCGTCATGGACTTGATGGTGCCGTCGGAACGATAGGAGACCTCATAGAGGGAAGGGACATAAATCCCAGGCACTTCTTCTGCAAGAACTCTCAAAAACTCCGTTCTGCTCAGATTGTTTCGATGCAGATCCTCCAGCAAGCCATGAAAATCTGGAAGAATGGCTTCAGACTCCCCAACAAAAATGAAATCCATAAAAGGAGCGAGGGGTTCGGGATTGAGAAACACGGCCACCCCACCTGCAGCCACAAGAGGATGGACGGCAGTGCGTCCTTCGGTCTTAGAAGGTATACCCGCCCACTTGAGCATTTCAAGGACATTGGTGTAGTCGTTTTCAAAGGGAATAGAAAAGGCAATGAGATGAAAGTCTTGAAGGGGACGCTGGGATTCGACTGTGAGTAGATTGCCCGTATTCTGACTCAGAATCGCCAGGTCTTCAGGTTCCGGATAAAAAACCCTTTCGCAAACTACTTCTTCCAACTGGTTCAGGGCCGCATAAACCGTCTGAAAACCCAAATTGGACATTCCCACGGCATAACGGTTCGGGAAGGCCAGGGCGACACGGATCCTCCCCCCCCAATCCTTAAGGATCGTTCCTTTTTCTTCAGCCAGCCATTGCTGCTGGCGTTTTTTCAGTTTCCAAAGCATAGTCGGATTGCTGTCAGAGGGCCACGGACCATGGCCAAAAGAGATGTAAATATAAAGAGGGACCCGGTAGTCCGGGAAGCGGAGCCCTCCACCTGCCGTTCATACCTTTTGGAAGAGGACTCCAGCCTGCAACTCGCAGCTAGTCCGCCTGACGGCGAATGAAGGTAGGAATACTCAGATCTTCCTCATCCCTGGAAGCTCCCGTCAGCTTCTGAAGGAATGTCCGTCTCCTGGGCTGCTGTTCCTCAACCGCCGCCTCTTCCCTGGCCGGGCGGTGCCGTACCACTGTAGGTATTTGAAGATAATCATAATTCAACTCGGGAACAATTCCTTCCGAGGGAAGACGCTTGGCGCGCGTCGGAGCTTCCTGTTTCAACGGCTTTTCCATTTTTCCGATTCCAGTGGCTATTACGGTTACCCGAACTTCTTCTCCAATCGCCGGGTCCAGAGCCATGCCGAGGAAGATATTGGCATCCTCGTCCATTTCCTTGTGAATGAGAGAAGCCACTTCTTCAAACTCATGCATTCCCAAATCCTGGCCGGTCGAAATGTTGATGAGAGCGGCACGCGCTCCATGAATGGAAATATCTTCGAGAAGAGGACTCGAGATCGCCTGTTGCGCAGCCTGTGAAGCCCGGTTTTCACCCACACCCACACCGGTCCCCATAAGGGCCAGCCCCTTCTCACTCATGACGGTCCTCAAGTCGGCGAAATCCACATTGATATAGCCGGGATGCGTAATGAGATCCGAAATTCCCTTCACGGCGTACAACAATACATCATCTGCTCGCTTGAACATTTCCAGGAATGTGGCTCTGCGGTCCGCCAGGCACAGCAGACGGTTGTTTGGAATGGTAATGAGTGTATCCACTACCTCCTGAAGAGACTTGAGACCTTCCTCGGCATTGCGATGCCTCACCTTTCCCTCAAAGGCAAAAGGCTTGGTCACAACGGCCACCGTCAAGGCTCCCATTTCCTTGCAGACCTGCGCAACGACGGGAGCACCTCCAGTGCCGGTCCCACCTCCCAAACCGGCGGTGATGAAGACCATGTCACTGCCATCCACAGCTTCACGAATCTTTTCTATGTCTTCCTGGGCAGACTTGCTCCCTATCTCGGGATTCCCACCCGCTCCCAACCCCTTCGTCAGATTCACTCCCAGCTGAATCTTGGTGGGAGCCAGATTCTGATCCAATACCTGAAAGTCCGTGTTTGCGGCAATGAACTCGACACCATCCAAACCACCGTTGATCATGTTGTTGATAGCGTTTCCACCTCCGCCCCCGATCCCCAAAACCTTGATTTTCGCTCTACTGTTGTTCGTTATGATTACATTTTCAGATTTTTTTTCCATGTCCGTGCCCTTCCCAGTGCTTGAACGTTTCATGTCAAAAAATTACATTCAAGATTGCGCTCATATATGCCATAGACTCGAAATGACTTTCGAAAGACTCCGTTCCCCCTCATGCATCCTCATCCCACACGGGCCTTCTCTCACCAGAATTCTCTGAACCAACGCTTCATCATTGTCAGGACTTTGCTCACCAGGTTGGAATCTTCATCAATGGGTCCACGACTTTTTCCATGCTTTCTGCCATAAGCCAGCAAGCCCGTAGCTGTGGCATACATGGGATTTTTGACCACATCGCCCAACCCTCCGAAATGAAAGGGGACACCAATTCGAACCGGCATATCGAAGATCCTTTCCGCCACTTCCCGAATACCCGGTAAAAGCGATACGCCACCCGTCAGCACCATACCGGCATGAAGCGATTCCATGAATCCAGACCGAACCAACTCCCACTCAATGATTTTGATAATCTCCTCAACCCTGGCTTCGATGATTTGCGTAAGAATGGATTGTGCCAATTGACGGGGTTTCTGACCTCCTACGGAACCGACTTCTATCATCTCCTGCTGGTTGATCCGATCTACCAGGGCACAGCCATATTTCTTTTTGATCTTTTCCGCCTCTTCCATCGAGGTCCGCAATCCAACGGAAATATCCGATGTGATATGGCTCCCCCCCAGCCCAACTACACATGAGTACCGGATGGCATGGTCCAGAAAGACAGCTACGTCACTGGTGCCTCCGCCAATATCCACGAGAGCGACCCCCAGATGTTTCTCGTCGGTATCAAGGACCGATTCACTGGAAGCCAACGACTCCAACACTACGTCCTGCACCTGCAAACCAGCCCGCTCACAGCATTTGATAATATTTTGAACTGCACTGACCGCCCCTGTGATGATGTGAACCTTGGCCTCGAGACGCACCCCCGCCATTCCCGTAGGGTTCTGAATGCCCTCCTGGTCATCCACCAGGAACTGTTGAGGCAAAACATGGAGTATTTGACGATCATAGGGGAGAGCAATGGTCTTGGCGGCATCCAAAACCCGGTCGATATCGGCCTGAGTCACCTCGCGGCTCTTGACCGCGATCACACCGTGGCTGTTGAGGCTTTGAACATGAGTCCCCGCCACCCCGGCATAGACGGAAGAAATCTCGCAGCCGGCCATGAGTTCGGCTTCTTCCACTGCTTTCCTGATGGATTGTACCGTCTGATCGATGTTGACGACCACTCCTCCCCTCAATCCAATGGAAGGATAGGTCCCTACGCCAACGATATCGATCCCTTCGGAGGTGACCTCCCCGACAACGGCACAAATCTTGGTCGTCCCAAGGTCAAGGCCGACTATCAATTCCTCTCTTCTACCCATTGCTTCCTCTCCCCCCCCCTTCAACTCTTGAGAGATGGCGCACAAATCCTATGGTTGATGGCTCCCGGAGCTGACGACGCTGCGCCATGCCGGACCGCAAGCCATTCTACTACATTCAACGATACCACTTGTTAGAGAAAATCAAGTATCCTTCTGCGGTGGAAAATGCCTCTCAACATATGCCCGGTTTGGATAATCGAGATCGATGCGTGTCACAGAATCCAGCCACTGATTCTCCCGCAGCATGGCAAAAATGCCTTTCAAACGAACCAGCTTTTCTTCAAAGCCTTCTGATCCCATCTGGATCGCGATGGTTCTCTGAGGGGTATACAAAGTGAATCCCGCCTCCCCAAGCCAGCGGCATTCAGAGATGAGACTCGTCGGCAGCCAGTCTTTGAATTTTGCCAGGGCGGTACACATTTCTTTCAATTCTTCCAGAGGTTCATCGGGAAGCGTGGTTCCCACTTGCAATTCCATCGCCTGGAATCCCGTCACAAAAAGAAGATCCGGATGTTTTTCTCTCGCCGTTCTCGAAAAGAGTATTCCTTTTCTATCCACCAACAACAGATCATCCGCCTGAATGATTGCCAGGGGTTCTCGCTCCTGGACTTCAACCACGATACGTCCAGGCGGTTCGATTCTCACCACGGAGGACTCCAGCCACGGAATGGACTCAAGCCGCCGGGAAAGCTCCGCTGTTTTGAGGGTCAGCAGATTGGCATATCTGGGAACTCTGAGCGCATCCAGAATATGCTTGCGCTCCGCATGTTTCAGCCCTGTAATCTGCAGATCTTCCACTCTAAGCCAGGGCGCTTCCAGCAAAGCATAATATGCGTGGGCAAGGGCCGCGCTCATGCAGACCACGAAGGATATCAAAAAGGCAAAACCCAGAATGCTTTTGAGCAGCATCCTGAGCACCTTGCGGCGCTTGACCCTGTCGGGACGATATCGATTCTCTCTTTTCCTCATGGCATCCAAATCAAGCAAGAGGGGCCCTGCCCCTTATTCGCTCCCTTTGTCTCTCGTCCCAGCCGTTCTCCGGCCTCCCCCGGGCCAGCCAAGTCATCGCTTCTTGCAACCATTCATTACGCGCCGCTTTCCAGTCTCTTGAGAAGTGCTTCGCCCACCTGCCAAATGTTGCCCGCTCCCAGGGTCATTACCACGTCATTGGGCTTTACAATGGAACAGAGTCGCTCCAGCATTTCGTCCATATTGGCGCAAAAATGGAGGTCGTTATGGCCATGGGCTGCAATCTGTTCCATGAGCAAGGAGCCGGTGACCCCGGCAATGGGCTTTTCACTGGCCGCATAGATCTCTGAAAGGAGGAGAACATCCGAATGATAGAAGCATCGCGAAAACTGGTCCATCAGGGCATGAGTACGGGAATACCGGTGCGGCTGAAAGGCAATGATGCGCCGCCGGTCCGGAAAGCAATTTGCAAGAGTCTCCAGAACAGCCCGAATTTCCGTGGGATGATGCCCATAATCGTCCAACACCAGGACCCCCTTCGCCTCACCTTTGATCTGAAAGCGGCGCTGCACCCCCGTCATATCCCGCAGCCCCGCCTGGACATGGGGCCACTCCAATTCGAGCTCCCGCGCCACAGCCACGGCCGCAAGAGAATTCAACACATTGTGCCGCCCGGGAATAGGAATCTCTATCTCTCCAAGCTCCTCTCCCTGGTAAAAGGCACGATACGTTGTCGAGAGTCCGTTGGTCTTGACATCGCGGGCCTGGAAATCGGCCTGTGAGGAAAAGCCGTATGTCACAAAGCGTTTTTCGATCTGAGGAAGAATCGACTGAATGTTTTCGTCTTCCAGGCACAGCACCGCCTGCCCGTAAAAGGGGATCTTATTGATGAATTTCAAAAAAGTCTGCTGAATGTGTTCAATATCTCGGTAGTAGTCCAGATGTTCCAGATCAATATTTGTCACTACCGCTATGGTGGGGGAAAGCATCAAAAAGGTCCCGTCACTTTCATCCGCTTCAGCCACCAGGAAGTCTCCATGCCCCAATTTCGCGTTCGTTCCCCATGCATTCAGCCTTCCGCCGATCACGACCGTGGGATCCACGCCTCCACGCGCCAGAACCGTCGAAACCATGGAAGTGGTGGTGGTCTTGCCATGAGCGCCAGCCACCAGAACCGAATATTTCAGGCGCATGAGTTCCGCCAGCATCTCGGCGCGGCGAATCACGGGCACCTTGGGTAGAGCCCGCGCCGCCTGAACTTCCGGGTTATCCTCAGAAATGGCCGAAGAGAGAACCACAACGTCGGCTCCGCGTACATGCGCCGCCTGATGGCCGATCCATACCTCCGCACCCAGTCCCGCCAGCCGCCGCGTGATATCCGAATCTTTCACGTCGGACCCACTCACCCGATACCCCAGGTTCAGCAGGAGCTCGGCGATGCCACTCATACCGATTCCGCCGATACCTATAAAATGAATGTGCTGATAACGTTTGAACATCCTAATCCATTCGCCTTTCGATACTCCGGGCAATATTCATGAGAATTCCAATGGCCGCACAATTCGCTGTGAAAGCACTTCCTCCATAGGAGATAAAAGGGAGAGGCAACCCTTTGGTGGGAACCAACCCCAAAACGACCGCCATGTTGAGCAGGGCCTGCAGAGAAAACAGCATCGTCAGCCCCAAAGCCATGAGGGTCCCCATAAGATCCGGTGCCCGCCGAGAGATCACGAGGCCCGTCCGGAAAAGAAAAAAGAAGAGTACGCAGACGGCCAAAATCCCCAAAAAACCCAGCTCCTCGCCAATCACCGCCAAAATAAAATCCGTATAGGATTCAGGAAGGTAAAACATCTTTTGCTGCCCGGCTCCAAGCCCTTTTCCAAGCAATCCCCCAGATCCTACGGCTATCCAGGCTTGAATGAGCTGGTACCCGGAATCGAGTGGATCCGTCCACGGATTCATGAAGGCTGTTACACGCTCCCAACGGTAGGGAACATGATAAACGAATTTGTAGATTCCCAGGGCCGCAATAGGCGCCAGAATAAATAAATGACGGCAGAGGACTCCTCCAGCCGCCAACATTATGACAGTCAGACCCCCAATAATAAAGGTCGTTCCAAAATCGGGCTCTTTGAGAAGTAATCCGCTAAAAATACCGCACAATACGATGTGAGGCAAGAAACCAATCTTAAACTGCCTGATTTTCTCCTGCTTTTTCACCAGAGAAACACTCAGGTAGAGGACCCAGACCACTTTGGCATATTCTGCAGGCTGCAATAGAAAAAATTTCAATTGAAACCAACGCCTTGCGTTGTTGATTTCCGCACCGATTCCCGGCATCAGCACAAGAAACAATGCAGCGATTGTCCCCAGGACCATCCAGCCTATATGATCTTTATAGCGCTTGTAAGGGATACGGCTTGCCAAAATCATGACAACTATCCCAAGAGCTATGCAAAAAAATTGCCGTTTTAAATAATGAGACGGATCCGAAAATTTTTTGAGGGCCAAAATCGAACTGGCGCTGTATATCATGATCAACCCGAACATGATGAGCAGTGACACCTCGATCCACAACTGATTTTCGAGGGAAAGCACATTCCATGAGGCGCCCTTCGTATCTTTCATCCTGGGTTCGTTTTTAAACGAAGGCGCCTCTCCAATGGATCTGACTGCCTGATTCATGGCTCAACGATCTCGGTCAATGGTCCCTCCTTCGCATCCAATGATCCGCCCCCCTCCGACCGTTTTTCATGTCACCGTTATGACACACGGGCCATGTCAGGTAGCTGTCGAACAAGGCGTTTGAAGTGATCTCCCCGCTGAGCATAGCTCGAATATTGATCAAAAGAGGAACACGCCGGCGATAAAAGCACCACATCGCCCGATTCCGCAGAGGCAATGGCATCTTTGAAGGCTGCCTCCAAATCCGGATAAGATTGCGTCGGCACCCATTTTTCCAAGGCTTTCTGGATGCGCGGCCCGGCTTCTCCAAAGGCAAACGCCTTCTTCCCCTTCTCCTTGAGAGCCTCGGCCAAGGGGCCATAGGATCCCAGTTTATCCCGTCCGCCCAAAAGCAAGAGAACCGGGCTTACGAAATTCTCCAGTGCTTTTACAACAGCCCCCACATTGGTGCCTTTGGAATCATCGTAAAAATCTATGCCATTCCAGGAACGTACCCATTCTACACGGTGAGGCAGCCCACGATACCCGTCTATCACCCTTTGCAGGATGGGGGGTGGCACATCTAAAACGGAAGCAGCCAAAACGGCTGCAAGGATGTTTTCCTCATTATGAATCCCCTGGAGCTGGCAGTTTTGCAGGCTCAATTCAAAAGCCTCTTTCCAGGGGACATGGACCAGCACCCGGTGGTCCTCGATCCTGGCGTGCGCCTGTGGATCTTTGCGGCTGCAGAAGAGAAGACGGCCGGGTATTTTCGATGCTTTTTCACGGCAGAGGGCATCATCGCCATTGACCACAGCCACCTGAGAATCATTCTGACGGGCAAAAAGGGAAACCTTGGAATCGGCATAGGCATCGAAGCTATCATAGCGATCCAGATGATCCTCGGTGATGTTCAACAAGACCCCCACGTCCGGGGCAAATCGGGATGCCGTATCCAGCTGGAAGCTGCTGACTTCGAGTACCAGAAGATCGGCAGCTTCACCGTCCAGGATCCAACGGCTCAGGGGCGTTCCAATATTTCCTCCCACGAACACCCGCCTGCCCGCGGCCTTGAACATTTCCCCTATCAAAGAAGTAGTCGTCGTCTTGCCATTGGTTCCCGTTACAGCCACCACTGGAAGATTTGTCTGGCGCCAGGCCCACTCCAGTTCCCCAACGATTTCTATCCCCCTGTCTCTCGCCTTGCAAAGCGGTTCCAGATCCAGAGGAATACCCGGACTCACAATGATCTGATCCGCTTCCAAAAAGTCTTTCAAATCATGATTGCCCAACCGCAGCACGCAGCCTTTTTCTTCCAGGGCATCCAAGGCGCCCTTGAACTGATCGCGCCCCCTGAGGTCATTGGCAATGACTTGACCCCCCTGCCTTAAAAGCAGTTCGCAAACCGATTGTCCCGATATACCCATTCCCACCACAAGGGCTTTTTGAGGTTTTGAATCTCCCTCGGTCTTCATTCCGCTAAAATTCCTTCCACAACACGTTCCATAGCCATAGCGCGGGAGCCCTTGACCAGGACCCATTCGTTCGCGACTCGGTTCGCCTTCAAAAAATCCAGTATTTCTTCGTGATCCTGAGCGTGATGGCATGCAGCCGCAGGCATTCCTCCCTCCTCGGCACCACGAACGATCTCTTTTCCCATTTCACCCAGAGTGATCAAGCGGGCCACACCCAATGCTGCGATTTTTTGCCCCAATTCCCAATGCAACCTGGCACTTTCGGGTCCGAGTTCCCGCATCTCCCCTAAAACCACGACCAAGGGTTTGCCCGCGCTTGCCGTACACGCCGCCTGAACAGCTGCAAAAGTTGAACCGGGATTGGCATTGTAACTGTCATCAATCACCACCCGGCCATCCCTCAGATGATGCATCTGCATACGTTGCTTTACCGGCTGATAACTCGACAACCCCCGAGCGACCGTTTCAGGGGATTCTCCCATTCCCCAGGCCACTGCTGCGGCCGCGATGGCATTTTGCACCTGATGGAGTCCCAGCACCGGAAGGCGAACAGAAATCCGTTCCGTTCCGAGCAACAAGGGAAAAGTTGTCCATCCTTCCCGCATTTCCACCTCCCCGGCCAGTTTCACCCGAGCGGAAGGATCTTGAAGAGAATAGGTGATCGTGCGAGCCTTTAGAGTTCCGGCCACTCGTACGAGACGTTCATCATCCCTGTTTACCACGGCCAGAGCACCTTCTTTCAACGCCATCCATAATTTGCTTTTTTCCTGAAGGATCTGCTCCATTGAGTGGAGTCCTTCCAAATGGGCCGGATAGATATTGGTGATCAAACCCACTGTAGGATCGCTCATTTCCACCAGCCTTGCCATCTCCCCAGGAACGTTGATTCCCATTTCCACGACAGCCACTTCATGATGCGGTTGGAGAGAAAGGAGTGTCAGGGGAACGCCGATCAGATTGTTGAAATTTCCTTCGTTTTTCAATACACGATGTCTGACCGAAAGTATGGCGCCAACCATTTCCTTGGTGCTCGTCTTGCCGTTGCTTCCCGTGATTCCCACTACCGGGATCAAGTGTTGCCTGCGCCAGTAACCCGCCAGTTTTCCCAATGCATAAAGGGTATCCTGCACTTCGATGACAGAAACTTTGTCCGGAGCGGGAAGACAGCCTTCGGGCCTCGCGCTGGAAATGATGAAGGCTGTCGCATTGCGGGCCAAGGCATCCATTATGAAGCGGTGTCCATCATACCGCTCCCCCGGAAGAGCAACGAAGCAACTGCCCGGCTGCATGAGACGTGTATCCGTGGATATCCCGGTCACGGGCAGATCGGGATTTCCCTGCAGAAGACGGCCACCGGTGGCTTCAACGAGTTTTGCGACTGTCCAGTCCATTCTCTCGAGCTTTCCTATCCTCGGGAGGGTCTTCCCCCCTGGTTTTGAAATAATTGTGCACCACCGAACGATCATCGAAGGCATGCACTTTGCCACCGATGATCTGATAGGTCTCGTGGCCTTTTCCACCTATAAAAATCACATCCCCCGGTTCCGCCCGGGACAAAGCCAGTTCAATGGCCGCTTTCCGGTCGGGCTCTATCATGTACCCCTTTTCAGCCCTTGCGAAGTCGCGACCCGTCAGGCAAGGCAATCCCACAGAACGCACACCCGGTTCGATCTGTTCGATGATGCTTTCCGGGACTTCGCTTCGAGGATTGTCACTGGTGATCACCACCAGATCGCCCACTTGAGCTGCCACTTCCCCCATCAAAGGGCGTTTCGTCCGATCCCTGTCTCCGCCACAGCCAAAAACCACCCACAGACGTCCCCGCGTCATCTCTCTCAGGCAATTCAGGCTCTTTTCCATGGCATCCGGGGTATGAGCGTAGTCCACAACCACCTCATAACCCCGTTCGCGAGGAACTGGCACTCTTTGAAGGCGGCCGTCGACATGTGAAACAGCTTCCAAACCATCCGCGACCGCTTCTTTGGAATACCCCAAAGCCAGAGCGGTCGTCGCAGCGCAAAGTAGATTGTAGAGATTCAACCGACCGATGAGATGAGAGCGGATTCTGAAATTTCCCAATGGCGTAGAAAGTTCCGCATGGATGCCGGCAGGCGAAAGCGTCACATCCTTAACCCATACGCGGGCATCCTTATGAAGGGCGGAATAGGACCAAAGACCGTTTTGTGGAGGATTTTCAAGGAACCGCACCCCAAAAGGGTCGTCGCCATTGATGACGGCAACGAAGTTTTCACCGCATGAAAGCGAAGGATCCCTGAAAAGAATTGCCTTGGCTGCAAAATAATCTTCCATCGTGGAATGAAAGTCGAGGTGGTCCTGAGAGAGATTGGTGAAAACTCCGGCACGAAACACGCAACCGTCAACCCGCCCCAGCGCCAAAGCATGAGACGAAACCTCCATGACGACATGCGAGACCCCATCCTGCCGCATTTCGTAAAAAAACCGCTGCAGGTCCAAGGACTCGGGTGTGGTCATGGGAGCATCCTTTCTCTTACTCCCCCATCGATAACCGAGCGTTCCCAAAACCCCTACCGACGCTCCCCCCTTTTGCAGGATGCTCTCGATCAAAAGCGTGGTCGTCGTTTTTCCGTTGGTACCCGTCACTCCGATGAGCTGAATATCGCGGGACGGATGTTCGTAATAATTGGCAGCCATGCGCGCCAGCGCATTGCGGCAGTCTGGAACTTTGACAAAGGTAGCACAGCCTGAATCTTCCGGCAGGCTCTCTACCACTACTACTCGAGCCCCCCGCCTGACAGCGTCACCCACAAACTGATTTCCATCCTGCCGTGTTCCGCGGATTGCCACGAATAAATCCCCATCGCCGATTTGGCGGCTGTCATATGCGAGACCATTCACCTGCGTCTGCAGATCTCCACGGATTTCTAAGACATCCAAACCCTGGAGCAATATTTCTAGATTTTTTGCCATGCTTTTATTTCTCACCAACCTGTTGAACTCCATTCATCACGATTCTCAGTCGATTCCCTTGGCATCCCGCTTCTCGGCTTTAAGAGTGTAAAGACTCTCCGGAACGGGACGGCTGATTTTGGATTTCGCAGCGCCGGTATTCAATCCTTCTTTCGAATTTTTGCCGGGAACCGTTTCCCTGGGAACGGAGACATTCCGACTTTTTGTAACTTCCTTGAATTCCTTTGTTTTTTGAACCGATGCCGGAGCTTTGGGAGACTGGTCGCTGTTCACTTTTACGGAACGTACTCCAGGCACTGGGGCTGCCCCTTTAGACGAAGGCAGCACCCCCAGATGCGGCAAAGCCTTGGCTGCAAAGTTCCTGAAAACGGGCGCAGCCACCACTCCTCCGTAAATAGCGCCATGAGGTTCGTGAATGACTACCGTTATGACCAGGCGAGGACGTTCTACTGGGACAAAACCGGTGAAAAGCGAAGTGTACTTGTGGCTCGCATAACGGCGCGTCTCCGGGTCCATTACCTGCGCTGTTCCCGTCTTTCCGGCCACATCATACCCTTCCGGAACCGCATTGACACCGGTCCCCCCCTCTTCGGTTACCTTGCGCATCATGTTGGTGATCTTCCTGGCAGTCGCTTTCTGAATCACTCTGCGCCTGGGCCTGGGCTCCAAATACTTCACCGGCTGCCCCTGCGAATCCACGATTCCCTTGATGATAGTGGGCTGAATATATTCCCCGCCATTGGCAATGCTCGCTATGGCGGCAGTGAGTTGAAGAGCCGTCACACCAATGCTCTGGCCAAAACCGGTCGTCGCAAGGTCAATGGGGCGCCATCTTTTTCCCGGTCTGACCAGTCCCTTCACTTCACCGGGCAGTTCGATTCCCGTGAGCGATCCAAACCCAAATTTCTTGATATACTTGTAATAGCGATCATTGCCCAACTGAAGGGCCAGCTTGCTGGCTCCAATGTTGCTGGAATATTTGATCACCTCGGGCATGGTGAGCCACCCGTAAGGGTGCGTATCATTGATCATATGCCCGGCAATTTTAGCTTTTCCATTTTCACAGAATAGGCGGTCGCTTTCCCTGACGATCCCTTCCTCCAAAGCTGCACTCATCAGGAAAACCTTGAATGTAGAACCGGGTTCGAAGGCATCCGTGACGACGCGGTTTCGCCATGCGTCCGCATTTTTTTTGAATGCGAAGTTGGGATCAAAAGAGGGCCAGTTGGCCATGGCCAGGACCTCGGAAGTCTGAGCATCGAGGACAACCACTTCCCCCGCCCTGGCCTGATATTGATCGACGATCTTCTCCAATTCATATTCACAGACATACTGGAGGAAAGCGTCTAGCGTGAGACGCACTCCGTAGCTTTCCAAGGGTTCAGGGGGCGGGGCATCTTCGAGCCAGAGGCACTTTCGCACTCCATCCCGAACCTGTTCCACCTTCAATGGGTTTTCGCGCAGCACGCCATCGAAATGCTTTTCAATTCCCTCAAGCCCCTTTCCGTCCAACCCCACAAATCCCAAAACCTGCCCGGCCAGCTGGCGGTAGGGGTAAAACCTCTTGTAGTCATCGACGAGTTGAATCCCCTGCCCCTTCAAATCCTCCACCGCCAGAGCCTGCTGGTCGGTGAGATGGCGTTTCAACCAAACAAAACGGCGTTTGGATTCAAACTTTCTCTTGATGGTATTTTGAGGTTCTCCCAGGACGGCTGCCAGTTGACCGGATAGCAGCCTCGAGTTTTCAGCCATCTTCGGATCCGCACAAAGGGATCGTTGCGGCACGGAAAACGACAAAAGCCGACCCTGCCGATCATAAATAGACCCGCGATAGGCCGGCACGTGCAGTTTGGATTCAGTTTGAGCCCTTCCTCTCTCTACCCATACGGAATGTTCCAGCACTTGCAGTTGAAAAGCTTTACCCAAAATGAGGCAAAATCCTGAAAGGACCAAAACATTGAAAAGGACATAGCACGACCAATAGCGTACATTTAAAAATTTTCCGGAATTGCGCCTCTCCACCAGTAGCCCCTTGTGAAATTCTGAAAGTTCAGCGCATGATCATCTTCTGTTCTGTTTTGGGTGGCGCCAACCCAAACTGATTGCGCCCCATTTCCTCCAACTGGTAAGGGTCCTCGAATCGACACCATTCCAGACGCAGTTTTCGTTGAGTTGCAAGCAATTGCTCATGTTCCTGATAGAGCTTTGCCAAATGGTATCCATTCTGAACCTGTTGATCATAGAGCCACACATAGAAGATGGCGCAGACAATAAACATCCCTCCCAGAGCAGCGGCCAGGACGGTCCAGTTGCGGAAAGACCCCCTCAAGGGATTCTTTTCTGAAAAATCAAGCTCCATAACGGATTTCAATTTCTTCCCCATGCCTCCCACCCTGCTGCATCGCGGCGAAAATCATGATCAACATTTTTCCAAAGCCCGGAGCCGGGCGCTTCGAGCTCTCGGATTCGTTTCCATCTCCTCCAATCCGGGGCGCTGCACCTTCCTTGTCAAAATCTTCACCAAAGGACGCCCCTCACATCGACAGGGCACCACATTCAGGGGACACCTACAGGATTTGGCCCATTCCCGAAAATATTCTTTGACGATTCGATCTTCCAAAGAATGGAAAGAAACCACACAAACACGGCCTCCCGGTTTTACCACATCCAGCACATTGGAAAGAAAACGCCGCAGCGTTTCCAGTTCCCGGTTCACAGCCAATCGCAAAGCCTGAAAGGTGCGTGTCGCCGGATGGATCCGCCCGGTGTCTTTTGATTTGGGAACGACCGCCGCCACCAGTTGAGCCAATTCCCCAGTGGAAGCGAATCGACTTTCTTTTCGACGCATCACTATGGCACGGGCGATGCGCCGGGACCATCTTTCTTCTCCAAAGTGGAAAATCAGGTCAGCCAATTCCGATTCGGACAACTCATTCACCAAGTCTGCAGCAGTCCTGGGCAAATTCCGATCCATGCGCATATCCAGTGGACCGTTTTGCTGAAAACTGAACCCCCTTGCCGGATCATCCAGTTGAAAGCTGGAGACCCCGAGATCGACCACGACTCCATCGACAGGCCCAAACCCCAGTCTCCGCAGAACGTCGGGCAGGTCTGCGAAGCTCGCTTTTTCCAGGATCAAGCGGTTCCCGTAGGAGGCAAGCCTTCCGCGCACCCGGTCAATGGCATCGGAATCCCAATCCAAAGCCAGCAGAATTCCATCCGGCGCACTGGCTTCGAGAATGGCTCGAGCATATCCACCACCGCCGACAGTTCCATCCACATATACGCCTCCGGCACGACAATTCAGAACGTCCATGACTTCTTTGAGCATGACAGGAACATGCCCGTGTGAGGAGGCAAAATGCATAACCTATTAAAATCCTTCGGAGGCTATACCTTCCATGATTTCCTTGTAGTGACTTCTATTCCATTCATCATGACTTTCCCATGCTGCGGTGTCCCAGATTTCGAAACCCTTCAACACTCCAACCAGGAGCACCTCTGAGTTTAGCCCCGCCTTGCTTCTCTGGAAAGGGGAGAGCAAAATCCTGCCCTTATTGTCGAACTCACACTCCTCGGCGGCCGATATAAATAACCGCATAAAAGCCCTGTGCTTGGGATCGACATCAGAAAGACTTTCCGTTTTATCCTCTATTTTTTCCCAGACCTCGGGAGGATAGGCAACCAAACACCCCTCCAACAGAGTGATTACCAGAGCGTCAGTATAGTGATTTTGCAGAACTTCTCGATACTTAGAAGGAATGCGAAGTCTTCCTTTTGCATCCAGGCGGTGGATGGAGCGTCCTCTGAAGTAAGGTTTCCTCAAAATCCCCAATCGTCACCTCGTATTCCCACTTTTTCCCACTTCTATGTATTTATCACCCCCCTATAAACAATGTCAAATTTAAATCATGACAAGGAACAGATGTTCATTTTAAATGCTATTTGTCTTCATCCCTTTTGCTCAGCAAGAATGGCAAATGTATTTAAGTCAACGAATTTTAATGGCTTCTTGGAAATAAACATGGAGACATTCATCCCATTTCCATTGCAGCCCAAATGGAATGTATGTTAAAAGGAAATCCGGGTACCGGGATGCCTTCAGGGGTATTTCATTTCACCCAAAAAGCCTCTGCGAACGTTTAAAGTAAAGGCCTTCCCAAAGACCAGCAGAGGCTTTTTTCATGACTAAACCTCGAGAGGATTTGATATGCAGCCGGACGATGAAAAAATTCTCAGGATATCCAAAGAGATCATTATTAAATTCATTGAGTTGGGAAGGGTTTCTCCGGGAAACTTTGAGGAAAATTTTAAGAGCGTCTTTTGGACTTTGAAGCGGACCGTGGTGGACGCACAATTGCCCCGGTTGGATACGGAAGAATTCGGGAAAACCGAACCGGAAGAGACGTAGCTCCTGATCCGAAGCTTGGAAGGGATATTCTATGCTCGGAATGAGCCCCAAAAGGCAGGGCAAGGCTTTTTAATGAAACCCGAAAGATGGAGGCTCCAAGCCGATCAACCCCCATCTTTCCCACGCTATGTGTCCATGCTATTTATTTTTTTCAAGATAGTCGTAAATATCTTTAACAGTTCGGATTTTCTCGGCATCTTCATCTGGAATTTCCAGATCGAACGCTTCTTCCAAAGCCATGACCAGTTCCACTACGTCCAGGGAATCGGCTCCAAGATCGTCCACAACATTGGCTTCCGGAGTAATGATTTCCTTGTCTACACCCAATTGATTCGCAATGATATCAGCTACCTTGCTTTGCATGTCGCCCATGATTTTCCTCCTGGTTCAGTTTTGACTTTCAACAAACTTTGAAGTATTCACAAATCCATAAAAGAGAACTTCCACAACACCCGGTAATTCTTCCACAAGGGAATAAGAGCAGTCGCGAGCCAACCATTTCTGAATGACTCCATGCATGAACCCCATCACACCATAGAAAACCGTATGAAAATCAACATCCTTGAGAAGCCCCTGTTGACGGGCTCCGTATATCTTCCGTTTCAGGAGAGGGATCCGACGCATGACTTTCTTGAAATAGAGGTCCTGGACCTGGTCTCCTACATCCAGTCCCTCCTGGACAATGAGGCGGTAAAGACGCTGATTTTGATCGAAAAATTCGAAATAAACCCGCAGATACTTGGTGATCATGGTGAGCACATCATCCTCCCCATCCAAAATCGCCATGGCGCTCTTCTCGAGTTCATCCAAACGCAACTGCACCAACTCATTGAATAAAGTTTCCTTATTTGCAAAGTACCGATAAAGCGTCCCTTTACCCACGCCTGCACGTTCTGCGATTTCATCCACCGTAGCGAGATGAAACCCTTTTTCGGAAAAAACATCCAGGGCAGCATCCAGTATTTTGTCTTTCGTAGAAGGCTTGGGCGCACCCCGCAACACTTCTTCCGATTCCAAAACCATTTTCTCGAGGACCCCCGAGAAAAAGCGGTCCGCACCGATATTCTTGTCTTCCGCAATGCGGCAAAAGACAGGGATAAATTCGGAGAGAGAAAAGCGGGACGGCAATGCGCCCTGTTTGGATAAATCCCGGACAGCAAGAAACCATTGGGCCATTTCTTCCAATATCTCTTCTTCGGACCCATCCAAACGAATGGAGCGCATCACGAAACTTTTCAGCCCCCCCTCCTCTCTTTTTACCTGGGAGAGCTTCTTCAACATGGATCGTACTGCCTGCTGTTTATTCTCGTGATTCACTCTTTACTGCACCTCCTGACGGACTGGTCAGTCATAAAACACAGAGAAAATTTAAAGTCAAGGAAGATATGGAAAACGGTTGCAGAAAAAAAATGAGGATAGAAAAGACAGAAGCATGCAAACATTATAGGTTGGCGTCATAGATGGGGAATCGAACTCCGTGCGCCTGGGAGAAAGCGCGTCGAACCACCTGTTCGGTTCCCTCGGTGAGGTTATATTCGGGCAAGGCATTCAAGCTGACGAAAGCACAATCCATTACGTCACTTGCAGGCACCGGTTCTCCCTCAGAACTGACGCACAGAAAGTCCAACAATACATAATGATATTCAATTTTTTCTTCATTATCCAGAATCACTCGATCCAGCACTACGACGAGATCTTCCACATTCACATCCAACCCCACCTCTTCCAAGACCTCCCGTCTGACAGCATCCTCCAGGCTCTCTCCCAATTCCACCAGTCCACCGGGCACAGTCCATTTTCCGAAAGAGGGTTCTTTGCCCCTTTGCACAAGGAGAACGCGATCGTCCCGAAAAATAACAGCACCCACTCCCACCAAGGGATATTCAGGATAACGTCGATTCATCGGCAGGCTCCAATAGACTTACAATTTTAGATGGGATTCAGACCAAAAGAGTGAGTGAATTTCAGCACTCCCCGGCTGGTAGCGCCGCCTTCTATGGCGGCGCTTCTTATATCTGAACAGAAATTTCTTAACATTTTCAAACCGTCATACCAGCTAAAAACATGCCGGAATGACATAGCTTGCAACTACCAGGAATGTTAAGCAACTTCCTGGTCAGGTACTGGCACTTCCAGTGCGTTTAATGCGTATCCTCGCCTCATAACAACATGCGTCGCTTTGAATCCCGCTCAGACATCAGCAGCCGTTGCCAGATTCTCCACAGTCCCCGCCGGGGCAGAGCTTTGCGAAGACCAGTTGCGGAAGGCTTTCCCCATTTGCCTCAGAGCCTGACGAATGCGGTGCTCATTTTCTACCAGAGCCAGGCGCAGATATCCCTCTCCCTCTTCGCCGAAACCGATTCCTGGAGCCACTGCCACGTTGGCTTCATCCATCAACTTGAGGGCAAATTCCATAGAACCCATTTTCGCAAAAGGCTCTGGAATCTTCGCCCACACAAACATCCCGGCCTTGGGCTTCGTTACGGCCCAACCCAAACGCTCCAATCCCTGGCAGAGCACATCTCGACGTTGCTGATAAATTTGAGCCTGATGCTCCACCTCCGCTGCACAGTCTCTCAAGGCAACGATACCGGCAATCTGAATCGCGGAAAAAATCCCGTAGTCGTAGTAGCCCTTGATCTTTGCCAGCCCCTCGATGATTTCCCGGTTTCCAACACAATAGCCCATCCTCCAACCCGCCATGTTATAGGACTTGGAGAAAGAACCGAACTCCACACCCACCTCTCTTGCCCCTGGAACCTCCAGAAAACTGGGAGCCACATAGCCGTCGAAGGTAACCTTGGAATAAGCGAAATCGTGGATTACCATGAATTTGTACTTTCGGGCAAGTTTTACGACTTCACGATACAGGTCTTCATTGGCGACTATGGAAGTCGGATTATGAGGATAATTCAAAATCAAAACCTTGGGAGTCGGGTAGAGCGATTCGCACATTGTTGAAATCCGAGAGAGGAATAATTCTTCGGGAGCCAGTGGAATACGGATCACATTGCCACCGGCAATGATGGCGGCATAAATATGAACCGGGAAGGCCGGTGCAGGAACGAGCACCGTATCTCCAGGCCCTATCAGAGCCAGACAGAGATGCGAAATTCCCTCCTTGGAACCAATCGTGCAGATCACTTCCGACTCACTGTCCAGTCCCACGCCATATTCGCGTTCATAGTAAAAGGCAATTTCTCTTTTGAGGTTCTTCAGCCCGGCCGCCACGGGATAGCGGTGACTTTTGGGGTCCTGAACCACTTCACAGAGCTTTCGTGTCACCACCTCCGGCGTAGGATCAGTAGGATTCCCCATGCCGAGGTCAATGACATCGTGGCCCGCCGCGCGCTTGGTCATCCTCATTTTATTTATCATTCCAAAGAGGTAGGGCGGCAATTGATTCATTCTTTGAGCAAAACGAATTATGGACTCTTCCGACATGATACTCTCCTGTGATGAAATTGACTGTCCCGGCAAAAAAAAACCCTGGCCAATCGGCTCAGGGATTAAAAAAAACGCCATGAACCGATTCAGCAGCCCATGGCGTCTAAAAGGAAATCCAACGTTATTTTTACGTCACATCTCCGACCTTCGCCCAGGCTGTCTCCCGTGCGGCGGCCGCAGCTGCGATAAACGAAAGTGACATTCTCATCGCTCCAATCTCTTAAATAGCCGAATACCTGCGTATTTGAATTGAATACTCTATCTTCTGATGTAAGTCAATAAGGGCATTATCCGATTTGAACATTCCAAAGCGGATGGGATTTCTGAACATAATGGATCGATTTCCATGACCGAAGCGGTCGTAATGAAAAATGGAAAAAGGACAATGGGATGCAAGGCAATAGGGAAAACGGGAAACGCTCTTGAAAAGCGATGTTATCATGAGCCATCAGCTATGAACCATGAGCCTTTTTTCATATGAAGATCTTTCCTTTACTGGATAAAATCGCTTGACGAACCAAGGTGGCATGATATTCTTTTTAAGATTAAGATCAAATGATAGTGTTGGTCCTCGGATAAACCACTCCAAAACCAGCCTCTTGGCGCTATCATCTTTGTCTTTTTGTACCCTTTCTCGTTTCGACTCTAACCGGAGGATGATTTCTAATGGCTGTTCATTCCAGGTTTTTTTTACTCTTCATACTCCTGGCTTGTATAAACCTTCTTTTCTCACCTCACGTTTCCGGTCAAGACGTCCAGAGTCCTCAGGATCAGGCAACGCCTTCCCCTCAACCGTCTCAAAAACTGGTGCTGAGCCAGGCGACAATGTGTGAAAAAGTTGAAAATCTCACCCCCATAAGGCCTGCGGTGGTATTTTCCGTATCTGCAGGTCAGGTGTGCTGTTTCACCTCGTTTGATCCCGTCCCGCAACCCACCCAGATTTATCATCGATGGTTTCACCGGGATGAACTCAGCACTCAAACCCGGCTCAGGCTCTACCCCCCTAGATGGACCACCTACAGTGTGATACAGTTGAGAGAAACAGATAAAGGTCCCTGGCGCGTGGAAGTCAGTGATCAGAATGGCCATGTGTTCAATGTATTTCGTTTCAGCATAACCGACTGATACAGCCAGACTCGCTATGACACGATTTTTCGCCTTTCTCGCAACCATCCGGTGGCAAGACCTTGTAGACATCATCATCAACAGCTACATCTTGTACAGGGTATATGTCCTTTTTCAGGGAACCAATGCCTTTCGCGTTCTGGTTGGCATCACTTCCCTCTGGATCCTCCAGGAGGTTGCCGCATCCCTCGGATTGATATTGACCAGCTGGGCCATCAGGGGCATCACTACGGCTGCGGCCATTATCATCATTGTGGTTTTTCGAAATGAAATCCGCACTGCGCTTCAAGTGAGGAATCTCAAAACGTTTCTTTGGGGATCTCCCAACAGAGAACAAGCCACATCTGTTGAAGTCATTGCAGAAAGCGCCTACCAAATGGGAAAAAAGCGCATCGGCGCTTTGATCGTATTTCCCGGCAAGGAAGATCTTTCGGAAGTGATCCACGGGGGAATTCCCTGGGAGGGCATCGTTTCCCAGGAAATGTTGGTGAGTATCTTCTGGCCCAAGAACCCCGTTCATGATGGAGCCGTCATCATTCGCGGCAATCATGTCGCGGAAGTGGGGGTACTCCTCCCCCTTTCCCAGCGCCAGGACCTACCCACCTTTTATGGAACGCGACATCGAGCTGCTGCAGGTTTGGCGGAGCGTACCGATGCTCTCGTGGTTGTGGTATCTGAAGAACGTGGTCGTGTGACCGTCGCCAAGGACAACTGGATCAAGCCCATTGCTCAACCGGAAGAATTGACACAACTTCTGCGCAAGCATCTCAACCTTTCGGATGGAGTATCCGTCGATCAACAAAAACGCGAACGCCTGAAACTCACCCTGGCGGGGGTACTCTCCCTCCTTGTCATGACCGGCATCTGGTTCGGATTCACGCGGAGCGACGACACCATCATCGCCCTCAACGTTCCCGTGGAGTACGTCAATCGTCCTCCCAATTTCGAAATTCTCGAAACATCCATGGACGAAGCCCGGCTGCAACTCTACGGCTCCAGTGCATTGATCAAGTCCCTGCGGACGGGGCAGGTGCAGGTGCGTGTGGACCTCAGTAAGGCTACGGAAGGACGCAATGTCTTCCCCATCACACAGGACAATATCGTCCTTCCACCGGGCGTCTTCCTGAACAAAGTCTATCCGCCCACCATTGAGGTGACCCTGGACGTCCCCATCACCAAGGAATTGCCTATTCAAGTGGACTGGGTGGGGCGCCTGCCTGAAAACCTCCTCCTGATCAAAGCAAAGGTCATTCCCGAAGTGGTCAAAGTCATTGGAGGCAGCAAGATCCTGGAAAAGGTCAATACGCTCTACACAGCTCCCGTGAAGTTGGACAACTTGAGCAAATCGGGTTCCCTTTCCACCTCTCTTGTACTGACTCCCCCTTCTCTCAAGCTGACATCGGGGTCGACAGACAAAGTGACAGTCAATTACCAGATTGAAGAAAGGTCTGCCGACGAAAGAAAATAAGGAAGGATTTCATCTAAACCACAGAGAAACGCGGAGAACACACAGAGATTCCATTTAAAAGTCTTTCTCTGGTGTCTTTGTGGTGGGTAAGAACAATGCCACACCAAACAGGGCCGGTGAAGAATGTCACCAATCCTGGGAGGTGCTCCCATTTTTCAATGAAAAAATGATTCGATTGGCACGCTCTTCCACTTCGGGAATGATCTCAGCAAGGGCCTTGAGCGAGGTCAGGATTTTCTTTGTCTGTTGCTTATGAGGGATGGCCAACTGGGGATTATCCAGGAATTTTATGATATCTTTAAGAATGAGCAATTTATCGCGGGTAAAATCGACATAAGCGAGTTTGGACCATTCTTTCTTCAGCTCATCCGGAAGGTGAGTCATCTTCATCGCCAAACTCTCGTCCAATCCCACCCAAATCCCCTTTTCCAGACGATCCAGAAGCCCTATGATTTCGTCTTTTTCTTCGTCCCAGGCATGGCTTTCCAACAGAAGTCTTTCCCATTTGGGGCGAATCTTGTTGTCCAGCCATTTTTTAGCCAACTGAGGAAGCAGGGGCTGGTTGGACAGCTCCTCTTGTTCAGCCATGAGGTCTTTGCCCACCTGAGCCATATTGCCCGTTCCATTGAGGCTTTGCAGTCGGAGCTGAATCAATTCGTTGAGACGGGATAGGATGGAACTCTTATGCTCCACATTGGGAAAAGCTTCTCTCAGCTGTGCTTCCCACTGTTCCCGGAGGAAACTGATTTCCGCATTGATGGCGGGAAAGATAAAACCAAGCTTAATGAGAGTGTTTCTCAACTCATGAGCCAATACATTGCAGCTCTGCAAGCGCTGCCGGGCGAGCTCCTTCTGCGCTTCGGAAAGGGTTTCGCGCACGTGCAGGGAAAGCAATTCCGTGCCCAGAGTCCGTGACAATTTCTTGATGATCTTGGTGGAACGATCTCCGCGTTTGATTTGATAAGGTTTGAAATGAATTTTGATGACTGCCACCACAACATATTCACAGTCTGTCCAAATGGGCTTTCCTTCATAGTCCAAAGGATATTCCAAGCCTACCACCCGGTCTCCGTACAAATAAGACTTTCGAACCAAAACCGGTTCCATGTGATGGAAGTCTTCTATTTCTCCACTGAGCTGCTTTCTTACACTGCGGCGGTCTTCGTAGGGATCATCTGCGGTCCAGCTCTTCTGCATCTCCACACACCATCCCATCGCCTCCATCACGTGTCCGGGGCTGTCTCGATATTGTTCCCAGGTCTTTCCGGGATAATTATAATCGGAAGCCTCGGGCAGCCCCCATTTGATCTGGTCGGATCCTTGCACACGAACCCCTGAAGTCACACGCACCGCCCGCAACTCCGGCATAGGGGAAATAAGATAAATCGTCCCCTTGGTAGCATCCTCCAGGCAAAACAAAATAGTCTCGATCATATCCTTGCAGGTTTTTTCAAGGATATCCTTATTGATGATCATTCGATTTAATCCCTTCGGCGATAATCCTCCAGGAGAGTTTCTCCCGCAAGAAAGCTTTTATCCCGAAATTCACAAAGGGTCAACCCGCTTTTAAAGTACAAAAAATCCTGCTTTCCTTAAGACCTCTTCTGGAAAGCATAATGCATAATATATTGAAAATTATAAATATTCTTTACTGAACCCATTATTGATTCACTCGAAACCGCACGAAACTCGGCCCCTCCCCCAGCAAAGCCCCACCGAGTATCTTTCCAGTTCTCTCCCTCTTCAAGGGGAAGTTTTTCGGGCTCGGACCCTAAATCCTGCCATAAAGGGAGCTCATCTCCCCGAGTTTTTCTGCCAGAGCAGGGGTCATCTGCTCACGAACAAGCCTCCACTCCCAATTTCCATAAGTTACAGACGGCAGATTCATCCTCGCTTCCTCTCCCAAACCCAAAACATCCTGCATGGGGGCGATGGCCGTAAGTGCAACGGACCTCATTGCCAACCGCAACACTTCCCAATGAATCTCCTCTTCATCGACCACTCGACCAATGTAGCTGAAAAGCCGGTTCTTCTCGTCTTCCCCGGCCTCCGTTCGAAACCAACCTCGGGTTGTATTATTGTCATGAGTTCCGGTATAGACGAAACAATTCGGGGTATGGTTGTGGGGCGCATAGGGATTGACGGCCACATCGTCCCCGAAGGCAAACTGAAGCACTTTCATACCGTGCAGGTCATAACCGGTCATGACCTCCCTCACGTCCGGAGTAATGATTCCGAGGTCTTCCGCAATAATGGGCAGATGGGCAAAACGCCTCAAAAGACTGTCGAAAAAGTCCTTGACGGGAACGGGAACCCATTTTCCATTGACAGCGGTCTTTTCCTTGGCCGGAATTTCCCAGTATTCCACGAACCCCCTGAAATGATCAAAGCGGATCAGATCAAACAGTTTGATATTATGCTGAATGCGATCCACCCACCAGTCATAACGAGTATCCCGAAGTCTGTCCCAATCATAGACCGGATTCCCCCAAAGCTGTCCCGTGGAACTGAAATAATCGGGAGGAACCCCGGCTACGAAACGCGGCCTCTTTTCTTCATCAAGCTTGAAAAGTCCTGGGTGCAACCAGACATCCGCACTGTCATAGCTCGTATAGATGGGCATATCCCCAACGATCTGGATGCGCTTCTCATTGCAATATCTTTTCAAAGCGAACCATTGTTTGAAAAATAGATACTGGTAGAACTTTTCCTGAAATATCTTGTCTGCAAGCCTCTGCCGCCATTCCGCAAGAGACCGTTCTTCCCTCTCCCGAACTTCTCTTGGCCATTCGCTCCAGGCCACCCCTCCGAACTCCTCCTTGAGGGAGACGAAAAGAGCATAGTCTTCCAACCAGCGCTCATTTTCAACGCAGAATTTGTCGAATTCACAACGCATCAAAAAATTATCGCTTTTGAATTTTTCAAAGGCGAGCCCCAGGAGCCGGTATTTATGCTCTGCGGCAGGCTGATATTCGACTTGCCTGTCGAGGAAAGCGGGAAGATTGTCCAGATACTCATGCGCAATCAATCCCTCCTCAACCAGGAGTTCGGGACTTATCAGGAGCGGGTTTCCCGCAAACACCGAACAACTGCTGTATGGCGAATTCCCATAAATCATGGAAGAAGGATTGAGGGGAAGAACCTGCCAGATGCTCTGCCCGGATTCATGGAGAAAGTCGGCAAAGAGATAAGCCCCCTTCCCCAGATCCCCTATTCCATAAGGGGAGGGAAGGGAGGTGATGTGAAGCAGTATTCCGCTTCTCCGTGTTTTCATATTGGCTCCTCTGACTTTTATTCCATTGGTTCCGAAAGTCGACAGCGCACTCTCCAAAAAGCTCGAAGGCGGTGCGAATGAGCCATCGTCTCGCAAAATGGGATGCGAAAAAGGTAAAGTCGGCGCTATCTTGCACCTTCACTTTTGAGGAAGACGACCCCGAGAGGTGGAAGAACGAGCGAAACGGATTGATATCTTCCATGGCAAGGGACCTGAGACGCTTCGGCACCACCGAGATTGCCGAATCCGCTTCCACCGTAGACTTCAGCATCGCTGTTCAGCATTTCTTTCCACACTCCCCCCCGGGGGACTCCCACCCGGTAACCGACCCTCGGCACAGGTGTAAAGTTTGCGACCACCAGAATGATGTCACCAGAAGTCTTCCCTTTTCGAATAAAGCTGATCACGCTGGAGTCCGCATCATGGAAATCGATCCATTCAAAACCTTCGTTGCTGAAATCCACCTCGTGCAGCGCCGGCTCGGATCTATAAAGATGATTCATGTCCTGGACCCATTTCCTCACTCCTTGATGAGGGGGCCGCTCCAGCAAGTCCCAATCCAGACTCTTCTCATGATACCATTCATTCCACTGGCCGAACTCTCCCCCCATAAAGAGGAGCTTCTTTCCAGGATGCCCATACATATACCCAAAAAGAAGCCTCAGATTTGCGAATCTTTGCCAGTCGTCTCCAGGCATTTTTTGCAGGAGGGATCCCTTGCCGTAGACGACCTCGTCATGAGAAAGGGGAAGTACAAAGTTTTCGAAAAATGCGTACCATATGCTGAAGGTCAGCTGGTTCTGATGGTACTTTCTGAAGATGGGGTTCGCGGAAAAATAGTCCAGGGTATCGTGCATCCATCCCATGTTCCATTTCATGCCGAAGCCGAGCCCCCCAACATAAGCGGGCCGGGAAACCATGGGCCATGCAGTGGATTCTTCCGCGATCGTCTGGACATCCGGATGATGCTCATAAACCACTTCGTTCAGTCTTCTAATGAAAGAAATGGCATCCAGATTTTCTTTCCCACCGTAAATATTGGGAATCCAATCCCCCTCGTTTCTGGCATAATCCAGGTAGAGCATGGATGCGACGGCATCGACTCTCAGCCCGTCAACCCTGTATTTATCGAGCCAAAAGAGAGCGCTACTGATGAGAAAAGACCGAACCTCATAACGCCCGTGGTTAAAAATGTAGCTTTTCCATTCGGGCTGAAACCCTTTCTTTGGATCCGCATGTTCGTAAAGGTATGTTCCGTCAAAGTAGGCCAGCCCATGCTCGTCGCTGGGAAAATGGGAAGGCACCCAGTCCAGAATGACTCCTATGCTGTTTTGATGCAATTGATCAATGAGATACATCAAGTCCTGCGGTGTTCCATACCTGGAAGTGGGCGCAAAATAACCCACCGTCTGATAGCCCCAGGAACCATAGAAAGGATGTTCCATGATGGGAAGGAATTCCACGTGGGTAAAACCCATTTCCTTCACATAACCCACCAGATGATCGGCCATTTCGCGGTACGAAAGAGAACGGTCCTCCTGCTCCGGAACTCTCCTCCAAGACCCCAGGTGGACCTCGTAGATGGAATAGGGAGCATCCAGAGCATTGGCGGTATGGCGCTTTTGCATCCAATCTCCGTTTCCCCACTCATAATTGATATCCCAGACGATGGATGCAGTCTTGGGAGGGGTTTCCCAATGAAAGGCGAACGGATCCCCCTTGTCCACCTGGTAGCCGTTTTCGCGAGAAACGATATGATATTTATAGATGGTGCCATTTCCCAGCCCCTTGATGAAACCTTCCCAAATGCCGGAACTGTCTTCTCTCACCTTCAAAGGGTGAGACTCCTTGTTCCATCCATTGAAATCGCCCATAACGGAAACCGCCCTGGCATTGGGAGCCCAAACGGCAAAGTGTGTTCCACGGACTCCGTCCACCGTCGTTACATGGGAGCCCATCTTTTCGAAGAGCTTGAAATGATTTCCTTCCTTAAACAAATAGATATCGTGCTCGGTTAAAAGACTTCCCTTGTATAGGACATTCGTTTGACCCATCATGATTCTCCATTCCGTTAGTTCGCATGTCTCGTTCCTGTTCCGTTTCAGGGAGACCTTCTGCATATACAGCCAATGGTTCCATTCGATTTACAAGCAATGCCCCTGAAAACAAAAAAAGAAGCCGTTCTGCATCGTATCGAATCCCCCTCCGAGAGGTGCGATCAAAAAAGTTCCCATCCCAAAATTGACGTACATCATAGCAGGTCCCGGAAAGTTTGGCAGGAATTTAAGAAAAGAGAAACAGGGAACATCAACAAACCGGATATCTGCCTTCCGCAAGATCCATGCAGAATTTCCGAATATCCTCCAACTCCCTTTCAATGACCTCCTGGACCCGCGGCGCAACATCTCGGATCTTTATTCCCGGCTTGAGGGACAACTGAGCGTTGGCTACAGCCGGCTCGTTGACAGGCATCCCTATCCTGCTCAACAACAATACATAGACCTCTTCTATTCCCTCAATGGATTCGTAGATTTCCCTCGCCACTTTGTGAGCGAACACATTGTAGATTTTACCGACATGACTCACCGGATTCTTTCCGGCAGCCGCCTCGGTACCCAAAGGCCGGTTCAGGGATATCAGACCATTCACCCTATTGCCTCGCCCAACCTGCCCAGAATCAGCATCTTCCGCCGAAGTACCCAATTCGCTCAGGTACACTCCTCCCAACCCCCTGCCCTCCTGGTCCAGGTTATTGTAATAAACTTGGTCGGTTTTCAAGTTCAACCCTTTCAAATCGTCCAGGAAAGACGTCATGCCCCGAAGTACCCTGGCCTTTTTTTCAAAATATTCTCGCTCCGAAAGCACATATCGAGACAAAAGGGGCATGGCGACAGTGAGTTGGACATCCCTGCCTTTCCTCAACCCCATGACTTTCACATCTTCCCCGGTTTCAGGAAATTCCTCCTTGAACGTCTCTGAATTGAGATGCCGCTCCAGTTTCAGAACGAGCAATTCCAATCTCGAAAGCGGATAGTACCCCACTGCGGCAGAAGTGTCGTTGGCCCCCTTGAATTCTCCCGGCCTTGAAAAAATGTCCATCAATTCCTCCGACCCCTGTTCGAGCAACACTTTGTATTTTACATTTTTTTCAGGGTCCACAAAACGCAGGTTATCCCGGAACCATTGCTTTGCCGCATCCACGGCTATTTCTTTCACCGGGATAATCTTTTTACCGACTTTGGAGGTCGCCCTGTCTCCGATGTACAGCTCCATGGGCCGGACCACTCTCCCACCGCCAAATCGCCTCGTCACTTTTCCGGCGGCAAGGAGCCCTTTATCGATATTATGATGCAGAATGTCGCCGAATTCCTTTCTGTACTCTCTGGAAAGAGCAATGGATATGGCTTCCATGATCGAGTCGCAGATGGTGTCAGGATGACCTTTCCCCTTCCGCTCCACGACCTCAACGGTATGGTCTGCGACAGATTTGCCTTTAAGAGCCTCAACGACAATCATGCTCATATTTCTCCGTTTCGTTTATCCGAGTAGCCGATAAGATTTACTCGTCAAGGAAAGGTTAACTCCAATGACCGGGGCAGTCACAACGAAGGATGCAATTCTTATCCCGTAGCTGATTTTATATAACTCAAGTAATGAAGAATATTTGGGAAAAAATGTAATCTTTCCAAAGATCGATGTCAATCAGGCCAGGTTTTGCCGCAAATCCGAAGGGGGAACGGCCTTTTTACCGCAACTCTCGAATCTACATCTCCTGGTGAAAAATGATAGATTAGCTGAAGCCTTTGGGCGAAAAATTTCAAAGAAGAAAGGAAATCATGCCTGCATCTTCCGAGCAGAAAAAAATCATATCCTGGGCTCTCTACGACTGGGCAAACTCCGCTTTTGCCACCACGGTGATGGCGGGATTTTTCCCGATTTTTTTCAAACAATACTGGAGTGTCGGCACTTCGGCCTCCGTCAGCACCTTCCAGCTTGGAGCCGGCAATTCACTGGCAAGCATCGTTGTGGCGGCAATGGCGCCCATCCTTGGCGCCATTGCGGACCGGGGCAGCACCCGCAAAAAGTTTCTCTTCTATTTTGCAATGATGGGAATTGTCATGACGGGCTCCCTCTATTTTGTTGCCAGAGGGAACTGGCAGGTCGCGCTCGCTCTATACATCTTGGCCACCATAGGTTTTTCCGGGGGCAACATTTTTTATGACTCCCTGCTTGTAAATGTGGCTGGCAAAGAAAAAATGGATTCCGTTTCCGCCCTCGGATTTGCCCTGGGCTACCTTGGCGGTGGCTTGCTTTTTGCCCTGAACGTTCTCATGACCCTCACTCCACAAACCTTCGGCCTGGTGGATGCAGGGGAAGCGGTGCGTATCTCCTTTGTCTGTGTGGCCGTCTGGTGGGGCGTATTCTCCATTCCGGTTTTCTTTTTTGTCGACGAACCCAAAACCGATGCCGCAACGACTCAAAAAAACGCGGTAATCGCCGGGTTCCAACAGTTGGCCTCTACATTTCGGAAAATCCGCAATCTGCGAGTCGTTTTTCTATTTCTTCTCGGTTACTGGCTCTATATCGACGGAGTGGATACTATCGTGCGCATGGCCGTCGACTATGGAATGTCCCTCGGTTTTGCTCCCAAGAGCCTCATCACGGCGCTGCTCCTCACTCAGTTTGTCGGATTCCCCGCCTCCATTGCATTCGGAAGAATCGGCCAGCGATTGGGAGCCAAAAAGGGCATCTACATCGGCGTGAGCGTCTACCTTGGGGTGACCGTCTGGGGGTTTTTCATGCGGCGGGAACTGGAATTCTATCTGCTCGCCATCGTCATCGGGCTGGTACAGGGGGGAGTGCAGTCTCTGAGCCGTTCCTTTTACACGCGCATCATCCCCAAAAATCAGGCCGCGGAGTTTTTCGGATTCTATAACCTCCTGGGAAAGTTTGCAGCCGTCATCGGGCCGTTTCTCATGGGGTGGGTTGGAATCATCATGGGAAACACGCGATATTCCATCCTTTCCATCAGCCTGCTTTTCTTGTGCGGGGGCGCTCTTCTCTATTTTGTAAACGAAGAGGAGGGGCAACGATTGGCACAGCAGATGGAAAAGATGTAAGCACCTGATCAGAAGTTATTTAACATTCTCGAGCCTTATTGATTATGTCATTCCGGCATGCTTTTAGCCGGAATCCAGCCCCACGGCAAATTCTCTGGATACCGGCTTACGCCGGTATGACGGTATGAAAATGTCAAAACATTACACTTTCTCATTCACTAAACCCATGTTTCGGGTTATGTAAAGACCGCTCTTTTATGGATTCACGGGGAAAATGATTCGAAAAAGGTATCTACAATAAAACGGCAAAAAAGGAGAAAAAAACACGCTGCAGGAAACTTCTCCTGGCCTCATTCATGCTGATTTCAATGATCACGTTGCTATTCAGGCTTCTCGGAACAACTGCTGAATTCTATCGGACTACCCTTTGGATATCCTTCGCACAGTTGGATTGAAAGCTCGAAGAGAGAAGAAAAAGATGGATATGAATCTGATTCGCTTGTCGTTACTGGTGATGGGTTTGGGTCTTTTCTTTTATTTGGAAGAAAATATCAGTGAAAAGCCAAATATTTTGAGGGCCGCTATTTTTGTATCCGCCATCGTTGAAGGATGCCTCTGCATGGCCTTCCGTTTATCATGATGCCCCGATTTTGGGGTTCTCCTCCCGCGCCGGGCCGGTGAACAAGGAAGACAATTTCTTTAACAACAAAAAAGGGCTTAGAAATTATCTCAAAATTCGCTCCTACCGTCACCCTGGCGGAAGCCAGGGTTCAGCTCTATCGGGAATGCCTGGATTCCGTTTTTCACCGGAATGACGATCAAGGGTATTCAGACCGTTTCTCGAGCATGTTTGCCAGCTGAACACGTCCGCCAAAGAGGTTTTACTCCCTCCAACATGAGCAAATCACCTCGCAGTTTGTCGAGAAGCATGGTCGGATCACTCACAAGGAAATGCTTAAGCTTTGCTGTTGAACGAATACCAAGAAGCTGTCTATTGACTGAAACGGTTCGGCAACAGAAGATCACTTCCCTGTAAGTTTGCGAATCCGCGACATTATGGCGCCTGGATGTCTTTGAAGTGCTTCAGCTAAAGCCGCAGTGTTCTGCTTTCTCCCGTATGAACTCACAAGCCACTCATCTTCCTCATCGCTCCAGGGCTCATAAGCCCTGCGGTATTTCTTCCTGAGCTCAAGGAGTCTTTTGTCGGTGATGGAGTGGTCCGGCCTCTTGAGCGGTCTGTTGATGATCAACTCCTTCAAACGGACCAGAGAAAGTTCATCCTCATGGAAGCAGCCAAGGGGATCATCCGAACGATTAGTTCCTGTAGTATCTGGGAGGACAGGGTCGGCATCCCGGTTGATCCCCCTTTCTCCATCGGCCCCGTAAGTTCCCATGGTCAGATGGGCTTTGTACGCCCACACAGTCGGCGGGGACACCCCGACACGTTCGGCGATCTCACCGGAATTCAGCTTCCCCTCTTTGAGGAGACGAATCACCTCGGCTTTCTGCTCCTTTGTGCTCAAATGGGTAGAGGTAGAACTCACTTCATATTTACCCCGACTACGCTCATCACTCTCTGGAGAGTCGAATCTAACCTCTTCCTCCGGCAAAGGGTTTCCTTCCAGGTAGCTTCGGATGGCTGCAAGAAACTGATCTCCATAGAACTTGAGCTTCCTCTCACCAACACCTGAAATCTTTCGCATCTCCTCAGGAGTGCAGGGGAGATATCTGACCATCTCCTTCAATGTGGAGTCGTGAAAGACCATGAAAGGTGCAATTGACTGCTCTCTGGCGATCTTGAGGCGCAACACGCGAAGCTTCTCCCAGAGTCCTCCGGAAGTGGTATCCGATGCAACACTTGCCCTCTCCAGTTCCCGTATCGAGGACCTCCTCTTCTTTGCCGGTACCGGGTCCTTCCGAAGCTCAAACCTCTGCTCTCCTCTCAAGACGGGCCGACTGGATGGTGCAAGGCTGAATCCCCCCTTTCCCTCGATATCGACACTGAGGAGACCGGCGGCAACAAGTTGGCGGAAAACAGATTTCCACTCGCTCTCGGATAATTCCTTTCCAACCCCAAAAGTTGAGATTCTGTCGTGACCGTAGCGAAGAATCCGCTCGTCTTCTTTTCCAAGAAGAACATCCGTGAGATAAGCTGCCCCAAACCGTTGACCGGTGCGGTAAATACATGAAAGTGCCTTCTGAGCGACAACAGTCCCATCCCAGGTTTCCATCTTCCCATTGCAGGTGTCACAGAAGCCGCAGGACTTGGACAGATCCTCGCCAAAATAGCCGAGCAGGACCTGCCTTCGGCATCTGGCAGTCTCACAGAAGCCGAGCATGGCTTGCATCTTTTGTTGCTGAATCCTTTTGAACTGCTCATTGCCCTCGGAGACATCGAGTATTTGCCTCAGGGCGACCACATCTGCAAGGCTGTAGACCATCCAGGCATCGGCCCTCTCTCCGTCACGGCCGGCACGACCGGTCTCCTGGTAGTAACTCTCGAGGGTCTTGGGCAGATCCAGGTGAGCCACAAAGCGCACATCCGGCTTGTCTATGCCCATTCCGAAAGCAATGGTGGCAACCATGATCACACGCTCTTCCTGCAGGAATCGACGCTGATGCATCAGACGCAGGCCCTGCTCCATTCCTGCATGGTAGGGGAGAGCAGTTAGCCCCTTCTCCGAGAGCCACTTTGCGGTTGCCTCGACTCTTTTTCGGCTGAGGCAATAAACGATGCCGGAATCCCCCGGGTGTTCAGTTTGAATGAATTCAAGGAGCTGGGCTTTTTCGTTATCCTTCAATTCGACTCGGTAGTAGATATTCGGCCTATCAAAGCTCGAGATGAACTGCCTGGCATCCTCCAGCTTGAGCTTTTCGATGATTTCCCTGCGTGTCGCGAGGTCTGCCGTGGCGGTGAGAGCAATGCGGGGAATGTGCGGGAAGCGGTCCGAGAGAATGGAAAGCTGAAGGTATTCTGGGCGGAAATCGTGTCCCCACTGGGAGACGCAGTGAGCTTCATCTATCGCGAAAAGCGCCAGTTGCGTTTTCTTTAGAAGCTGCTGAAAGTCTGTGGTCAGGAGTCGCTCGGGGGCCACATACATCAGATCGATCTCGCCAGAGACCATTTTGAGTTCGACAGTGCGGGCTTCCCTTGGACTCAAGGTTGAATTAAGGAATTCAGCCCGGATACCAAGCTGGCGGACGGCGTCCACCTGGTCTTGCATAAGCGCAATCAGGGGAGATATGACTATTCCCACTCCATTCCGAATCACCGCAGGTATCTGGTAGCAGATAGACTTACCGCCGCCTGTCGGCATCAAAACCAAAGCGTCCCCGCCAGTCATGAGATGCTGTATGATCTCTTCCTGATGCCCACGGAATGAGTCGTATCCGAAATAGGTGCGGAGTACGGCCAAGGGAGAAATCTGAGTATGGGATCGCATGTTCATTCTTAAGGATCGTCTCCCTCTATGAATCCTTTTCCGCCAAGTCTCTAAGAACAGGAAGCATGTCTTCCGTTCCTTCGTAGTGCAAATATTGATCGAATCCTTCAATGATCCTCTGTGTCTGCGCTACCTTAGAGTGATACCTGGGAAAGAAATCCTGGGCACGTGCCATGCTCTTCTTTGCTTCTTCAAACACAGAGATACTTGAAGAACTATTGGGGTCGAAACATGATGGATCGCTGATGCGGAAACGAAGGAGATAAAGCAACAGCCGGATCATTTGAAAATAAAGCATCCTGAAATTGTGCTTTTGTTCTTCTTTCAATATTCTCTGTAAAGCGCGATCAGCGAAGAGCCGAGCCATCTCGCGGTCAAGCCCTTTTTCACTTTCCTTTCTGAGCATCAAGACACGGCAAAGGGACCGTGCTGCTTGGATGGGAAAACTCCTGTCGTCACTTGGACCAGTCCGGGCCCGACGAGCGATCGACTGAAAGAGTAGGCGGAAGTCCTCCAGGTCGACAAACACTCGGCTGGCTGCTTCAATTGCCCACTCCCATTTCCATTCCCGGTGGTTGCACTCTGTCTGTAGAATATTTCGGATATAGGCCACAATGCCAGGGGGAGTAGCAGCGTACAGCCATGCCGCCCGCGTGAATAGTTTGTTCAGCAGGTTTCTGCGCCTCTCCAACTGAAGAAGCTGAAAATCGCTCAAGAATTTGGAAGCTATACGATGAATGATCTCATTACCCAGCGAGCTGCAGGCCCGACCGTTTTGATCTACCGCCCCAAGATACAGCCGAAGGCCCGCAACCATTTTTACAGTAGTTCCTTTGATCACCTTGTCGCGCAATTCGTCCACAAGGCATATATAGTCACGGGCTATTGGTGTCGCCTTTTCAAAAGCTTCAACTATCCTTATCCCATCACGAAGGACACCATCGTCAGGATCGACAACGATCTCCTCAATACGCGGCCAGCCGCGCATGCGACTGGGAAGCTTCGATACAAAACGCATGGTGGAATAATTGAGTAGAACCCTATCGCCTTGGAGAAAAGAAGTATCCTCGGGCAGGATTTCTATTTTTGCCAAACCGCTGGCAGGACGGATACGCACTTCGATGTTCAATACCGTGTCCTGCTTGGGAGTGGACGGGAAATCGAAAATAGCACGTCGAAGCGGAGTCCGAGCCATCTCTGCAGGAGTAGGTTCCTGAGTGCCGGCTTGCCCTCCAGGGTGGGTTGAGAAAAGTTCTTCAGCGAAGCGATGTGCATAGCGGGCTTCCGGAGTTTCAGTGTGAGAGAATGCATGGCGATGCACGGCTTCTACGCTCCCGAGTCGTCGCACAACTTCTCGCACCAGTCGTGCCCGGCACGGAGTCACACCCTCCAATGGAATCGATCGAGAATCGTAAGGATCTTGGGTATTCTTGGGCGCCTCAGTTACGGACCCCTTGTAGAGATAGACGTGGAGATTTCGCTTGCCGGAATCCAGTTGGAACCGCCGCATTACTCTATCCCTGTGCTCCTCTCCTCCCAAAACCTCATGAGCCTTCAGTAGTGGAACCCATGAGAACCGTCCTCCTTCCTGGGCAAGAATGGAGATCTGCGGCATAGTATCAAGATAGGAAGGAATCTCAGCAAGTCTTTTTTGGCCGTAAATCAAGGCACCTTCCGAAATGGGATCATCGCAACTCGAGCTGAGCCAAAGGCGGCCGACCTCGGGCTCTAAGTGATTTCCTTCGATGTTCAGCCCACGGGATACCAGTGATTCCAAATTAGAGCCGAGCCAGGCGGGAATGGTGCGTGGTGCAAGCGAGCCGCAGACGATCATCCCGCGCAGCCGGCCTCCAGGGAAACGTTGAGCCATGTCGTGCACTTCCTGGGAAAGTATCTCTCCGATAGAGCCAGCCGTCGGCCTGCAGGAACTCAGATCGTAAGATTTCCTAAGGATCCGACGCAGTAAAGCGCACGATTCGCCCCTGATTTCATAGATACGCCGACAAAGATCGGGAGGTGGATTCCAAAGCGTCCAGCTGTGGCTTCGATTCCATGGCCGTGGAAGATCACTTGGATTCCACTGTGTCTCCGCTAAAGCTTGCCATATCTCAGGAAATTGAATGAAAGCCTGCCAGAAGGCACCTTCATCGATCTTTTCAAAATACTGTTCGATAAGTCCTCCCGCCCAGTCCATACCGGCCAGTGGCAGTGAGCCCCCTGGCCTGTCCCTCAGGGGTAGGACATAGTATCGATTCTGGTGCTCTCTTACACGCAGACGAAATGTAGTGAACTCGAGGGCGTCAGGCCCCAAATAGATCACATGGATATGGTCGTTTTGACCCATGTGCCATCGATCAGCCCTCGGTGGATAGACTTTAGCTAACCAGGCCAGGGCGGCAGCTACCGGACGCCACACCAGCATGGCCTCCGAACATTCCAGGGCGGCAAGCTCCCGCAGTAAAAGCTCCTGGCCAAATTCGTCCAGGTGGTTAGGGATTGCGATTACTGATGTCGGGAACTTTGCTTCGTCGCCTCCATGCTCTAATCGCTGCTCTCTGGGAAGACTGCCTGCTATCAATACCTTGATGTGGCTAGCAAGAATACGAGCCAGAGAAAAAGATACGCCGCGACCGGCATCCCAGCGGGTCATGCGGTCCCCCGCTTCAACCAGAGCCTTCCACACAACACATATGGGAGATCGCCGAATGGGCTCGCCGGGAACGATCCGCGCTTCAGCTGGCCACTCCAGACCTGCGTGTGTCCTTTCTCTGTATGCCTCTTCACCAGTAAGAATCCGACCAAAAGGATTCATCGGCAGTATGGCGCTTGTGGGATAGAATCCCAGTTCGCGGCAGCGCGCGTCGGGCAGGGCTAGGCAGTCCTGGAGGCCGAAAGCCGAAACGCCTACCACAGTTTTCATAAGACGCTCTCCAGAATGTCCTCGATCACAAGCATGATACCGTTCAGAGCCTCACTCCAGTACCGTTGGTCGATTGCTACCTGAACGAGATGAAGATCCCCGTTCATACCCGGATGCAGATCCGCTGCCATGGAATCCATGTCGCTTGCAACTACAAATCCGCGAAGAAGCGGAAACAGGGGGTCTCCCAGTTCATCGAGGATACGGAAATGCGCTTGCAGGGCATTCCCGGCAGAGAGGCCGATTTCCTTCCACGATGGGTGATCCTTTGCTGCCGCCGTGTGTACCGCCCAAATGATGAGAACCAGTCGTCGTCCACCATCGAGCGGAGTCAGAACGAAGTACAGGTGCCCACCTGTCCTTCCGAGCAATCGGGTGGCAGGGTGCTCTCCGGCATGCTCCGGATGTACAACCTCCAGAATAGACGCTCGGCTCCGAGGCCTGCTCCGCAGACCAACGAGAAAAGGTCCGGGTTCGGATCCGGCCAGAATGCGGCATCCCAAGCGTTGTTCAGCAACCAGGTTCACCGCCGATGCCAGCTGTTCTTCAACAAAAAGCTTGCGCTGTACCTCACACGACAAAGAGAACAGTGCCGCACATACCAAGAAGCGACAGACATCCGCCCAAGTTCGTGCCTGCCAATCCCACAGGCAATCCTCTTCTTCCTCTCGTTTCAATAATCGCACATAATGGTGCCAGATCGCTCGATAGCGGAGATCATTCTGAAGCACGTAATTGGGTTGTGGTACAGGGGGTGGAGCAGCAACGCCATCGAAAAGCGCCATTCGACTGAGCTCAGCGCAAAGATTCTGGTACTGGCGCACTGTGCATGCTCTTTGAGATTGTCTCAGCCCCGGGTTATCACCCACTTCCGTCCTATCATAGCGACGACCTTCCATGGCACACCGGACTATGAAATCCTTGAGCACCCTGTTTTCAAGCGTATCGAAGGACTCGCGCCGTGCTATCCCGAGTAATCTCTGGCGATTCGCTGCCGCTTTGAGAGCCATCGTATCTCCCGGTTGGCGTACCATCCATCGTAGACAGGCGGTGTCCGTTTCAGCTATGCGACCAGCAGGAAGCATAAGCCGTTCACGATAAAGAATTCTCCGGGCCGCAGCAACGATACTGGGTAAGCGGCTACGCATACGCTCGGCAATATCTACGATCAGCGCCTTGCGCGGCTGCTTAGCATCTTCAGCAACATCGAATATACTCTTGATCGCCTCTGCCCAAGAAAGTCGATTTTCGCCACCTGCCTTCTTTGCTTTGTCTAAGAGGTCATCGAAGAACTGTGACCAATCGATCACTATACTGGCGAGGCGTGTCCCCTCGTTCTCTTGATCCCCACCGTATTGCGAGGGAATGCGCTTAGCGCCTTGAGGTCTAAGGCGTATTGACTCCCGCAATGTCCCAATATGCACGCGAATCTCTGCTGTGGAATCTGTTGTCTCTGTGTTTCCTGCAGCCAATACTCCGTGGGGAGTCTCGTAAAGAAGGTATTCACCTGCACGTGTATCGAATGGGGGGCCGAAGGGGAGGAACCTCTCATGGCGCCGGGGAAGATAGAGTGTGGCTCTCCTCGACAAAGAGACCACAGGGCTACCCCAGAACTTGAAGGGACAGGAAAGGTCAGGTGTCTCTTCCCTGATCCCCCTAGACCATGGCCACAGATGGAGTTGGACGTCAATGGGCATATCTTGGGGCATCCTCCTCTTCTCTGCGAGTGACGCCCCGCCATTGAAACATCCCAACCATTCTGCTTTCATTTCGAGCCGATGAAAAGGTATCGCTGAGATCACGGTCGCCAAGTTCAGCGATAATCGCCTCCACCTCGCTCAGACATTCATTGGCATTATCAGTACTCAAGTCTATGCCCCGAATCTTGGGGATGATCTTCTGTTCGACCTGATCAGCGAAGGCAAGTTTGAACCTCTCACCGTCTTCTACACGAGGATAGTTTGCCACATAATGCCCGATTGCTTGTAGGACCCGAAAGCCGAAGGGGCGGCCCACTCGATTCAGTGCAGCATTGAGCCGGGTCGTCCAGTTGGAAACCTGTTCAGCCCATTCGTCGTTTCCCTTGAATTCTCGCAGCCATCCGCGCCATTGTTTGTAAGAAAGATACTTTTCACTTGCACCATGATTTCCATTGCCCTGCCTGACGACCCTGGCATTTTCATCCGGCTTTCCGAAACGAAGCACATTAGCACGATCGAGAACCTTATCGGACAGGGTCTGAGTCGTCTCATCTTCGTTCATAGTGCCCACGAAGAAGACATTGTGTGCCACCCACAGCCGGAAGCGTTGCTCTCCTGGACCTGCATCAAGTTCAATTTCGGCCTCGCTCCGCTTGGTGGATAAGGATGGGTCCTTCACCGCACGCCGCAACTCGAGCCGTGATAAAAACTCGCTGAAGTAGTATTCTGTTCGGGCAAGATTCATCTCATCAATGAGCACGAGCAAGAGTCGATCCCATGTCCATTTGCAGTCAAGCATAGGGAATTGATCTGCCGGGTAGTTGTAAGGATCCATACGCACCAGAGCACGGGAGAGCTCGGTTGCCTTATACTCCTTCTCAAGGTAGTTATAGAAACCGAACATATCCTGGGGCGAATCCCACCGAGGCTGAACAGCCATTACTAACCGGTGCATCCCCATGAGCTCCGCGTAGCGAACCGGTAATAAGGTCTTGCCGGTCCCCGATACTCCGGCCAATACCGTAATTGGATTGATATCATGGCACTTTAGAGATGTGTGAAATGCATCAATGATACGCGAAGGAAATACCAGCCCTTCATTTCTGAGTGCATTCCTGACCTGGTGAAGAAAGGTCGACTCATCCTGGTCATCTCTTATTCCCGTGAATACTTCCCTCTTGAGACATAGAGGTTCCTTTCTGAGAAGATCTGCATATGCACCAAGAGGATCTTCACCATCTCCCGACCCTGAACCCAGCTTTCCTTCCAGACGAAGGATTTCCTGTTCGAGAATGGCCTTCCGAGCATTCAATCCATCCACCTCGGTTTCGATGTGTTGCTGGTCTTTATGTAAGCTCGCAAGTTCACGGCTGACTCGCTCCGCTTCAGCCGTTGCTTGCCGAGCTTGCAGGGCTTGCTTTTCCACCTCCTTCTGGGCACTACGCGCTGATGCCTTGAGGTCTTCAATTTTTTGTTCCAAGCGTTCAGTAGAATGCTCGAGCGCATGCTGCTCCTGACGCAATGTATCTACAATCACACCCAGTTCAGCTTTTTCCTTTCGGACAAGCATAAGTTCCCGCGCGATTTGATCGGCTTCGATACGGCTCTGTCCAACTTCCTCTTTCAGGCGGTTTGCCTCAGCACGAGCTAACGCCGATTCACTTTCGAGATCGGCGATGGTTCTTTCCATTGCAGATTTTTCATTGGCGAGGCTGTTGAGCTTGACTTCCAATTCAGCCAGGTTCCGAAGGGTCTGTTGAGCATCTTCCAGGCGAGATTTTAATTCGGCCAACCGAGACTCTATGCTTTCTGCCTCGGCTCGCTTCGCATCCAGATCACCAATCTCTCGCTGCATCTTTTCCAGGCTTTGAGCAAGATGATGGCGTTGGTTTTCCAGTTCGCCCACTTCGTTGCGCAATGTCTGATTCTCCTGGTTCTTTATTGCACACTGCTGCTCAAGGTCGGCAAGGACGGATCGGATGCGCTCCTGGTCTTCTCGTTCCGTCTTGAGGCGTTCAAGTTCGGTCTTCTGACTTTGAATCCATTCTCGAAGAGCCTCTACGTCTTTTTCAAGTGCCAGCTTCCTCGCCTTCAGCGATGCCAGGTCTGAACCCGTTTCAGCCAAATCTCTCGCCCATATCTTCCAGGCGACATAGAACCCGAAAACTACCAACAAAATCAGGATCGTCATCGCTCCAGCCAGGATCCATAGGCTCGTGGGAAGGTAAGGTATGCTCACGCCATCCATATCATTTTCCTCTCTTTCTCACTCCTCACAGGTGCCATATTCGTCATACTACTGGTTTTTCCCACCGTTTTGTTCCTGCTTGATACGCTGATCGAGGCCCTTGAGAGTATCCTCCGTTGTCTGCAGACGGGACAAGAGGTCTTTCAACACAGCTATTTCGTTGGCAAGATCGGCGCGAGTTCTCGAAAAGTCTTCCACAGTTCGCCCCGCTTCGGTCGATTTTTCAGAAAATTTCGAGATAGCCCCATCGATCTTCGAAAGCTTGTCCTGCAGAGATCCAATATTTCCATCTAATGTTCCAACCGATTTATCAAGATTGTTTGCACCCTTGCCGAGAGAAGAAACGCTGTTCTCAAGACTGCTTGTTGAACTATCTACTGCCTGAGATAGGCGCTGGAGCCCTTTATCCACTCCAGCCGCTATTCTTTCGATCTGGCCTACGGACTCGGTCAGGGTCACATTGGCTTTTTGAAGCTCCTCTGATGTCTGCTGGGCGCTTCTTGCGGTACCCTGCAACTCTTTAATAGTCTTTGTCAGGCTTCCCGAATCACTTGAAAGGCCTTGGGCTTGTTTGGAGAAGTTTTGGGCTTCCTTCTGCAGACTCTCGATGCCCTGACTCAGGGATTTGCCTTGAGTTTTCAAGCTATCGACAGCGCTGTTCGCTTCTTTGCGAGATGCTTCGAGAGCGTCTGCAATAGTCCCGAAGCGTGTGGAGAGCGACTGGAGAGCGCCTGCGTCTTGACTCATCTGGTCAAGTATCTGCTTCTTATTCTGTTTCTGCTGTTCAAGTCCCGCAACGTCGGCCTGGAGCTTTGATATTTCCTGTTGCAGTTGGTCCCGCTGAGTCCTGAGCGTTTGTTCTTCCTTCCTTAGCGCTCCGACCTTCTGCTCAAGACTCTGCAACTCAGGTCGCTTTATCTGGATTTCCGTTTGAATGCTCGCGTAGGTATCTCGGGCATTTTTAGCTGCTTCCTGAGCTTCGCTGCTCGAAGCTTTGGCCTTGTCCAAGTCAGAGCGAGCGGCATCTCTTTGAGCGGTCAGGCTTTCAAAAACGGTCCGCGAGCTCTGGACCTTTCCCTCCAGTTCACTGATTTCAACCATCAGATTCTGGCGCCGGTCTTCGAGAGTAGGGAGCTCCTCCTGTATTTTTGAATAGGCCAGTCGGTCCCGCTCCAAAAGTCTTCGATCGGCATCGATCTGAGCACGTTCCTTCTCCAGATTCACTATTTTCCAGCCTGACAAGACCATCATCAGGACGACCACAAAAACCGCAGTGCCCATCAAAGCAACGGACGGAAAGGTTAGTATGTTCGTTCTCTTCTGCTCCGATCCAACTGCCGCTTGAGGCTGAACCTGGTTCGTCTGTCCATACATCGTTTCACTCATTTTCGCTCCATGCCTTTTGGATTTGTTCCACGCAACCCCGCATATCCTCTCGGAGCCTGTAGGTCCAGAACCTCATTACTTTCCAGCCCATACCGTGGAGTTGGAGATCGCGCCAGAGGTCATCCATCTTGCGGGTTCCATCGGGATTTCGGTGGCAGTCGCCATCCACCTCAATGTCGATCTTGAGCGGCCTTTCGCCCTGACGGATTAGAGCAAGATCCAGTCGCCTTCCGGACACCGGGAACTGAGGCCGAGGTTCAAGCCCCGCTTCAACGAGCGCCCGATAGAGTTTTTCTTCCCAAGGTGACTCATGGGGATGCCAGGGCCCGCTTTGGGCTATCCCAGGTGACCGTTCCCGCGGTGACGCCAGATCTTCAATATGCTGAATGCCACACTGTCTTGCCCATTCCCGGTTGCCCACAATATGCAACACGGCTCGAGCACGACTCACAGCCACGTTGAAAAGATTACCGGTTTCGCGCAGAAAGGATCTGGATCCTATCGGCATTTCGGGTCCTGCACAAAGACTGAATATGATGATGTCTCGTTCATCACCCTGGAAACCGTGGGCGGTATCCACATGGACTTTGGCCCGGAGGAGGGCCTCGTAGAGTCTGGGATCATCCTCAAAAAGAGCATCCCTCAAACGGTTTGCCTGCTGCCGAAAAGGGGTTACGACTCCGGCAGTTCCCAAGAAGTTGTTTTCCAGAAGCAGGGTTCGCATGATCTGCACAACTTCGCTCACCTCTTCACGGCAGGTACAGCCACTACCACCTCCGCTGCGTATTTCACCGTTTACCTCCGTCCAGTGGATTCCCGTGGACATACCTCGGGGTGGAGTGAGGCGCTGTTCTTCAGTGGCCACTCTCAGTCTGCCGTTGTAAAAGGTACGACTGGAGTAGTTGGCAATCTGCTCGGTGCTGCGATAGGTCTCACTGAGGAATACCGGTTCCACACCGTTTGTACCGGCAAAAAGGTCATAGAGAGAGCTTTCGGTGTAGGCAAATCGCATATCTTCTACTCGCTTGAGCCCCGCCTTCCTTCGAAGCATCGTGTCCCTGGCCGTGGTCAGGCGGGAGGCATAAGTTAGCTGGAAAGGGTCACCCACAACCCCTGCTCTTCGGGCTCGATAAAGAATGGGGATAGCGGATGGAATATCCGATTGGCTTGCTTCATCTACAATGGCCAGATCAAACAACCCGGCTATCAAAGGAATACGCGATCCGGCCGAGAGGCTTGTCACCGCCCAACAAGGAAACGCCTTGAGGATGTGAACTGCTCGTTCTTCAAGAACCCTTATAGTCTCCTGGCGGATAAACCCTTCGTCAAGCCCTGTGCGCATCGCATTCAATGCGGCACGCAAGCCATCCAACTGTTCACGGTTGATTGAACCGTCAAGGTTACATCGGCTGTCCAAGTCGAGAGGTATTGCCCGAAGCGCAATTTCTTCAATGCGTTTCGAGAGGCTGCCGACTTCAGCGGTTGTAGCCTCCGCCTGGGGCAATTCGCTCAGTCTTGCTTCAAATGGAATGCACTCGATCCTGAGGCGGACGTACTCCAAAGCTTTTTCCAAAAGAGACAGCTCGGGAGTCAGGCCCCTGAGGACCGATGGTCCGGGAAAAGCAGGCAGTGGTGAAACCTTCGGGATACCGCGCAGCTTACGACGGGCCACCCTGTACCAGGGGAAGATCATGCAGCCATGAAGCAAAAGACTGAACTTGGCTGAAAGAGTGTCTTCCTGTGACCGTGCATGCAGAGTCCGGACAGCCCGCATTACCTTCTGCATGGCTTTTGCGGGAAATTGTTCAGGTTCGGTATCGAGAAATAGAGCCATTTCTTGAGGGAGGCTTTTGGCAATATAGCTTCTTCGCTCTTCCAATTCCCCCAGGGTCATTGCAGTCTCCGCCGTCCGGCGAGCCACACCCACTTTTCTACCACGTTCGTCGAGCAGTGCGAGCAAATCTTCTCTAATCCGCTTAAATCGCTCACCGATCTCAGGTCGAGGTGGTGCATCAAGCATCTCACGAATGGCATCTGAAAAGGTATAATTCAAGCTGGGATCATCTTTAGAGTTGGTACGCACTATGAGCGGTCGCCCCTCGGAGTCGGAAAGCCGTCCGATCACCGCATCAATGGCCTTATGATTTCTGCTTGCAAATAGAACTGTCTGATCCCGTAGTCGGGCATTGGCCACAGTGCTACTGACTACTTGACTCTTGCCGGTGCCTGGAGGACCGGTAACAACGGTCACGTTTCTAACGAGGAGTGAGGCTGTTGCCAGCCGCTGCTCGGCGTTAAGGGTGCTGGTATCTGCAACGATAGCCTCATGAAGGAGATCTTCAATCGTCTCCTGAATACGGTCGGTGGCGAAAACATAACGAAGCGCCGTACGGTCCAGAACATCATCCGGGGCACGTTCAATGGCTGCGAGTTCTTTAAGCAGAGTGGCTGTGAACTTCGTCCTCTTGGCCAGCATCAGCACGGCTCGGTTATAGATGCCTGACGGAAAAGGCTCGGTGAGCGGATAGTCCGGCACGCTTTCGATGTGCAATGGTTCTCGAACTTTTTCAGTCATGAACGCCGACAGGGCAGCGACCAAGTTTTTAAGGCCAGGGATTCGCTCAACTCGTTCCAGAGCAGGCGGTTCATCGATGGGCCTACCCCGATTGAGAAAGCCACACGCAGAAAGGAAGCTTCGCTGTCGTTCCAGATTGCGGGCAAAGGCAAATTCAAGCCATCCCAGGTTCACCTCAGGACGGGGCTCATCGCAACTGACTATCAGGCCGTCCTGCGTGACAGTGGTCTCCACTGTGAAAAAGAAAATGGGGCGAATGACAGCAACACCCGGTTCACCCTCTCTTTCCTTGTAATACGCCTGAACAGGATAGCCGACCACCAAAGCATGATCCTCACTTCCCCCAGGCAAGGCGTTGAGTAGAGGCGCTAGATGTGGTCCCAGCGGGATAATGGTCTGCCATGGAATGCCAGGTTTTGGATGCCACCATCCGAGCCTACGAAGGTAGAGAAAACGTTTACCCAGCTCATTTTGAAATGCAGAAGCATCTGCACCCTCTTCATGGCAAATGCATTGGCGATAATAGGCAACCAACCTGCGAAAAGTGTCCCATCGTCCGGAAAAAACATAAGTGTGGTCTGTATCTGAATCAGGCTCGGTTTCTGATATAGTAGCCGAAGGGATAGCGCCTGCCGATCCATAGGATTTCCAGTCCAAGAGGTCAAGTGTCTCCTTGCTCAACGGCGGTAGAGCAGCAGGAGCTGAAGGCGGAACTGCTTCAGTAGTAGGATTTGCTGCCCAGCGGCCTCCTAAGAACTTCACTTTACCTTCGTTCAGCAAGCCACGAAGGATACTTCCGATTTCGTGGTCTGGAATGCGAAAACGGTGAGACCTCAGTCGAGCTCCCAGGTCTCTGGTGGAGAGGGGAAATGAAGAAGCATTTAGAACGCTTAGGAGTTTCTCTGTTGTGGAATACCTCAAGAAGTCCGTCATGTATCCTTTCATTCTTGATCCAGTAAAGACAAAATCCCCAATGTAATTTAGCCCAGCTCACTTTCGAGGATGAAGATGCCGGGTGAGGACGTTAAGCTGGAAACATTGAGTGAGGCCGTTATGTGCCAGCTCTTCGTTACCCCTATGCTGGGCTGATGAAAATCAGCCGCTACACAGACATGTGTTTGATCCGGTTTTTATGCCCTGAAAGGGCTCACATAGAACAATCTCGGGGTAAACATCTCGGGATAGGGAGATATAGAAAAGATACACTGAAAGGGTTACATAAAAGAAGATCAAATCATGGCCAGGTTTCTGTCGAAAGTCGAGAATCCTTTTATATAAACCTTCCAGGGTACGTTTTGCTCATAATCTTCTAACCCGGGGTGTGGCGCTCCCGCTGACTCCGGGCTATCCCATGCAGCTCTTACAGGGCATAAAAACCGGAAGAACCAATCCCCTCAATTCGACTTTATATTTTTCAATTGTTTGCATCACCCCGCTGCTCAAGTGGCGGCAGAAAAGACCGTACAAACAGCCAGAGTACGTTTTTTTACGATGCTTGACAATACTCTATCGAAGAACAATCAACCTGGACCTCTCTACAGGATCCGTCAGCATGTCATGAAAAAGCTCTGCAAACGTGCCGGCGTGAAGGCTTTCGGTTGGCATGCGATCAGGCATTTAACCGCCGTAATCCTGTACAAATCGGGAGAACCGGTGAGTAAGATCCAGAAGATCTTGAGGCACCAGCACCGACGACTACGGAACGGTATTTGGCGAGTCTCGGGATTTGGAACGGAGCAGATGAAGGAGGCTTTGGAGGTTCTTGGAAACCGTGGGCCAGCAAAGGAGATTCCCTTGCATCAAAAAGAAAAAGCCCTATGAGAGAGGGCTCACAGGGCTCAGGATATCCACTTGGGATATCCACCAGATCTCTTAAGGCTACTTCATGCAACAACCTGTTGTTTTCGTTTGGCGTCCCCAACCGGATTTGAACCGGTGTTGCCGGCGTGAAAGGCCGGTGTCCTGGACCGGGCTAGACGATGGGGACGTAAAGTGAGGATGCTTTTATCGAACCTCCCCTCACTTGTCAAGTCTTTTGTTTGGTGGGCCGTGCTGGATTCGAACCGGCGACTCTCTGCTTAAAAGGCAGATACTCTACCTGCTGAGTTAACGGCCCAATGTGATAATCACCCAAACAGAAGCTCGCTTTTAGCATTCTCATTTTCTTGTGTCAAGAAGGAAATGCTGATTTTTTTACCAGGCGGAAAACCCAACCATTGAAGACTGGGGAACTCAGGTTGACTTATCCTCAGATTTACAATAAGTTGAACGCATTGAAACTTGGAAATACCCAACAATAGTTCTCCAGAGAACTCAATCGGCTTTGCCGGGGTTTAGTATCGATACCGGGATCATTTTTTCGAAAAAGAGGAGGATTTACGAATGAAAAAAGTCACCTTGGGACCGCAAACGTTGCTCTACCCCATGCCTGCTTTTCTGATCGGTTCGAATATTGACGGGAAACCAAACTTCATGACGGCTGCCTGGAGCGGCATAGCGAACAGCAATCCGCCCATGGTGAGTGTGGCCCTCCAACATCATCGGCACACTTACAAAGGGATCAAGGAAAACGGTACTTTCTCCGTCAATGTTCCTTCTGCGGCTCTGGTGAAGGAAACCGATTATTGCGGAATCGTTTCGGGAACAAAAGAAGACAAAACAGCCGATTGCAACTTCAATGTTTTTTACGGCAAGTTGGGGAATGCGCCTCTCATCGAACAATGCCCGGTGAACCTTGAATGCAAGGTGGTCCATATTCTCAATCTCGGCAGCCATGCTTTCATCATCGGCCAGATCGAAGAGGTGCATGTTTCGGAAAACTGCCTCACGGACGGCCAACCCGATGTCTCGAAGATTGATCCCGTCGTCTTCTGCACGGGAGGAAGGAAAACCTACCGCGGACTGGGCGGAGAACTGGCAGCCGCTTTCAGCGTGGGAATGGAAATAAAGAAGTCCAAAGGTTAGAGGGCAAACCCAGGCAGGACGGCCACCGAGTCGCCCTGCCGCTCCCGGACCCGGCGGATTCAAACAAGATCATCGGAGTCCCTTTTGTATCGGGACGAGAAACCGCATGGTCCGCCGGCCATTGACCGGCAAAGCCATCTTTTCACCAAAAGATCAACCGGACCCTTTCTCACTCGAAGTTTCGCCCCAATCTTCTGCGTTCCCGCCCTCAACTCACGAGTTTTTCTCCTGCAGCCAGGCTTTCCAATGCGCTCCTGTCCAATATTTGGATCCTTCGTCCATCCACCTGAATGAATTCTTGCTGGCTCATTTTCGCCAGGATGCGCGACAGGGTCTCCGGGATTGTTCCCAGGAGACTCGCCAATTGTCCCTTGGTGATATCGAGATCGAAGGTGTCTGACGCGCGATTGCGTTCACTCAAACACAGCAGGTATGCGGCCAGCCTTCCCGGCACCTCTTTGAGGGAGAGATCTTCGATGAGATGAGTAAACTGCCTCAGGCGCTGTGCCAGTATCGCCAGCATGTTGGTCGCAAGCGACGGTTCCTTTCGAATCAGATCCATGAAGGCATCCCGGGGGAAAAACAGGACCCTTGACGGCTCGAGAGTTTCAGCGTGGGCAGGATACCGGCCTCCGGCAAATACGGGAACTTCCCCGAAGAATTCTCCTTTTCCGAAAATATGGAGGATCTGTTCCTTGCCTTCCAAAGAAAGTTTATAGACCTTGACCTTTCCGGAAACGATAACGTAGAAACCGGTGGCCCCGGCTCCTTCGGAAAAGAGCGTCTTCCCTTTTCTGCACTCCTGATCCACGCAAATATTCACCAGTTCATGGAGCTGTTCTCTCGGCAGGCCTTCAAAAAGGGGGATTCTTGCTACATGTTCCACCAACTCCATGAGTTTGTCTCCTTTTCCGCTGAAAAAAATTTTCGCCGATTTGACTCAAGTCAATGTGAAACCGCGCCTTCCGGATTATTTTCATAGTCAAGGGGAAGGAATTACAAAAAGGGTATGATTCTTTTCGTAATCGAGCGGACGCTCAACCCAAATGGATGAACGGAAGCATCGGCAACGCTCATCATACTCTTCCCGATAAAAATAAACTTCTTGATTTAGATCAAGGAACATTTGGAAACAGACCGGTACAATACTTCAAAAAATGAAGCAAGTGATGAATACGTTGAAGATGAGTTTTTAACCTCACAAATGACGGATAGAAAGGAGAAACACCATGTTTTGTTACCAATGTGAACAAGCGGCAAAAGGCGAAGGATGCACCAGGATAGGCGTATGCGGAAAACAACCCGATGTGGCTGCATTGCAGGACCTCCTGATTCATGCTCTCAAGGGTTTGTCTCTCTACGCCGTGGAAGGGCGCAAGGTGGGAGTGGAAGATCACGAGGCGGACGTTTTCACCTGCCAGGCGCTTTTTTCCACCTTGACCAACGTGAATTTCGATCCTGAAAGCCTGGTCAAGTTGGTCACACAAGCGGTTGAACTCAGAGACGCGCTTAAAGCGAAAGTAAAGGCCGCCGGCGGCAAAACGGATTTTTCCCAGGATGCAGCCAATTTCAAACCAGCTGACAATCTCGAAGGATTGCTGGCACAAGCGGAGAAAGTGGGACTCAAATCCGATCCCACCATCGACCCCGATATCCTCTCTTTGCAGCACACGTTGCTCTTTGGCATCAAGGGCATTGCAGCCTACGCCGACCACGCCCAGATCCTTGGACAGGAGGACAACTCGGTTTATGCTTTCCTGCACGAAGGATTGGCTGCAACCCTCAATAAGGAACTGGGATTGAACGACTGGCTCGGCCTGGTTCTCAAATGCGGCGAAGTGAACCTGCGGACCATGGAACTCCTGGATGCCGGAAATACAGGTACCTATGGCCATCCGGTTCCGACCAGGGTCCCCCTCGGCCCCAAAAAGGGAAAAGCCATTCTCGTTTCCGGTCACGATCTGAAAGACATGGCGGAACTTCTCAAACAGACCGAGGGCAAAGGGATCAACATCTACACACATGGTGAAATGCTTCCCACCCACGGGTACCCGGAACTCAAGAAGTACCCGCACTTTTATGGCCATTACGGGACGGCTTGGCAAAATCAACAAAAAGAGTTCGCCCAGTTTCCCGGTGCGATCCTTATGACCACCAACTGTATTCAGAAACCTCAAGGTTCTTACATCGACAATATCTTCACCACGGGGTTGGTGGAATGGCCGGGTGTGCCGCATGTGACCAACAAGGATTTTTCTGCGGTGATCAAGCGAGCTCTCGAACTTCCCGGTTTCCCTGAAGACGTGCCGGGCAAGGAAGTCATGGTCGGCTTCGGCAGAAACACCATCCTGGGGGTCGCCGACAAGGTGATCGAAGCGGTGAAAAACAAGGACATTCGCCATTTCTTCCTGGTGGCAGGCTGCGACGGGGCCAAACCGGGTCGAAACTACTACACCGAATTCGTGGAAAAAGTTCCCAAGGATTGTGTAGTCTTGACGCTGGCGTGTGGAAAATTCCGTTTCTTCGACAAGGACCTCGGCACGATATCCGGCTTGCCCCGCCTCATGGATGTCGGACAGTGCAACGACGCCTACTCCGCCATACAGGTGGCCATCGCCCTCTCCAAGGCCTTCAATGTCGGAGTGAATGAACTGCCGTTGTCCATGATCCTTTCCTGGTACGAACAAAAGGCCGTCGCCATTCTGCTGACGCTGCTCCACCTGGGAATCAAGGATATCCGCCTCGGACCTTCACTCCCGGCATTCACGACCCCCAACGTGCTGGATATCCTCGTGAAGAATTTTGACATCAAACCCATTTCTACTCCGGATCAAGACCTCAAGGCGATCCTGGGTTAAACAGAAAAAAGGGAGTGGGCCCGCAAGGTCCCACTCCTCTCGAGAACGAAGGCCGACGACTGGGAGCCTGTAAGGAGGAAAAAATGAAATGTCCTGGACAAGATAGCCGTTATTGGGAACCGGGCGCCATTTTCGAGGCGGAATGCCCCCAGTGTGGCCATCCCGTTGAATTCTTCAAAGATGAAGCCACCCGTAAGTGCAAGAACTGCGGACACAAATTCGCCAACCCCAAAATGGACTTCGGCTGTGCCTCCTACTGTAAATTTGCAGCCCAATGCCTTGGAAATCTTCCTCCGGAACTCATGGCACAGAGGGAGAACCTCCTGAAAGATCGTGTGGCATTGGAGATGAAACGCTATTTCAAAAAGGATTTCAAACGCATCGGCCATGCCAGCAAAGTGGCTCAATACGCGGAACGCATCGTCAGGGAAGAGCAGGGAGATCCAGCGGTGGTGCTCACCGCCGCCTATCTCCACGACATCGGCATCAAGGAAGCGGAACGCAAGTACAACAGCACGGCCGCAAGGTATCAGGAAGAAGAAGGTCCCCCCATCGCCCGAGATATTCTCACCCAATTGGGGGCGCGGGAAGAACTGATCCGGGAGGTGTGCGACATTGTCGCCCATCACCACCATCCCAGGGAGAAAGAGACAGTAAATTTCAAGTGCCTCTACGATGCGGACCTCATTGTCAACCTGGAGGAAAACCGCAAGGAAAAACCCATCGAACCGGAAAGATTGGCCCGATTGATTGAAAAGAGTTTTCTCACAAAGGCCGGCAGGAAACTGGCGGAAGAAGTGTTATCCCGGTGAGAGAGAAAGATGCCTTAACCCTTTCGGGCCGGCTGAAAACAGAGAACATTCATTCCTCGATCCCAAGAGGAATTTCAACATATAGAAAAGTCACTGGAGCAAGAAAATGAAAACGGTAAGAAAAATAATCCAAATCGACGAAGAATTGTGCGACGGCTGCGGAAAGTGTGTCCTTTCCTGTGCAGAGGGCGCCATTGAAGTCATCGACGGAAAAGCAAAGATAGTCAAGGATTCCTACTGCGACGGTCTGGGAGCCTGCCTGGGAGAATGCCCTCAGGGTGCACTCAAAATCATTGAACGTGAAGCAGACGAATTCGATCCCGAAGCGGTTGAACATTATCTGGAGGAGAAAGAAAAACAGGCAAAGGCAGGAACATTCGGCATGGCATCGGGCTGTCCATCCCGCAATGTCCAGATGTTTCCCGCATCCTGCGAGGAAGCCAACCGCCCCGTGGTCCAGGCGGGTGATTCCTCGGCCCTTTCGCACTGGCCCGTCCAGATCCGGTTGGTGCCTCCCAGCGCCCCTTTCCTGCAGAGGGCGGATCTTTTGGTGGCAGCGGGTTGTACCCCTCTGGCATATCCCAACTTCCACCGCGATTTTCTTAAAGGGAAAGCGGTAATGGTCGGATGTCCCAAATTTGACGACTCTCAGGAATATGTGAAGAAATTTGCCGATATCTTTCGCGCAGCCAACATACAAAGCATTACTGTAGTGGACATGGAAGTGCCCTGTTGCTCGGCGCTCCCCAACATCGTCAAGAAAGCCATGGATGAAGCGGGAAAAGAAATTCCTCTGGAAGAAATCGTTATCAGTGTCCGAGGAGAAATTCTGCGAAAAGAGAAACAGGTTGCATGATGAACCGCCGGTTCAGAATGTTTTGATGATATGAAAATAAACCGGGAGGAGGAAAATGAGAGTTCCCCCCTCTTCCCCCTTCCTATCAAATACTGCATACATCTCCCGGATGATGCACACACCGACGGTTCCTCGGTTCCAACCAGCGATTCTCATTTTGGATGTCTCTCATGATATTGGCATTTCCGACATCCCCCTCAATCCCTTTTCAAAAGGGGGAAGACTCTATCTTAAAAATTCCCCCCTCGAGGAGGACAGGGTGGTGTAGGTTTTTCAAAATGAGAATCGCTGAGTTCCAATGGATCAAATATTGCGTCCGGTCTCAAGCCCTCAACTTCTGAACCCGGGGAAAATCGTTTTCCAATTTCATTCTTGCAAAAGAACAAAAGATCATTATTATTTGAATCGATCATCCTTGCTTTTTTACCCTCTCACCCGATTGTGATCCCTATGCAAAATTTGATTTTTCTCAATTCATTCCAAAGGATTACAGGATTTTTAATCATACTGGGCATGGTTTTCACAACGCAGGCGTGCAGCAGGCAATCCTGTTATGCTCCCCCCCCGACGGCATCCTCCATTTCCGCCACTCCGGTCAAGCCCTCCGTCACACCTTCTGCGCCTTTACCCGAAAGCGCAACCTGCCCCCCCTCAGGAGCCTGGGTAGCCGAGAAATGCCTCACCAATCTCGATTCGCCAAGAACAGTGGTCCATGAAGTAGGGCCGCTTGAAACGATCTGGCGCTTGTCGAAAATGTACAATGTCCCCGCCGAATCTATTTATTCCGCAAATCATCTCAGGCCGGGCGAATCCATCCACATCGGTCAGAAACTGACTATTCCCAATGCCAAGATGCTGAGGAATGTGATTTCACTTTATCCCAACAACAAGTGGAAATATATCATCATACACCACACCGCAACGGACATCGGCAAAGCCTCGCTCATCAACCGGAACCATCAGGACCGTGGCTTCTGGAACGGGCTCGGGTATCATTTTTTGATCGACAACGGCACACTTGGAAAGGGGGATGGCCAGATAGAAGTCGCACCCCGCTGGATCAAACAGCAAAACGGGGCGCACTGCAAAGCGGGTGGAATGAACGAAAAAGGGATCGGTATCGCTCTTGTGGGCAACTTCAGCCAGGACGTCCCAACCCCCAGCCAGATGGATTCCCTGGTGTATCTCTTAAAAACACTCTGCAATTACTATAAAATTCCAGCATACCATGTCAAAGGACACAGAGACGTGGATGGTGCGAACACCGAGTGCCCGGGCAGCCGTTTTCCCTGGTACAGCGTCCGTCAGTGCCTCTCCACGTTTTAAATGCTTTCGGGTCTACAGAAGTCTTCCTGCCTTCTTGTGTGGCAGCAGTTCATCTTCAATTGCAGATCCCCAAGATGGCGCAGATGCCGCCCCATGGAGAAGAGAGGCGATTTTTGAACTCTCCATATTTTTGTATTTTCCAGGCGTTCTTTGCAATGAACGATAACCTTGCAGGAACCTTCAGCACATCGAGATCCATTCTAAGCGCTGCATTTCCTTCGGCTTTGAAGCCGCGCAGGCTCTTGCCTTGCAGCAGACTTTGCATTAGTATTGCTCTTTCGCTTATTTTTCTCTATACTTAACTAAAATTTGTTCATATTACTTTTATATGCTCATGTCAGAATGACTTGTAAAATCAATGAGGAGGATCCCATGAATGAGCTCTTGGCTCCGGGTGGGAGTTTAGAGATGGTCGAAGCGGTTTTCTCTCGGGGCGCCAATTCAGTTTATGTAGGTTCTAAGGGTTTCAGCCGCCGAAAATGTGCCTGGGAAATGGAAGATTCTCAGATCAAGGAAGCCATTGAGATCGCCAAACCCTACGAGGGGAAAGTACGCATAGCCCTCAATGCCGAGATTCCTCCCGAAAAGCAGATGGTTCTTCTTGGAAAAATCTCCAAATATGCATCCTGGGGTGCAGAGGGTGTGATTGTCAAGACCCCTGCCGTCATGCAGATGGTGAAAAAGAATTTTCCTGAGCTGCTCATTCACGCCAGTGTGGGATGTAATATCCAAACACCAGCCCAGATGAAGGAATATATGGGCTATGGGGCGACTCAGATCGTGGCCAGCACGGAAATCAACACATTGGAGAAGCTCAGGACGTTCAAGGAAGCGGCGGATGCTCTCGGTGTGGCTGTGGAAGTCCTCGTTCACGGCAATCGCTGTGTGGGCGGTGTCGGCAATTGCGCTTTTCATGAACTGATCAGCGACTCCTATATCAAACACGTTTATACGGATGAAGACGGCAATGAAATCGTGGAATATGAAGGCTGGCCCGACAGAAGCGGGAGCTGTTTCCGGCTGTGTCTGCTCACAGACGAACAAAGGCGTAAAGTGCTGAAGCAGCGGGGACGAAAGGATGGAGAAATCGAAGCCATCAATGACCGCATTCGCCGCCACCCCAATGTGGCATTTGTCATCAACGGCAAGGAGCTGTGGGACTATATGGACCTCGGGCTCAATACGCTGAAGGTCCAGGGGAGGGAATACGCTGTGAGTCTCATCAGCCGCATGGTATTCATCTACCGGTCCTTGATCGACGCCCACGGGAGAGGGGCAAGACATGATCAGCCCGACCTGATCCCTCTGCAGCAGGAACTGGAAGAAATCTGTCTCGACCGAGACCGGGTCCGCATGGAAAAGACCCGAGAATTGCACCGGAATATCAAAGGCCTTTATGCCTGACGGATGCCCTGTCTCCGGTAGAGACCTCCCGGTCTCCGCTGGAGATCGTTCTGCTCAACCTCCCCGTCTTCATGCCCCCGGCACTCACACAGAAGGTGAGTGCCCAAAACGACCTAAAGTGTTTTCAGCAAGGGCAATGACGCTCGAAACTCCTCGGTTCCCGCACGCCCAAGCAATTCAAAGATCACCATTTCCGTGGAGCTGATCACTGCCCCTGCCTTTTCCAGACGCCGCAATCCGATTTCCCGGTCGAAATCGCTTCGTGAAGCCACGGCATCTGCAGCAACATGCACCTTGTACCCCAAACGCAGAGCGTTCGCTCCCGTGTGGAAAATACAAACATGGGCCTCGATGCCTGCCAGAAGCAGTGTTCTACGTCCCGTTTCGGCAATGGCCCGGGCCATGGCTTCGTTTTCAAAACAACTGAATGCCAATTTATTCAGGATCTTGGGTTCGTTCACCTTTTGCAGGAGTTGAGGCAGAACCCCACCCAATTTGTCCGCATTGTGTACAGAAAAGAATACCGGAATATTCAGGAGATCCGAGATCTTCAAGAGGGCTGGAACATTCTTCAAAAGGCGGTCTTTGCCTTCGCAGGGGTTCAGCATCACTTTCTGAATATCCACGAGAAACAAAATGCAATCATCCCGATCCAAAAATTCTGCGTAACTATTCATCGGTTTCCCTTTTTTGTTCATACCGCCGGATGCCGTCCAGGGGGAAACGGCCTTCAAATCCGTTTCGCCAGCCAGCGGGCGATGTAAGAGCTGGAACCGGTGTGTGCGGCACAAAAATCCATGGCTGCGGCCTTCACGCGATCCCGTGCCCCCCTATCCATCAGCCATGCGTCCAATGCAGTCTCCAACTCTTTAAGCGAGAAGACCTTCTGTCCACATCCCGCACGCACGAGGCTCGCTTCCATTTCCCGAAAATTGGACAGGTGCGCCCCCCAGAGGGTCGGTTTTCCGCAGGCGACCGCCTCAAGGGGATTATGGCCTCCGAACGGAACGAGACTCCCTCCGATAAAAGCCACGTCCGCCAAGGCATAAAATATGCTCAGTTCTCCCAGTGTATCAAGAAGATAAACCTGCCTTTCTCTTGCCGATTCTCCCCGGGAACGCAAGGATGCCTCCAATCCATGCTTGCGGCAAAGGACAAGCAAATGGGGAATTCTTTCGATATGGCGTGGCGCCAAAACGAGCAGCAGATCAGGGTAGCGCACTCTCAACCGGGCATGGATTTCCAGGAGGATTTCCTCCTCCCCTTCATGAGTGCTCCCCGCAATCCAGGTGAGTCGCTGCCCATCTATTCCTGAACTCCTTCTCAAAAAAGAGAGATCCTCTTCAGAATGGTTTCTCAAAACGGAATCAAATTTGAGGTTTCCAGCGGCATGCACCTGTTCCGGAGCCACTCCCAGGACTTCGTATCGAAATTTATCGTCCAAAGATTGAGCGAAAATGAAGTCAAAACATCTGAAAAGCACGCGGACAAAAGGCGCCAGGCTTTTCAATCGACGGAAAGACTTCTGAGAAATCCTGCCGTTGACAAGCACGGTGAGAACACCCCGACGTTTCAAAGCATGGAGCAGGTTCGGCCAGATATCGGTTTCCACGAGCACAAAAAGATCCGGCTTGAGGTGGTCCACCAGGGAATGCATGCTCCATGGGAAATCGTGGGGAAGCGTAAAGAAAGCATTCACGGTGGGGCCAAGGCGGGCCCGGCCCATTTTGAGTCCCGTTTCGGTCGCGGCTGAAAAGAGGATCTCCAGATCCGGCCTTTCCCTTTTGATCGCATGCACAAGGGGGACGACCGAAAGCGTTTCTCCCACTGAAAGGGCATGAACCCACACTCGCCGTGGCCCATGGGGAAGGAACGGCGGACGCATTCCCAGGCGTGCCGGATAATTATCACGGTATTTGCCGTCTGTATGGACCCTCAGAAAATAGTAGAAAAATAAAACGGGCCAGAGAAGCGTGATGAAAATATTGTATAGATGATACCAGAGCCTTCTCTGCAATGGGGAAAGATGGGATGAATGGGAAGCGTGATCTAGCATGGCTGGTCTTTCAGCTTTTCAGTTTTCATGAGCATCACCAAGCCGGCTACACGCGCCCCCACACCCGGTTCGCCCAAATGGCTTCGAATTTTTGCCAGTTCCTGCCGTTGTGCATCCAGTTTTTTCGGATCCAGAAGCATTTCCAAGGCTTCTGCTGCAATGCGTTCGGCAGTGGCTTCGTGCTGAAGCAGCTCGGGAACGATGCCCCGCCCCGCAATCAGATTGGGAAGTCCCACATGTTTGACCTTGATCAGGTGTCGTCCCAAATAATAACTGAAGTGGGATACCTTGTAGACGATGATCATGGGAACGCCCAGGATGGCCGTCTCGAGTGTCACCGTCCCGGAGGCCGTTATGACCAGGTCGCAGCCGCGGATTACGCCATAGGTGTCCCCTTCCACCAGCCGGACGGGCAAACCCGAACGCAGTACTTCCCTTTCAAATGCCCGGCTATCCAGTGTGGGAGCAACGGGCAGAAGAAAAGAGATCTCGGGCAAGCGTCGAATCAGGAGGGAAGCCGTTTTCAGCATTTCGGGGAGAAGCGACCGGATTTCGGAATGTCGGCTGCCTGGAAGAAGCCCCACAAAAGGACCGGTTGAACGGGTTCGATAACGGCCTTCTCTCTCCTCCCGCGCAGCTTCCACAACGTCCAAAAGGGGATGGCCGAGAAAGTGCGCCTGCACCCCGTAGCGCCGGTAGAATTCCTCCTCGAAAGGCAGGATCACCACCATCTCGTCCACAAGGCGTTTCAGGGTATGCACCCTCCCCCTTCTCCATGCCCAGATCTGGGGGGGTATATAGTAGAGGACTTTGATCCCCAGCCGGTGCGCCTGGCGGGCAAGCAGGAAATTGAAGTCGGGAAAATCAATGAGAATCAGGAGATCGGGTCGCTCCTGAACGAGATGACGTTTGATCTTTCGCCACGCACACCAGATGACTTTGGCGTGTCGAAAAACTTCAAAGAGGCCGACCACGGCCATGTCTCGGTTGTCCACCAGAACGGAAGCCCCCGCCTGCTTCAGTTGAGGGCCTCCCAGGCATGTGATCTTCGAGGACGGTGCAATGGACTTGATGGCACGGACAAGCCCGGCGGCGTGCAGGTCTCCGGATGCCTCCCCAGCGCTCAGGAAGATTTTGATGGATGGTTTTTGGGAGAATGCCATTTTCCACGCATCTGTTCTTCGATTTGATGAGATATATCCAATGCCACGGCAAGGGCTCTCAGCCCCTGGACGCCGTCCACGAAAGGCTTCTCCCCCGTCCGCACGGACCTCAGAAAAGAGCTGATTTCTTCCTCGAGAGCGTCTTTTGCTTCGATTTCCAGCTCTTCGACGGAAATCTGCGGGTACCCCGCATCATCGGATTCCTCTTCCTTGTAAACGGCGTAAGCTCTTTTGTTGGCGTAATCAGCCGAAAGATAGCAGTCTTCCTGAAAAACCCTGAGCTTTCGCATATTTTTGAGGGACATCCGGCTCGCCGTGAGATTGGCCACGGCGCCGTTGACGAATTCCAGCCGGACACTGGCGATATCCGGCAGGGGGGTCAGGACCGATACGCCCGCAGCGTGAATGCGTTCCAGGGGGGATTGGATGATATGGAGCGCGATGTCGATATCATGAATCATGAGATCGAGGATAACATCCACCTCGAGGCCGCGTTCGTTGAACAAAGCCAGTCGGTGGGCCTCGATGAACATGGGGTTCCTGAGGCGCGGGTACAAGGCGACAAAGGAGGAATTGAAACGCTCCAGATGGCCCACCTGCAGAATACATCCCTTCTCCCGGGCCAATCGAATGAGCTGCTCCCCTTCTTCCAGGGTATGGGTCATGGGCTTTTCCAGCAGCACATGGACACCGGCAGCCAGGAATTCCCTGGCCACATCGTAATGATGAACGGTGGGGGTCACAATGCTCACGGCATCGACACGACCCAAAAGCCGGCGGTAGTCACTTACACCTTCCGTCTGCACTTCTGCCGCCACTTTTTTGGCCTGGGCTTCATTGATATCTGCAACAGCGACGAGATCGGCCTCCGGAAGGCGCGCGTATTTTTGCGCGTGAAACCGCCCCAAGTATCCCACGCCGATTACCCCCACCCGCAGAGCATCCGGTTTGGGCTTCCGGATGAACACTGCGCTCTGAACCTTCCGGGGGGGAACCTCACCCCTGCCAATCGTGTCCCGGGGGTGCACCACCGCCACATTTCGGGAATCGGCATCCTCGGAAATCTCTTCTTCATCTCTTCGAACCAGAAAAGTGATTCCAGCCGCATCGGCGACATCGATCATTCGATCAAGATCGAAAACCAGCGTTTTTCCTGCTTCGACCACCAGAACGCGAGCCCCTACACGTTTCATGGTTTCGATAGTGTCCAGGCCCACGGCCGGAACGTCAAATCGCAGATCCTGAATCGGCTTGCTCACCTTGACGACCACCGCTCCGCCACGGCACAAGCGTCCTCCACGAAGGATGGTCGCATCGGTGCCGTCGATGCCCTCAACAGCCAGGACCGCCTGGTTCTTGACCACCATGCACTGCCCGATATCCAGGTGCCCCACTGCTTTGGCCATGCGCCACCCGAAGGAAATATCGGCCAGTTCGCGGCGGTTGGGTTTGCGGCGGGTCAAGATGCCTTCGGGAGCCAGAAGGGATGGCAGAAACAGGGTCGAAGACTCGATGTATATCCCCTCCGATTCCAGTTCTTCGGCCAAGGCTCTCAGGAGGAAATCGTCCTTTTTGTTCAGGACCCGGTTCAACAGCTTGACTGCACGCCAATCCGGGCGTATGCGGGCATAAAGCTTCGTTTTGTTGATGGCCCCGGCCATGGCGGCATGAGAAATGCTGGTCTTCTTGAAAACCTTGATCAGGCGGTTGAGCTGCCCGAGCTTCAACAGGTGGAACTCGGTGACGTATTTTGCCAGCATGGGGTCGGTTTCACCTTCAAATCCCACAGCGACGACCTCAACACCGGCCTGGCTGGCTGCATGAGCAAAAAGGAGCGGAAATTGACCGCTCCCTGCAATGAGTCCCACCCGGCTATACGCTATATTCGGAGTATCCGTTTCTCTACCGCTCATACCGTGAATTTTGTAACCCCCCGTTTGGAATGCTCTTCCATGAACCGCACAAGGGTCTCGACTTCCGGAAGAAAATCAACCTCCTCGCGAACCTTCTCCACAGCATCTTTCAAGCTCAGGCCGGACCGGAAAAGGATCTTGTAACTCTTTTTCAAAGCATGAATGGCGTCTTTTGAAAAATGATTGCGGCGGAGCCCCACGAGATTGGGTCCGTAGAGCTTTGCAGGGGCACCAAATGCCAGCATATAGGGCGGCATATCCATGCGCAGGCCCGACTTGCCCCCGATGAATGCATGGGTTCCAATACGCACGAACTGATGGATTGCCACCAACCCCCCCAGAGTCGCATGATCATCCACCTGCACATGCCCTCCCAGAGTCGCGGCATTGGCCATTACCACATTGTCCCCAATGATACAGTCGTGCGCCACATGGGAATACGCCATGAAATAGCTCTGATTCCCAATGCGCGTACAACTCCTGCCATTGCAGGTACCACGGTGGACGGTCACGTTTTCGCGAAAGATGTTCCCATCCCCGATGATCACCTGAGTTTCTTCACCTTTATAGCTGATATCCTGGGGAGCACATCCGATGGAAACAAAAGGATAAACCTGGTTCCGTTCCCCGATTGTCGTCCATCCGTCGATGACCGCATGGGGGCCCACCACGGTGCCAGAGCCGATCGTGACGTTCGGCCCGATAACGCTGAAGGCTTGTATCGTCACATCCTCCGCCAACTGAGCCTTGGGGGACACGATGGCAGTGGGATGAATTTCCATAGCGTACTTCTCTCCTTGTAAATCGATTGAATGGTGGCTTGAGGATGAACACCCGCTTGTTTCAGCCGGCTTCACTCACTCTTTTCCGGCTTTCCCTGATCAATAGTCGCCATGAGCTCCGCCTCCGCCACAAGCTGATTGTCGACGTAGGCTTCCCCCTGCATCTTGAAAACGACTCCACGCTGTTTGAGCATTTTCAGCTTCAAAATCAACTGATCGCCGGGACGCACGGGTTTGCGGAACCGCACCTTGTCCATTCCCATGAAATAGACCGCATTGGATTTCAGTTCCGGCAGTTTTTCAAAAGCGAGAATTCCCCCCGCCTGGGCCAGCGCTTCCACGATGAGAACACCGGGCATAATGGGTTGAACGGGAAAATGGCCCTGAAAAAAGGGTTCGTTGATCGTTACATTCTTGAGCGCCACCAATTCTTCGGATGTGCTTTCCAGCACACGGTCCACCAGCAAAAATGGATAGCGGTGAGGTAAAATTTTAAGAATTTCCAGAATATCCATGATCATTCCCTGTGCAAAGATGCTTCGAGTTCAGCGATCTTCTTCTTGAGGTCCATGAGTTCATCCTTGTATTGTGGAAGGCGCCTCAAATTTCCCATGACCCTAAGCCATTCCCTGTGGGGCAGAGCAGGAATTCCCGCCACATCCTGGCCGGCCTTGATCGAACGGCTCACTCCCGCCTTGGCTCCAATGCGAACTCCATCGCCGATTTCTATGTGCCCGACGACTCCCACCTGGCCTGCCAAAATCACATGTTTTCCGAGGCGAGTGCTTCCGGAGATTCCAACCTGGGACACGATGATGGAATGCTCTCCCACCACGACATTGTGTGCCAGCATGACCAGATTGTCTATTTTCGTTCCCCGCTGCACCCATGTCCGCCCGAAAGTGGCCCGGTCGATGGTGCAGTTGGCACCAATTTCCACATCATCATCGATCTGAACGATCCCCACCTGGGGAATTTTCACGTGATGCCCCTCTTCATCCTGCGCGAATCCAAATCCGTCCGCTCCAATGACTGTCCCCGAGTGTATGGTGACCCGGTTTCCGATGCGACACCCATCCAAAATGGTTACACCCGGGTAAATGAGACAATCCTGCCCCAGGCTGACTCCGGCCCCGATATAGGCTCCCCCGTAAATACGGGTACCACGGCCGATCTCAGAATGATTCCCGATTTGCACTAGGGGACCGACGCGAACATCCTCCCCCAACTGAATGTTTTCTCCGAGGCAGACGCTATCATGAATTCCAGGGGGGAGAAAAGGCGGCTCCACGAAAAGCTGCCCAACCCTGGCCAGAGCAAGATAGGGCTGCTTGCATACCAGAAGGGGAAAATCGATGTCTTGAAGGGCTGGGGACACGATCAAAGCAGATGCTTTGGTTTGGGATAAAAGGGATAGGTACTTTTTATCGGAAATGAAGCTCAGCTGGCCGGGACAAGCATCCTCAAGGGAGCCCACTCCTTCGATGCGGATTTCCGGGTTTCCTTTGACGGCAGCTCTCAAATGCCCGGCCAGCTCCCCCAACGAAAATGACTTCTTCTTATTATTTCTGTTGTCACTCTCTGTCATGAACAAAATTCCGGTTCCAGTAGCCAACGACCAAAAACCGGAAGAGTTGAGGTCTATCAACTCTTCCGGTTCTGAAGCTCGCTGCCCGGTATCTATTTTTGTTGCCTATTTGTGGGGAGCTACTTTATCCAACTCGTCGATCACGCGCCTCGTCAAGTTTTCCTTGTCATCGGCAAAAACGATTCCGGCTTTTTCACGTTCAAAAATGTAATCGTACTTCTCTTCTTTTCCGATCCTCCGAACGATTTCAAGCACCTTGTCGACCAGAGGCCCTGTCAGTTCATTGGAAAGCTTGCTCATCTTCGCGTTGGATTCCATCAGGAGCTTCTCGCCTTCCTGCTGAAGAGCCTGAAGCTCCTTGATTTTCTTTGCCTTGGTCTTCTCGTCCAATACATCCTTCTTTTTGTCGAACTCTTCCTTGGCGGTTTTAAAGGCCTGCACCTTACGGTCGACATCCGCTTTGATGGAATCTCCCTCCCTCTTAAATTCTTCATTGGACTGCTTTCCCCAGCGGGATTGCTGCAAGACTGTCGGCAACTCAAAATATCCGATCTTGGGGGACGACGCAGCCCAAACGGTTGAAGAGGAAACAACAAAAATGCCAAGCACCAATAAGATCCACCAACCTGAGATTCTCTTTTTCATTCATTCCGCTCCTTAGAAAAATGCACCTGCTGAAAACTGCCATTTCGAATTGTCTTCGCCGGGTTCGGGGTCCAAATTGTAGCCCCACTCGATGCGAAGAGGTCCAAACGGAGAATTCCATCGAATGCCTGCACCGGCATCGGTCCTGAAATTCGACACATCAAATTCGTCAATATCGTTATAAGCGTTGCCCGCATCAAAAAAGACAACACCCCGTACACCCAGCTTTTCAATCAGTGGGAAAAGGACTTCAAAGTTGGCCACGCCATAGGTCAAGCCGCCAATGACCTCCCCCTGCTCATCCTTGGGGCCGACATCCCCCCAGTCGAACGCACGCAGTGAATTGATTCCGCCCAGGAAAAACCGTTCATAGATGGGGACGGGATTATCCGGATCCGTTTCGTCGATATACCCAAACTCCCCCCTCACAAATCCCACCAACTTCCAGTAAATCGGGAAATACCAACCCGAATGCACTTCGCTCTTGATAAAATCGCTGTCGCTGCCCAGGTACTGGGAGGAGAATTCCATAGAGACCGCATTGATGGTACCCTTGGTGGGCAGGAAGGGATGATTGGTCGTATCCCGCTCGACGCCCATGGTAATGCTGCTTTTGATGCGGCGTCCCTCCTGAGATTTGATGTACACTGAAGCCGTATCCGCTACATCCGTAACATCGGCATCTTCAAACGTGTAATAGGTATTCAACCGGCTGTAGTTTCCAAAGGGATAACCCGTCCGGATTCTAAACCCGATGGCATCCTTTGTAAAATCGTTGTATTCCCTGAGCCAGTCATAAACGTCGATCCCGGCAATGATATGCCTGTCGAAAAGCCACGGTTCCGTGAAGCTGGCGACATAACGCGAAGCGTCCTGGCCCAGATAGGCCTTGAAGCCCAGCGACTGCCCTCTTCCGAAGAGGTTGCGCTGCATGATTTCACCACTGGCAAAGAGCCCGTCGTCCGAAGAAAAACCGCCACCCACACTGATGGCTCCGGTGAGCTTTTCCTTCACCTTGACATTGAGATTCATGATATCGGATTGTTCCCCTCGAGAAGGAGTGATTTCCACATCTTCAAAATAGTCGAGCTTCTTGAGGTTCGTCATGCTCTCTTCCATTTTAGTCGAATTGAAGGTATCCCCTTCCGCCAGCTTCATTTCACGCCGAATCACCTTGTCTCGAGTCTTGGTGTTGCCGGTGATGTAGATTCTCCCGATATGCACCAGTTCCCCTTTTTTTATATTGTAGGTGATGTCTGCCGTCTGGTCTTCTGCGTTGCGCTTCACTTCGGGATCCACCTGCACGTAGGCATACCCTTCGTTCATGTAGCTCTTGCTGAGAAAGTCAATATCTTCACGCAGTTTTTCACGACTGAAATATTCACCGGATTTCGATTTCAGATCCTCTTTGATCTTTTCCTCATCCTTGATCAGGTCACCGGAAACCTTGACACTCGTAACCTTATACCGTTCCCCTTCATCTATGGGAATATTGATATAAAAACCATCATCGCGGCGGGTTATTTCAGGGGTGCCCACTTTGGCATCCATAAACCCTTTATCATGATAGAAGACGGTCAAACGATCCGTATCCGTTTCCATAATGTCTTTCTGCAGAATGCCTCGATCGGTGACCCAGGAGAGCACGCTCTTCTGTTTGGTCTGCATGATGCCACGAAGTTTGCGCCCCGAGAAACTCTTGTTCCCCGTAAAGGAAATCTTCTTGATGTAAACCTTATTCTTTTCATCGATGTCGAAGACCACCGTCGCTTTTCGGGGATCTTTGGGAAACTCGATCTGCGTCTTCACGTCGGCGTTGTAATAGCCTTTCTGGCTGTAAAGCTTCAAGATTTTCTGTACATCTTCGGCAACCACGTTCTTTTGCAGGATCGTGTACTGCCTGGTGCCGATAGCTGCGAGGATATCCTTTTCCTTGATCTTTTTGTTGCCCTTGATGCGCACTTCCTGGACCGTGGGATTTTCCTGCAATACGAAGGTCAGGACTTTGCCGGCCGATGTGTCGGTCACCTCCACGTCGACCTTCTCGAAATAACCCATCTTGTATATGGCTTTGATATCTTCGGCCACCTGTTCCGAACGGAGGAGTTCCCCCTTCTTGCTCTTGATATTCAACTTGATGGCTTCAGCTTCGATGCGCTCGTTGCCCTGGATCTTCACATCTGCAATGACCGCCTTGGCCAGAAGATGAACCGCCATCTGCTGTATGATCTGGTTGATAGCGGCGGCGAGGTTTTCCATTCCCTTTTCTTCGGCAAAAAGCGGTTCCGTTTTCTTGGCGCCTGAAACATCGATCAGTTTGGCATCCAGGCTGATGTTGTTGCCGATTTCGTTCAGGCTGCCCGTCACGACATACCCTGCGGAGAGCCGCCTTCCGATGGAGCGCGCCTGGTCTTCCATCTGCACGGATTCACCTGGTCGAACGATTTTTTCCACTTCCTGAGGATCGACGGTCTTAACGCCTTCCGCATTGAGTTGACGCACCAGCAGATCAATGATCGTTTTCTGTGTCTTGACCGTATCTTGTTTGCTATGGATCGTGAAAGGCAGTAATGCAACGCTTGGGGTGCTGTCCTGAGCCCACGAGATGGAACTCATCCCAATAAGACATAGAATCATCCACAACTTGCGCATGAAGTTTTCCCCCCCCCGTTATAGCCCGATTCCCCGACTGACCGGCCCTCGAAGGCCATCGCTCCTACCACTTCTGGATTTCAGGAGATTAAAGGCAAAATTTCTTATCATATCAATGGACGCAATGAATCATTCATAAACAGAACGCAGCTTTCGACAACGCTCATTCTTCCCTCAGTTGCCCATCCGCCAGTCGAAAAGTTCTTTGCATCATAGAAGCCAACTCCACATTATGAGTCACGATCACCATCGTCAAACCAAGCTCTTCATTGAGAGAGACCAACAGTTCATGCAGCGTCCGCCCCGTTCGGCTGTCCAGGTTACCGCTGGGCTCATCCGCCAGAAAGAGGCTCGGCCGCAGAAGAAGTGCACGCGCCACGGCTACTCGCTGCTGTTCTCCTCCTGAAAGTTCCCCCACCCGATGCCGAATACGGCTGGAGAGCCCCAAACGCTCCAGCAGAGCCAGAGACTGCGACTGGATCTCTCCCCGTGGCAAGCCCGCTATCAGACCGGGCATCATCACGTTTTCCAGGGCATTGAACTCCGGCAAAAGGTAATGAAACTGGAAAACAAAGCCGATGTGCCGATTTCGGAACCGCGCCAGTTCCCGCTCGTCGGAGAGAAAGATATCCTTCCCCCCATAGAGTACTTTTCCGCTGCTGGGTTTTTCCAATGTTCCTATGATGTGGAGCAGAGTGGACTTTCCGGCTCCCGAGGCACCGACGATGGCGATGCGTTCCCCTTTGCGCAGGACAAAATCCAGGTCCCTGAAAAGCTCGATGGAATGCACACCGCTGCCGAAAACCTTCGTGAGACCCAACGTTTGCACTTCTACGGGATGGTTTAGGTTATTCATAGCGAAGGGCTTCCGAGGGTTCCAGTTTCGCAGCCTTGCGCGAGGGATAAAGTGTTGCCGTCAGACTGATGAGGATCGCAGACAATGCGATCAATCCCACGTCCGCCGCTTCCATATTCACGGGGAGAGTCGAAAGAAAATAGACGTCTCGCGGCAGTTCAACGAATTGGTACTTTTTCAACAGGGTGCAGAGGCCGAATCCCCCCAGGAGCCCCAGGATCGTTCCCGACACACCTATAAGAAACCCTTCCAGCACAAAAATCTTTCGAATGCTGGCGGTCGTGGCCCCCATGGCCTTCATGATGGCAATGTCCCGCGTCTTTTCCATCACCAGCATGATGAGGGAACTCACGATATTGAACGCAGCCACCAGAATGATCAAGGTCAGAATGATGAACATCACCACTTTTTCGAGTTTGAGCGCAGAAAAAAGGTTCTGATTCATCTGCATCCAATCACGCACCCAGAAGGATTGCTTCAAACGGGACCGCAATGCATCCGCGACCTGGCGGGCCTTGTAAATGTCCTTCACTTTGACCTCGATGCCCGTCACGGAATCCCCGGTCCCCAGGAACTGCTGAGCGATCTCCATATTGATGTAGGCAAGCGTGCTGTCATATTCGTACATGCCCGCCTGGATGATCCCCACTACCTGAAAGAGTTTGCTCTTGGGGACCTGCCCCATGGGGGTGAGCCGCCCTGAAGGGGAAATAACGGTGACCCATTCGCCCTGCCGAACCCCCAGGTTGTTGGCCAACTCGCTTCCCAGAATGATTCCGGGCTGCGCCGCACCGGAGGCATCTCCGGCGCCTTCCGAAGGCTGCGGCGGCCGCAGATCCCCCAAACTGCCCCGAATCATATTGTCTTGAATATTGATGACCCTGAAGGCTGTCTGTGGATCGATACCCCGAAGAACAGCTCCCGAAACACTCTTACCGGAACTGATCATCACCTGGGTATAAATGAAAGGAGTGGCTGCAACCACCCCGGGTTCTTGTTCGATTTCAGCATTGATGTTGCGATAATCGGATATGGCGCCATTGAAGCTTCCCACCACGATGTGGGAAGTGATTCCAAGAATGCGGGTTCGAAGGTCTTCTTGAAAACCGTTCATGACCGCCAGCACCACGATAAGGGCCGTTACTCCCACTGCAACTCCGGCAATGGAAATGAGCGTGATGAGCGAAATAAAAGTCTGACGGCGCTTTGCCAGGAGGTAGCGCAGACTGACAAAAAGTTCAAACGTCATAGGTGTATCAGATCTTCTTTTCTGGCCTCAAGTGAGGGAAAAGGATCACGTCACGGATGGACGCCGAATCGGTGAACAACATCACCACCCTGTCAATGCCGATGCCTTCACCCGCTGCCGGAGGCATTCCATATTCCAGGGCACGGATATAGTCGTCATCCATATAATGGGCTTCTTCATCGCCCGCCTGCCGCGCCTGGAGCTGGTCGGAAAAACGCGCCCTTTGATCGCGGGGATCGTTCAACTCCGAAAAAGCGTTCGCCATCTCTCGGCCTGCCATAAAGAGTTCAAAACGGTCCGTAACATTCGGGTCCGCATCGCTCTTGCGGGAGAGAGGGGAAACCTCAACGGGATAGTGAGTGATGAAGGTGGGTTGGATGAGTTTCGGCTCCACGGCCACATCAAAAATTTTGGTCAGCAGTTTTCCCTGCCCTTCGAAACGATGCACCTCGATCCCCATGGACCTGGCCACATCGAAGATCTCTTTTGGATCTTCCAGGGCGGAACGCGGAACATTCCCCAGCTCCACAACGGCATCCAGCAGACGGTACCGCTTCCAGGGAGGCGTGAAGTCGATCTCCTGGCCCTGGTATTCGATTTGAAGTTTACCGCCATTTACCGTCTCTGCAAGTGTGACGAAGAGCTCTTCCGTGAGCGCCATCAGGTCTTCGTACGTTGCATAAGCCTGATAGAACTCCACCATGGTGAATTCGGGATTGTGCTGTGTGGAAATTCCTTCGTTGCGAAAGTTCCGATTGAGTTCAAAAACACGCTCGAATCCCCCTACGAGCAACCTCTTGAGATAGAGCTCCGGAGCGATGCGCAGGTAAAGATCCATGTCCAAAGCATTGTGGTAAGTCTTGAAAGGCTTGGCGGTGGCTCCACCGGGAACAGCCTGCATCATGGGGGTTTCCACCTCGAGAAATCCTCGGTCGCTCAGGAATTGCCGGATGGTCTGAACGATTTTCGCCCGTCTTCTGAAAGTTTCCCGAACCGATTCGTTGACGATGAGATCCACATAACGCTGGCGGTACCGTGTCTCGACGTCCTTGAGGCCGTGATATTTTTCCGGAAGCGGACGCAGATTCTTGTTAAGAAGATGGAGTTCCTTGACCGCAAGGGTCAATTCATCGGTCTTGGTGCGGAAAAGAGTCCCGGAAACACGGACAATGTCACCGATATCGAGCTTTTTGGCGAAGGCATAAAGTTCTTTTCCCAAATGATTCTGCTGCAGGTAGATCTGAATCTTCCCTTCTGCGTCCAGAAGATGCATGAAGGTGGATTTTCCAAAAGATCGCACGGAAAGAATGCGCCCGGCGATGGTAAAGGAGGAAGACGGCTCGGCTTCAAGCTCTTCACTGGTCTTGTCTTTGAAAGCCTCGATGAGATCTTTAATGTGATGGGGAACATTGTATCCATTGGGGTACAGAACCACCCCACCCTTTTCCATTTCCTCCGCCTTTTGAATCCGTTCCCGCATGACCACATTGAGATCGTCCATATCCGACACTTCCCCTCTCTATAGCAATAAAATCAGAATTTCAGCATCCTCTCAAGTGGACGAAAGTTAGATGATTTGTTGCAGCACGTCAAGCGTATTCCCTCGACCTCCGGCAATTCTCACTTTGAAGGGCGAAGTCCACCGTTCATTCCTTTTTGTTCCTTTCTTTAATGATGCCCAATGCGCTGAATGCCACGATCAGCGCACTGATGACCACAAGAACCCAATCCCCTTTCTGATAAAGCATCTTCATTCCATAAAGAAGGAGGATACATCCTGCCGCCAGACTGGCCCATCGAGTAGTGGGATTCATAACTTCTATCCGTCCTTTCTTAGAACTGGAGGGTTTTCGCCTCTGCACCTAAAAACTTTTGATTTTTTATAGATGTTTTCCGGAAGAAGGCAAAACAAAAAACGAGAGGCAGCCAATTTCACGAGAAGAGTATTGACAAAAGGATGGGAAAACGACTATCTAACATGCGAGCGGCATGCGGTCATGTTGCTCGCCGTCCACCGAAAAATGCGCCTGTAGCTCAGCTGGATAGAGCAACGGACTTCTAATCCGTAGGTCAGGGGTTCGAATCCCTTCAGGCGTGCCAGGGAATTCAAGGGGTTACAGGTTATACCTGTTTCCCCTTTTTTCGTTGCGTACACATTGCCTACATTCAATGCAGTTTTCCTCATCATTGCGTACATCCGTTTCCGGCAAGAGGTGTTTTTTCGTTTTCTTTGCGCAGAGCAGTGATCGAGACAGGAATTCCATACTCCGCCCCGCAGGGCGTTGATATCCTGGAAGTTTCCGAAAAATTCAAAGGGAGCGAAGAAAATGACCGAGAAATGCCCTTCGCCCCCTTGTCCTTGGAGGATGATCGGCCTGACGTGTCATGCCTTCCGTAGATTCAAGCACCCATTGAGGCAAATTCGAAGAGCTTCGCGGCAAAGGTATCGATCAGCTGACGGCCAACCAGTCTTTCTTTCCACTCAGAAGGTATTCCCTGCTCGCCGTAAAAGGCCCCTCCCAGTTGTCCAAAGACTGCTCCGGTGGTATCGGCATCGTCTCCAAGGTTGACCGCCATGAGACATCCCTCTTTGAAGGAATCGCTCCGATGGAAGGCCCAGAGTGCAGCTTCCAGGGACTGAACAACGTAGCCGGTCCCTTTGATCTCGGGAGGGTTCTTCAATTTAAAAGAGCCTCGTGCGATGGCATCGATTTCGGAGACCAGGGGGTGCCCGTCCCAGTACCCTGGCGCAGGGCTGTAGCGAGATGAAAGCAACTCTTCCTTCGTCGCTCCGTTCAGTGCTCCAACGATGAGCGCACCCAGATAGCGGCAGGCATCCACAGCCGTTGCCGCGCCGTGCGTCGTCTTAGAGCTCTCACCGGACTTCTCGATGGCCTCTTCGGGGTTGCATGCGTAGAAGAGGGGCACAGGTGCAAGACGCATGATGGAGCCGTTCCCAGCCGATCTGGGGTGGGTTGATCCGCAATAAGGTTCACCCATCCTTTCAAACTTCAAGAGAGCATCTCTCACCGTGTTCCCAATGTCGAAGCATCGTCCATTGCTGCTGAGATGCCCTTCCCTGTACCAGCGAAGATACCGTTCCATCTGATCCGCCGGATCGAAACTCCGCCGTTCAATGAGACTCTCGGCCAGACAAAGAGCCATCGAAGTATCGTCCGTCCATTCCCCCGGCTTCAGCCTGAAGGGGCCTTCCCCCACCATGTCCGTCAGAGGAGTGAAGGAACCCGGCGCCCGGAACTCCAGAGTCGTTCCCAAGGCATCCCCGACAGCCAATCCCATCAAGCACCCTCTATATCTCTCCAGTTTGTTCATGATTTCTCCTTTGCTATGAAAAGTTATACACTACAGGTCGAGAACTTCTTCCACCGACCGACCGGATTCCATGCGTGCGAAAAGGACGAAGGCTGTCTTTCGGTCAAACACTCCCAGATAAACCAAAGCTTCATCCTCCCTGTTTCTGATCACAAAGATCATCAGTTTTTCATTGACCTCCCGACCCAAGACAACCCAACGACTCGTCTGCAAGAAATGCTCGTACTCGGGGCCTATCGCAGCATGCACTGCTTCCAGGAGCTCCGCACTGATCTTTTGAATGAGAAAGAGGGCCGGCTTTTTCTTCTTCCTTTTGATTAGACAGGTTTGGGGTCCATAAGAAATTTCACCGCCGTATCGGTCGAGAAGATCCAGCAACCAGACGGCGTCTCCCTGGACGGGGGCGAGTGAAATTGGATCAAACGGATAGCCCTCTCCAAAATCATGGATCTCGAAATACGATTCATTGCTGGTGGGGTTTTCAAACATCTTTCGGATAAGGGTGATCGCTTTCTTTGGGACCTTGGGGTACCCCGCCTTGCGAATCGAATCCACTCGATCCCAGTCGATATTCACATTCTGATGCATCTTTGGAAATGGAATGACTTCGCTCATGATTTCCTCCCAGCATGACGACAACCGCTACGCATTTTTCACACGGACTCCGGAGCGATTCCTGTTCTTGGGTCGAGATTGTTCCTGCCAGTTCAAGAGCGCCCTCCAACACTGGAAATAAGCATTCTGCCGCTCATGATCCTTCTTCGAGAGAGAGCCTTTGAAGTTCTCATAGTCGAGAAGCATTGCCTCATCCGCGAGGTATCCGGCCCAATCCGACTGTTTGAGCACCGCCCTGAAGGCATAATCGGTTCCAGCATCGGTCTGGATACACAGCGTAAGATTTAGTTTTTTCCCGAGCCCGAGCAGATCCGACTTCTGCCTTGCCCGAACCATCACCTCATCGGCTTTGCACTCTTTCTTGACAACGCTGAAAAAACCATCCCGTGTGAAGACCCACATAATGGCACTCCTTTCCTTTCTGCCAATCGGCAGTCACTAAGTTTAAAGTTATCTGTGGTGGATGATTCTAAAAAAGAACTTACATGGCGGGGTGAAACGAGGCCGGACTGGCATGGAAGTCTACATGACGACCACAGCATCAAAAAAACGGCTCTCAAAATACTAATACGTCGAAAGTTTCGGTAAAAACCGTAGCCCAAAATCGGCAATTTATATTAATATTGTGTAAAATAAAATAATTATAGACAATTTGATTGAAAATATTTTCATTCGTTTTCATTTTTTTCGACCATTTTCAGAACCCACTGATTTGACATTATTTTCCACCATGCATGTCCAGCCGACCTTTTCGATGGATGGCCCAAGGAGAGCTTTGCTTGGCTGCCATTCAAGCAACCGCCAGCCACAGAGTCTTTCAGATTGGCGGACAAAAAGATCAAGCTGTCAACCACTGGCAAAGTGAAAAATGATTTTGGACATGTAGGTTGATGTCGGTAACCAATGTCTTTCAGACACTGCCCCATTGCTCAGGGCAATCGCATGAAATTCTTACGACGTGAGCAAATGCATCAGGTAGTCATTGTCCCAGCCAGCCCGCTTCCTGCTGGCCTTGACGCCGGTTTTTCGCGGAAGATCCTGATGGTAATAATTTTCGTCAAATTGTGACGGGTTTTCAGCAAGGTTCGAGGATCCGGAACCGACGAAAAATGCTCCACGATCGAAGTGCCATGGACTTTTCCATGTGCTCCCTTCCTTGGTATGAAATTCGCCCGGGAAATGCTACACATTTTGGCTCTCATGTCCAGAACAATTACGTGCGATTGGCCCTGAGGTATACCTCCAGGCGACAAGGCTCGACTCTCTCTTCAATGGTCTGAAGGCACAAGGGATCACGCAGAAGGCATTTGCCGAGAGCATTGGGATGAATCCGCGCCATCTGTCATCGATCAAATCAAGTGAGTTGAGCAACCGGTTCGACAATGGGCTGGGGGCTACCAAACTGGCCTGTCTGTGGGTCCTTGAGCATTTCAGGAAAATGGAGTAACCTCCATCTGGGTTGGACGTGCAGTCTCAGGAGGAAAAATGGTGGAATGTCGGAAGTGCAAAGGAAAGGGAACTATCCCCTGTGAAGATTGCGGCGGAATCGGTACTGTCCATCTCCCGGCGAGATCACTCGGGGAATGGCAGACCTATCCGCTTCCGCAGGCGTGTAAGCGGTGCGAAGGAGACGGGAAGATCGATTGCCCGGAGTGCAGTGGAAGCGGCACCACATAATGCGCTCTGTGGCACTGATCGGAGGTGTCATTCTATTCGGGTAACGGAGGACGGGGTTCATTGATCGATGGCCGGAACATGCAAATTTTGCAGGATCATTGCAGGAGAACTGGAGAGTCACAGGATCTTTGAGGATGACATATCCCTTGTCTTTCTGGATCATCGGCCGCTATTCCCCGGACACTGCCTCCTGATTCCAAAACACCACTATTCAACCATGCTCGATCTACCCGAGGAGATCATCGGTCCGCTGTTCTCCAATGCCAAACTGATGGCGAGAGCCGTTGAAGCAGGACTCTCGGCTGAAGGCTCCTTCGTTGCAGTCAATAACCGGATCAGCCAGAGCGTGCCCCATCTGCACATCCATATCGTCCCCAGGCGGAAGAAAGATGGACTGAAAGGATTCTTCTGGCCTCGCAATCCGTACAGGGATGAAGCCCACATCACAGAGGTCCAGGATGCTCTTCGTAGAACTGTGGAGCAGATTCGCTCAACACCAAGCCCCTGACTGGTGCTATCGTCATGACCTACATTCCCAAAGATGCGAAATGGCGCATCGCCGAGATCGTCGTGGAACACAGGATCGAAGCCGAGCCCCGCAATGTGGTCCACATCGACTTCATCCCCGTTCGGGCTGATTCTCCTGAGGACGCATTCAAGGGCGACGTGCATCCTGGAATTCCTGCAGCTTTGGCATCCACTTGGGATGCTCTATGGAGGTCCAAAGGATAGAATGACATCTCTACGCTGCATAACTTGCCTCAATCTTTTGGAAATTCAATACAGTCAGCGGGAACGCTTTCTACCAGCCAAACGCCATTGTCAGATCTGTAGAAGCTGAAACCATCCTTCTGCATACGGCCGGAATAGATGATCAGGATCACAGGCTTTCCGTGGCGGATTCCAACATTCGTCTTTTCCACAGACGAACATTGCGGACAGGGAAAAAGGCTCCTGTCCGTATCAAGCCGGATTGAATTTTCAAGTCTTTTTTGGGAAAGACTATTGTGCCCACTATAATCTCGCATACTTTCGTTGCCATTGCCGCCGCAAAGGCATTTGCACCTGCAGATGTTCCTCGCGGTTTTTACCTGGCATCGGTTGTCTGCTCGATTCTTCCCGATGCCGATGTCTTGGCCTTCCGCTTCGGTATTCCTTACCATCACCTCTTTGGACACAGAGGTTTTTTCCATTCGCTCACCTTTGCAGTGATCTTGAGCGGACTTGTTACGTTTGCATTGCTCCGGGATGCGGAGATTCTACCGAAGCGCTCGCTCTTCTATTTCCTGTTCTTTTTCCTTGTGACTGCAAGCCACGGGATATTGGATGCTTTGACTGATGGAGGCCTTGGGATCGCACTTTTTGCTCCCTTCGATAGCGAGAGGTACTTCTTCCCATGGACTCCGATCAAGGTTTCTCCCATCGGTCTCAAAGCATTCTTTAGTCATTGGGGTTACATGGTCCTGAAAAGTGAGCTTCTGTGGGTCTGGCTTCCATCGACCCTGCTCATGGTGCTCGCACTGTTCATTCGGGCTGCATTGCGAAGGCTCTGAAGATGATTAAGCGCCAGTCGCCGCACGGACATCCCTGCTTTCTATTCGAAGTGGTTCATGAACCTCATTCGAGCAGGCTACTGCCTTGTGCCCAACCCGTTCACTCCCAAACAGATCTCACGGGTATCGCTCGAGCCTGCGGATGTGGATGTAATCGTTTTCTGGACAGTAATCCACCGCCCGAAGCGCATGGATCTTAATGCTGGTCTTCGTAATTACGCAGCCATTTACCCATACGTTTTCGTAGGAGCGACATCCTGCCGCGACAAGGTGTGCGGTTGTCGGTTCTTATCACGGCTGGAAACCGTTCCTACAAAGAAATGGCCACATATTTACAGTTTTCGGTCCTTAGTCGTATCGAAAAGAGGAACCGAGCTGTCTTCACCGCCGATCGGCATGGGGATCTCCGTACAGCCGAGGATGATCCCTTGCGCTCCACGTACGATCAATTCATCGATGACATCCCATTCTTCGAAGTCGGCTTGACCACCCCCTTGTAATGTCGGCTGTTGTTTTTGGACCTCTCGCCCTGCGGGGACGACCGACAGGCAGGATACGATTCCTGTTCTTTGGCTTTCCCCCGTTGCGCATAAACTGTTTTCAAAGGGTTTTGTAGAATTTTTTTTACCCTCGAGCATTCCATGGAAGAGGCTTCCTGCTCCAGGGTTAATTACTTGTAATAATGGAATAAAAAGTTGAGAATTCCCTTCTCGAAATGCCTTCTCAGGAATTGACTATTCGGTAAAATGATCTTAACTTCTACTCATAAATGATTTATACTTTTTGTTTACTCTGTCAATAAGGTTCAGCAGAATCACTCATACCAGGCAGAGCAAGGTGGGGGAACAAGGTCAACAGATGCAATGCAATATGGTGGGGTTTGGTTGGCAACTTCATCTCCCTTACCAAAGGAGAGGAAAAATGAAAACCTATTCGTCTGAAACGTGTCTTCCCTTTAAATATTATTTCAACGGGGATGAGAGGCAACGAGATTACAGAAAATTTATGGGGGAGGAGGTTTCAGAGGACGAATTCAAGGAGCCTGATCTTTCGCTCGTGGATTCCATTGATGAGGAGGATCTGCAAGCGGAGTATGATGAAGAATTTGAAAGAAAGATAATATCCGAAGAGGAGGAAGAGGAGGAGGAAGAATCGCTGGCGGCTTCTACAGCGGATACTTTCGAAGAGGATCATGTAACATATTATCTCAAGGAAGTAGCAAGCTACCCGCTTTTGACTCAAGAACGTGAAATAGAATTGGCTCAAACGATTCGAAATGGGCAGGAACGCCTGGTTCAACTGGTACTGGAAAATTCTTCTCAAGATAAGCTGATTCGGGATTTACATCAAAAGGTCGATAAGCTCCTGGGGCATGAGAAGAGCTTTCCCGGCGTGCGCGACAAAATACTCAAAGTGATCCTGCGAACGTTGGAACGTGGAGTTCGTGACAACCCTGAAAATCCAATCTTCTCTCAAATGCTGAGCGAGATCAGGGCCATCATGAAGAGCATCGATTTGTCCAAACAGGAGATGGTCAAAGCCAATTTGCGATTGGTGTTGAGCATTGCAAAGCGTTACCGTGGGCGAGGGATGAGTTTCGACGATCTCATTCAGGAAGGAAATCTCGGGCTTCTCAAGGCGGTAGGACGTTTTGACCATACCAAGGGAAATCGTTTCAGTACTTATGCCACGTGGTGGGTGCGGCAGAGTATCATCCGGGGAATTTACGACAAAACGCGCACCATCCGTTTGCCCGTTCATTTCATTGAGATGAAAAACCTCTTCTTTAAGGTCTTCTATGAACTTTTGAAGGAATACGGGCGGGAACCGACGCCACAGGAAATTGCAGAGCGTGCCGATTTGCCGCTGGAGAAGGTTCAAATGGTTTTGACTCTTGCAGCTCAGCCGATTTCCCTTGAAACTCCCATTGGAGAAGACGAACAGAGGTTGGGAGATTTCATTGAAGATGAAAGGGCGGTATCCCCTGTAGATGAGTGTTCAGATAAAGAACTTGCCGAGGTGACGCGCGTCCTCTTGTCCAGCCTGCAGCCGAGGGAAGAAAAAATCTTGAGGCTCCGCTTTGGAATCGATGGGCAACCCGCTGAAACTCTGGAGAAAATTGGTCAAAGCTTTAAGGTTTCCAAAGAGCGTATTCGTCAGATTGAAAAGAAAGCGTTGAGAAAGCTCCGCAATCCCAACAGGCAGGCCTCGTTGAAGAATTTTCTGGAATAAGGGAGTAAAGTTAACTTCTTGCGGTGGGTAAAGTCTTTTCTTTGCCCACCGCAATTCTTTTCCTTAAAAATATCTCTCTACTCCTAAACAAAATAAGCGATTACCGGAATGATCCTCTTCCTGAAGATTCTCTTTCTGATCTGGTCCATCAATTTGGCCCCCCCGCTTCTTGCCCACTTCCTTCATGACAAGTGGAATGCTCCGCTGGACCGTGGGCGCACTTTTGGGGATGGTAAGCCCATCCTGGGACCCCATAAGACGATCAGAGGTGTTTATTCCGCAACACTGATGGGCTGGATGGTAGGCTTGATCTTTGGGTTCCCCTGGTATATTGGATTCCTGGCCGGGATACTCAGTATGGGAGGAGACCTCCTTTCGAGCTTTATCAAGAGGCGCCTTGGAATGGCGAGTGGGAGTATTTTCGCCGGATTGGATCAGGTATTCGAAGGAGTTTTCCCCTTTTTTGTCATTACCCCTTATTTTGACCTGAGCGCATGGGAAACTCTTCTGCTTCTCGCCTTTTTTTGTGTGGGCGCTTATGTTGGGTCATTGTTTTTTAAAGCGGTTTTATTGGACAAACCTTTTCCGAATTATCCCAGACCCGTGAATTCCTGGGTCCGTCTGCGAGAGTTCCGTTCTTGCCAGATTACTTCCAATCCCTTGCATCATTTCGTTAATTTCGAAGATTCCCTTTATTATCATATTCTCATGAAAACGGCTTTCAAAGCGTTGGGGATTTATGAAAAGGGCAAGCGCAATGCTCTGCAGATCAGAAAGCATGAGGTGACTTTCTCTTTTCCGGAGCTTCCGCCTTCTTTCGACGATTATAAGATCCTCTTTTTTTCCGATCTTCACCTGGACGGTCTGGAAGGTTTGACGGAAAACCTGCAGGTCGTGCTGCGAGAAGTGAACGCCGATCTCTGCATCCTGGGTGGGGACTTCCGGATGGAAACCCATGGTCCTTTTGCAGAAGCTTTGTCGCACCTTCGCCGGGTAATTCCCGAGATTCGAAGCAGGGATGGGATCCTGGGCGTTCTGGGCAATCATGACTGTGTTGAAATTGTCGGCCCCCTCCAAAAATGTGGAGTCTGTTTTCTGGTAAATGACGCCTTACCTATTGAACGAAACGGAGATCGCATCTGGATCGCGGGAGTGGACGATCCCCACTATTACAAGTGTCATGATCTGGCGCAGGCATTCGAAGATGTTCCTCGCGGGGAATTTTGCATCTTTGTGGCGCATTCCAACGAGGTCTACAAGGAAGCGGAGGCGTACGGGCCCAAACTGTATCTGTGTGGACACACGCACGCCGGCCAGATAAAGCTTCCTTATGTGGGGCCTGTTTTCACTCACAGCAGTGCGCCGCGGCGGTTCTGTGAGGGGAGCTGGAAATACGGGAACATGGCGGGTTATACCAGTTGCGGGGTCGGTGTTTCAGGGGTTCCGGTCCGTTTTGCCTGCAGCGGTGAAGTGCTGGTGATTCGATTGAAAAGAAGCGCGGCGTGACGGGTGCTTCCTGCTAAAACTGAAGCGGGAAGCCCCCTCCCGCAAGCCGCATCGTTCTTTCCCGAGCTTGTTTCCTCATTCCTTTCCATGAGCCGGGAGCTATCAGCCATTGGCCATCAACAACGGCGGATCGTACAGCTCGGGTGGCTCCAGATCCAGGAGCTGAAAACATGTCGCAGCAATGTTCGTAAGCTTTGGTTCCTTGATTTCGGGGTTGAAGCGAAGGGAGGCGCATTCCCCTGAGGGATCGTAGACGATAAACCACACCGGATTCAGTGTGTGGGCGGTTTTGGCCTTTGGCTTGCCTTCCTCGTTGTATTTGGGTTTGCCTGTTTTCTTGTCCAATTCATACATCTCTTCTGCATTGCCATGGTCTGCAGTGACGACCATGATGCCTCCCGCTTTTTGTGTCGCTTTCATAAGCCTTCCCAGGCAAAGATCCACCGTTTCCACGGCGATGCGCGCAGCCTGGAAAACCCCCGTATGTCCCACCATATCCCCATTGGCATAATTGAGCCGGATCATGTCGAATTTCCCCGAACCGATGGCTTCGACCACACGGTCCGTGATTTCCGCCGCCTTCATCCAGGGGCGTTCCTCGAAAGGCACCCTGTCTGAAGGCACTTCGACGTATTCCTCCAGGTTTGGATCGAGAAGCCCGGACCGGTTTCCATTCCAGAAGTAAGTCACATGACCGAATTTCTGGGTTTCGCTGATGGCCATCTGCCGCATGCCCGCCTTGCAGAGGAATTCCCCCATGGTGTTGCCGATGACGGGAGGTTCCACCAGGTAATTCTTTGGGATATGGGCTTCCGTATCGTATTCCATCATTCCGGCATAGGCGGCATTGGGATAAGGGATGCGCGGAAACTTATCGAAATCGGGCTCTTCGAAAGCGCGGCTGATCTCGATGGCGCGGTCCCCCCGGTAGTTGAAGAAGACGACGGAGTCTCCGTCTTTCACAGGGCCCACCGGGCCGGAACCGTCGGCAACGACAAAGGGAGGAAGATCTTGATCGATAATTCCCGGCTTCTCCTTGCGGTAGGTTTCGATGGCCTCCTGCGCTGAACCGAAAGTGCGTCCTTCGGCCGCCACATGGGTCTTCCAACCCAGCGCGACAATGTTCCAATCGGCCTCGTAGCGGTCCATGGTGACTTTCATCCGGCCGCCGCCACTGGCAATACGGTAATCCACGCCGGCCTGCCGGTTGATCTCTTTCAGGAAGGATTCGAAGGGAATGACATAATCCAGTGCGGAAGTCTCTCCCACATCCCTTCCATCCAACAGAATATGAATTCTGGCTCGCAAGACTTTGTCGTGGAGAGCCAGATGCTTGAGCATGGCTTTCAAATGGTCCAGGTGGCTGTGCACATTGCCATCCGAGAAAAGTCCAATAAAATGCATGGAACCATCGTGCTTGCGGCAAAAATCGATCAAGCGCCGCCAGCCTTTTCCCTCGAAAATGCTCCCGGATGCTATGGCCTCATTGACCAGTCGAGCCCCTTGAGGGAAAAAGCGTCCTGCGCCGATGGCATTGTGTCCCACTTCGGAATTTCCCATGTCGGAATCGGAAGGCAGGCCCACCGCGGTGCCATGAGCTTTCAACAACGTATAGTGGCAGTTGGCGAGAAGCCAGTCCAGGTGAGGAGTATAACCCTGAGAAACGGCATTTCCTTCAGGGTTCGCACGGTAACCGATTCCGTCCATGACGACAAAAGTCAGAGGGCGGGGACGCCGATGCTTGAAGAGAGTTTTATTTTTCATGGGTACCGACCTTTCTATTGGGTTCGAATATCACTTGCAAAAGTCTCTTTCAGCGGGAACTTTTGGGCTGTTCGCCGAGTATGAGAGTAATGTTTTTGCGACTTCCATCCCAGCGAACTACATCGAATTGGATGCGATCCCCCGGCCTGAACTTGCGTATATCCCGAATGACGGTATCGGCATCGCTCACTTTCTTGCCGTTCATCTTGACGATGATATCACCACCCACTACAACAATGTTGTTTCCGATCTGAGCGCGTGAAGTGCCGCCGCGAATTCCCGCCCTGTCGGCCGGACCTCTCGGGACCACTTCCACAACCATCACGCCGGAATCCACGGAAAGCTTCAATGCTTCGGCCATATCCGCCGAGAGGGTCATCAGGGAGATGCCCATCCATGGGTAGGCATAGTAGCCCTTGTTGATGAGTTCGTCGACGACCCGTTTTGCCGTGTCGATGGGAATGGCGAAGCCGATTCCCACATTGGCCCCTGTCGGGCTGAAAATGGCCGTGTTGATGCCGATCATTTTACCGGAGGAATCGATCAGGGGGCCCCCCGAGTTGCCGGGATTGATGGATGCATCGGTCTGAATGATGTCCTCCACCAGCCTTCCCGTCGTGGAGCGTAAGGTGCGCCCGATGGAACTGATGACACCGGTGGTGAGTGTCTGCCCCAGGCCGAAGGGATTTCCTATGGCGACGGCCTTTTGGCCGACCTTCAAGTTGGCTGAGGAACCCATGGGGATCACTACGAGATTTTCTCTTGTGGCGTCAATTTTTACGACGGCAATGTCCGTGTCGGGGTCGGAGCCGATGAGCCTGGCGGTATATTTCTTTCCGTCGGCCAGAGTCACCTCCAGCTTGCTGGCGTCTTCTATGACGTGGTGGTTGGTGAGAATATACCCCCTGGAATCGATGACCGATCCCGAACCAGCCCCTTGTCGAGGGACGACATTGAAAAAGAAATCGTGTTCCAGAACAGTGCTCGTAATGTTCACCACGCCTGGAGCCAGCCGCTCATACAACTCTATGTTGTTCTTTTCGTCCTCCGTCATGGCGGCAGCCGATCCCATCGCGCTTACGACGGCAAAACCCAGGACAAGATGCGTCACGAACCACTTCCTAAACGTACCTGCAGACATATCTCCCCTCCGCGTTTTTTCCATTCCCATCCATTGATCTTCGCAGATTTTTTTTACAGCCGCTTTCGATCCTCTTTCCCTGCTTCAGCGTGGAACTCCGTGGGGTTGCGCTCCAATTCCACGAAATACCGGAGCGTTTCAAGACCACAAAACCTTAACAACTTCATGGCGGATTGGCAAATTATAGCTTAGTGTTTTTGGCCATTAATGGTAGAGTGAATCTCCTGGCAAGGTTATCATGAGCACAAATAATGACTTATGAACGAAATTCTACATTGGAAGCGGATTTTTCCCCTGAGAAGGCTATCTGTTTTTATGCCTTTATCCGATTTTTTTAGAAAAATTGAAAGCCTGACGACTGTATCCGCCTGGACCTGGATCGCTCTCATCTATGCGGGGCAGGCAGTGGGTTCCTTGTTTGTTGCAAAACTGTACCGCATCGATCTGAAAGAACTTGCGTTTTCCATCTCCCTTCTTTTCATGGGGGCTTTCATTGCATGGATTTTTAGAGCCCACGAGCGGCGCAATCGATTGAATCCCTGGCACTGGTGGGTTCCTGGAATTCTCTATGCGGCATTTATTTTCTCTCTTTCCCAGCGGTCTTTTTCCAATGTGAGTCTTTCTTTCAATGCCAGTTTGTTCCATCCGTTGGAATATTTTACCCTTGGAATTTTTTTGTGCTGGGGCTGGTACCCCATCCTGAAAAAGCGAGGGAGATTGAATTTTGCGAGTAGAGTCCTCGCGGCAGGGATCCTTTGGGGTGTGTCGGACGAAATACACCAGGCTTTCGTTCCAGGCAGGACCCCCAGTTTTGTGGATCTGTCTCTGGATCTACTGGGGCTCAGTATGGGCATTGTCATTTTTCTGACGACAGCATACATTCAAAAAAAGATCAAACAAGAAGCTGTTGCACTGAATTGAAATTCAGAAATCCTGTGATATGAAAAACAAAAACAATTTTTCCGGCGGATGAAATCTTTGCCGCTGAGTCACATCATAGAAAAGCTCCAGCGGCTTTTGTGGAAGTTATGATGAACGATAAAAAATTTGCCTGGCAGTCCAAGTCCTTTGAATCTCAGGAAACTTTTTTTCGCCTGATCAAGCCGGAAGACTATGTGCGGGTTGGCATCAATCCTCAGGATGTGCCCATAGGCACATTTGCGGCAGAAGACCATCCCGGTTTTCTCCCCAGCCGGTTTGGGGGAAATGCCTATGGATTGGGTCTGGTCGAACAGAGTGTATTGAGCAGGGCGGATACGGATTTTCTGGAGAGCCTCGACTTTCAAGATTGCGAGGTGATCGGGAGGAACGCCAGGCATCTCAACACCATCTACCAAAAACTGGGACTTCTCATCCGTTTCAGCGAAGCAGGCAAACCCTATTTCCTCATTCCCATCAATCTTGTGGCGCACTCGCTCCAGGAGATCAAAACAAAAGCCGATGAAATCGAAGAACTCATCATCCAACACATCTTCGAAACGCGAACGGAGCGGTTGGATATCGGATTGCTTACGGCAAGCCACGATCTCATCGTTCATGAACTGAGGGCGCGACTGTCGAGCCATCGCATTTTCCTTTTTGAATCCATAGAAAAACTCCGTTCCTGGCGTATTCCCCTGGATGTTGTCATTCTTCCCAAAGATCCCTTTGAATATCTTCTGGAGCAGCAGCTTCCGGGGGCTTCCAAGCGTCCCATGAGCCGTAAGCGTCTTTCCTATTACGCCATGTATCTTGCCGGGAAGATTTACGACATCCTGGAACCCAATGGAAAGATCCATGTGCTGGCGCACTCTCCGGGGCCCCAGGAGGATCAGAGCTGCCATGTTCGGTTCAAGTCCGACGAGGATCTCAAGTTTTTCCTTCTTTTTTCCCATACCTTCAAGACAAAAAAGAAGTATGAAGGCCATTCCTTTCAAGACTCCATGGACATTCATATTTCGGATTTTCACTACTATCTGAACCGATTCGCTTTTTTCGATCCGCACCTCAAAGGCTTGCTCAACCACCACAAACCGGAAGAACTCTCCATCGAGGAAGTCAACGAGCTGCCCTATCTCAACCTCCGGCTGCCGCAAACCTACATGAAGAATCCGGAAAAGCAGTGGAAGAAGGTTTTCGAACTCTATTTCGTCTCCAAAACCCTGAAGCGAAAGTCTCCGAGGCACCATCACCAGTACTGGGAAGAGCGGCTGGAAATGGACCGGGAGCTGCCCGAGAGCCTTTTCGTCTTCGTGGGGACACCACGCCAGCCGGAAGTGGCCCTCGCCGGACTTGAAGAGGACATCAGAGCCTCTGGAATGGAAGGCTGCAGCTTGCCCCTCGTGGCCGAATATCGCAACACCTTTCGCTATGTGCTGGATGTTTTGAAGATTCTGATCGACATCAGAAACAATAAATTTCATGGACTTTCCGAGCTGGAGCGAACTCGGCTGAGCAATCCTTTTCGGAGTCAGAACGAACGGTTCAGCGCTGTGGTGAAGCTCCTCGGCCAACTGAGGCTATTGGAAAAGAGCCGCAATATTCTGAATCCCGATTCCATAGAGGGGCAATTCACTCCCATCCTGGAAAACATCCCCAAGCTTTCCCTGCACGGTTTTTCTCCCGCGCAGCTGAGGGAAATCCTCCTCATCGTGGTGGGTCACACGACCATGAGCCGCATCGTTTTCGGAAAGCTTCCGGCCAAGACGTTGAAGCCGATCACGGATAGGGCCAAGGAGGGGAATCACCAGGAAATTCTCGATCTTCTGCGCGTTTGCCGCCTCATGAGCATGGCCGAAATCGCGGGGGCTTTGGGAGACGCATTCACCCCGGCTCAGGCGAGGGAACTTTATCGACTCTACGACGATGCCATCAATGTGGCCACGGATTCCCAGCTGGATTGGGACAGACTCCACGACTTGCGCATCAGTGCTCTCGGAGGAGTGCAGAACAAAGCCATTCGCGAAATGATGAAGTTTTTCAACCTCTTCGAATTCCTGGACAACTGGAGGGAATTCATGCGCAAGAGCGCTTTTGAAAAAGAGGTGATCTGCGATTACCAGAACGATAAACTGCTCCACCTGGAAAGCGCCCTTGAACTGGCGAGGATTGCCGAGCAATTCAAACAGCTGTTCATGTCCAACTATATTTTCGGCCAGTCTTATTTTTTCCGGCAGTTCCTCGATTCGGAGTTTCACGGAACCGGCCATCTTTTCCCAAAGCTGGGGACTCGGGCAGGATTTATCCTGCTTTGGATCGCCGTGAACTCCTCGGAAAGGCATGTGATCAATTTCAATCCCATTCTTGCGGGAAGTCCGAGGGGCCGCCGCGAACCGCGTATCAATAAGATCAAGGAGACATTGCTGCGTATCCCGATCCAGGAACTGCGTCCCAGTTTTTTTGATGAAATCAAGGCAGCCCTCTCCGATGGCCGCCCCGCTTTCATCTTCGACAGCGGTTTGCGCATCATGCTCAATTCCGCTACCCACGCCATCGATATTTCCTATGTGGACGTCGATGAAAATATTCAGCAAATTGAAGCCTTGCTCTCCCATTTCGAATCCCAGAAGCTGAGAGGGATTTCCCTGAAGAATCTGCAAGAGATGGAACGGCGCTTTTCGGAACTGGCAAGCTTCCACCAGTACCTGCAACGGGAAGGCTGCACCCTCCAATGCGATCTTTTCGAGGGCAAGGATGGTCTAGATGCCAAAGACCGCGAAATCAGCAAGATAGAAGACCGCCTCAAATCCATTCTACAGAGCCAGATTTTCATCCCCGAAGAAATTTATGACAATATCAGCATCCTAGCCAAGCATTGTCCGGATATCCTGCGCTTTTTCCTGCCGGAATTCCATGCTCTTGGAAATCTCCTGGAAAACTGGCCCACCCGCCGGAAGCAATCTTTGGGGAGCTATGTCATGCGGTGTCTTGGAAAATTTCAGGCGCTGGTCCTCAAGGACCGGAATGCCTTTCAAGATCCCAACACGTTCTACCAGTTCGCCAAGCAGGAATTCGGCCCGCTTGCTGAAGAGGGAATCGGAGCCTCGCACGCCCAGATGGATATCCTGGAATACCTGGTGGAGCGCATTCAGCAGCAGGCCTCACTCTACCAGTCTTTCACCCTGGCACTTCTCTTTCAGGAGATCGGTAAAATCGAAGGCTATTGCGTCGATGCCCAGGAAGGGAACTCGACAGCCCACTGGACCCATGCGGAACAGGGGGCCTTCGTGCTCCAGGAGACCCATCTATTGGACAGGTATAAGCTGGATCCTCAAGTAAAGCGGATGGTGATCCACCTGGTCCGCCATCACGGTTTAGTCGGCCATGTCGTTCAGGGCGAAGAGCCCATCATCGCCCTTGAACGCTATACGGCGGAGCGTGACGAACTGCTGCTGGACGCATTTGTACTTCATTCCATACTGGCCGCTTCAGCCGTACAGGAAGGTCTCATGGTATCGGACCTTCTGGACAACTTCCTCTTCTACAGGTCTGTGGCCCTTGAAATCATCCGGTCTCGAAGCGATTGGAAAGAGTGGCTCAGAGCGTTCCTGAGAGAAAAGGGAGCGACAGTGCTACCTGATTTTCAGCTGATCTGCCCTGATCTGCAGGAGGTACTCTCGGATCAAATGCGTGCTTGTGGGTTTGTGGAGGGTGATCTGGAAGACCCGGCCCTCTGGCGGGGGCGGCAGCGAGCTGCCTTCGAACGCCTTTTGAGGCTTATGGGCGTCATGTGGGTGGATTATGCCGACCTGCAATTGCATCTCCTGAAAAGGCCCGTAAGTTTTATCTATCACAAGAAAAAACTCACAAGTGTCGGATTTGCGACTTTCGAAAAACAGCTTTTGCAGGCCAAAGAGCTTTTCGACATTCTTTCTTCTCTGAGCCACGAAGTCCGATTTTATCTCCTCTATTGCCTGGATCATCTTGGAGGAGGGATGCGGATCTACGATTTCACCCCCCTTTCCCGGTTCCTGGAAACGGAGGAATGCATCAAAATGCTCCTCATTGCTTTTCAGGCCTTTCACTATCATTTCGGAGTGGAAGAAAAAGGCGGTCTCATCAATTTAAGGGAGTTGAGCCGGAATATCGAACGGAGGCATGAAGTCCTCCTGAATGCTCTTCGCGAGTTCCCGTTTCCTCAGCACTGCATCGAGGATGGAAAGGCGATCCTTTTCCCGCAAGGCTACGGCCAGCTCTACTTTCACTCGAGCGCCAACGAAAAAGCCGTCCGGGCCAAATATCACGATGCCGTTCAGTTCGATCTCATGGTAAAGTCCCTGGCAAACATCTGGAATCATGCCGATCTGGTGAGGCGCTACCAGGGCATGATTCAGGAGCTCCAGGAAAAGCTGCCTTACGATACGAAAAATTTCGAAGAGGAGCTGGAAAAAGCTTTCGAGGAGCAGAAGAAGAAAATCAGTGAACAGATACTGAAGGCGTTTCAGTCTCGCCTGAACAAGGCTTCAAATTTTCTGGAATTTTACGAAATACAGAATGAAATGCAGGAAAAGATCAGGGACTTGCATCTCTCTGAGGAACAGCAGTTCCTTTTAAAAGAAATGTTCGAATTCCACCGTTCCCGATTGAGAGACATTTATCTGGGTTCCATTTACCTGGAAATCAATTCCCTCGACTCCAAGGAGAGCATCCTGAACTACTGGAAGAAACTGAAGTACGAACTCTTTTCTTACCGTTCCTATGTAGGCAAGGAATACGAATCCCTCATCGCCCAATACCTGGACCAAAAGATGAACGAGTGATCTTCCTGCCCCTGACTTCTCCCTCAGCCCCATGGCCTATCACGGCATGGAACATGCCTGTTTTAAAGCGATGATTTTGAACCTGAAAACACGGCTTTTCCCAGTTGACAGTTGGCACAGTTGGCAGTGCCCCCAGTTGGGGTAGTTGATCCAAGAATGGCGGCATCGCCGTGGAAGACGGTGTTATCCCTCTGTTTGAACACACTCCCTGCGTCGCTCCCAAAGATCCATCCTCATCAAAAAACATGTATTGCAGAAGGGTCGATGCTAACCCTCACCTCTGTCCTTTCCTGTAGGTTCCTCTCGAACAAATCTCTTTTGGTGAGCACTGCCTTGAAAAGGAGGTTTCCCCTTCGGATGGAGACTTCAAGATAAAGCCCCCGATCGATCCTTTCGCACAACTCGCCATGAAAAACGTTGGCATTGCCTGGAGAAGAGCTTTCCACACCGATCAAAACATCTTCGGGCCGGATGGCAATGTAGTCTTTATGTCCGTCGGGTGGCCTCGACAGGTGGAGTTCCAAATCATCCAGCAATGCTCTGGCGCCGTTGAAGCCTGCCCGAAAGACGTTCTTCATCCCTACGAACTCTGCTACGAAAGGTGAGGATGGCTTGTTGAAGACATCGGAAATGGGGCCGACCTGCTCGATTCTCCCATTGTTGATAATGGCCGACCGTTCACTGAGAAAAAGTGCTTCAGAAAAATCATGGGTGACCATCAGGAAGGTAATTTTGAGCTCCCTGTGCAGTTTTTTGAGCAGTTCACGGATCTCCTCCCGAAAATTGGGATCGAGGGCCGAGAGGGGCTCGTCGAGAAGGAGGAGAGACGGACGGACGGCAAGGGCACGGGCAAGGGCCACGCGCTGTTTTTCGCCACCACTCAGAGTGGGCGGAAAACGATTCAAGAGGGATCTTATCCCCAGACGCTCCACGAGCCAATCGACCCAGTCTGAAGATTCCTCGGGATCGATCTTCCTGTAACGGAGCCCATAGACAACATTTTCCTTCACCGACAGATGGGGAAAGAGGGCATAGTCCTGATATACGATTCCGACACCACGCTTTTCAGGCGGGAGGCGGGTGACATCCCGGCCGTCAAGGCAAATACAGCCGCCATTGATGGGTGATACTCCGGCAATGGCTTCGAGGATAAGGGTCTTTCCAGCTCCGGTGGGACCAAGAAGGGTGAAAAACTCCCCATTGCGGACGGAGAGATTAATATTGTACAGCGCAAAGCTGGAAAGCTCCATACTCAGCCCATCGATCTCGATCATGTAGACTTCTCCCTCACCGACGACACCAGCCTCAGAGCCAGGAACAGCAGAAGGCAGACGAAGATAAGCCACACCGCTACAGGCTGGGAATACCTGATCCCGTAGGCAGTGAAGCGCTCGTAAATCATCACGGGCGCAATCATCGGGTGATAAGCCACGATGATGACCGCACCGAACTCGCTGATGGCCCGCGCACAGCACAGGATCAAACCGACCAACATGCTCCGCCGGGCGAGAGGAAAAGTCACCCGAAAAAAAGTTTGCGCAAGGGAGGCTCCGAGGCTCCTCGAGACATTTTCCAGGCGTGCCGGAACAGCTTCGAATCCCGCCTTTACCGCGTTCACATAAAAGGGCAATCCGACGAAGGTGAGGACCGTTACGATGCCGGTAACGGTGCCCATGAGGTGAATGCCGGCTTCCTGCATGAGCCTGCCGAGCCAGTGATTCCTGCCCGCGAGGCTCAATATGGCTATTCCTATGATCGGGTGAGGGATCATGATGGGAAGATCGATGAGGCTTTCGATGAATCCTTTTCCATGAAACCGCCTGCGGGCAAGAAGGTAGGCAAACGGGGTCCCGATGATAAAAGAGACGATGGACGCAAGGCTCGAGGTGTAGATGCTGAGCCCGATAGAACGAATAACATCCGGATCTTCGAGCGCCTTCCAGAGATCGCGAAACGAAGGCTGCAAGATCATCTCAGTCAGGGGCAGCACAATGAACACCACAACAGTGGTACTGCAAATGAAAGCGGCCCAGAAGAAGGGATCGACTCGTCTGGGACGATCCTCAGCCCGCAATCCAGTTTCGTTTTTCAACGTTCCCCCTAATTCTTGATCTCTACCAGTTTCTGCAAGGATGCAGGCAGCTTATCTTTCATCTTCTTCGTGGGCACTCTGGCCGGGACAAATGGGGGCTGTCCCAGCTTTTCGAGGATCTGCGCTCCCCCCTCAGGGTCAAGCATGAATTCCACGAAGGCCAGGGCGGCCTCCCGGTTAGGGGCATTCTTGATGATCGTCACGCCGTAGGTGCACGAATCTCCCGTCCGCGTCACGGTCTTGCCGGGTTCGTCGCCGCTCACCTCCACTTTTGCCTGCTTGTAGAAATCATCATATTTGTAGTTGCCGAGGTTGATTTCATCGGGAAGCTTGATGTATTTGAGATCGTGCTGTACCGCCACGGAGAGGTATTCCCAAGCGTAATCCATATTTCCGGTCTTCAGGAGCGAAACCAGCTCCACCGATTTCGGGCGGATGTTTTCCTTCGGACGATTTGCGAGTAACCGGTCGTCGAGGCCCTGCTGCTTGTAATGCTTCTCTGCCAGTTGGAGGACCATAAGAGCCCTGTAGCCACAGGGATCCAAATTGGGATCGGAATGCCCCCAGACCACTCCCTCTCTACCCAGAATTTCGTACCAGTTGTCCGCATTCACTTGATCGGCGTACTTGCTTTTATCCGTGTAGCAGAGCACCAGCTGATTCGTGGCAAACCTGACATTCCAATCAGCATGCTGGGGAATCAGTATTTTGTCGATGACGGCAAAATCCGCTGAAGCCATAATATCCGCCGGTTTGTTCAATTCGGAAATCATGCGAGCCATCTTTGTACTGCCGCCGGCTTCCAGCAGCACATCCACCTTGGGATACTTTTCCTCGAAGAGCTTTTCCATCTTTTCAAACGGTACACTCAGACTGCCTGCAATGAAGACAATGAGTCTCCCTTGAGGTTCCGCTCCTGCAGGAAAAGCAAACGCCAGCATTGCAAAGAGAAACATGGCAAGGACCACTGCCTTCCCAGGAAACCTCTCATGCCTTGTCATTCCCATTTCGCACCCCTTTCCTTTCTTCCGTCAGATTCACCCACAAACGAGACAGCAGAGCCAACACATGTTTTTATGCCATAAAAGACATATATACTGCAACCCCAATCTTGCAACTACCCTTGGCTGATGAGCTTTTCTCTATTCGCATATATATTGTGCGGAAGAAGGGGGACTTTATCCCTCCCTCCTTGAGGGGGAGAGAGGGGTGTGGGTTTTTCAAAATGAGAATTGCTGTCCTGGAAAAATGCAATATTGACATGATCTATGCTATGATGTTTTTTGAAGAATGAACGCAGGAGCGCCAGCATCGGCACACAGGTATGGATTTTGTAAACCTGCTCCAAAAAGAGACGCCTTATGACTGAAACCGCCAAGAAAAGAGCCACATACGAGGACCTGTATTCCATCCCTGGGAACATGATCGGAGAAATCATCAAAGGAAAGCTCACAGTAACGCTCTTGAAAAGCGATGCTATCATGAACCATGAGCTATGATGCATGAGCTTTTTTCATATAAATTGTCATTCCGGGGGCGGCACCCCGCACGATGAAAACAGCCTCCGGACGTCTATTTTCTAAGTATAGGTCCACATTGAAAAGTGAACAAAATCCACTTGCCGTCACCCCGGCGAAAGCCGGGGTCCAGAAAAGCTTAATTGACCTGGATTCCGACTTTCGTCGGAATGACGCTGGATAGCCTCCACCGATTTTGTACACTTGTTTGTGTGGGGCTACACTAAGTGATACTCCAGCGCTAACATTGAAACGGGTTGATGCTATGGTGAAAAAGATTCGGAACTGCATCCGTGCCGATCGCATCTCATCGCTTTGGAGGATGATTCACCACCATGTACGGCATGCGTTTTCAATCTGCCTGCTGGTCCTTTCGTGCTCCTCCTGGGCCTGGTGCCCTGCAAACGCTGCTGAGGAAGCAATCAAAAAGACCCCGATAGACCGCCTCAACGAGCTCGGCTATGGTACCGTTTCGGGAAAACTGCAGCTGCTGACCATGGGGCGTGGAGGAAACCTGAGATCACCCGATATCGACGAGGACGCCTACTCTTCGTCCCTGGCCTTCAGCCTGAATTACAAGACTCCAACTTATCAGGGTGTTTCCCTGGGTGCGCAGTTCATCCATGCGTGGGACCTGGGGGAAGGCGGCACCATCGATATTGAGGAAGGCCCGGCATGGTTCCTTTCCAATAGCGGCTTTACGCTTCTAAACGATGCCCATATCGACTATAACTTTACCCATCTCGGTCTGGCAAAGACGCTGCTTCGGGTCGGACGCATCCCACTCAACCTGGACTTCGCACCCTCCTACGCCATCCGTCAAAAAGAGCAGGCCTATGAAGCAGTGACGCTCTCCAGCCAGGACATTCCCGGCGTGGACCTCAGCCTCGGGCACATTGAACGTTACAGCAGCTGGTCCTCCCGTACCCGGACGGATTCCAACGTTATCACCTATGAATTTATCGATGTCGCAGATACCGAGAATGTACCCTACTCGACCAGCGGGATGCAGTTCGCTTCGATTGCCTACAACGGCCTTCCCCATACCTCGCTGACCGTTTATGATTTTTTCGGGCAGGACCTTTATAACACGGCAGGCTTCAAAGCAGCCTACACCATCGGCTCCGGTGATTCCTTCCAGACGATTCTGAAGGCCGGCTACAGCAACCAACGCGATGTCGGTTGTTTCAGCAGCGACGGCGGCGGAGAAGTGGAATCGGATGTTTACGACCTGTCGATCCAGTTCAAGATCGGAGATTTCTCGCTCGAGCCCGGTTTTTTTGGGGTAGCCGGCGACGAAGCGAAAAACAATTACCACGTTCCCTTCCGTACAAACTTCACGGTCGATCCACTGATGATGTGGTACCCGCGTGTCTTCGGGGGCGGCAGCGATTCATTCTATCTCAAAAGCACATACAAATGGCGAAACACCAGTTTCTATATGCTCTACGTACTCACGAAAACCGCCGAATTCATCGATCATGGATCTTTGGACCAGGAAATCGATCTCGTTGTCGGCCAAAAGCTGTGGACACACTGGAGCGTTGCGATCAAGGGCGCCTATGGTGTCCGGGATGTAGGTATCGGCAGCGACTGGCATGAAAGTGACTTGAGGCTTTTCATCGCGTACAATTTCTGATTCGGCGCCTTCGCCACACTGGTACATGGCGAACTGAAGGATTAAGGCTTCCGGCCGGGCGGCCCGAGGACTTCGATCTCTATTGGAGCCTTCCCCACGATATGCGTGGAACAGCTCAGGCATGGGTCGTAGATCCGGATGCCGTGCTCGATGCGGTTGAGGAACCCCTCGGTGATTTCCGTTCCGTTGCTGTAAGCCAGGGCAATCTGCCGAATCGTCCGGTTCATGGCCAGGTTGTTGTGGCCGGTGGCCACCACCAGGTTGACATGCTGCAGCAGGCCGTTTTCGTCCACATGGTATTCGTGAAAGAGCGTTCCTCTTGGAGCCTCGATGGCCCCGATTCCCACTCTCTGATTCACTCCCGCCTGGCTGCGCACGGGAAGCCGCGTGAGATCGGCGTCTCCCAGCATCTCTGCGATCTTTTCCAGGCAAAAGAGGATTTCAATGAGCCGCGCGTAATGATAGTGAAAGCTTCCCGTGACCGGCTTTCCTGCTTTGCCGAACCTCCGGAACTGGCGCAGCTCGCGGTCGGCGCGAGGCGTCCCCGCAAAATCGCAAACGTTCAACCGCGCAAGCGGCCCCACCCGGTATTGCCCTGCTTCCACCCCGCGAGGTTTGTAATAGGGAAACTTGAGATAGCTCCAGGGTTCCACGGCTTCGGCGAAAAGGTCCCCGTAGCGCTCCGGCAGCACACCGTCTTCCAGTATTTTGCCCTCCTCGTCCATCACCCGCAAGAGTCCGTCATAGTGTTCCAGGCCGCCCTGGGGGGTCACCAGTCCGACGAAAAGGCTGGGGAAGTCGCCGTAACGCCCTATTTCCTCCCCTAACCGGTCGTACCGCTCCTTCAGAAGGTCCAGGGTGAGTTCCACGATGTCGAAGGCTTCGGGAAGCATTTGCTGGATGGGGTTGAGGGCTTCGGGATCGAGAGGGGAGCGGACGCCTCCCGGTACGGCAAAGTTCGGATGGACGCTCTTGCCTCCCAGAACGCGGATGATTTCCTGGCCTACATGCCTCAGGCGAATCCCGTTTCGCACCACTTCCGGGTGAGTCTGCATGAGTCCCATGACATTGCGCCTGGCCGGATCGCTTTCCATGCCGAGGATCAGGTCCGGGGCGCTCAGGTGGAAGAAACTCAAAGCATGGCTTTGAAGGATCTGCGCCCAGTGGATCACCCGCCGAAGCTTTTGGGCCGCATCTGGAATCCGGACTCCTAGGAGGACGTCACCGGCCTTGGCCGATGCCAGCATGTGGCTGACCGGGCAGATGCCGCAAATACGGGACGTGAGCTCCGGCATTTCCCAAAACGGACGGCCTTCGCAAAACTTTTCGAAGCCGCGGAATTCCGTCACATGGAACTTCGCATCGACCACCCGCCCTGCTTCGTCCAGGTGAATCGTGATTTTTGCATGGCCTTCGATACGGGTCACGGGATCAATGGTCACGATTTGCGTCATGCTGCACCTCCTGAGGTCACGAACATGGAGCGATGCTCACCCCGGTGGACAAAAATCCCCAGCAATTCTCATCTTGAAAAACCTCCCCCTTACCCCCTCGAGGGGGGGAAGGTTTGGGGAGTGAGTCGCTCTTGAAATCCCCCATTTACCACGGAGGCACGGAGGACACAGAGAAAAGCAATTATTCTCCATGCCGGGAGTCGGCATGGAGAATCCTGTCTGCCGCCTCCGCGGCAGACAGGATCATCTCTTCACTCTGTGTCCTCCGTGCCTCCGTGGTTCGACTACAGTTTTTTTAAGTAAAAAAACAATAGCTTACAAAAAAATCTTGTCAAAAAAAACAAGAAACCCGGGGTTAGTAGCACAGAGAAATTCCATAAAAATTCCAAAATCATCTCCGTGCCCTCCGTGTCTCCGTGGTGAACAACGGGATATTGGAATCCGCAAACTCCCTTTGCGAAAAAAGAATTCCAGCGGCAACGTTTACCCGAACCGCCGCATGGCTTCGGGAAGAACGAGCGGTTCGCCTCGAACGAGGGCCGTCACGGCCGCAAGGATGCTCTGAGGACCGGGGGGACATCCGGGAAGAAAAACATCCACGGGAACCACCCGGTGCAGGGGCAAAGCGGAAGGAAGGAGCCGGGGGACCCATTCCTTCTCATCGAGCCCTGCCGGATCGAGCCCTGGAAAATCCATTCCTCCGGCATACACGGTTCGCACCATCGCCTCGGAATCCAGGCGGTTGCGAAGGGCGGGCACATTTCCCGTAACGGCGCAGTCCCCCAGGGCCACCACCACCCGGCTCCGCTCGCGCAACGTCCTGGCCAGCGCCAGTTGCTCGACGTTGCCCACCGCTCCCTCAACGAGCACCACATCCACTCCCTCGGGAAAGCGCTTGTGGTCCGCCAGCGGACTGAAGACGAGTCGAACGTGCTTTTCCAGTTCCAGTAAATGCTCGTCCAGGTCCAGAAAGCTCATGTGGCAGCCGGAACACCCGGAGAGCCAGACCGTCGCCAGGCTTACCTTTTCATTTTTGAATTCGGTCATCCTGCCTCCTTTCGCCCTTTCACCAGCGCCAGATGCGCTTCTGACGGCCTTCCAGGATGCGGAGCAGGAAATCCGGCCGCTTCTCCACTCCGCCCGCAATGTTTTCCCGTGCAACGATGGCTCCCGTCGGGCAGACCTGGACGCATTTGCCGCACCCGGTACAGCTGCGGCTGCTCCCCCAGGGCTGATCGAGATCCACGATGATGCGGCTCTGCACTCCACGTCCCATGAAATCCAGGGTATGAGCCCCTTCCACCTCGTCGCAGGCACGCACGCAGCGCCCGCAGAGGATACACCGGTTGTGGTCCAGGACGAACCGGCCGTGGCTGGCGTCCACAGGAAGATCCGGATGCAGCGGTTCGTACCTCACGTGGTCGATGCCGAGCCGGGCCGCCAGGGCCTGCAGCTCACAGCGGCCATTCACCGCGCAGACGGAACAGACGTGGGTGCGTTCAGCCAGGAGCAGTTCCACCAGCATTTTCCGATAGCGGACGAGGCGTTCGGTATGAGTCCGGATGTTCATACCCTCCTGGACAGGGGTCACGCAGGCGGCCAGCAGCCGGGACGTCCCTTCCGCCTCCACCACGCACAGCCTGCAGCCTCCCCGCTCACTCAGTCCGTCCAGGTGGCAGAGGGTCGGAAGGTCCACCCCGTTCTCCCGGATGACCTCGAGCAGGCTCTGCCCTTCACGGGCGCTGATGAGCTGGTTGTTCAACGTGAGCGTCACGACTCCCATGGCATGTCCTTTTTCAGTGAAGATAAAAGAGGGGTATCTTCCCCCGGCTTTGGGGTCAATTTCCCAGGTCACAAACCCCGGCGGGGCAGCGCCGCTCCCGGATGTGGGCTTCGTATTCCTCCCGGAAATGACGGAGGGTGCTCAACACGGGATTGGGAGCCGTCTGCCCCAGTCCGCACAGGGAGGTTTCCTTGAGCAGCATACAGAGATCCTCCAAACGCTCCAGATCTTCGGGGACAGCTCTGCCGCCGGTGATGCGATCGAGGAGTCGCACCATCTGCACGGTGCCGCTCCGGCAGGGGGTGCATTTGCCGCAGCTTTCGTCCATGCAGAATTCCATGAAAAACTTGGCCACATCCGGCATGCAGCTGGTGTCGTCCATGATGATGAGCCCTCCTGATCCCATGATGGACCCCAGTGCTTGAAGGTTTTCATAATCCATGGGGGTATCCAGGTGAGCCGCCGGAATGCAGCCTCCGCTCGGCCCACCCGTTTGAGCGGCCTTGAAGGCACGTCCTCCCGGAATGCCGCCCCCGATATCGAAGACGATTTCCCGAAGGGTTATCCCCAGAGGAACCTCGATGAGGCCCGTCCAGGAAACTTTTCCGGCAAGGGCGAAGACTTTGGTCCCCCTGCTCTTTTCGGTTCCGTACCCGGCATACCATGTGCCGCCCCGCTGGATGATGGGGGGAATGTTTCCGAAGGTCTCCACGTTGTTGATGAGGGTCGGCGCGCCCCAGAGGCCCCGCTGGGCGGGATAGGGAGGCCGTGGAACGGGCTGGCCGCGCCGCCCCATGATGGAGGCCATGAGGGCCGTCTCCTCACCGCACACGAAAGCTCCGGCCCCTATGCGGATGTCGATACGGAAATTGAAACGGCTCTCGAAAATGCGATGACCCAGGAGCCCCCGCCGTTCGGCCGCCCGAATGGCCCGTTCCATGCGCTGGGCCGCAAGAGGATATTCCCCGCGCACGTACACGTAGCCCTGCTCGGCTCCCACAGCGTAGGCGGCAAGAGCCATTCCTTCCAGCACCCGGTGCGGGTCCGACTCCATGAGAGTCCGGTCCATGTACGCCCCCGGGTCGCCTTCGTCCCCGTTGGCCACCACGAACTTGCGCTCGCCGGGAGCCTTGCGCATCAGATTCCATTTGACACCCGTGGGATACCCGGCCCCTCCGCGGCCCCGAAGACCGCTTCGCACGACCTCCTCGCACACCTCTTCCGGAGTCATTTCACGCAGGGCATGGGCGAGAGCGCTGTACCCTCCCTCCCCCACATAGCTTTCCAACCGCTCGGGGTCCACCCGCCCGCTTCCCGAAAGGACAATTTTGGTCTGCTTGCTGAAAAAGGGGGAATCCTCCGCGATCCGCCATTCTTCGGGGAGAGTCGTGGAGCCGGGGGCTGCGTGTGCTTCGACCAGACGGGCAGCCTTTTCCGGGGTCATGCGTTCATAGAGCGTTTCCTCACCGTTTTCCGCGATCACCCGAACGAGAGGTCCACGGCTGCACGGCCCCATACAGCCCGCACCCACCACTTCCACTGAAGCCTCGAAATTCCGCGCCGCGACAGCCTGCTTGAGGGCCTGCTGCACGGCGCCGCCCCCGGCGGAAAGGCAGGGGGTTCCGGCGCAGCACAGGAATCGGCATCGAAAGGCCTGCTGCCGGCTGCGCTCGGCTTCCGCCATGGTTTGAAGTTCCGTACGGTTCATTGTTTCTCCTCACCTTCAGAGGGGTTCGACGCCGTCTGCGGCAAAGGGGTTTCCGCCCCGCCCAGCACCGCTTCCACACGGGCCACGGCGTTTTCGGGAGATTGCCGGCCGAGGATGTCTCCATCCAGCACCACCACCGGGGCCAACCCGCAGCTTCCCAGGCAGCGTGTCGTGGTGAGGGTAAGCTCCCCACCGGCCGTGGTCTCGCCAGCCTTGACGCCGAAACGCTTTTCCAGAGCTGCAAGGATTTCGGCCGATCGCCCCACGTAACAGGCGGTTCCCAGGCAGACGATACAGTGGTGACGCCCTTTGGGGGCCAATGAAAAGAAGTGATAAAAGGTCGCCACCCCATAGACCCAGCTCAGAGGAAGCTGCAGCCGTCGCGCGACATAAGTCAGCACGTCTTCGCGCAGATAGCCGAAGCTTTCCTGGGCTGCCGTCAGCACTTCGATGAGCGCATCCTGCTGAAACTGGTGGCGTTTCATGACTCGGTCGATGACCTTGAAGCGCGAGTCGCCGCTTTCGTGGGGGCTGGAAAGATTGGAAGACTGAGAAGGTGGTGCATTGAGCGCAGCCATGGATGTTATCCCTTCACTCCGGACAGGGAAACTGTCCTCGAAGATTGTCACATTGACCACGGAGACACGGAGATTTCATTTGAAAGTCTTTCTCTGTGGCCTCCGTATCTCCCGTGGTTCAGATAAAATCCGACAATCTCAAGTTATCTGCGTCTCCATCCACTCCAAACGGGAATCCCCTGGGCGTCCCGAAGCGTCAGCACCTCGTCGCCTTTTTTGACTTCGGCGGCAATCAGGGCGGGCTTTCCCTCAAAGGTAATCCGCGAACCTTTTACTTCGATCTTGTCTTTCGGTTCGATCTTCACGTCTTGATTTTCGAGGTACCAGGCGGGTCCGAGATGCACGGAAATCGTCTCTTTATCGGTCTTCACGACGGCATGGAGGCCGTAACCCATGCCCTTCATGGGCGTGATCTTGTCAACGGAAACAACCTCGCCGCTGATGGTTTCCACGGTCTGAGGGTTGTACATCCTGGCGTAAGGCGCTCCAGGTCCCCAGCCGCCTCCGCCTTTCCACATGCCATGGTGCTGCGCCAATGTGTCGGTTGCGGCAAAGAAACTGAACATTGCCATCACGGCAATCAATGTCATGAACCTTTTCATCGCGTTCCTCCCTGGTTTGAGAATCATGCAAGTCAAGGAATACCCGGTTTCCACCCTAGCTTCTTTACTCGATGTCATCCCTCCTTTCCACCGGCCCACTCGCCGGCTGCACCTATTGAGTCCGCCTGTTTGCTATGCCAGGCCCAGGAGAAAGAGCCCCGGCGACGCTTAAAACATCACGGCAACCCAGGCGATGAAGAGAACGACAACCCAGGCGCAACACAATGCCCAAAGCGCTTTTTGCCAGTATTCCCCCAAATAGCTCTTCGTGGAATTGACCACCCACGTCCAGTTGAGCCACACATGCAGGACCAATAGCCCCAGCATGAAGAGGGAAAGGTACAGATGGATATCCCCCCACTGGTGCCGGTGCAGTCCCATGAAATACTTCGAGGCTTCGGGTCCTTTGCCGGTAGGAATGACAAAAGCGAGCAACAGTCCAATGGCGGTAATGGAACAGAGGTCCACAAAGAGCAGTGCATCTAACAGGTACTTCCAGTCGTTTTTCTTCATAGTCGGATTCCATACCTTTCCTTCATGTTTTGTTACAGTGCACCTTATCGCCTGAATATCAACCCCGGAAACCGCGCCATGTTGCGGCATTCAGCCTGCGGGATAGTACAACCTTGAAAAAAAGATACCCTCCCATGAGCAAAAATACGGCATCGCGAATCAGGTAGGCCGCCGTCGCAGGGTCTCCCTTTGTACTGGTGCTGAAGCACCCGCAGTGGACATCCAATCCGCGGGCCAGGTTGAAGAGGAGAGCGCCAAAGAAGGTCAACAACAGGACATTGACCAGAGTGACGGCCCCGGGAAGCCACAATCCGATGATGAGGCAAAGGCCCAACAGGAGCTCCAGCCAGGGGAGTATGATGGCCGTGACATTGATGAGAGAATCGGGAAGGATCTGATACTTGTAGATCGCTTGTGCGAAGTCGGCGGGATGATAAATCTTGTCCGCGCTCGCGATGAGGAAAATCACACCCAGGACCAACCGGGCCCAGAATTCAGGCGTTTTTTTCAAAAGGCCGCTGAAAACAGGAACAGCGTTCGAAATGAACGCCATGCTGCGCGCCTGGGAACCATGCGAGGAGCTCTCGCGTGTATGCTCCATTTTTCCTCCTCGAACCGGATCGAGTCATGCTCGCAATGGTTGATATACTGTAAACGGTTAAGACCTTGACTTCTGTAAGTTTTGTAGAAGCGTCTTCCAGGCGCGATTTTTTTGGGAGCAGGCTATTTTCGTCGCGGCTGGAAGACGCTCCTACAGTGTCATCAAGAAGTCAGGATCTCATCCGCACGGAATATAATTACACTTTTATATGAAAAAAGGCTCATAGTTCATAGCTCATGGCTCATAATAATATCGCTTTTCAAGAGCGTTTCTCGCTTTCCCTATTGCTTTGCATATCTTTACCTTTTTTTCATTTTTCGCTGTGATCGTTCCGGTCATGGAAGTTGATCATCAAAAGTTTCAATTTTATTTTATCCGTGTAAAAAGCATAACACGGGCCGGCTGTGATGGCCAGCGTGGCCGGAGCAATTCCCCGGCTTTCCCTGGAAAGACAGCCCATATCAAAACTTTGAAATGCACCGGGCAATGCCCGGCAAAAAAATTATACCCCATATCCGAAAATGGTAAAAGGGCACTTGAAACCTCTGATTGTTTGAACCCATCCCGATTCCTATTTCCCAAGCCAGCTTCGAATTTCTTCCTTGCTTGGGACTTTTCCCGAGACCTTCACTTTTCCGTCGATGACCACCGCCGGCGTGCTGAAGACTCCCTGCCTGGCGATTTCCGCCAGGTCCGCCGCATACTCCACCACGGCATCCGAACCCACACCCTTGATAAATTGGCAAGCATCAATACATTCCTTATATTGATGTTCGTCAATTTATTTTGTCTGTTTTTTTGAGATGCATCGAAAGTATCTTGTAATCGTTATAATTTTAGATCAGTCATCCTGCAGGGAATGTTTTCGGACGGGCTGATTTCAGGAAGGCGGGAATCCCTTTTACGGAGCCGGAAGTCGACTCTATAAATTTATTGATGAAAATATATTATTTAAATCCGGACAACACAGGGGATTGATCGTGAAGGCGGAAATCGAAAAGATCCTCCGGGCAGACAACACCGCCTGCAAACGCAAAACCGTGGAAGCAACTCGATCTCAGAGGCTGTCTGAAAATTCCTTTGCTTGGGAGCTGAACCTGCTTCGATTCCCCCTTGAGGGGAGCAGGGGGGTGTAAGGTTCAGAAAACATTCCACGGCCGCCTCAAGGCTTCGGTCGCACTCTTCGCGTTTCAGGCGGCATCTTTCAATGAAATATCATCCACTTTGCCGCTGCCTCTCACCGTGAAGCCGTTCACTTTCAGAATCTTGAGTCCCGGCTGCGCCCTTTCCAGGTCGGCCTGCAGGTCCCTGACGAAGGTGCGCCACGCGCCGTCCGCAGCGCGCTTTCCCAGACCGAACTGAACGATTTTGCCTTCGCCCAGCGGATCGCGGTTGACGGGGCTGTAACGCAGAGACCGATAGCCCTGGTCCGTTTCAACATCGACGGCAACAACGAAAGAGTCGTCAAAACTCATGCTCCATTCCAGGACAAACCGGCTCGCATTGGACCACTTGGAATAGTCTTCGGATCTCAACCTGAAGGCATTTTTCATGCCCGAACCGCTCAACTGCACCACCCGGCTCTGCCGCCCGGAATCGTAGATATTGGTGATTTCCGCGCCCTTTGGAGTCAGATCCACAACTTCCCACCCCTCGATGCCGCCGTCTTCTCCATCCTCGTAGAGCGTTGAAGGGATGATATCCGGTTGAGTGGAAACGAGAAGATTGTCGATATTCAGGACCTGCATTCCCTGCTGGATGGCAAAGACGTGCTCCCCCTTTTGCAGGTAGAAAGCATGAGGCTCGCCGGAATCGCCCTCACGCACCCGGTCCCAGATCCAGCCCCCCTCCCCACCCACTGCCGTGGTCCATTCGAATTCTTCGCCATAATCCATGAAGACCCGGAACCGGTTTTCACCTGCACGAGCGCACATGAGCCGCACCAGGACAAAGTAATAGCCCGAATAGGGCGCATTGAATTTGAACTCCGCGACCCCGCTCACAGCCGCCTTCCCGACGACATTCGCTTTAGCACCGGGAATGCGCACGTACCTGCCCCCGGAAGCCATCTCATTTTTCACCCTAACGGCAGGCGAAACCAGTTCCCCCCTTTCGGCCTCGCAGTATACTTTCACTGGCTTTCCGACAGTGATGTTCACGGTGGCCACATTGGAACAAGATTTGCCGTCACTTACCTTGAAGGCGAATGAATCGCTGCCTTTGGCGCCTGTAGCAGGAGTGTAAAGAAAGGAGCCCGTGGAGGCATTCTTGAGTATTACCCGCCCCTTGCCGGCACTCCGGACGATTTGAAACGAGAGGGGATCGCCGTCGGGATCCACGCCTTTGAGAACCCCTTCGATTTCGACACCGGAGCGGGTACTCAGCGTCATTCCCGTGGCAATGGGCGCACCGCCCCCGGCAGCGTCCCCGGAAGGTACGGTATATGAAATTTCTTTCGAAAAATCGCTTTCATTCCTAGATCGATCGTAGGCCGTGGCTGCGAAGTAATAGGTCTTTCCCTCTTTCAGGCCGGAAACCACGCACTTCGTTTTGAGCCCCGCATCCACCACCGAAGTATAGTTCCCGCTCGACACCCCATAATAGACCTTGTACCCCGCCAGAGTCGGCTCCGTATTGGCATTCCAGGCGAGCTTCACCTGTGCGGCCTCGATCGGAACAGAGGTGAGGAGCAAAATGATGGATGAAACCAAAAGACTGAAGCGGAATCCAGCAAAACGAGGATGCGCAAACCGGGGGGCAACGAAAAAACACCTACACATTACGGCACCTCCTGAGTGCCCGTCCACCTCCTTCTCCCCTTCGACCGGGTCGATGGATTTTGGAACAGGCACTCGATACAAATGATCAGAGCCGCATGAGATACAGCCCTTCTGGAGATGCCGTATCTCCTCGGCAACCCTGCCGCCCTACCCCGTCAAACCGGAGCTTAGGCCAGTGGCTTTGCGTCCCGCCCTTTCGAGCGGTTTGCCTTTTTCGGGAGAATTTTTAATCCCTGCTCATTTCCTTGTGATGCGTCGGCATTCGATCCAAAAAACATGAGCGAATTTATGGAATCCGCCCCCGATCGATTTGATAAACATTGTGTTATATCTCTTAATTTATTAATAGTATTAAAATAAATAGATTTAATATTGCCGCATTAAAAATTTTTATTTATTATCAACAGCAAATATACAAACGGAATCTTTTGCAACCCCCCTTAATAATCTTCACCACAGAGGGCACGGAGAGAGGGTCGGACTTGGAGATCGGGAGATCATGGAACGGCATGAATAACTTTGGTGATCCAACAAAAGAACTGTACTCATCCCCTTTTACGATTTTTTGTGGTATATATTTAAAGCTACAAACAAGAACATCCGATATACAAAGCAACTGCGTCAGAGAATGAATTTTTCAGCGGAATAAAGAAGCGGCCCATGCGATGAAAAGAACCGTCATTGGCGAACGGGATTTTTTGACTCGATAAGAGGCGGATGGGAAACGGAAAATGAGAAACTGGTATTGCATTTATGTCAAGCGAGGGCATGAGGATGCTGTCAGTACCAAGCTCACCGACCTGCAGCAGATCGAAGTGCTCAATCCCAAGATTCGCAGGAAAAAGTTTCTCAGATCCAAATGGAGGGATGTTCAGGAACCTTTATTCCCTTCCTATATCTTTTGCAAACTGGAACCGGAGCGGCATTTCCACCTCGTCAGGTACACGCGCGGAGTCAGGCGGCTGGTCGGCAACCGGGCCGGCGTCCCCTATGAAGTCCCCATGGACATCATAGATTTCATGGAAGACCACATGCGGGACGGCTTCATCGTTTTCGATCAACCCAAATTGCAGGCCGGAGACAAGGTCCGCGTTCAAGACGGACCCTTCTTGGGACTCGACGGCGAAGTTCTCTTTGAAATGAAGCCAAACGAAAGGGTCATGGTGCTGTTGACCAACCTGGAACTTCACGCCAGGGTGGAGCTGCCGAGACAACTGGTCGCGAAAATATGACGCGGCAGCCCGGTTTTTTTCGATATTTTTAAACTGTACAATGGGTTTCCGTCCGGTGCTTAGTACCCCAACGCACTAATTACGCGGCCATTTGCACGGATTTTGGAGCGAACTTGGCCACGAGCTTTGTTTTCGTATAGGTCCACTTTATGGGTTTTGGATGTCTGTTGAGCTCATCAAAGTAACCCATAAGCATTTGTGAAAGCTCCTTTTTGTCGTTGAAGTCGTTGGGAGTGAGTACATCCCTTGTAACCTTACTGAAGATGATCTCAACCTGATCGAGCCAACTGGCATATGTGGGAAGCCAGTAGATACGAACATTAAAAGAAAGGTTGAGAGAAGCAATCCATTTGCCCAGTTGTTTGGGTGCATGCGTAGAGCCATTGTCCAGAATGAGATCAATAACCTTGAATCCCTTGACAATGGCTGAAGAAAAGAAACTCAGAAGAAAGGTTTTGAACTCCGCGAAGCGCTTGCGAGCGAAGGTACGGGCGAAGGTGATTCCATTGGCGACGATAAGAGCACAAAACAGCTGTAATGCTCCCATCCGTTTGTATCGGGATGCCACGTGAACGGGGTGTTCGGCTATGGCGGGTTTGGTCTCGTGAAGAGGTCTTCTTGCTTGAATGGAGGTCTTCTCATCGATACAAACGGAAGCTTCACCCTGCTGGAACAACTGGGGAGCGTTCTCATAGAGATCCAGGACTGGAGACGCTTTCTCAACGAATTTTGGATCAGGAGATTTTTGCCATAGATGATATTGCCAGGGTTTGATCTTGTCCTGTTTCAGCCAAAGACGAATAGTGCTCGGGGCAATGTGGCTGACGATTCCTTTTTCTTTGGCGACTTGACAAAGCTTCTCTCCAGACCAGCGTTGCCATGGCTTGCCATGATCACACGGTTTCGAACAGGCCAACAAGGTGATCTGAGCCCTCACGGCAGAAGGATGCTTTCTTGGGGCTCCGGGTCGGGGGTGGTTTTTGAGGCTACCTTCATTGACCCATCTGTTGCGGAACTTCTTAACGGTGGATGGCCTGCATCCGACTTCATCAGCGATCTGCCGGATGCTCCATTCCGGGTGCTCATGCGATAGGAGGAGGATACGAGCCCTTACAACCTCCGCATAGGGTTTTGTGTAGCTCACTCTCAGATGTTTCAATACTTTCCGTTTCTCTGGAGGAATGTAGATGCAGTATTTGTGTTGAGGTCCAGGCATGGTTGTACTCCTCTCCTGTTTGTTGCCTTCTTATTTAATTTTAACATGCCTGGAACCTCTTAGGTTCTGTTGACATTTGGGTTCTAATTAATAGATGTCAACAGCACTACTACAAGATGAAACATGGTTGAAGATCCTCCAATTCCTTCGCTCCTGTGTGGATGTTTACGTAGGAGAAGAAGGTGATTGCCGTCTTTTCATTGAGGCACTCCTTTGGATTACACGAAGTGGTGCTCAGTGGAGACTGCTCCCGGAGAAATTCGGTAACTGGAACAGTGTCTATAAACGATTCGCCCGCTGGTGTAACAAGGGTATCTTCTCCAGAATGCACGAGCACTTCATAGATGATCCCGATATGGAGAACTTCATGTTTGACAGCACCATTGTTCGTGCCCATCCCTGTGCTGCCGGAGCCCTCAAAAGATCCGGTGGACAAGAGACACAGGCTCTCGGGCGCAGCCGAGGAGGTTTTTCCACCAAGATCCACGTAGCGGTAGATGGCTTGGGAAATCCCCTGAGGTTCATTCTCACTCCCGGTCAGAAGAGTGACATCGAACAGGGACCGGCTCTTATCGAGGGCTTCACCTTCGCTCATGCACTGGGAGACAAGGGCTATGATTCGGATGCCTTCGTCCAGGCGATCACCCAATCTGGAGCTACTGCTGTGATTCCACCCCGGTCCAATCGCAAAGAGCCCCGCGAATACGACCAATGCCGCTACCGCGAACGACATCTGATCGAGTGCTTTATGAGCAAGATCAAACATTTCAGACGCATTTTCTCCAGATTCGACAAGCTCGACAGAAGCTTCTTGGGCTTTCTTGGCTTTGTCGCAGCTCTCATCTGGTTGAGGTGAAATGTCAACAGAACCTAGGGTTGAACAAATCTGGTTGCGTAATTATCGCGCTGGAGTACTTAGCCAGTGCCGGCAAAAATGATGGGATCAAAATCAGGAATTTCCTGATTGGCAGGAAGAACACAGTAAGCTAGTGTTGATGGATTCATAAAAAGTCGTCACCCCGGTGAAAACCGGGATCCATGGGTTGTGTAAGCCACTAAAAACACTGGATTCCGGCTTTCGCCGGAATGACGAAATTACACCTTTCGGAACTTTTTGCGAAACCATCAGTGTTCGGCAGCTTTCTCAATTGCAGCGTTTGCAGAAATTGTACGGGAGACATTGTACAGTTAATGGCGGTAGCCTGTCCTGAAGCCAAACCCGGTTCTGCGAAAATCTGCATAATCTGCGGATAAAAACAGGATAAAAAAAGCCCGATTGCCCCCCTTCGATTTTCAGCATCCCAGGCCAAATTGGAAAGTGAAAATGCTCTTACCCACGTTAAGAAGCATATTAAATGGCAAGGAGGACAATCCTTCTTTGGAGACGGCAATCGCCGGAACGACCGATCCCCTTCTCGGCATTTATAACGAAGCACAGTTTCAAGAGATGCTGCACCTTGAAACGAGGCGATCCGAACGCTCATCCAGGCCCTTCCTGCTGATGCGCATCACTCCGGCAGAGGGCCTCGATGAGAGGGAATCTTTAGACCTTTTCAAAAAAATCGCTTTTGTCCTCGGCAAGGTCACACGAGATACAGACATCAAGGGCTGGTACAAAAACGAAAAATCCATCGGAGTCATTTTCACAGAGATTCGTCAAGCTCCGGAACATGCCATTGAGTCGCGCATTCATCAGAAGATACACAGCAACCTCCTGAAGCTGCTCAATTTCAATCAGGCAAGCAAAGTCAAGATCGAATTCGAAGCATACCCGAAAGTTCCCAATGCTTCGCCATTCAAAGCCCGCCAGGAAAGCAAAAGGGCCAATCTCTCCCTGGTCGGAGAAAACGGGGAAGAGGGGGGGCTAACAGAGACTCAACACTTTGCGGGCGAAACGAGTCATGTTCAGGGTTCCCTGGGTAAAACCACCGCTGAAGGAAAAATCGAGCACGGCTTCACGAAGCAGAGACTCCTGCTGCTTGCCGGAGATATGAGCCTGATCTTTTCATCCACTGTCCTGGGCTCATGGCTACGGTTCGGTGTCCCCTTCGAAACATCGGCACTCCAATGGGGAACGCTGATGCTTGCAATGTTTTTCTACCCTTGTATGCTGTACATTTTTGACATGTATAACGTCAGCCGGTCCTTTCGATGCTACGACGGCATCGTGAGAATCCTGTCGGCTTCGATCTTGGCGACACTCGTCTGCGGACTCGCATTCTACATCATTCCCGAAGCGTCGTATGCGGGGCGTGGGCTCTTTTTGGCACAGGCTTCCATTCTGACCCTGCTGCTGGTATCTTGGCGGATCCTTTTTTCGTCCCTCTGGCAGGGGACCCGATCGAGGCTCAGGGCACTGGTGGTTGGCGCCGGGGAATGCGGCCAGGCCATTTGCAGGCTTTTGAACAGTCCCCTCTCACCTTACGAAGTCCGCGGAATTCTGGATGACGATCCGTCCAATCAAGGGAAAAAAATCGAATGCGCCATGGTTCTCGGCCCCACGGAACAGATCGGCACCATCATGGGGCAGGTCTGGGCCAAAGCGGCCATCCTTGCCACGCCGCGAAACGGCAACAAGGAATTGATCCGTCAGATTCTCGATGCCCGTTTGGGCGGCGTTGAAGTCCTTGAAATGCCTGGAATCTATGAACGGCTGACGGGCCGCGTCCCCGTGCAATACATCCAGGATGAATGGCTCCTCTACGCCGATGGTTTCTACCTGCTTTCCAAAGAATATGTTCAAAAGATCAAGCGCCTTTTGGATCTCATTTTTTCGAGCCTGATCCTCGTCCTCTCCACCCCCTTATTGGCGCTGACGGCCGCCTTGATTCGTCTGGACTCTTCCGGGCCGGTCTTCTACCGCCAGGCCCGGGTCGGAAAGTTCGGCAGTATTTTCTCCATCGTCAAGTTCCGGTCCATGTTCGAAAACGCCGAAGCCAAGGGAGTCAAATGGGCATCCAGGCGGGACCCGCGGGTCACCCGCGTGGGCCGATGGATCCGGCTTCTCAGGATCGATGAAATTCCACAGCTCTGGAACGTCTTCAAGGGTGAAATGAGCCTCATAGGCCCCCGCCCCGAACGCCCCGAATTCGTAAAGGAACTGGACAAGATGATCCCCTATTACTCGGTCCGCCATTGCGTGACACCAGGCGTCACCGGCTGGGCGCAGGTGAACTATCCTTACGGGGCGTCCGTGGAAGATTCGCTCCATAAACTGGAGTATGACCTCTACTACATCAAGAACATGTCCATCCTGCTGGACCTGAAAATCGCCCTCAAGACCGTGGGAGTCATTCTCCTGGGCGACGGGGCCCGCTGAGCCCATGATGATTCTCTCCATCGACGTGGAGGACTACTTCATGGTGGCAGCCCTTTCGAAAGTCGTGAAGCGGGCGGACTGGGGCCGGTACCCCCTGCGGGTGGAACAAAACACCCGCAGGGTGCTCGACATCCTCGACAAAGCCGCCTCCAGGTCTCACGCACCTGGCGCCTCCAGCCCCCTTCAAAGCGCCACTTTTTTTTGCCTGGGGTGGGTGGGCGAGCGTTGCCCGGCCCTGATCCGGGAAATCCATTCCCGAGGTCATGAAGTGGCCTGTCACGGCTACGACCACCAGATGATCACGGCAATGACTCCAGGCGAATTCCGGCAGGACATCCGAAAGGCCAAAGCCATCCTGGAAGACATCACGGGGCGGCAAGTCGTGGGATACCGGGCCCCCAGCTATTCCATCACCCGGAAAAACCTCTGGGCGCTGGAAATCCTGGCTGAAGAGGGTTTCCTCTACGACTCCAGCGTCTTCCCGGTGCACCACGACCTCTACGGCATGCCCCATGCGCCGCGCGTTCCCTTTGTTTTCTCGTGCAATGGAGGGGGAACGCCGGAATTCTTGCCGCTCCCCGAAAGCATTGGGGCACCCGGTCCATGCAGCTCGCCCCTCAGCACCGGCGCTGCATGCAATTCTCTTCCCCTCTACAGTACGCCCCCTCCGCATTGTCCGGGTGCATGTCGTGCTCCTTATTCCCCTCTCCCTCAGGGAGAGGGCCAGGATGAGGGGAAAGCGGTTCAACACAAGAGCGCAACACATCCCCCGGGGCCATCCCACACAATGGCAGCAAGGGCAAACAAACCATGGAACCTGCTGGAGTTCCCCCTTTCCACCCTGAGAATATTCGGCCAGAACATCCCCGTCGCAGGAGGAGGCTACTTCCGGGCTTTTCCCCTCTGGTTCACCCGCTGGGCACAAACCCGGACCGTCAGGCAGACCGGTTCCCCTTTCATCTTTTACCTCCACCCATGGGAACTGGACCCCGAACAACCTCGAGTAAAAGGCCTCTCCACCCGGTCCAGTTTTCGCCATTACCTGAACTTACATAAAACGGAAAGCCGCCTCCGGCAATTCCTGCGCGGGCAGACCATAACGTCCCTGCGTGCGGCTCTTTTGAATCGACAGTAATAAGAGCCTGCCCCTCGCCTTTGTAACCCCTTTACAGGATCTTTTTGTAAGAACAACCTTGTAGGAACGATTTTGTAGAAAAGGTTTTGTGGATGATTTTGTGATGTGGACAGTTTTGTGAATGGTTTTGTAGGAGCGGCTTCCAGCCGCGACAGGGTTTTATGACAAACAGAGAAGCTCATCAGAGAAATCTCAGGAAAGGTCGCTTTTCACAACTCGGCTATGCGTACTTTATCACGACAAGCACCAAAACCAGGCTACCGCTCTTCTCCGATCCAATTGCATCAAAGATTATCCTGGACTCTCTTCGGTGGCTGAACGAGCAAGGCAAAATCGAGCTGGTAGCCGCCATGGTCATGCCGGATCACATTCATTTCGTGGCACGGCTTCAAAATCCAGCTCTCCCCTCGCTGATGCACTCCTTTAAAAGTTATACATCCAACAAGATCAACGATCTGTTCAGGAGAGAGGGATCCTTGTGGGAACCTCAGTATTACGATCATGCCATCAGAACCGATGATGAGTTGCTGGATCGTGTGAATTATTGCCTTCAGAATCCTGTGAGAAGAGGGCTGGTCGAACATTTCAAAGAATATCCCCACTGGTATTGTGCTTATGAGGTGTGAGGGTTTGATGATATTCAATCAGTCGAGTCGCAGCTCTCAAGTCGCGGCTGGAAGCCGCTCCTACAAAGATACAATGATCAACCGTTGCGAGCATAAGAATCCCGGAATTTGCAGACTCCCCGAATTTGGGGCAGGCTTTTCAGCTCACCAAAGGTATCTCAATGAGCCCTGCTTCACCTCTTCCAGAACGGCTCTCACCTGAGCAGACTGCCGCGATTCGCGACCTCTGCGAGAAAATGGGCATCGAACTCCTCATCCTGTTCGGCTCCTTCGTCACGGGTGGCATGCATCCTCGCAGCGATGTGGACGTGGCCGTGCAGATGCCGCGGGGAGCGACAGCCCCCAAGCTGGACCTCATTTTCGAACTCGGTGGGATTTTCGAGCCTTTAGACATAGACCTGGTGGTGCTGGGCCCGGAAACAGACCCGTTGCTCCTGCACGAGATTTTCTTCAAAGGGATACTCCTCTACGAAAAAGAGAAAGATCTCTTCCAAATGGGCAAACTGAGAGCTTGGAAGCTTTATCTCGACTCGGCCCCACTTCGGCGGCAACGGGAGGAGTATTTCAGGAACTACCGCAAAAACCTGGCTTTGAAATTAAAGCTTCAAAGCAATGACCTCCCAATCTTCTCGGTTCAAACCCTCAGCCGGACACAGCGCTCCTCCTGGATCGACTATATTGCAAATCACCGGGGGGGAACAGCCTACCATCTTCCCCAATGGAACGAGGTCATTCGAAAAACCTACGGGCATTCGTGCCATTACCTTTTTGCCGGTAAACCCGATTCAGAGCAAGATCGTCCGAACCTGGCAGCATTATCCCCATCAGAGTCACCGGTTGAAAAACCCATCAACCCGCCACCGGACAGCATTTCTTCCGCAGCAAACGCATTCCCGGCGAACCCAACAACTGGCGTTCTCGCCCTGGTGCACATGCGGCATCCCGTTTTTGGAAAGCGACTGGTCTCCCTTCCCTTTCTGGACCTGTCGGGGATCCTCGCCGACGACCAGGAGACGGAACAGCGCCTTATTTGCGAGGCCGTGCACCTGGGCCAAAAACTCGGCGTCGACTGCATCGAACTCCGCCAGACAGAACCGTTCAAGACTGTGCAAACCGCCAGTGCCGCCAGTACCGATGATGCGCCGGCATCTTTTTCCTTGCATCTTGAGAACCATAGCGCCGCACCGCTTCACGTTGCCGCCGGCACCCAAAAAGTCCGCATGCTCCTGGAACTGCCCGATTCCTCCGAAAAGCTCATGAGCTCTTTCAAGTCCAAACTCAGGAGCCAGATCCGCAAGCCCCTGAAAGAAGGGTGCTCCGCAAGAATCGGCGGAGTGGAGCTTCTCAAGGATTTTTATGAAATCTTCCTGGTGAACATGAGAGACCTGGGCTCCCCGGTGCACTCTCCCCGGCTGATGCGGCAGGTTTTGACCGAATTCCAGGACCAGGCCCGCGTGGTTGTCGTATCGAGGAACTCCACCCCCCTGGCAGCCGGCATTGTAGTAGGCTTCCAAAACACCCTGTACAACCCCTGGGCATCTTCCCTAAAAGAATACGGGCATCTCAGCCCGAACATGCTCCTCTATTGGACCATGCTCGAATACGCCTGCGAAAAGGGCTACAAAGCCTTCGATTTCGGCCGCTCCACGCCGGGGGAAGGCACCTACCGCTTCAAGGAACAGTGGGGAGCCCGCCCCTCCCCCTTATATTGGTACACCCTCTCTCTCAATGGAAAGAAAACGGCACAGCCGCTGAACGACAAATCAAAATTCGACAAGGCCATCACATACTGGCAAAAACTTCCGGTCCCCCTCACCCGCTGGATCGGACCTCTCATCCGCAGGCACATTTCCCTCTGAGGACAGTTCCATAAACCCATGCGCATCGGACGAACCCTCCCCCCTGCCGCCGCCCCGCTCGCCTGGAAAGACATCCTCTCGGGAATCCCGGCATTCATGAACGGTGAGCAAGCCCTTCACCGTTTCGAGCGGGAACTGAAGGAGTTTTTCGGCGCCCGGCACTGTTTCCTGGTTTCCTCGGGAAAAACGGCCCTGACCCTCATCCTCCAGGGGCTCCATAAGCTCTACCCCGAGCGCACGGAAGTCGTCATCCCGGCCTACACATGCTACTCGGTCCCATCGGCCGTCACCCGGGCCGGCCTCAAGGTCCGCCCGTGCGACATCGACCCGGAAACATTCGATTACGACTACAGCCAGCTCCCCACGATTCTTTCTTCAACCGGCAACAAGAAAACCGCAGCGCCTCCCCTGGCCATTCTTGCCATCCACCTTTTTGGAATCCCGGCGAACGTGGCAAGAGTTCAGGAGCTGGCAGAGCCTTTGAACATCCCGGTCATCGAAGACGCCGCCCAGGCCATGGGAGGGATAAGTCGAGGCAAAAAACTCGGCACTCTTTCAGACATCTCCTTTTTCAGTCTCGGGCGCGGTAAGGCCCTCTCCACGGTGGAAGGGGGCATCCTCCTCACCGACCGGAACGACCTGGCGGCCGAAATTCAAAAACTTTCGAAAACGCTGCCGCAGTACACCATTTTCGAAGAAGCCGCTCTGATCCTGAAGTCGCTCTTTCTTCGCGTCTTCGCAAACCCCGCCCTCTTCTGGCTGCCGAAATCCATTCCCGCTCTGCAGCTCGGGCGCACCCTTTACGAACCGCATTTCAAGATGCGCCAAATGGGCGGCTTCCAGGCCGGGCTCGCTATACGCTGGATGGAAACCCTGGAACACTTCACCCATGTGCGCCGCCGCAACACGGCTCACTGGTTTCGACTTTTCCAGTCAAACGGGCCAGTACAAGGTGGCGAAAGTTCTCACTCTATCGAACAATTCAACTCCTCCCTCGCTGAAGGCAAAGAACGATATAAATCCCCCCCGGAGAGGGGCAAAGAACGCTTCAATTCCCCCCTCGAGGGGGGCAAGGGGGGTGTACAAGCAAGAATACATCCCCCGTGTCCCCTTCAAAGGGGGACTTCAGGAGGTTACAGACAGGAGGAATGTTTCTGCTGCGATGTACTACTGCCTTCATGTATATCCAACTCAGACTCAGAAAGCCTCATCCGCTTTCCCGTGCGAATCCCCGACATGGAGCAAAGAGAAGCCATCCTGGAGGCAAGCCGCCGGAGAGGCCTCGGCATCATGCCCGGCTACCCCGACGCCGTCACAGCCATCCCGGAGCTTGAAACGGACCCCACCCTCCCCGTAGGCGCCGCCCGAAAAACATCCCGGGAACTCATCACGCTCCCCACACACCCGTACCTTACAGAGGCCGATAGGCACTGCATCACGCAGCTTTTGTCAGAGGCCCTTGAGATGCATACACCCACCCAAAACGCACACTATCGCACACAAGGTGCAGATGGATCAGGCTTTGCAAACGACCACCTCTCTTGAAAAATCAAACGCCCCGGAAAGCCCCCAAAGAGGGCTCCTCTCCCAACTTCAGTTCCCCATTCTGCTGGCTCTTCTGGGAGTCGTCTTCTATCCCGTGTATCCGTCGCTGGCAAACACCTGGCTGAACCATTCGGACAACTCCCACGGGATACTGGTCCCGTTCATAGCGGCATACTTTGCCTGGAGCAAAAAGGACGAACTTCGCAGCGTGCCCCTATCCACCTCATGGTGGGGCTTCGCCGTCCTCGTGTTCTCCCTGGGGTTCTACCTTCTCTCCTATGCCGGTGGAATCGCAGTGGCGGCGCGGCTCATGATCGTAACATCCCTCATGGGCCTGGTGCTTTTCTGCTATGGAAGAGAGATTTTCAAAACCCTCGCGTTCCCGCTCTTCTTCCTGTTTTTCATGGTCCCTGTCCCCGATACGGTTCTTGGCATCGCCGCTCTTCCCCTGCAACTCTTCGCCACCAAGGTCTCGACCTTTCTCATCCAGGCCATAGGAATTCCCGTCTTCCGCGAAGGGAATATGGTCTATTTCGCTCAAACGCAACTGGAAGTGGCTGAAGCCTGCAGCGGCATCCGCTCCATCATGTCCTACACCATGCTGAGCGTCATCCTGGCCTACATGCTGAAGGGATCCTGGCGAAAAAGAGCCATTCTCGTGGCTTCAGCTGTCCCCCTGGCCCTGTTCGCCAATATCGTTCGCGTGACGGGGACCGGCATCCTGGCGCATTTCTATGGGGACAGAGTGGCTCGGGGCTTCCTCCACGAGTTTTCCGGGCTCGCGGTCTTCGCCTTCGGCTTTGTGTTGCTCTTCTCCGAGTACCTCCTGCTTTCGAGGCAAAAACCAGTCGATGAAGCTTCCCCTTCCTCCTGAGAACTGCCACACGCTCCATGGAAGGGCGCAACGTCATCAACAATTGAAGAGGTCGGATCCTCCATGCACATGGAAAAAAGAACGTTTTTCACCTCTCTTTGCGTGCTCATCGTAACCCTGGCGGTCACCCTCGTGATCGCGCGGCGCGGCGAGCCCGTCGTGATCCGGACCAACCTGGAAAACCTGCCCATGTCGATCGATGGCTATCAGGGCATGGAAGACCGCTTTTCCGAATCGGTCTACAAAGAACTAAACGCGGACCGGCATGTTTACCGCCACTATGTCAACGAAACCGGAGAACGGATAGACCTCTACATCGGGTATTACGGGACGGCCAAAGGGGGCCGCACGCCGCACAATCCCTATGGCTGCCTTCCCGGCGCGGGCTGGGGCATCGCTTCTGACGAGGAAATAACCCTGCAGGCAAAAGGCTATCCCTCCAGCGTCACGGTCAATCACATCGTCGCCCAAAAGGGGATGTCCTACGAAACCATTCTCCACTGGTACCAATCGGACGGAGACAAGGTCTTGTCATCGGGATTCCAGCAAAACATCGAACGCTTTGTCGGAAGGGTTTTTCGGAACCGCAACGACGGGGCATTTGTCAGGATTTCGGCCGATGCCGAAGAAAAGGACCTCCAGGAAGTGACCGGACGTATAGAGAACTTCGCTGCAGCGGTTCTGGCCCTCCTGCCCCATTACTGGCCGGAAGAAAGGTAATATCCAATTCAGTAAATTCAGACAGTCTTCCACTCTAACATTACAAAGACTAAACCATGCCTGACGAGAGCTCGCTCACTTTTCATAACCAGCCCTGCCATGAACCACCACCAGACATTAGTGTTGTCGTGCCTTTTTTTAATGAAGAGGACTCACTGCGTCTGCTCTACGATAAATTGGTTTCATCTTTGGAATCATTGCAACGATCCTTTGAGCTCATATTTGTAAACGATGGCAGCACAGACACTTCTGAATCAATAATCGCCGATCTGCAAAAGAACGATAGTCGCATTAACTTTATTAGTTTTCCCGTGAATAGCGGAAAGGCGAAAGCACTTGACTCAGGTTTCAAAGCCTCTCGAGGCCAACTTGTTTTTACTTTGGATGCCGATCTACAGGACGATCCAACAGAATTCCCTCGGTTTATTGAAAAAATTGAGGAAGGATATGATCTAGTCTCGGGTTGGAAAAAAGAGCGCCACGATCCTCTTGAAAAGCGTCTTCCATCAAAACTATTTAATACTGTGACTTCCTGGGTGGCTGGCTTTCGTTTACATGACTTTAACTGTGGCTTCAAGCTTTATCGCCACGAAATTCTCGATGAAATAGAACTTTACGGTGAGTTGCATCGCTACGTTCCTGTACTGGCTTACTGGCGTGGGTTCAGGATTACAGAAATCCCCGTCCGTCATCATGCTCGTCCTTTTGGAAAGTCCAAGTATGGATGGGAAAGATATGTGCGAGGATTTTTTGATCTTTTTACTGTTGCTCTGCTCACACGCTACATTCGAACGCCAATGTATCTTTTCGGCATTCCAGGGCTCATTATACTTTTTATGGGCATCATGATTCTTAGCTTTATTAGCTTTCTACAATTTAGATATGGGTCCATTCTTGGTCATAAGCTAGGGCGTCCAAATCGGCGAACGCCCATTGACTGGTTTTTGACCCCCGGCACTGGGAAGCAATGCTCCTACCATTCTAAAATGGCCCATGTGTGGGCATTTTGCGCCTAGCCATGCCCTGTTTGACACTGTAGCTGCGGGCCATGGGTTTCCTTGTAAGATATTGGAATATATAGTATTTTTCCGTTATTTTCCCGGTTTTTGGCACTGGCAATGAGTTTGAGGTGAGTCCCAGCCTGCTCTGTGCTCAAGCTCTCGAGACGGTCAGGATGTGGGAGCACCTCTCGTCTCTGTTTGACCAAAGAGGTGAAGCGGCCAGTGATCTGCTGCTCTTCGGCAACGCTGATCTTGATCACCTGCTCCGCTTCGGCCCGGGTGGGAGTGCCGCACAGGGCGGGCAGGCGAAGGGCGATACGATTGGCATCCTTGATCTCTCCCGTGCCGTGAAACTTTCCCAGTCCGAAGAGCGACTCGATTGGATCGGAGGTCACTGGCAGACCGATATGATCCAGACCAAGCTTGGCAGCGATTTGGAGTTGGTTTTGCAGGTAGGCGACGAACTCACGACGAACAGGGCTTGAGCCGATGGCCTGGATAAATGGCTCGCACTGGGCTATCGTGGAGTGACTTAGCCCTCGAGCCTTGAAAATCTTCTGGCACTCGAGCAGTGGTACGGCATCGTCTCGGAATCGCTTGATGAAAGCCCTGCATGAGGGCAGCCGGTCCAGACAAGCTCGCAGCTTTGAGAGGGTGGAGCCCTTCCGGGCACCTCCGGCAGGAGAGAGTCTGAGCAGTTGTTCTGCCCATCTGATAAGGCGGTGCACATTCATAAAGCGCGCTTTGGTCTGCACCTTCGGGGGAGCCAGGCACGCGAGCACCGTCTGCTTGAGCTTGCCCGAGACCCGGCCACAGGCAGAAAGGAAGGTTTCGAAGAGCGGATGATCCTGATACCACCACTTGAGCAGATTGGCAATGACATGGGAGATGTCGTCAATGCACGGGCTTGCCAGTCCTTGCGCACCGAGTAGGTGGATGGCTTTCTGCAAATCGGTGCCTCCGTCTTTGAGGTAAGCAGCCGGGCGTCCCGCTGAGGCGATGAGGCGATCGAGGAAGGCCGCAATAGACTCACCCGTCCAGGAATCGGCCACTGATACCGCCATGCAATGGAGATCTTGAAGCCCGGGGGCAACTGGACAGAGTTGATGGTGATGAGCGTTGAGAGCCAGGACAGTCAGAATCTTACCCGTTCCCAGACCAATGCTCATGTCGATCATCCAGATAAGTCCGTTACAAAACGGTGCCTTCGCCACTGGCAGCCCCTGTAGCATCGGGGCGGACCGGATGCGCACCAGAGAGAGCCTGGTCACCCAGTTGATGATGGTCTGTGGACAAGGGACTTTTTTTTAAACCCATGGCTCCCATCATTATGCCCAACACCCGGCTCACGGCCCGGAACCCGATGCGAGCCACCACAAACAGCTGCAGGGCCAAGAAGACCAGATCCACCTTGCTCTGGAGGACAATCACCCGTTCCTGGCTCTCCAGTTGGTGTACACGAGCCCGGCTCTCCTTGAGCTCTTTTTTGAACTTGTCGCGCTCCGCCTTGACTCGGGCCAGCTCTTTGCTCTGGTAGCGGTTCTTCTCAGCTCTGCACGCGGCTTTCTGTTTCCAGTTATCCCGGCTCCTTTTGTATCTGGTCTCCGGACTCATAGCGCACCCGCCCACCGAGATGCGCCGCCGCTGCCACTGAGGATGTGTATTTTGATCATTGTACTTACCTCCCGGATTATGGCTGATAAAATCCAGGTTATCGTACAACTGTGGACACAACCTGTCCAACACTTATGTGGCCCAAATCCCGAGCACTAAAATCAGCCCTCAGAGGCCATTTTTGGACGCCCTAGTCATAAGCCATTAAGTTACCTTGGTGTACTTTCCATTCTATTCGGCTCCCAAACGATTGCGCTGGGTATGCTCGCTGAGATGCTTACAAATCTAAGACAAAGTCTTTACAAGAATAACGTCAGCATAAAAAGTCGAATAGGATTCGACAACCTCAGTGACTCTAATGATGTTTCTATAATTATTCCAGCACACAACGAAAAAGAAAATCTTTTCCCTTTAGCCAAGTTATTACAATCTAACTTGTCAAAGCTTAACTCAACTTATGAAATAATTTTTATTGATGATGGGAGCGATGACGGGACAATTACTTTACTCAATGAATTGTTTCGAGCGAACACCCTCCAACACATGAAGATTGTTCAACTACGTAAGCATTTTGGTCAGGCGTCCGCATTACAGACTGGATTCAATCTTTCCAATGGAAAAATCATCGTGACTATGGATGCCGATCTACAATGCCACCCACAAGATATCCAACGCTTCCTGGAAAAGATTCACGATGGCTATGACCTTGTGATTGGCTGGCGAACTCAGGTACCAACTGTACGAGCACTCGGATCCCACCTATTCAATCGCCTGGCAAGATTCCTATTGAAGGTCGATATTCGGGATATCAACTGCGGGTTTCGAGCATTTCAACGCACTGTTGCAAGAAAAACACATTTTTATGGGGGGTGGCATCGGCTTTTCCCTGCCCTCGCTGCAAAACAAGGTGCTCATTATACCAGCAGTGAAGATCCAGTAGATCTAACCACAGCTCAAAAGTGCTCCCATGGCGTTCAATGCAGTTGATCCCAGGTTGAAGATACAGCTATCCCATGTGCACTCATTCTGGTGCTGTTTATAAAGATTTATAGATGTATGGGGGATCAGAGCCTGGAACATGGACATCCTTCAGGAAGTGTCAAATCGTATTTGGAATGGCTGTGCCCGGACTCTATCGAGGAAGTCCCGAGCGAGCCTGAGGTTGCGCCAAGCTTCGAGAAGTCTGAACGCGATGTTTTTGGCCGATCCCACTCCCGTGGGGAAAGCTCTCCGAAAGAGACTGCCTCTTTGGATGAGCTGAAAAAGAGTGCAGGCGATCTGCAAGAGAAGGTAGAAGATCTTGCAGGCGACATCATTGTTGCTGTAAACATGTTCCAGTTCAAATCCCCCGTTTTTTTGGACATTGAAGCCCTCGTTTTCAATGATCCATCTGCTCCTTCCTCCATCGTTGGCTATTTCGATGGCGCTTGCCTGACTGATTTTGAAATTGGTAACCCACTGGAATCGAGTGGTCCTGATCTGCCCTGTCTTATCCGGTTTGGTCTCAAGGCACCGGAGAACGCAAAGGGAGTGCTCTCTGTTTTCAGTATCGATATAGGGAATATTGTTTACCCACCGGTATTGCTGGTGAATTCTGGCTTCTTTGCCTGTCCGGTACTCGAGGTGACACTCAGGATGGAATCTCTGGAGGGCCTCGAACTGTTGCTCAACGGAGGGGAGGTTATCCTTGTGAACGATCAAGAACTTCCAGCCGTATCGGTTGCACAGGTCAAAGGTGGGGCCGCCGGCAAAGAGGCTATCGAGGCTGATGCACAGGGGAAGCCGGGGGAATCTTTCTTTGAGCCTTTGTGCAAGCCGGTAGAAAGCCTTGAGCTCACAGTCCTGTTTGCCGGGATTCTCCCCGGGGTTCTCGATGAATTCCGTCATAAGGGAGAAGGCGAATCCGTTTGGGGTCACGAGCTTTGCCTCGAGCACCTCGTGGTAGTAGATCGTCTTGGTTCCGTGAGTCCGGGTGAGACAGTACGGGCAATGTCTCTTGTCGAAGGAAATGGTCCCCGTCCCATCGACAGCCACAACATAGTAGATGCCCCGAAGTCTCCAGCGAGAGAGCACCTTCTTTCTGATGAGGGTTTCGGCCATCCCGGTAACGGCCTCTTGAGCCTCTTGCGGAGAGAGCCTGAGGTAGAGATCATTAAGGGTATCACCATGGGGAAAGGAGTCGACACCGAAAAGGATCTCGAACTTTTCCCTGGAGGGCTCATTCTTTCGGAGTTGGTATGTGACCTGTCTTCTGGCTCCGAGTCTCAGCAAGAACATGAGAACTCCTGCAAAGCAAAGAGATGCAAGAGGGTAGTTGATCTTCCTCTGGTCTCTCGGATCGGATGCGCCTCCAAAAATCTTCTGGAAACCACCGAAGAAATGCTCCACCGTCTTGATGAGAATTCCGATCAGAGCTTCCTGCTCCTGCTCAGCGCTGTCCGTGGTAGGATTCATGGTTCGGAAATCAAAAATGAGATTGTTTTTCAATGCGGCCTCCTTCACCCAACGGGAACTCCAGTTGAGCGTGAAGAAATTATTTTCTCTCTTGAGAGGAAGCCCTCTCGTTTTTTGATTTTATCCCGATTTACTGTGCGAAGAAAAATCAATCGTTATTGCTGTCATTATACACAATTAGATATTGTACATCGTGAAAGACAATGTGGAATTTCCAAATATGGCATAACCAGAATTCCACTGGCGCTACTTGACCTGTTAAATGCATTGTTATTCACAGCCTTCAAGACACGGCCCATGCATCTTTTCGGCGCGATAGGCTTAATTTTGGGATCTATAGGTTTATTAATAACTTCATCGTTGACGATGCTTAAGTTTTGTACAGGTGACATTGGTGGACACTATACCCTATTGCTTATTGGTATAACATTTTTGATATTAGGTGTTCAGTGGTTCTCTGTTGGGTTATTAAGTGAGCTTATCAATTATTTTACCATAGACCAATCAGGCGACACTCGAAATTTATACAATAGACTCAATGGTCCTTTAACTTAGTACTCCAGCGCGATAATTACGCAACCAGATTTGTTCAACCCTAGGTTCTGTTGACATTTCACCTCAACCAGATGAGAGCTGCGACAAAGCCAAGAAAGCCCAAGAAGCTTCTGTCGAGCTTGTCGAATCTGGAGAAAATGCGTCTGAAATGTTTGATCTTGCTCATAAAGCACTCGATCAGATGTCGTTCGCGGTAGCGGCATTGGTCGTATTCGCGGGGCTCTTTGCGATTGGACCGGGGTGGAATCACAGCAGTAGCTCCAGATTGGGTGATCGCCTGGACGAAGGCATCCGAATCATAGCCCTTGTCTCCCAGTGCATGAGCGAAGGTGAAGCCCTCGATAAGAGCCGGTCCCTGTTCGATGTCACTCTTCTGACCGGGAGTGAGAATGAACCTCAGGGGATTTCCCAAGCCATCTACCGCTACGTGGATCTTGGTGGAAAAACCTCCTCGGCTGCGCCCGAGAGCCTGTGTCTCTTGTCCACCGGATCTTTTGAGGGCTCCGGCAGCACAGGGATGGGCACGAACAATGGTGCTGTCAAACATGAAGTTCTCCATATCGGGATCATCTATGAAGTGCTCGTGCATTCTGGAGAAGATACCCTTGTTACACCAGCGGGCGAATCGTTTATAGACACTGTTCCAGTTACCGAATTTCTCCGGGAGCAGTCTCCACTGAGCACCACTTCGTGTAATCCAAAGGAGTGCCTCAATGAAAAGACGGCAATCACCTTCTTCTCCTACGTAAACATCCACACAGGAGCGAAGGAATTGGAGGATCTTCAACCATGTTTCATCTTGTAGTAGTGCTGTTGACATCTATTAATTAGAACCCAAATGTCAACAGAACCTAAGAGGTTCCAGGCATGTTAAAATTAAATAAGAAGGCAACAAACAGGAGAGGAGTACAACCATGCCTGGACCTCAACACAAATACTGCATCTACATTCCTCCAGAGAAACGGAAAGTATTGAAACATCTGAGAGTGAGCTACACAAAACCCTATGCGGAGGTTGTAAGGGCTCGTATCCTCCTCCTATCGCATGAGCACCCGGAATGGAGCATCCGGCAGATCGCTGATGAAGTCGGATGCAGGCCATCCACCGTTAAGAAGTTCCGCAACAGATGGGTCAATGAAGGTAGCCTCAAAAACCACCCCCGACCCGGAGCCCCAAGAAAGCATCCTTCTGCCGTGAGGGCTCAGATCACCTTGTTGGCCTGTTCGAAACCGTGTGATCATGGCAAGCCATGGCAACGCTGGTCTGGAGAGAAGCTTTGTCAAGTCGCCAAAGAAAAAGGAATCGTCAGCCACATTGCCCCGAGCACTATTCGTCTTTGGCTGAAACAGGACAAGATCAAACCCTGGCAATATCATCTATGGCAAAAATCTCCTGATCCAAAATTCGTTGAGAAAGCGTCTCCAGTCCTGGATCTCTATGAGAACGCTCCCCAGTTGTTCCAGCAGGGTGAAGCTTCCGTTTGTATCGATGAGAAGACCTCCATTCAAGCAAGAAGACCTCTTCACGAGACCAAACCCGCCATAGCCGAACACCCCGTTCACGTGGCATCCCGATACAAACGGATGGGAGCATTACAGCTGTTTTGTGCTCTTATCGTCGCCAATGGAATCACCTTCGCCCGTACCTTCGCTCGCAAGCGCTTCGCGGAGTTCAAAACCTTTCTTCTGAGTTTCTTTTCTTCAGCCATTGTCAAGGGATTCAAGGTTATTGATCTCATTCTGGACAATGGCTCTACGCATGCACCCAAACAACTGGGCAAATGGATTGCTTCTCTCAACCTTTCTTTTAATGTTCGTATCTACTGGCTTCCCACATATGCCAGTTGGCTCGATCAGGTTGAGATCATCTTCAGTAAGGTTACAAGGGATGTACTCACTCCCAACGACTTCAACGACAAAAAGGAGCTTTCACAAATGCTTATGGGTTACTTTGATGAGCTCAACAGACATCCAAAACCCATAAAGTGGACCTATACGAAAACAAAGCTCGTGGCCAAGTTCGCTCCAAAATCCGTGCAAATGGCCGCGTAATTAGTGCGTTGGGGTACTTAGCTACTAATCTTTTATTAAATCTTCTTCCGTACTTTCGCCGCATGCAATCGTATAAGCATAAGAAACGGTTTTTCGGAACGCTCTGTGTTGTCGTCTCCGCTGCTTTGATTGTCCATCTCATCTGGCGCATCGACATGAAAAGAGCCACCGTCATCTTGAACCAAGCCTCCTATGGTTGGCTCGTAGCTGCGCTTCTCGTAACCTGTTGTAATCCACTGTTCACCGTATGGCGGTGGATGGGAGTGCTGCGAGCACAGAAGGGGATCCAGCTCGGTTTTTCCACTGCATTAAGGGCCAATCTCATGGCCAATGTCCTCAATAGCCTTCTGCCCTCCAAGGCCGGTGATGCAGCCAAAGCCATCTATTTACGCAAGCACGGGGGGCTTGTGCGGGGAATGGGTACGGTTATTCTTGAACGATCTGTAGATTTCATGGTCTTGGGGATTCTCGGAATCACTGGCTATCTGACGAGCGGCGTCACATATGGGTTGATCACTGGATTGGTCCTCCTCGGCGGCATCTCATGCATTTTTCTCACTGTGTTCCTGGTGCCCCTCCATAGGCTTCCCCTTCCCGCTGGCATCCTCGAAAAGGTAGAAACTATCCCGCAAGTCTATAAATCCTGGATCAAGTCGCCCGGCGCCATACTTCAGACAGTCCTCGCCTCTTTGTGCTGCTGGTCCATGGGTGGACTCATTGTATGCTGCCTCGTTTCAGCCTTGAACACCGGGGTGACCTGGGGCTATGTTTATGGAATTTTTCCGACAGCTATCCTGGCTGGTCTGGTACCCCTCACCGTTGGAGGTGTCGGCACACGGGATTCGGCATTTGTCTTCTTTCTTGTGGGCCGCATGCCACTTGAAGAAGCAACTTTAGTGGGTCTCGGTTACACCCTCTTTGCTTATTGGCTCCTCTCACTCATTAGTTTGCCTGCAGTATTTTGGGAACTCGTCTCATACTTCAGACGCAACGATGGATAATTCTGCTCATCTGCACAACAATCACGTTATTCGAACGCATGACAATTCTTCAACGATATTTCTCAAAACTGAACAATTTAATATTATTGATTGTTGTGTTGGCATTTTTATTCCGCATTTGGGGTATATGGAATGTCGATACAACCGATGAATACAATGAAGTCTTAGAAGCGCTCCGAGTATGTTCGGGGCATCTGAACTACGAAAGGTGGATCAAACGTTTCTATTGTTATATACTCGCCTTTGAATATGGCATTTTTTATTTAGTCGGTTGGTTGGCCGGCACCTTCTCAAGTCCTCTAGAGTTTGCGACCAAGATCGTTCGGGATATGCAACCTCTTTTCCTTCTTGGGCGACTCACCAGTGTGCTCGCGGGCACTCTATCGATCGTCACGCTTTTCCGGATCGGGGAAAAGTTCTTCGACAGAACGACAGCACTGACAGCATCTATCCTCCTTACTTTTACAGTTTTTCATATTGACCTCTCTCAGCAGGCGAAGGTCGATGCATTGCTTGGTTTACTCGTTACCATTTCACTTTTTTTCATCATCAAATTGTCCGCTGCGGAGGCGATACATTCAAGAGACCTTGCATATTGTGCTTTCTTTACGGCTCTTGCAATCCAAACCAAGCCCAACTCGATAGCTCTCGTTGCACCTCTCTGCCTTTTATTCGTCACTAAGTTTCAGATTCTTAGAAAAAACTTAGCTAGTTACACGCTAATATTCACTCTTTTTTTTGTAGCAGGCTTAATAATTGGAAATCCTCCCATTTTGTTTGCACCCCACAAATTTGCGAGCGCGTTATTTAATCTAAGCTCAGTATACACAACAGCCGTAAATCTTAAACATTGCGCCAAATCTTCCCGTCTGCCCACAAAGCCGCAGTGGGTAAGCTTTTGGAGGCGAGCGAGAGTGTAAGAACCATAGATTGTTAGTTTTTTTGCAGAACTGTTTGTAGAGCGGATTCCTCCGCCATATTTTAAAGGTATGCCCATCTTTATTACAGCGGAGGAAAGGAAATGCGGTTCTACATTTTTAGAAACTGGTTGCTCAAAAAACTCAACGTGAGCAAACGCCTGCAGAGGATCTGCCTGTGGTACATCATCTCCCTTATGATAACCACTCGAAAGCACTCTCTGGAGCATGCCTCTGCAATTTCTGGAAAGAACAGTTCTCAGTTCAGTCGGTTGCTCAAGGAGCATCCGGATACGACCATCTACACACTCAAGGATCTTTCCAGGCGGCAAGGAAAGAAATACTCCAAGGCTATGAAGACATTGGGAAAACTCCCATGGAAGGTGGCCATGCTGGTTGATCTGACCGGCCAGGGCAGATCCAGCCTGCACTCTGAAAATGTCCAGAGGCACAATCACGGCAAGGGATACTTTGTTGGCCATCAATGGACCAACATCGTGCTGCTGATAAATGACATGATCATTCCTCTGCTTCCGATTGCCTTCCTGAGCAGGAATTACTGCAGACAGAAGAATCTGGAGTACAAGAGCGAGCACAAAAGGGTCATAGACTACCTCCAGTCGCTGGATCTTTCGGAATACATCGAAAACTACAAACCCGAGGAAGTGGTTGTGCTTGCTGACTCCGGCTACGATGATAAGCGAATTCAAAAAGTCATCCTCTCCAGAGGATGGGATTTCATCATGGCTGTAAAGAAAAGAAGATCCGTTAAATCCAATGCTCAGTACCTCAAGACCAGTTCCAAAGAGGGCTGGGGCCAAATCCAGGATTTTTTCAGGGCTCAGCGCAGGCTTGGATGGGAAACTGTTCGTCTCACTGCGAACGGACCAGGAAAAAGGCGGAAGGAGTTCCGCATCAGACATACCATCGTTTGGCTCAAAAATGTTGCACCGGTTCAACTGGTATGCTCGGAAAGAAAGCGTGCTCCCAGAGGAGAGCGCAAATACTTTGCCTGCTCGCACCTTACACTCCAGCCCAGACAGATCCTGATTGGGTACTCTCTGAGGTGGGCGGTGGAACTTTTTCACAAATCCGTAAAGATGCATCTGGGGTTTGAGGATATCGCCGCCACATCCTTTGATTCCGTGATCTCTCATGTACATTGGGTCTACTGTGCCTACATCCTGCTCCATGCACAGCTTCCCGGTGTGCCATCCTCGGCAAGAACCCTGCACGAAAGGCAGAGCTATGTTATGAGAGTTGTTGAGCATAAGGAAAAAGCCAATCTTCTTCAGCGGTTGACTCAGATCAACGGGGTAGAGAAACAGAAAAACCAGTTAAAAGAGGCTCTTGCAGCATGAGTGTCTGATAACTTATTAATTTATAAGGACATATGGCTTATATACCCAATTATAAGCAAGGTTTAAGTAAATGAAGTCCCAAACGACTTGATTGGCTTTATTGCTTATCCATTATATTACTACCGTTCTATGGGAGTTTTGATTTCATTATTAACGGCAGCTGGCCTAGTTGGCGCGATATGCAAACCATCCCAAAGCTCCAACTTACTTATTTTATTTATTGTCTTTTTTTATTTAATAATGGGATCGACAAGAAATCTCGTCGCACCATATTATCTTATACCAGCTTTACCAGCATTATATTTGATTATCGGTAGATTTGTGACGAACACTCTTGAAGTTATTGAATTGAAATACAAACACATTAATCCAATTTGCTATAATATCACCCTTATTCTATTCCTATCATTGAGCTTATTTACCCCTCTACATAATTTGATTAATCATGAATTATCGCTTATGGGCAAGAATACCAGATATATTGCAAAAGATTGGATCGAGCACAACATTCCTTCAGGTGTGAAGATTCTTATGGATTCAGGAAAATCTATCAACTCTTTTGCACCCCCAATTGCCGAGAATGAGATTTCATTGAAGAGAACGATTGTTAATGTCCAAGAGAATCTAAAAAATGGAATAATTCAACATGGTATGGTCGATTCGAACGCATTGATTTATTATGAACTTCTCCTAAAGACCGTTCCAGCAATTTCTTACGACATTACGTCCACCATGTTTGGACTTGAAGTCGAATCGATAGATTATTATGTAGACAACAATTTTGGCTATTTTATTATTTCCGACATGATTAAAAAGAGTAGAACATCACCTTTTTTTCATGAAGCAAATCCAAAAATTGCTAATTTTTATCAACAGATGAATCACGACCCCCGTTTAGAATTAATACACACGGTTAGAAACTCGCGGGTGAATAGGGGTGATGTCTTTTACATCTATAAAATCAACTCATCCTCCAGCTCTCTGGGGAAGGCAGTGGAGCAAGACCTCAAGCAGTTTCCGGGGGCACATTCTAATATAAACGATGGCATGGCGGCCTCTTGGCAACCTCAGGCCTCCTTGTCGGTGCCGGCCTGCCAATAAAGAAAGAGCACAAAGACTTATGAGAGAAAACGTATTTTTTGTTGCAGAGTGCCAATGTCTTTGATCCGGCAGATAATCTCCGGTGCAGCGTGGAATATCGGCGCCCAAGTGAGCAGTCAAGTCATTTCTCTGGTCAGCATGATGTTTTTAGTCCGCTGGCTCAGCCCTGACGACTTCGGCCTCATCGCCATGTGTGTTGTGCTAAAAGGCTTGGCCTTTGTCTTTGCGAATTTAGGCTTATCTGCGGCAATCATACAAAAAAAGGAGATCGATGCGCTTTACCTGTCCACGGCTTTTTGGGCATCTCTGGGAGCGGGCATTGCGGTTACTGTTACAGTCGCGGCTTTAGGCCCGGCTATGGCTTGGTTTTTTCAAAGATCTGAACTATCCGGGATTGTTGCAGTTTCGTCCCTTACTTTTGCTTTTGGCGGCTTGACCACTACCCATCACGCTTTGCTCGAACGGCGCATGGCCTTTCGGTCCCTGTCGTTCATCGACCTCTTTGTGCAATTGGGAGCATCGTTGGTAGGAATTGCGGCAGCAGCCCAGGGGTACGGTTACTGGAGCCTGGTAGGGCGGGAAATAAGTGCGAGTCTTTTGAGCCTCCCGTTCCTCTGGGGTGTCGCTCGCTGGGTACCACGATTCCGCTTCTGTCGTCGGCGGTTCAAAGACCTCTTCAGCTTTTCCATGTACGTTCTGGGGTCCAATCTGGTGAATTTTTTTAACCGCAATGGCGACAACCTGATCATTGGAAAATTTTTGGGGGCATCGGCACTCGGTATCTACGATTTCGCCTACAACCTGATGTTAAAGCCCCTCCAGTACATTTCTTTCACGGTGGGTCGCTCTCTCTTCCCGGCCCTCTCGCAAATTCAAACCGATAAGGCTCAAGTACGCGATATCTATTTAAAATCCATAAAGGTTATTTCCTTGATCACCTTCCCTATGATGGGAGGGATGTGGACCATCTCACCCAATGTTATTCCCTTGGTTTTCGGGGAAAAATGGTTGTCAGCAGTGCCTGTTTTTCAAATCCTTTGCTTAGTTGGCGCACTTCAATCGGTGGGTACCACAGTTGGAACCGTGTTGCTGTCGCAGGACCGCTCGGATCTTGCATTCAAAATGACGATTTTTGTGTCACCTTTTGTCTGGTTCGCGTTCCTGGCAGGCCTCCCATGGGGAATAGTCGGGGTGGCTAAGGCCTATGCCATTGTTTCTCTTTGTTGGTGGCTGGTCAGCCATTCTCTCACAAATCGTATTATCGATCTTTCCATGAAGTCATTTCTTCTCCAACTGGCAAGTCCTGCTTGTGCTTCCGCCATTATGATGGTGGTGGTGAAATATGCTAGCATATATATTGACGGGCAGATGGGCCTCAACGAATTACCGCTTCTGTTGGGTGCAAAGATAAGTCTCGGAGCTTTTGTGTACTGCTCAGTGGCTTCAATAATGCATCGTCGCCAGCTTTCAATTGCTTTTCATGGTCTCTCTGCCAAATTGGCTCTTGCTAGAAAGTAAAGAAATGGCTTTTATAATACAAAAATACACTGAAGGTTACGGTACAGCAGGCGTCAAGGAGCTTGCCATCGCATGTTTTTCCTACTTTTACTCACTTCTTCGCTACAGGGGCAGTACACAAGAACTGGAATTAAGCAAGTATTTTCATTCCATCAGACGATATTATTCAAGTAGTCAAATGGTTTTCCTGTTTTTCCGAGGGCGGAGTGGTCTTTTTGCTGTTCTTCGCGCTCTTGGCATTACTAATGGTGACGAGGTTATCGTTCCTGGCTTCACATGTATTCCAGTTCCCAATGCAGTTGTTTTCACCGGAGGGAAGCCTGTATTCGCAGACATTGAACAGAATAGCGTGAATGTTTCTTTGGCAACGATTGAACCATGCATATCTAAAAATACAAAAGCAATTATAGTACAGCACACATTTGGCGCCCCAGTTGCAGATATTGATCAAATCCTGGCACTCTGTCGAGAGCAGGGAATTGCGCTCATAGAAGACTGCTGCCATGCTCTTGGAATCTCATACAATGGAAAGCTTCTGGGCACATATGGGGATGCAGCATTTTTTAGCACTGAAAGATCGAAGATGATCTCGAGCATTTATGGAGGTATTACCCTCGCAAACACCCCTCACCTTTCTCAGCGTATAGCAGAAATTGTCTCCAGAGAATTTTTTCCTCCAGATAAGAATCACATTCAATCTTTGCTCACCGAGTTTATTGCAAATAACCTTGCAATATGGCCAAGTTTAGGCATCCGATTCCCCATCCTGGGGTATTACGCCAGCCGTGCTATGAGATGGAAGCCACTCAATGACCAAGCAGCCCTGAGATCAATTAAAGCGGATGGATATGATAGGCTCCTTTCAGCTTCGCAAGCGGCTATTAGCCTTTCTCAATTTCGAAGGCTCTCTTCAATACTTAATCACCGAAGAATACTTTCATCTTATTACGATAGGGAAATGAAGCGTCGTGGCTATGCTACTTTAAAAGGATTAAATAATAAACCATTACTCCGTTATCCTTTCATTTTCCACAAGAGAGATGAACTAATCCAGGCTTGTGCAAGTGAGGGGATCACTCTTGGACGTTGGTTTGAATCATGCATACATCCAGCAGCATGTAATATTGAAAAATTAGGTTATAGAAAGGGACAATGTCCAAATGCAGAATGGCTATCAGCACACATTGTAAACTTACCAACCCACCCCGGTATATCTCTGAGACGAGCACGCTATATAATTGATCGAGTGGCTAAAAGGATAACAGGATACATGTAATGATTTCTGAGATCGCACGAGATTTACTTCTTACGATCGTAACGCACATGATGGGCCCTTTTGGCAATCGTTTGCGTTATCTTTATTATCGGAAGCGTTTGGCATTTATTCACCCAACAACAATTTTAGATGTGGGAGTACAAATTATAAACCCACAATCCATTTCCATTGGGGAAAATACACACATCGATAGATACTGCATTTTGATCGGAGGGTCCCCAAAAAATAACGACAATCGTGAATTGAAAGATATTGAGAATCCAAATTTTCAAGAGCCCCTAGGAAAACTTATAATAGGTCGGTGCTGTCACATTGCTCCACAGTGTATTCTATCGGGAATTGGAGGCTTAGTCGTTGGAGATCAAGTTACAATTTCTGCGGCTTCAAAGGTTTATTCTCTATCTCACCACTATAGAAGTTTTTCCAACCCAAAGAATAGAGATTTTTGTTTTGGCTCAGGTGCTCCGCTAAATTTGCAGTGCCTTGTCCGAGGCCCGATAGTAATAGAAAACAATGTAGGTATTGGAGCGAACTCTATCATACTTCCCGGAGTCACTATTGAAGAACAAAGCTTTGTGAGTATAGGGTCAGTTGTCAGGCATCGTGTCTTACAAAATCAAATTGTAGCAGGAAATCCTGCAGTATTTGTGAAGAACCGTTTCAAGGAATCTTGCACCAAATGATAAAAACAGCATCATTTCATGAGAGCACAGTACTCGTAACCGGTGCCGGAGGATTCATTGGCAGTCACTTGGTGGAACGACTGGTGGAAGAAGGGGCAAAGGTGCGTGCACTCGTACACTACAATGCCCGCAACCACTGGGGAAATCTGGAATGGCTCCCAGCGGAGGTTCTCGCCAAAGTGGAAATCATGGCCGGGGATGTGACCGACCCCTTCTCCATGGAGCGCGCCGTGGAAGGATGCGAAACGGTCTTTCACCTGGCTGCGCTGATCGCCATCCCCTATTCCTATGCGGCTCCTCAGAGTTATGTCGCGACCAATGTGCTTGGAACTCTGAATGTGCTCGAGGCCTGCCGCAAGCATAGGGTGAAGAAGGTGGTGCATACGTCCACCAGCGAGTGCTACGGCACCGCACGCTACGCCCCCATCGACGAAATCCACCCTTTACAGGGCCAGTCACCCTATTCGGCCTCCAAGATCGGAGCGGACATGCTCGCCGAAAGCTATTTCCGTTCCTTCGATCTTCCGGTGGCCATTATCCGCCCCTTCAACACGTTCGGTCCGCGCCAGTCGGCACGGGCAGTCATCCCCACTATCATTTCGCAGGTTGCCGCAGGTAGCAATCTGCGTCTTGGCAGCCTTCATCCAACCAGAGATCTCAATTACGTGAGTGACACCGTGGAAGGTTTCATCGAAGTTGCCATCTCCGATGAAACTGTCGGCCAGGTCACCAACATAGGAAGCGGTCGTGAAATCTCCATTGGAGAGCTGGCGCAAACCATCATGAAACTCATGGATAAAACGGTTCCTATCGAAACCGATCTACAGCGCATTCGCCCGGAAGCCAGCGAGGTGGAGCGGTTGTTGTGTGATAATCGTAAGGCCCTTCGACTGACAAATTGGCGCCCAAAGACCACGATCGAGGAGGGCCTTACTAAGACCATCCGCTGGGTGCTTGCCCATCCTGGCGCTTACAAACCGGATCTTTACGCAACATAAAATAATAACTCTTGCCGTACATTTTAGACGAATGAATTCACCCATAAATGTTCGCCCCTTCAAGCGCTAAAGGTCACACCATGCACGCTGTCATTCTGGCCGGAGGCAAAGGCACCCGGCTGAAACCCTACACCACCATTCTTCCCAAGCCCCTGATGCCCATCGGTGATCTGCCCATCCTGGAAGTCGTCTTGCGCCAGCTCAAGGCCAGAGGATTCGAAAAGGTTACTGTGGCAATCGGTTACCTGGCGGAACTCCTGCAGGCTTTCTTCCAGGACGGTGCCCGCCTGGGCCTCCAGATCCGCTACTCCCTGGAAGACACTCCCCTGGGCACGGCCGCACCTCTAAAGCTTATCGGGGACCTTCCCGACCATTTCTTGATGATGAACGGCGACATCCTGACCACCTTGAATTTTCGGGATTTCATGGATTTTCACCTCAACCGTAACACCATCATGACCATCGCCAGTTACCGGCGTACGGTAAAGATCGATTTTGGGGTCATCGAGGCGGACTCCAACGGCTGCGTGGAGAAATATATTGAAAAACCTCCTCTCGACTATCGGGTCAGCATGGGGATTTATGCTTTGCGGGCCGATGCCCTTGCTTACATCCCGGAGAACCGCTATTTCGACCTGCCGGACCTGGTCAAGGCCCTGCTCGCCGCCGGGCAAAAAATCAGCCTCTATCCTTTCGATGGTTACTGGCTGGATATTGGCCGCCCTGACGACTATGCTCTGGCGGTCGAGGAATTCGAAACCAGACGCAGTCTCTTCCTACCTGGAGGACAAAGCTCTTGAACTGGACGCTGCCCCTTTTTGAATGTGATTTCGGTGAAGCGGAAGTGAAGGCCGTGGAACAAGTGATTCGCTCGGGCTGGCTCACCATGGGAACACTCGTGCGCAAATTTGAGGAAGCCTTCGCCGCCCGCGTCGGGTGTCGACATGCCATCGCCGTCAGCAGTTGCACGGCAGCTCTCCATCTGGCACAACTGGCATTGGAAATGGGACCGGAAGATGAAGTGATCTGCCCGGCCCTGACCTTTGTGGCCACGGCCAACGCCATCCGCTATGTGGGAGCCCGGCCGGTTTTCGCAGATGTGAAAAGCCGGGATGAGTGGGTTATCGGAGTGGAGCAGATCCAGACTGTCGAATCGCCGCGCACCAAAGGGGTGTGTGCGGTCCATTACGCAGGATACCCGTGCGCAATGGATGAGATCAGCGCCTATGCCAGAGCGCGGGGACTCAAGGTGATCGAGGACTGCGCCCACGCGCCCCTCACATTATACAAGGGGAAAGCTTTGGGCACTTGGGGAGACATCGGCTGTTTCTCCTTTTTTTCCAACAAGAACTTGAGCACCGGTGAAGGCGGCATGCTCGTCACTGACGACGACGAGATTGCATCCCGTCTCCGCCTGTTGCGCTCCCACGGCATGACGACCCTCACCCTGGATCGCCATCAAGGGCATGCTTTCAGCTACGATGTGGTCGCAGTCGGCTTCAATTACCGACCCACTGAGATCACTGCCGCCTTGGGGCTGGTGCAATTAGAAAAGCTGGAAGGAAAAAACGAGCAACGTCGGACTCTCGTGACGGCGTATCGGAACCAGCTGGCCAAGGAGACGCCTGCCCTGTCGGTGCCATTCGGCTCCTATCCTTTGGAATTCAGCGCATGCCATATCATGCCCGTTTTACTGCCACCTCAAACCGAACGCCGACATGTGATGGAAGGACTGCGTCAGGAGGGTATTCAAAGCAGCATCCATTATCCCCCCATTCACACCTTTCAGGCCTATGCCGGACTGTGTCCCAGCAGATCACTGCCACACACGGAACTCATCGGAGCCCACTGTCTGACACTCCCCCTGTATCCACAGATGATCATCGAGGACGTCGACCGCTGCGTCAAAACCCTCGCGCAGCTTATCGAGGCCTGATCCGTGAACATCGTTTATCTCGGTTGGGGCCATCATATCCATCTCAGGAGGTGGGCTGAATATTTTGCCAAAAGGGGAGAGCGTGTTACTGTGCTCTCATTGACCCCACCGGGGAGCGAGTTGCCGAAAGTACGAATGATCCCCCTGGTTTGTGCTCGACGCCGTGAGGCTTTGCTCAAAGCCGAAATCAGACTTTGGCTGCGATTGCTCCGCGCCGACATCTTCCATGTTCACTGGGCCGGATTTGCTCCGCTGGCGGCGGGGATTGGGCACTGTCCCACAGGCATTACCGCCTGGGGATCTGATATATACAAATATCCAAGCTATTCTGAACAAGTACAGCAATCCATCCGGAACGCCTTGAAATTCGCCAGGTTCGTTACCTGCGATTCGTACGATCTTAAGTCTAGAATCGCTGAAATCTCCGGCCGACAGGACCACGTGCATGTAGTGCAGTGGGGAGTGGACACGGACTTGTTTCGTCCCGGCCTGGACACTACCGCCTGGCGTGAGCGAATCGGCATCCACGGCGCGACGAGAGTCGTCTATTCCCCACGGAGTGTAAATGAAATTTATAATATCGACAAAGTGTTGGAAGCTTTTGCTCGGCTCACATATTTTAGGCCTGACACGGTGCTGATTCAGAAGTATTACAATGCAGATCCTGCCCGCTTGCAAAAACTCCAGGAATTGGCAGCAAGACTGGAGATCGTTGATCGGGTAAAATGGGTCGGTGAGGTGGCCTATGAAGACTTGCCGGCTCTTTACAATCTGGCGGATATCATGGTGACAGTGCCTCACAGCGATGGAACCCCCATGGCGCTACTGGAAGGGATGGCGTGCGGTGTTCCTCCAGTAGTTTCTTCGGTCCCGTCTGTGTTGGAATGGATTGAAGCCGGCCGGAATGGACTGGTTGTCCCGGCTGGAGACTCAGACGGGTTGTTTCAGGCGATGAAGAGACTGTTCAACGAGGAGTCCCTCGGCAGGGAGATGGTTGTTCATAATCTGCGAGTTGTAGAACAGAGAGCCTCGCAGAATGTCTCCATGCAAAAAGCCCATTTAATTTACCGAAGAACCTGCAGTCCCTGAATTTCCCTGTACGCCCCAAACCAACTCGATTCCCGTGCGGGGATGCCTTTGAAGATTTCGGCCTTGCCCTCCCAAATGTCACAGGGGGTTCAACGAGTGGGCAAACATTTGCAGGTAAAACAAAACGAATATGAAACGAATCCTCATCATCGCCTTTCATTTCCCCCCTGACGCCGCAGTGGGAGGGGTGCGGCCGGCGAAGTTTGCCAAATACCTGCCGGAATTTGGTTGGGAACCTTATGTTCTCACCGTGGACCAAAGCGCCTACGAGCGAATCGATACAAGCAGGATGGATTCATCACTGTCAGGCATGATCATCAGGAGGGTTCAGTTGGTCCCCAGCCCTCTGGAATTACTCGAGCGAATTCGCTACGCTGGAAAAAGTCTGACATTGTTTGCCTCTAACCCTTTATTAGAACGGGTTGAGCCAATTATGACCAACCCTCAATTAGATTTGACTACCGGACACTTTTTCAGGCGATCCGAAGGAGGGCTTGCCTGACAGGATAAGCTTTGATTTTGAAGGAGAATTTCAGAATCAAAGAGGAAGCCTCCCCATGAGTGATACCCAGAAACGCCACCGTGCAGTGAGAAATGCTTTGAAAAGAATGTACCCGGGAGACCCCAAGGGTAATCTGGCCCGACACCTGAACACCTTGGCCTCCATGATCGGTGGGATCGTTGGCAGCCAAAGTACGAATCTTCCCGACGTGGCCAGGAAAGCGACGGTCGAGCCATACGCCAACAAGAAGCGCGCCAACCGGGAGAGCCGTGTCAAACGGTTTTCCCGCTGGATAGACAATGAGCGCATCAGCCAGGAAATCTACTTCATGCCCTTTGCTCAGATCCTGATTGCAGCTTTGGCGAGCATGTCTCTCGTTCTGGCCATCGACGGGAGTGCTGTCGGCATGGGATGCACAGCCCTGGTCATCGGCATTGTCTACAAAAAGAGACTGTTTCCCCTGGCGTGGATCGTCAGAGAAGGTAAGAAGGGGCATTTCCCTGAAGAAATCCATCTTGAACTTCTCGATCGTGTTCACTCCCTCCTTCCCGCCGAGGCTCAAATCATCCTGGTAGGGGACGGGGAATTTGATGGTGTTGACTACCAAAAGACTGTCAACCAATGGGGCTGGCAGTATGTATCACGTACAGCTTCAACCATCATGCTCAGCACGGAGGATCACGAGTTCTCCTTTGAGGACATGGCCTGCAACCTCCAGGCGGGAGAAACGCTCGTTGCTCCCCAAGTCTCTTTTTCCAGGGAAGAATATGGCCCTGTTACGGCCATCGCCTGGTGGGGAAATGGCTACAAGGAGCCCATCTTTCTCGTCACCAACATGGAATCCGTCGAAGACGCCTGTAGCGTTTACAAAAAGCGATTTAAAATCGAAACGTTCTTTTCCGATCAGAAAAGCCGTGGTTTCTACCTGCACAAGAGCCATTTATCCGATCCAGCCCGCTTGGGCCGTCTGATGATCGCAGCGTGCCTGGCCTACTACTGGATCATCTGTTTGGGAGTCGAGGCCGTGCGCCAAGGCTGGCACACGATCTTTCACCGAAAGCATCGGTGTGATCTGAGTCTCTTTCAGATTGGACTCAATGCACTTGAGTACCTGATCGAAAAAGGTAGGGCCATCCCTGTTGCCTTCAACTTGGGCTAAGCGGCCATCTCATGGCCGCTCCCCCTGAAAAGTGTAAGCGTCTTGGCAAGTACACCTTCCAAGCTGAAGGCTGCCATGGCAGGATGAGTCCTTGAAGATGACGGACGAGCGCGTACTGGAAGGCAGGGGTAACCTACTGGAGAGAGCGAGTCAACTGCTCCGGGGTGAGCATCTGAGGAAGCAAAGCCAGGTGATCTTCCTCACTGCGGGCAAAGGGAAGCCTCTCAAAGAGATAGCGCAGATACTGGTAAGGTTCCAGGCCGCAGGCTCTGGCTGTCTCAATCAGGCTGTAGAGGGTGGCGGCAGCCTTGGCTCCGTTGGGGTGCCCGTTGAACAGCCAGTTTTTTCGACCGACCACAAAGGGTCGGATGGCATTCTCCGCCATGTTGTTGTCTATGGGAATGCGGCCGTCCTCCAGATAGCGGATGAGTTTGTGCCAGTGGTTGAGGGCATAGCTCAGGGCTTTGCCCAGAAGCCCCTTGGGTGGGGTCTGCGGCAGGCGCCCCTTCATCCAGGCTTTAAACTCCTTGAGGATCGGCTCGGCTTCTTTTTTCCTGAGAGCACGGATTTCGTCAGGAGTAAGCTTGCGCTCCCGAGCCACCTTTTCAATGGCGTAGAGCTTTCGGATGTATTCGAGGGCGACCTCGGCACTCCCGGTCTTCTTCGCCCCCTTTCCCCGGGCATCGATGACTTTGACGAAGTTTCTTCTCACATGCGCCATGCACCCGATGAGCACAATCCTGGACCCCGGCCTGTCGAACTGATCATAGGCCGAGAAAGCATCGGTTTGCAGATACCCCTGGTACCCCTCGAGGATCTCCCTGGGAACATCCCCCGATCTTGTAGGGGCATAGTGGAAGAGGACAACAGGTTTTTGCGGGTCTCCTCCCCTGAAGACCCACATGTAGGAATCCGTGGTGTTGGCACGTCCCGGCTCAAAGAGGACCTGCACGGGAGTCTCGTCGCAATTGATGAGGGCCCCCGATTTGAGCTCCCTCTGAAGCATCTCCATGATCAAGCGGCACCGATCGCCTGCCATCACCATCCAGGAGGCCATAGTGGATCGGGGGATCTCGATTCCGTAACGCTCAAGGATCTTTGAGAGCCGGTAGAGCGGGGTGCCGTCGGCGTATTTTGCGGTAGCCACATAAGCAAGGGTCCCTGCCGTGGCAATCCCCTTGGGGATCATCTCTGGAGGAGGCTCGGCGATTCTGACCGCTCCCCCTTCGCTTTCCACTCCCTCGCAGCCTTTGCACGCGTACTTGGGGCGAATGGTGCGAATGACTTGAACCCTGGCGGGGATGATGTCGAGCTTCTCCGATACTTCCTCGCCGATCCGCGAAAGTGTCGCTCCACAGGCACAGATCTTCTCTTCCTCGACAATATCGTGGATCACTTCCACGCGAGGCAGATGTTCGGGAAGAGGCTTTCTCCTGGGTTTTTGCCGGGTGTGGGCGGGGACTTCGATCTCTTCGGTCACCGGCTTTTCTTCCGCACTCACTTCAGCTTCGTTGAAAAGATGGAGCTGGCGAGGGTCCTCCTCCACAGGGCGTTTTTCAGAACTGCGCCGGAAGAGCTCGTTTTGAAGGAGCCTCAACCGTTCCTCCAGGAATTCGATGCGGGATTCATACCGTTGCTTCTGGTCGAGAAACGCCGCTTCCTGATCTCGGATGATCGTTTTGAGCAGTTCAAAATTATTGGGTAAAAGGGCCTCATTTATAAAAAATATACTACCATAAAAAGGCCTTCTTTAACAGTTCCTTTTGTAATGATTCCGGAGAATAAACCGCTTTTAGAGAAGGGTGGAGTAGTGCAAATCCCGGTGGGGATGGAGGGCGGTGAAATCGAGCCCCTCGAGAAGGAAAGACAGGTCCCTCAGCCCGATCTCCATCACCTGCTCTCTGGTTTCAGGCCAGCGGAACCGTTCCTTCTCCAACCTCTTTTGAAAAAGGCAGAACCCGTTCCTTTGCCAATAGAGGATCTTTACGGTCGATCGACTTCTATTGCAGAAGACGAAAAGATGTCCTGAGAAAGGATCGAGCGAGAGCGTCCCTTCCGCAAGAATCGAGAGTCCGTTGATCTCCTTGCGCATGTCGGTACTGCCCAAAGCAAGATAGACCCGGGTGTGCTGCGGCAGGGCGATCATCGGTCGAGCACCTCGAGGAGATCGCGCAGAGTGTCTGCATCAAAGCCTGCTTCGATCCGGATGGTGTACCGGGAGCCCACGGTGAGACTGAGGGGCTTGGGGAGAGAGCAAACCGGAGCTGCCAGGGGGACCTCCACAAGGCAGAGCGAGTCTGTTCCTTTCGTGCGTTTGTGATAGCCGAAGGTCTTGACGCTCAGTCCATGCCTTCGACAGTATTCGGCCTGCGACAGACCACCTGCTTGCCATTGAGCCAGGTGGTGCTCCCAGAATTTCTGCCTTACTTCATTGTCAGTCGATTGGGTCTTCTTCATTGATCGCCTCCTTCATAAAGTGTGAGGCGATCTTGGTACACTATTGGTTTACCCGAAAGATGGGGTTCCCTGATCGCTTACGAATTAGATAACTACAACCCCCGTGAGCCATATTGGACATAAGTATCATCATTCCATGCTTTAATGAAGCTGCCATATTGCGTCAGACCCTTGGGGCAATCGGCCGATACATGTTGGACTTCAAAGGAAGCTTTGAGATCATCATTGTCGACAATGGCTCAACCGATGGGTCTCTGCAAATCGGCCAAGAATACGGTATCAAAACTCTGTTGGCGCCTTCCATCACCATTGCCGCATTAAGAAACCTAGGTGTGACTCATTCGAGCGGCACCATACTAGCTTTCCTCGATGCTGACGTTGAGATCACCAAGGAATGGGTGCATGCGATCCAAGCATTTGCTGCAAATTATCCGTCGAACGCATCGATTATCACCGGTGCTCCCTACCTCAAACCATCAAATGCTTCTTGGCTGGAGAACCACTGGTTTGTAGGAAGTGAGTTCAGTCAAAAACACATCAACAGTGGCAACATGGTAGTGCCACGGGCTCTCTTTACGCGCCTTTCAGGATTTGACGAGAAGCTCATAACCGGTGAAGATTGGGAATTTTGTCAGCGCGCTACTCGATTCGGCTCAAAACTGGTCATCGATCCCAAATTCAAAACTTATCATTATGGATTTCCTAAATCATTGACACAGTTTATAAAACGAGAGATATGGCATGGATTAGGCGACAGCGGCAGTTGGCAAAAAATCATTCATTCCAGACCTGCCATGCTTGCTCTCGTCAGCATCTCTTGTTGCATCCTATGTCTTGTATTGGGTATTTGGTTTACTGCACCATCTCTTTTTATAGCTGGTTTTTTGGCGATTATATTTCCATCTCTTGCGATGTCGTTCAAACGTAGTCAGACACTCGGTCATATCCCCGGCAATACTCTGATTGCCTCAGTTTATATATTGGCACGGTTTGGTGCATTGGTCAAAAATGCTGTCCGCACAACCAGCAAGAAAAGGTAAAGGGTGCGGCTCTTTTGAAACGACGTTCCGGTCAGATAGAGACAAGTTTTTGATATTGATACCATCTTGATGGAAGGGGCACTCGACAGTAGCTAAGGGATTGGATTGTAAGAACCTTTAGCTAAAGGAGGCCCCCTCCATGACACCAGCATACCAGATCGAGAGGATTTGTGAAGCATTCGATGCGTCCTGTGAGCAGTTTGAATCCATGCTCGGTAAGCTCTCAAGCGAGGAGAACATGGAGATGGAGCATGGGCAGGTGGAAACCCTGATCATGCGCATGGGAATGGAGCTCAAGAGGCGCCTGCTGCAGGGTCACTTCGACATTCGTGGAGCAGTTGAGCCTAAGAGAGACGATGTTGCAGGACCCGATGGACGGATACTCACCCATTGCCGAACAGATTGTGAAGAGAAGCTTATGAGTCTTTTCGGACAAGTAACGGTCAGACGCAAGGGCTACAGCTTACCTGGTGTCAGCAGTCAGTTTCCACTGAATGCCGCTCTCAATCTTCCTCCTGACAAGTACTCCCATGGCCTCAGACGGCGGGTGGCCGAAGAGGTGGCCAACAGCTCTTTTGATCAAACCGTTGAGAGCATCCAAAATACCACGGGAGGCAAGGTGCCCAAGAGACAGACCGAAGAGATTGCCGTATCCGTGGCACAGGATTTCGACTCCTTCTACTCAGGGCGGCAGACAAATGGACCAGAGCAAGCATCGAACATCCTGGCGATGAGTGTGGATCAAAAGGGGGTGGTCATGCGAAAAGAGGATCTTCGCCCTGCCACCCGCAAAGCGGCCGAAGAAGCTAACGAGAGGTGCGGCTCCCGCCTCTCTCCCGGAGAGAAGCCGAACCGAAAGCGCATGGCAACGGTTGCAGCCGTCTACAGCGTTGAGTCCCATAAGCGCACTCCTGAGATGATCATGGGAGTGAAACCGCAGAAGACAGATCGACCACGAGCCGAGAACAAGCGGGTGTGGGCCAGTGTGGAGAAGGAGCCGGAGGAAGTCATCAAGGCCATGCTCGATGAGGCCATAAGGCGTGATCCGGATAGGAAGCGTCCCTGGGTGGTGCTGCTGGATGGAGCTGAAAAGCAGCTTGATCTGGTCCTTTCCATTATCTTCGGGTACCGCTCCGATGTGACCATCATCCTCGATTTCATCCATGTACTCGAGTACGTGTGGAAGGCGGCCTACAGCTTCTGTGCCGTTGGGAGCAAAGAGGCCGAGGAGTGGGTAGCCGAAAGGGCCTTTAAGATCCTTCGGGGAGAGGCCCAAAGCGTTGCTGCCCAGATGCGCCGGAGCGCCATCGAACTGGGCAAGGAGAAGCAAAAGGCGGTGGAAAAGTGTGCCGACTACCTTGAAAAATATTGACATCCTGCTCGACTACCACATCTTCTTAAAAAAGGGTTTTCCCATCGCAACAGGTGTGATCGAGGGAGCCTGCCGCCATCTTATCAAAGATCGGATGGATCTGACTGGTACACGGTGGAGAATGCAAAGAGCAGAGTCTGTGCTCAGGATTCGTTCTCTTAGATCCAGCGGGGATTTTGAGAGCTATTGGTCCTATCACCTCAAGCGGGAACGGGAGCGGAACTACTTTTTATACCCTGTTGATGGGCGAGCATTGCCCGCCGTGATGGAAAATGAGCCCGCTGTAGAGTGCGACCTCCAACAGGCGGCTTGAAACGTCGTTTCAAAAGAGCCGCACCCAAAGGTAAATCACTACAGTTTTTTTATATATTGTATTCTCCTGTATACTCGAACAATGGTCAAAATGAAAAAATTGTTGATGTTTTGTTATTACTTCCCCCCGATCAGTGATGTGGGAGCCATACGTAGCGAACATTTCTCAAAGTATCTGCCTAGGTTTGGCTGGAATCCCACAGTAATCACCGTATCCAACCCTATGAAGGGTTATTGCGAAACAAAAGGCGATCTGCTTCCTGGCATGCCCATCGTCAAGGCGCCAAGCGCCTTCAACCCTATGCCGTTGATTCACCTCTCCAATGCATTGTATGCAGCAACTCGAAGATTTCTTGGTTTGCGTGAGTCATACGCATTTTTCGTGTGGCTGACACAATTATGGATTCCTGATCCATTCATGTTCTGGATACCTGGTGCTGCACGAGCAGCTCAAAGGCTTCCGTTGAATCGCTTTGATGCAATATATGCTTCTTGCTCTCCTCTGAGCGGAGCGGTAGCTGCCGCCTGGATCAAAAAACGCTCAGGACTCCCCCTAATTTTGGACTTCAGAGATCCAATGTCCCGCCGTGTATTGAGAGGCGATGAAACTTTCTCCGATCTAGCACGCTATCGACTTGAAAAGCAGCTCTTGCAATATTGTGATGAACTCATTCTTGTGACGGAGGAAACCAGACAACGCTATTTGACTGCCTATCCTTTTCTGAAAGGGCGTGTTACAGTACTAAGAAATGGATATCATGATTTCTTTAAATTCCGGGGCTCAGCCCATGAAGGCTCGCGTAAGCAGTTTCGCATGATTTATTCCGGCAACTTCTATCATGGAATGGTACCTTCCGAACCTTTTTTTGACGCACTCAAACACATCGTGAAGGAACAGCTGCTTCCGGGAGACCGCATTTTTTTCCACTACGTGGGCGCATCCTCGCACTGGATCAAGAAACTTGTCCAGGAACGGGATTTAACGGATTATGTCCGCATTGATGATCCGGTGCCACGAGAACAACTGAGGCATTATCTCAAAGCTTCGAACGCAGTATTGTTGCGTAACTACACTCCTTGCATCAGCACCAAGCTTTATGAAGGGATTGCGATGGGTAAACCTTTACTCGCAACGGTCGAATCTCGAGAGGTCGAAACAATCATTAAATCTTATTCACCACAGTCCATAGTGGTTTCACCAACGGATATCGAAGGAATCGTGCAGGCAATTTGCGCTTTATACAGGAAATGGGAAGATGGGATCCTCATTGATACTATTTCCACAGAGTTTTTGGAGGAGTATTCCTGGAAAACCAGGACAAAGCGATTGGCAGAGGTTCTCGACACGGTAACTTGTTCGAATGGCAGAGGCCGGTATGTTTAATAAACAAACAACGTCGAACGCCGTCATCGATTGTGAACCTCCGCCAACGACTCTGACACTGCCCGTCGCCATGCTGTACGTATGGACTGTCATTAACGTTGGGCGGCCACAAGATATCTTCCCTTTTGTTGCACAGATTTATCCCGGGCAAGTGGTTGCAGCAATTAGTGCTGGTTCCTACTTCATGTTTCCTGAACCCTCTGTAAAAACAAATGCATCCCCATTCAGCCACATGGAAGCCCGTTTATTTCTATATCTGTCTGCAGTGATGGTGCTGACCACGCCTTTCAGCTATTATCCCAGTTTGAGTTTAGAGTTCATGAAAGCATTTATTTGGAAGTTCGGGCTGTATTTTTTTTTGTTTGTAAAACTAATCAACACTCCGCAGCGTATCGCAGCTTTTCTGTACACCCTTCTCTTTTCTGGCCTCTTAATCGGTACATCTGCGCTTTTGTTTTCCGGCAGTCAGCATAGAGTAAGTATTGGAGGAATGTACGACCCAAATGATCTCGCCATGCTCATGGTGACCTTGCTTCCTTTATGTCTGATACCCTTTTTGGCCAGCCGTAAATGGTATGGAAAAGCATTCGCGGGAATAGCTAGCACGTTAATGCTGGCAGCTCTTCTTGCGACCCAGTCGAGAGGAGGATTTATTGGCCTCATTACAGTCGGAGCATGGTACGGATGCATAGGTATTCCTCGAATTTCACGGATAAAGCTGACCGTGATTTTAAGTGTGGTTACAATACTTTTTGTAAGCATGGCCACAGAACAATATATGGATAGAATGCAAACGATTACTGAAGAAAGTCAAGATGGTGCAGGCCGTCTGCTTATTTGGAAGAGATCCTTGAAAATCGCATTTGACCATCCTTTGCTAGGGGTAGGCCCTGCGGCTTACATGACTGCATATGGTGACTATCTTAATAACGACCGCTTTGATGCTGAACTCTCTGCAGAAGTTAGCGGGGGTAAATGGCAGACCGCTCACAACACCTATTTGCTTATACTTGTAGAGTTAGGGTTTGTGGGCTTCTTGATCTTTTTTATGATCTTACTCCGAACCTATTCTAACTTGAGACACACTCTTTCTGCATCATTACCTTTTTCCAAAAGTCCCAACAATGCTCAAATTTACGCAGCAGCGCTTTCCGGTTCCCTGACTGGTTTTGCGATTTGCGGGATTTTTCTGTCCCAAAGCTATAATGGTTTGATTTACGAATTTTGCTGGCTTTCAGGCGTTCTCGTTCGCCAAAACCAGAGAAAGCCAATGCAAGTCGACCCAAAAATAACTTCAAGGCGCCTATGAGAGTGCTTGTAACCAACGCCGCCAGCCGTGTTGCTTATGTCGTAACGCGGAGTCTAGCTGCTAACTGTATTCCCGTTTACACAACCGATTGGCGTCCCTACGCCATGTGCCGATATTCGCGTTTTGTTCGGGACCATACGGTTTGCCCTTCTCCGTACAGTCAACCACAGGCATTCCTGGATCATATTGTTGAATTCAGTGGACGTAACAAAATCGAGTTATTCATCCCCTGCCACGAGGAAACTTTGCTTATTGCAAAATACCGGGATCAGCTTCCTGCTCGCATCAAAATCATCCTTCCATCTTATGACCAGCTGCTCTTTGCACATGATAAGCAAAGATGGCATAACCACGCACTGCACCTCAATATACTTGTTCCACCTATTTATTCACCGGTTGAATTGCGCCGGAAACTCCCTGAACTCAGTGGAGCGGATTTCCCAATGCTTATCAAGCCACGTCAAGGGGGGGGAGGGTGGGCAGTAACTCAGGTCGATTCTGCTGCAGCACTGAAAGAACACCTTCATCATTCTTTATTTTGCGGCCACCCATGGGAAAGGTTTATTATCCAAAAGAAAATTATTGGTAGAGTCCATTGCGTGGCGATGCTTTTCAATCGAGGTTCCTTGCGAGCTATGGTATCTTATAAGCAACTTCGTTGCTATCCACGCTCCAGGGGGCAAGCAACTTGGCGCATAAGCAATCATCACGAAGCCGCCGAACACTATCTTCGACTCCTTCTGGAAGATCTCTCGTGGCATGGTGTTTGTCAGGCCGATTTCATAGTGGAAGAGAAAACAAACAGGCCATATCTTATCGACATTAATCCTCGCCTTTGGGGATCTCTCTTTCAGGCTATACAATCGGGCGTGAACATCCCCCATTTGATCTTTCAAATCGCCCAACATGGTGATGTATCTCCTATTCTCCATTTCGTGGAAGGGGTCCAAACACATTGGTTGGGTGGAGAAATCGCCGCACTTCTCACAGAGATTCGCAACAAAGATGGTGAAAGAAGTCCATTGGAATACATAAGGTCACTTTTAGCCAATTACAGATCGGATGATTTTTGTTATCAAGATCCGGCTCCATTCTTCGCTTGGCTCTGGGGGCACTTCACGAAATCCTTTAGAAAACTTAGGGTGAACAGTCCGGACACTGACTCATTGAAAGATATCTGGACATGAGGCCAAAGATTATTTACCTTTTTCCAGCCATATCATTTGGCGGGGCTGAACGGATCAACTTGAATTTTCTGGAACATGTCAGACGGGATAGCTTTAACATCCAACCAGTGGTTCTGGTCAGACCATGGGAAAAAGACAATCACATCACCAAACGGCTTGTCGAACTGGATTATAGACTGCTAGAAATACCCGTAGCATTGACCCCGTCTCAACAACAGAAAGATCGCTTTCGCCTTTTGCGCGCACTTCGATTGTTTCTGCAAGAACTATTGCACGACTCAGTTCAGCTGATCCATTCGCATGGGTATTTTGCTGATTTTCTTGCTTTTTTTGCTTCTTGCTCACAAAAAATACCATGTATTTCCACTTGCCATGGATTCATTTCGACAGACGCCAAATTGCGATTTTATAATAAAGTCGATATGCTTTTACTCAATGGATTTGACTGCATCATAGCTGTTTCAGAAGCATTAAGGGTACAACTTATCGGCCACATCATTCATCCAGGGCGAATTGTGACAGTTCCCAACACTCCAGCCATCCCCTCCCCCAAACCTAGACCAGCACAAGATAGACTTCAACACAATGTATTGGATATTGTCGCTAATGACATCCTCTTAGGCTATGTGGGCCGACTTAGCGAAGAAAAGGGGCTCCCCATCCTAATTAGTGCTTTCAGAAGGGTTCAAACTTTGCATGCCCACGTAAAGCTGGTGCTCGTGGGTGACGGACCACTTCGGAAGTCGCTAAAAAAAATGGTAGATGAATTAGGTCTTGCTGACAGTGTTATCTTTGCCGGCTTTCAAGAAAGCGTAGAACCTTGGCTTTATCTTATGGACATTTTTGTTCTGCCTTCCAGGATGGAGGGAACACCTTTATCCCTACTTGAGGCCATGGCAGTTGGACTACCTTGCATCGCAACAGATGTCGGTGGAGTCAGCAAAATCATGACACACGAAAAGGATGGGCTCTTGATAGAATCAGACAGTATCTTTGCCCTTGAAAACGCCATCATGCATCTTATTAAACAGCCAAAACTCAGGACTGAGCTTGGAAAGAACGCAAGGCACACCATTGAAACCAAATTCTCGATCAAGCAATGGGCCAGAGACATCGAAATCCTTTACCATAGCATCATATCTCGCCATACGAATCATTAGGTTCTGTTGACATTTCACCTCAACCAGATGAGAGCTGCGACAAAGCCAAGAAAGCCCAAGAAGCTTCTGTCGAGCTTGTCGAATCTGGAGAAGATGCGTCTGAAATATTTGATCTTGCTCATAAAGCACTCGATCAGATGTCGTTCGCGGTAGCGGCATTGGTCGTATTCACGGGGCTCTTTGCGATTGGACCGGGGTGGAATCACAGCAGTAGCTCCAGATTGGGTGATCGCCTGGACGAAGGCATCCGAATCATAGCCCTTGTCTCCCAGTGCATGAGCGAAGGTGAAACCCTCGATAAGAGCCGGTCCCTGTTCGATGTCACTCTTCTGACCGGGAGTGAGAATGAACCTCAGGGGATTTCCCAAGCCATCTACCGCTACGTGGATCTTGGTGGAAAAACCTCCTCGGCTGCGCCCGAGAGCCTGTGTCTCTTGTCCACCGGATCTTTTGAGGGCTCCGGCAGCACAGGGATGGGCACGAACAATGGTGCTGTCAAACATGAAGTTCTCCATATCGGGATCATCTATGAAGTGCTCGTGCATTCTGGAGAAGACACCCTTGTTACACCAGCGGGCGAATCGTTTATAGACACTGTTCCAGTTACCGAATTTCTCCGGGAGCAGTCTCCACTGAGCACCACTTCGTGTAATCCAAAGGAGTGCCTCAATGAAAAGACGGCAATCACCTTCTTCTCCTACGTAAACATCCACACAGGAGCGAAGGAATTGGAGGATCTTCAACCATGTTTCATCTTGTAGTAGTGCTGTTGACATCTGTTAATGCGAATTAAGGGTTGAGGATCTTTCCCACCCTGTTAACCCTACAACGCGCCCTGGCTCAGCCCCCTTCGAGTTTCTTCTTTCTATGGGAGAGATAAGCGCGGTGATTTCTGATCTCGATCCACTGGACTAAGTACCCCAACGCACTAATTACGCGGCCATTTGCACGGATTTTGGAGCGAACTTGGCCACGAGCTTTGTTTTCGTATAGGTCCACTTTATGGGTTTTGGATGTCTGTTGAGCTCATCAAAGTAACCCATAAGCATTTGTGAAAGCTCCTTTTTGTCGTTGAAGTCGTTGGGAGTGAGTACATCCCTTGTAACCTTACTGAAGATGATCTCAACCTGATCGAGCCAACTGGCATATGTGGGAAGCCAGTAGATACGAACATTAAAAGAAAGGTTGAGAGAAGCAATCCATTTGCCCAGTTGTTTGGGTGCATGCGTAGAGCCATTGTCCAGAATGAGATCAATAACCTTGAATCCCTTGACAATGGCTGAAGAAAAGAAACTCAGAAGAAAGGTTTTGAACTCCGCGAAGCGCTTGCGAGCGAAGGTACGGGCGAAGGTGATTCCATTGGCGACGATAAGAGCACAAAACAGCTGTAATGCTCCCATCCGTTTGTATCGGGATGCCACGTGAACGGGGTGTTCGGCTATGGCGGGTTTGGTCTCGTGAAGAGGTCTTCTTGCTTGAATGGAGGTCTTCTCATCGATACAAACGGAAGCTTCACCCTGCTGGAACAACTGGGGAGCGTTCTCATAGAGATCCAGGACTGGAGACGCTTTCTCAACGAATTTTGGATCAGGAGATTTTTGCCATAGATGATATTGCCAGGGTTTGATCTTGTCCTGTTTCAGCCAAAGACGAATAGTGCTCGGGGCAATGTGGCTGACGATTCCTTTTTCTTTGGCGACTTGACAAAGCTTCTCTCCAGACCAGCGTTGCCATGGCTTGCCATGATCACACGGTTTCGAACAGGCCAACAAGGTGATCTGAGCCCTCACGGCAGAAGGATGCTTTCTTGGGGCTCCGGGTCGGGGGTGGTTTTTGAGGCTACCTTCATTGACCCATCTGTTGCGGAACTTCTTAACGGTGGATGGCCTGCATCCGACTTCATCAGCGATCTGCCGGATGCTCCATTCCGGGTGCTCATGCGATAGGAGGAGGATACGAGCCCTTACAACCTCCGCATAGGGTTTTGTGTAGCTCACTCTCAGATGTTTCAATACTTTCCGTTTCTCTGGAGGAATGTAGATGCAGTATTTGTGTTGAGGTCCAGGCATGGTTGTACTCCTCTCCTGTTTGTTGCCTTCTTATTTAATTTTAACATGCCTGGAACCTCTTAGGTTCTGTTGACATTTGGGTTCTAATTAATAGATGTCAACAGCACTACTACAAGATGAAACATGGTTGAAGATCCTCCAATTCCTTCGCTCCTGTGTGGATGTTTACGTAGGAGAAGAAGGTGATTGCCGTCTTTTCATTGAGGCACTCCTTTGGATTACACGAAGTGGTGCTCAGTGGAGACTGCTCCCGGAGAAATTCGGTAACTGGAACAGTGTCTATAAACGATTCGCCCGCTGGTGTAACAAGGGTATCTTCTCCAGAATGCACGAGCACTTCATAGATGATCCCGATATGGAGAACTTCATGTTTGACAGCACCATTGTTCGTGCCCATCCCTGTGCTGCCGGAGCCCTCAAAAGATCCGGTGGACAAGAGACACAGGCTCTCGGGCGCAGCCGAGGAGGTTTTTCCACCAAGATCCACGTAGCGGTAGATGGCTTGGGAAATCCCCTGAGGTTCATTCTCACTCCCGGTCAGAAGAGTGACATCGAACAGGGACCGGCTCTTATCGAGGGCTTCACCTTCGCTCATGCACTGGGAGACAAGGGCTATGATTCGGATGCCTTCGTCCAGGCGATCACCCAATCTGGAGCTACTGCTGTGATTCCACCCCGGTCCAATCGCAAAGAGCCCCGCGAATACGACCAATGCCGCTACCGCGAACGACATCTGATCGAGTGCTTTATGAGCAAGATCAAACATTTCAGACGCATTTTCTCCAGATTCGACAAGCTCGACAGAAGCTTCTTGGGCTTTCTTGGCTTTGTCGCAGCTCTCATCTGGTTGAGGTGAAATGTCAACAGAACCTAGGGTTGAACAAATCTGGTTGCGTAATTATCGCGCTGGAGTACTAAGCGGATGAGGGCCTCAGCATCGAAGGTCTTCATGGGGAGCACGGCCATGATGAGAATTCTAAGCTGCGAGAGCGTAATGAGCGGTGCTTTTTTTTCCCAACCGTATCCGAAGATGCCAAAGGAAGAAGTGAGCGAGCATGCTGGTGAGGATATGGCGGTTCCACGCCGGATATTTTCTCACCTCGTAGTGATCCATCCCGACCTCTCCTTTGCTCTCCTCAAAACACTGTTCGACCGCCCACCGAATCCCGCTCAGCCAAACAAAGGTAGAAAGCCTTGTGCTGAGAGGGGCATTGCTGATGAAAAACCAGCATTTCGTATGGTCGAGGCTTCGCTTCATGACCAGCCAAACCGTACGGGCGGGAAGCCCGTCTTTGCAAAGAGTGACCCGTCTTTTGGTGAATTCGTAGGTGATGGGTCCTTTGGTCCCTTCCGAGACGGTTCTTCGATACCAGAAAGCATCGGGGATCTTCTGGGAAAGCGCATCGAGCCTCATAGGCTTTTTCTCCTCCTCGGATACGACTTTCTTCGAGCGGGCTTCCCCCCGAAACCGGTAGGTCTTTGTCTCAATTCCCGGACCTTCTCCCGGCCAGCACAGGTTACTCAATGCGACTTCAACAAAGTAGACAATTCCCATCTGCAAACATCCTCAGAGAGATAGGCATGCTGGACTCCTTTCCCGTTATTATGGCTTCTGAGAAGAGGAGCGGCAAGGCGCGAGTGGCATCCTTTTTTGCCAATAAGGGCTACTGCTCTTCCAAGAAGATGTACTACTATGGAGTGAAGGTGCATGTTCTTGGGCTCAGATCTCCCGGCACCCTGCCACAGCCTGACCGAGCTCTGGTCACTCCGGCATCAGAGTTCGATCTAAACGTTCTGGAAGGCATCGCCTCAGAGTTACACGACATCGATCTGTTCGTAGACAAAGCCTATATCGATTCACAGCTTTCCGAGCAACTTTGCCCTCAAATGGTTCACATCTATGCTCCTTTTAAGAAGAAAAAGGGGCAAGAGATTCTACCCCTTGCTCAGAGGGCCTTCTCTAAGGCGGTCAGTGCAATCAGGCAACCTCTCGAGTCACTCTTCTCCTGGATTGGGGAGAAAACGGGTATCGAGATCGCTTCGAAAGTCCGCTCCTTCAAGGGGCTCTTGGTTCATGTTTTTGGAAGGCTTGCGGCAAGTTTTCTGCTGCTGAGCCTCAACCCTTAATTCGCATTATATGTATACGGCCCTGAGCGGCGAAGGCGAAGACTTCGTTCTCGGGTATACGGAAAGTTTTTATGAGAAGTTCATGAAACAGTGGGAAACCGCCCTCAACAGTTATCTGCAGTACCTGCGTGCCAAAAGGGCGAAAGCTTGAGCTGCCTGAAGACGTTAAGACATGAAAAACCCCGTTCAGCCGGAGGGGGAAAAGCCGAACGGGGTTCGGAGGGGTTAGGAGAAGGCGACTTGTTGTCAACCTCGGCTTTATAGTAACCACCTGATCACAAGAATTCAAGCCCCCTTCTATTGCCAGCGATTTTCATTTTGAAAAACCTACACTCCCCTACTCCCCTCAAAGGGAGGAATTTTCAGGACAAAGTCCCGCTCTAAAATTTCACTTCGTAGATCCAACCGAAGGGGTCTTCTTTTTCACCATACTGAATGCCTACGATTTCATCGTAGAATCTCTGAGACCACTCACCGACTTCGCCCTTCTGAACCCTGTAGGACTTCTCCTTGTAAGACATCTCGGCCACGGGAGAAATAACGGCGGCGGTTCCCGTACCGAAGACTTCCTTCATGTCCCCGGACCTGATGGCGTCCACCACCTCGGCAATTTCGATGGGACGTTCGTGAACTTGAATGCCCCAATGGGCGGCCAGCTGGATGACCGAATCCCTAGTGATTCCCGGCAGTATGGAACCGGTCAGAGGAGGTGTCACCAGCTCGTCCTTGATGCGGAAGAAAATGTTCATGGTGCCCACTTCTTCTACAAAGCGGCGTTCCACACCATCGAGCCACAGGACCTGAGTGAATCCCTTTTTCTTCGCAACTTCGGCGGCATAAAGGCTGGATGCGTAGTTGGCCATGGTCTTGGCTTCTCCGAGTCCCCCACGCACGGTCCGCACGAACTCATCCGAAACATAGATGGTCACCGGATTGAACCCTTCGGGGTAGTAGGCCGCCACGGGACCCGTGATGATGTAGTAGAGGTACTCATGAGCCGGCCGCACTCCCAAGTGGGGTTCGCTGGCGATCATCGTGGGACGGATATAGAGGGAAGAACCGATGCTGTGGGGAATCCAGTCCTTATCGATTTTCAGGAGTTCATGAAGGGCTTCGAACTGGAATGCCACATCGATTTCAGGCATGCAGAGCTTGCGTGCGGAACGGTTAAGCCTTTCCCAGTTTTTTTGGGGGCGGAACAGATGAATTCTCCCATCCCGGCATCGATATCCTTTCAACCCTTCGAAAATGCCCTGACCATAGTGCAAAACCATGGCTGAGGGGTCCATTTCGAGCGCTTGATAAGGTACGACGCGCGGATCTTGCCAACCGGCCTCGGCCTTGTAATCCATGAGGAACATGTGGTCACTGAATGTTTTACCAAAAACGAGTTTGCTTTCATCTGCCGGTTTGGGACGTCGTTTGGCAGGGTCTACCGGTTGAATCTTAATCTTCATCTAAGCACCTCCCTAAAAAAGGATCATCACACTCCTTGATATGAAAAAAAGGCTCGTGGTTCATAGCTTATGGCTCATGATAATATCGTTTTTCAAGAACACTTCCCGCCTTCCCTGTCGCCTTGCATCGCATTGCCTTTTTTCATTTTTCGTTGTGACCGCCCCGTCATGGGGGTTAATATAAATTTATAGATAAAAATATGGCCTCTATCGAGAACCGGCACCGAGTGTAGACCTCTCCAACCATTACTGCAAGGCAAAATGTGGCGACCGCAGGAATCGACTGATCTGTTTGCTGTAGTGCTGCACAAGAAGCCGGTTCCCCGTATCGGCATAGCATTCGGCTTCCTTGTCCTTGCCCTTTTCCTCCTCTATCTTCTTTTCGACAATCCCTTTTTCGACATAAAATTTCAGGGCGTTATTGAATATGATCTTTGAAACGGATTCGGGACGTTCGACCAATTCCAGCTTGAGAGCTTTCTGGCCGAGGCTCAACACTTTTTTCATGAAATCCTTTTCACTGTAAGGATTTTTCTGAAGGTACCTGAAAGCGCGCAAAACCAGCCAATAGCCTTCAAAATAGTTGCGGAGCAATCCGTGGAAACAGTGCGCGAAGCGGAGTCCTTTGTGGGTCAGTATATACGGCTTGTCGTCTTCCCCCACCCGTTGCACCCAGCCCATCGCTTCAAATGTGGACAAAACTTCTGAAACCAGCTTTTCAGTGCTGACTTCGTTGTCGTAAACGAACTCGAATTTGAAAAAGTTGTTCATGAAATCCACATCTTCCAGAACCTCGGCCAGACTGAAGCGGAAGGAATCCTGGGCCAGAATGGAAGTGGAAACGAAAGCGGCGGGGAGCAGGAAGTGAATGATATTGTTCTTGTAGTATTCCAATGTCAAACGCTTACTGTCTTCCATGGTAAATACTTCTTCTTCCAGATCGTCATCCTCGTCTTTGAGCTTCCCCACGAGCTTGCTGCGTTCGAGATCCCAGAGTGTCTCTTCCATGCACTTGTCATAACTTTTGAAGGTCTTGGAGAATCTTACGCCGCAAATGGAGAGATAGTCATAAAAAGCCCTGGAAATCTCCTGCACTTCGGCCAGGGAAACACCATGCCGGGAAGAGGTAAGAAGGGCGGAAGCGGTCAGGGCATGAGGGGTCACCATGGAGGCCTTGTTGATGCTGTTGATGATGCGGTAGGCAAAGTCCCTGTACATGGCATGCCGCTCCTTGGGACGCATTACATGGGAACCGGTTCGGTAGCGTTCCAGATGGTTCTGCAAGGAGAGCGGTTCGGCAAACTGTACATAGACTCTTCCATATCGTTTCTTGAGAAAACGCCTCGCACGAACCAGTTGGCCGATATTTTCCTGCACCTTGGCTCCTCCCGAAATTTCCTTCAGGTAGGATTCTTCCTCGGGGATGCGGTCGTAACAGATGGATGTCGGAACGAAGACTAGATCGTCGCAGAACCCCTCCTCCACGGCCTGGATGAGGATGGCGAGCAGCCCCATTTTGGGCAAAACCATTTTGCCGGTCCGGCTTCGGCCGCCCTCTATGAAGAACTCGATGTTGTGTCCGAGTTGCACCATGGTTTTCACATAGAGGGAAAAGACTTCCGCATAGAACCGGAGCCCCTTGAAGCTGCGCCGAATGAAGAACGCGCCGCAACGCCTGAAGATGGGGCCCAGGGGCCAGAAGGCGAGATTTTTCCCTGCAGCCACAAAGGGAGCGAACAGGTTGTTCTTGAAGAGGAGGTACGACAGAATCAGGTAGTCGATATGACTCTTGTGGCAAGGAATGTAGACAATCGTATTGTGGCGGGCCGCACGTTTGACTCTTTGAAGGCTGTCCATATCCAGATCGATGCCGTCGAAAAGATTGTTCCAGACCCAGGTCAGGATCTTTGCCCCCAGCTCCACCAGGGGATAGCTGTAGCTTGCGGCGATCTCATCGAGATATCCATCCGCCTCCATTCGGACCTTCCAGATCTCCAGGCTGCTCGAACGGGCCCGCCGCTGCATGAAGGCCTCCAGCCTCGGGTGATGCAAAATGATTTCCTTTAGTTCGAGATTGCTCTTCATGGTGGGCCCCACGATGGCCCGCCGGATCTCATCCACAGAATCGATGAGTCCCCGCCGCACTTGAAAGATCTGCTTGCGCCGTTCGGAGATTTCCTCGGAAAGCTCGGGCAGGATCTCCTGAAGGTTCAGGGCTTCACCTGCCTCCAGCACGGCGTTCGAATAGCCTTGAAGAAAGGAAATGAGCTTTCGAAGAGGCCCGGGACAGTCCTTTTGTCCCTGAAAGAGATCCAGGAAACCGCGGCGTTCACGACTGGGGTGGCGAGTGTAAAGCAGCATGAGAGGAACGACGAAAATGGGACGCTCTCTCTCTTTTTGAATTTCGAAAAGGTGCTCTATAGGATCGTTTCCCACCAGAACGGTACGCTTGTAATAGCCTTTCTTTCCCAGAAGAAAGAACAACCCCGACTGCCCGGCCTGAATTTTTTCCCGGTAGTAGCCATCGTCATAGGGATCGGGAAGGCACCCGTGACGTATCAAGTGCCAGAAGTGGTACACCAGTATTTTGGCGGCATACCACCGGGGTTGCCAAAGATAGGGATGCTGGTCAAACACAAAGGACGCGGGAGGCAACCCCAGTTGATAGAGGCGCAGCGCCGCATAGACATAGTCAAACTGGGAACGATACTTGATAGCGTACACCACGGTCCCGCGTTTGGCGAGCTCCTCAAGCAGACGCTGCTGATCCTCGGGCATGGAGATCCTGGAGATCAAACGCTCGAACCATCCCTGCATCAGGAAGCGGGGTTTCCGCTGCACACTATACCCATAACGGTCTTCATCAACTGAAAGATTCAGATTTTTTCTAAATTTCTGCCACCACTGGCTCATGGCTTGTCTACCTTCCTCATTCTGCCTATGCAAAACAAAAGGGCTATAGATAATACAAAGAGCGCTAACTTAACAAAAAAGCCGAAGAGAGACCAAACTTTTTTATTCTCACGAAAGCCGGGGGGAAGTCTAGCCTGCACCGTTCCTTCAGCGGGGGGAAAAATCGATGAAAGGATTCCCGGGTAGCGCCGCCGTGGAAGGCGGCGCTACCGTTTTTAATGAAATCATGATATTAGATAAAAAGGAGAGTTTTTTAAGGGATGAGGGAAGTTTTGGAAAGGCTTTTGCAATGAAAATCGGAGAATGGCAATCAGAGACCTTTTCATTCTGTTTTTATCGGCAGATTGCTCAGATTTTCGCGGATTAAGAAGCCTTTTATCTTTGCTGGTGGGATTTATTTCATCTGTGCAAATCTGCGTAATCTGCGGATCAATTTAGCCCGATTTTTATCACACCGGGCTTTTGCCGACATGAAGGTCCGCGAGGAGAGACGGAGTGCTGAGCGAGCTGGTCGTACACAATTTTGCAATCATTCGACACCTGGACGTTTCCTTTCAGCCGGGACTGAATATCCTTTCGGGTGAAACAGGGGCCGGAAAATCCATTCTGGTGGGAGCGGTCAACCTCATATTGGGAAGCCGCGCTTCGCAGGAAATGATTCGCACCGGGACAAACGAAGCGACCGTCGAAGCCGTTTTTCTTTTGTCCGACCGGGCCGGGCTGCGTGAACGACTTCATGAGTGGGGGCTGGAAGCGACCGATGAAATATTGATTCGGCGAACCATCAGCCGCAGCGGTCGCAACCGGGTGCATGTGAACCATCAATTGCTCACTCTTCAACAACTCCAGCAACTGGCCAAGGGGCTCATCTCCGTTTCAGGTCAGCACGAACATCAACTGCTGTTGGACTCGGAAATCCACCTGGGGCTTCTGGATGCCTTCGGGAACCTGGAATCCGCCTCCGAGGCCGTGGGAAAGATTTACGCCGGGTGGTCCAAGACCTGGGAAGAACTTCATAAGCTTCGAAAATTCAAGCAGGATCAGGCCTCCCAGATGGACTGGATGCGTTTTCAGCTCCAGGAACTGGAATCCGCAAAGCTCGAACCCAATGAAGACAAGGAGCTGGAGCAGGAAAGGAATCTCCTGAAGCATGCCGCTACGATCCGGGATGCCGCGCAGGGTGCGCATCAAATAATCTATGCAGGCCGTGGAGCCATGCTGGAACAGCTGGCCGCCGTCGAGAAAAACGTTGAAACGCTCCAATCCATCGACCCGAGCCAGGCTCCTCTGACGAATCACCTGGAACAGGTCCGCATCCATCTCGAAGAGCTTTCCCATTCCCTGCAGCAGTACGCTCATAAAATTTCCTTCGATCCTCAGCGTATGTCCGCCGTGGAAGAACGGTTGGCGGTTTTGCAGAAACTGGGCAAGAAGTACGGGGGAACCGTGGAAGCCATGCTGCAGCGCCTGGAGGAACTGAAAAAATCTCTTTCCCTGGAAGAAGACGTGGAATTCCAGGAAGAGCAGCTGGAAAAGGAACTGGAAAAACTGAGCCGGGAATACCTCCAGGAAGCGAAAGAACTTTCGCGCCGGCGCCGCGAAGCGGCACTACGGCTTTCGGAGGAAGTGGAAAAGACTCTTGCGGCCCTGGACATGCCAAAGGCACGCTTCGCCGTGGGTTTTTACGAAGAGGACTCCTCTCAAAAGGATTCCAAGCCCCCCTTCACTCCAACGGGCATCGATCGCGTGGAATTCCTCCTCTCCGCCAATCCGGGCGAAGACTTGAAACCCCTGGTTCGAGTGGCCTCAGGCGGGGAACTTTCGCGCATCCTGCTGGCGCTCAAAAGCCTTTTGAGCCGCCGGGGAGAGGCGGAAACACTCATATTCGACGAGGTGGATACGGGAATCGGGGGCCGAACGGCCGAACTGGTGGGGCTGCAACTTGAACGTCTGGCCGCCCGGCACCAGGTGATCTGTATCACCCATCTTCCGCAAATCGCCTGCTACGGCGAACATCATTATAAGGTGATGAAGCAGACAGTGGATGACGAAACCGTGACCGACATCAGGCTCCTTTCTCCTGAAGACCGCATCGAAGAACTGGCTCGCATGCTGGGGGGGATCGCCATATCGGAAAAGACCCGCGCACATGCCGAGGAACTGCGTCAGCGAGCCCGGGAAAGCCGGTGACCTTTCACAAAAGCCCCTCGATATCCATTTGCTTCAGAATGTCATAAAAGTCCATGCCCGCCCGGCGAAATCCCTCGAAGCCGAATACCATGTTCGCCTCGATCACATAATATCTGCCATGCGCATAACACACATCCAATCCCACGTCGTCAAAACGGCACCGGCAAGCCACGTTCCGCGCAAACGCCAACCCCTCTTCCGGGATGTCATCGAATGAAATCCGAGCTCCCTGCGCGACATTGTTTCGAAAATTTCCCGGAGAATGAATCCTCCAGTAGGCGTGAACCACGTGTCCCTGGATCAAAACAACCCGCAGATCCCGATCGATGGGCAAATATTCCTGGATATAGGCGGGATTGTGGGCATTGAGATAACTCATCAGCGCCTCTTCGTTTTGGATGAAGAAGACTCCCTTCCCCTGAGAGGAACCCACAGGCGTTTTGGCCACGAAGGGAAAGGAGAAATCCTCGAGGACCCGCTTTTGGCGGTGACGACCATAGTAGACACGGGTGCGGGGATGGGAAATCTCCAAAAGACGAAAGAGATCGGTCTGCCGAATCTTGTTTCCCATGAAATAATAATAACTTCGAGGAAAAACCCTTTTCCCCAGGGAGCGGAAAAGAGGGTCGTACAACGGGCTGGGATAAAAGATTTCGTCTGCGGATTGAATCAGTTCCTTCACATGGAAATCATAATCCTCCCAGTTGGACATGACCCCAAAAGAACGGAAAGAAGGACACGAACGCAGTCTTTTTCCCAAAGAAATGCGAAGTTTTTTTTCTTCCATGTTTTGCAAACCTCATGAGGGGCTAACCCTCTTTTATCGGTTTTCCACACTCTTCTTTTGCAAAGATAGCATCAAACCCTTCGAACTGCACTTAATGCCTATCCGAAAATCTTCCTTCGCAGCGCCCCCCCCTTCAATTCCTCCCCGCGAGGGGGGGGACTAAGGGGGGTGTTCCAAAGTCCACAGGAGGTTTCCCGATAGGTATTATCCCCTGCGGCCCGCCTTCGACGTCTTTCCAATTCCGAGAAATGAACCCTTCTCATTTATTGACTTTCCGTTTCACTTTCCTATAATGACCACGTGGTCATTTTCAAAAAACAGCAATGAGTGGGATATGGCGCCTCGCGATACGTTCAAAAAACTTGAAGACGACAAACAGCTGAGAATCATGGACGCCGCCATCGATGAATTCGCAGACCATGGGTTCAAGCAGGCCAGCGTGAACCGGATGGTACAGAAGATCGGCATCGCCAAGGGTTCCATCTTTCAGTATTTCGGAAACAAAGAAGGGCTTTTCCATTTCATATTCAACCATGCGGTGGAACTTGTGAGGCATTCACTGCGGCAGGTCAAACAGGAAACGGCGGATACCGATTTTTTCCAACGCATCGAGCAAAGCCTTTTAGCGGGAATTCGGTTCATCGAGAAACACCCGAGGGTCTATCGCATCTATCTCAAGATGATTTTTCAGGAGGACTTCCCGCTGCGAACGGAATTTCTTCAGCAGGTGCACCTTTTTTCCGGGGAATACCTGAAGCCGTTGGTGGAAACAGGGCTTGCCAGGGGGGAACTGAGGCCGGACCTCAATGTGGACATGACGGTCTTCTTTCTCGACGCCCTCATGGACCGTTTCCTCCAGGCCTACTGCGTCTCGTTCCTGGATGCAGGAGCGGGATTGTACCAGGCGCCCGAAGAACAGATTCAGCAGAAAGTGAATGAATTCATCCGCCTGCTTCGAGCCGGCATGGGAAAGCCGGAAGGCGAATTTGGCCAATTATTAAGGGAGTGAGTCGCTCTTGAAATCCCCATTTACCACGGAGGCACAGAGATCACAGAGGAATTCCATAAGAATTCCAAAATCTTCTCCGTGCCCTCCGTGTCTCCGTGGTAAATAACGGGATATTGGAATCCGCCAACTTCCTAACTCCGAAGTCCCTAAATCGAGGAGAACGAAATCGAGATGTTGGATATCAAGTGGTATGAAAAGCTCGGCATGGGAAGCATCTGCGAAAAGGTTCTGGAAGGGCAACGCCTGGACATGGAGGACGGCGAGCGGCTTTTTGCCTGTCCCGATGTCGTAGCCGTCGGGTCGCTGGCACACCACGTGCGCACCAGGCTCCACGGGAATGCGGCCTATTATGTCATCAACCAGCACATCAACTACTCCAACATCTGCGTCAACGGCTGCCGCTTTTGCGCCTTTCACCGAAAGAAGGGTCAGAAGGGGGCTTTCCAGCTCACCGAAACCGACGTTCTCGATAAACTCAAGGAACGCGAGCACGACCCCATTACCGAAGTGCATATCGTGGGGGGATGTCATCCCGACCTCCCCCTTTCCTATTTTGAAACCATCCTTCGCGAAGTCAAAAAATTCCGACCGAAGGCTTTCATCAAGGCTTTTACAGCTGTGGAGATCGCTCATTTTGCAAAAAACGAGGGCATTTCCACCCGGGAGGTCCTTCTGCGGCTGAAGTCCGCTGGGCTCGATATGCTGCCCGGAGGGGGAGCGGAGGTCTTCAGTCCTCGCGTCCGGACTCTTCTCTGCCCTGAAAAATTGAGCGGAGAAGGCTGGCTGAACGTTTCACGCGAAGCACACCGGCTCGGCATCAAGTCGAACGCTACCATGCTCTACGGCCACATCGAAACGGTTCGCGAGCGATTGGAACATCTCGTGGCTTTGCGAGAGCTTCAAGACGAAACCCAGGGGTTTGTCTGTTTCATTCCCCTTTCCTTCCAGACCGCCAACAACCAGGTGCAGGGAGTTTCAGGATGTACCGGTGTGGAGGACCTGAAGACCATGGCCGTGAGCCGGCTCATGCTGGACAACGTGCCTCACATGAAAGCCTACTGGGTCATGCTCACCGTCAAGCTCGCCCAGGTGGCCCTCTATTTCGGCGCAGACGATTTCGACGGGACGATCATCGAGGAAAAAATAGGGCATATGGCCGGAGCCGATTCGGACCAGGCGCTCACCCGTGGGGAGCTGGAACAGATCATCCGCGAAGGGGGCTTCGAACCCGTCGAACGCAACTGCTTTTTCGAAAGGGTCTAATCCGGAAGCCAGAAACTCGAAACCAGGGATAAAATCGCTATGGCATTGAAAAACGTTATTTCCAAGATCGCTTCCCACGAACGCATCGATATGGATGACGCCTGGGATCTCTATCAAGAGGCAGACTTCCATCAACTGGGACATCTGGCTCACACGAAACGCCTCGAAAAACATCCCGAACTCGAAGTCACCTATGTAGTGGACCGAAACATCAACTATTCCAACATATGTTCCTGTGGATGCCGGTTTTGCGCTTTTTTCCGCCCCCCGGGACATCCCGAAGGATATGTCCTTTCCCGGGAGGAGCTGGCCCAAAAAATTGAGGAAACCCTGAGCCTTGGAGGAACGCAAATCCTCATGCAGGGAGGGCATCATCCGGACCTGCCCCTCTCTTTCTATGAAGAAATGCTCCAGTTCATCAAGGGCCGTTATCCCATTCACATCCATGCATTTTCGCCTCCGGAAATCGCCTATTTTAGCAAACGGGAAGGAATGGATGTCTCCAGCGTCATTGCCCGTTTGAAAGCCGCCGGTCTGGATTCCATTCCCGGCGGAGGGGCCGAAATCCTTGTGGACGAGGTCAGAAAGCGGGTGAGCCCCAACAAGTGCAGCACGGCGGAATGGCTCGGCGTGATGGAAGAGGCTCATAAACAGGGGCTCCGCACGACGGCTACCATGATGTTCGGCCACGAGGAAGAACCGAGGCAGAGGCTGGAGCACCTTTTTGCCCTGCGTGACTTGCAAGATCGCACGGGGGGGTTCACGGCATTCATCCCCTGGGCTTTTCAGCCCAAGAACACGGCCATCCAGCGTTCTCATCCGGAAACTCCCGTCGCATATCTCAGGCTCCTGGCGGTTTCGCGCCTGGTGCTCGATAATTTCGACAATGTTCAGGCATCCTGGGTCACCATGGGCCCGAAAGTGGCTCAACTGGCGCTCCATTTCGGAGCCAACGATTTCGGTTCCACCATGATCGAGGAAAACGTAGTGGCGGCAACGGGGGTCTACTTCCGCCTTTCCATAGAGGAGATCCAGAGGATCATCAGGGCTGCAGGATTCGAACCCCAACAGAGGACGATGGCCTATGAACGGGTCGAACGTAGTTAGGAAGCCATCCGCAAAGAGGTTTGAATTTCACCGGGCTGCATGGGTTCTACCCGTTTCCTCGCCCCCTATTTCCAATGGTGCCGTTCTGACCGACGGGGAAAAGATCGTTGCGGTGGGAAATTTCAAGACCCTCGGCGAACGATCCCCTAGGGGGGCGACGCAGGTGGACCATGGAAATGCAGCCATCATCCCCGCTCTGGTGAATGCTCACACACACCTGGAGCTTTCGGCCATGCAAGGCGCAATCCCATTGCCTCAAAGCAGTTTCGGGACCTGGGTGCAGGAGCTCTTTTCCAGGAAATCGACCCTTTCACCGGAACCTGCCGCGGCGAGCATCGGAAAGGGAAGAAGGCAACTCTTTGAAAGCGGAACCGGCCTCTACGGGGATATCGCGAACACTCCGGAGCTGAAGCATGAAGAAGACAGCCAAACTCCTGAAGGCGTGACTTTCCTGGAATTGCTCGGTTTCGACCGCAAAGAAATGGAAACGCCCGATCCGGACCTGCTTCGGAAGTTCCTTGATGAAGCCGAAACGGATGCTTCCCTGAGCATTGCGGCTCATGCCTGCTATTCGACTTCAGCCGGGGTCATTCAGAAGGCCAAAGAGTGGGCGCGCGTGCGGCAGCGGCCTTTCAGCATGCACGTGGCCGAGCATCAGGAGGAAATGGAATTCCTGCAGACGGGCAACGGCTTTTGCCGGCAGTTGCTGGAAAACCTGGGCCGCTGGGTCCCGGAATGGGAACCTCCGCAAACAAGTCCCGTTCAATATCTGAAGCGGCTGGGAGTCCTCGATGCCGGAACACTGCTGGTTCACGCAGTGCATATGACACCGTCCGACTGGAAGATTCTGGCGGAAAATCATTGCCCCGTCTGCTTCTGCCCGCGAAGCAACCGCCATTTGAACACTGGGCGCGCCGATATCGGTTCCGCTTTGAAATACGGGCTGGTGAGCGCTCTCGGCACGGACAGTCTCGCCAGCAACAAGGATTTGAATCTTTTCGCCGAAGCGGCATTTGTTCTGGATCACTACCCGGAGGTTCCCCCCACGGATCTTCTGACCATGATGACTTTGGGCGGAGCCAAGGCACTTCGGCACGACAACACATTCGGAAGCCTCGAACCCGGCAAGAGACTGGCGTTTCTTGCCGTATTTCTCCCTGAATCCACGAGACTCCCGCAACTCTTCGAGACGATCATCGATCAAGGAAAAAAAGGAGCATGGCAATGGGCCCACTGTCTCAGGAACAGCTGAGGTTGGGAAGAATCGGCTATCTCAATGTGCTGCCGATCTATTATCCGTTGGAATCGGGCATCGTGTCTCATAACTTTGAGATTGTTTCGGGCACCCCTTCCTTTTTGAACGGCCTTATGGCCAGAGGAGACCTGGACCTGAGCGTCGTTTCTTCCATCGAATATGCTCGCCATCCCGAACGTTACTTTATCCTCCCGGACCTTTCCATCAGCTGCCGCGGAGCTGTCAAGAGCGTTCTTCTTTTGAGCCGGAATCCCATCGACCAACTGGACGGCGAAACGATACTGGTGAGCAGCCAGTCCCATACCTCCGTGGCCCTGCTCAAGATCCTGCTTTCCCTCTTTCTCGGGAAGAAAGCCGTTTTCGAACCCGCTTCATGTACCGAGGCTTTGGAGAGAGGCAAACAGCCCGTGGCTTTCCTCGCCATAGGAGATGAGGCCCTGCGGCTGAGGCACCACCCCGAATATCCGTACCAATGGGATCTAGGACAAGTCTGGCGCGAATGGACGGGACTCCCCTTTGTTTTCGCCCTTTGGGTCATTCAAAGACAGGCAGTCGAAAGATGGAACGGGCGTCTGGCCCCCGCCATCCGCTCGCTTTCTTCCGCCAAGAAATGGGGGCGCACTCACCTGAATGAAATATGCCTGCAGGCTACCGGAGAGAACATTCTCGATATAGAAGAGCTTCACGCCTATTATGATTGTCTGGGATACAATTTGGATAGCGATGAACAAAGGGGACTGGAGCTTTTTTACCGCTGCCTGCACCGGATTGAAGAGATCGGCGAAGTCCCGGGCCTGGAAATCTATTCCATTTCGGAACATAGCGGCGGGAGTTTTCAGCCCATTGAACGATTCAATTTCCCTCTCAATGGGGCAATGTTGTTCAATCAAACCAATTGATTCACCTCTTGAGAGAGTAAGCGGCAATGCAGTTGAATCAAACCGGTTGATTCCCCCCCTTGAGGGGGCAGGGGGGTGCAAAGCTCAGAAAACATCCCCCTAAATCCCCCTCTAAAGGGGGACTTCAAGATAACAAGGGCAAGTCGCAGCGGTGCAAAACGCCAGGAAAATATTTGCTCAAGTACTTATTGCAGTATTGTCATATAAACCAGCGAGATACAGAGGGCACGGAGAAAAACCTTCAAATGAAATCTCCGTGTCTCGGTGGCTCAGATGAAATCTGACAATGTCGTGTTATTCGGGCCGGAATGGGTCAACTGAGAAGGGATAGAAGCGATGAGCGGAAAAACATTGAGGTTGAAACGTTTTCTGACACCACTGAATGGTCGGCTGGTCATCTTTCCCTTGGATCATGGGGTCACCTGCGGTCCGGCTTCAGGGCTTCGTCAAATGGGCAAGGTCATGCGAATGGGAATTCGCGGGGGAGTGGACGCCATTGTCATGCATAAAGGAATGCTGCCCCTGCTGGAAACTGTCACTCAGCCCCTGCCCGGAATTTTCATGCACCTTTCCGCCAGCACGCAACTCGGGGAGGCGCCCCATCATAAGGTTCTCGTGGGAACTGTCCAGGAGGCCATTCGCCGTGGAGCCGACGGCGTATCCGTTCATGTGAATCTGGGAGGCAGCCGCGAGCCCGATATGCTCCGGGATTTGGGAGAGGTGGGAACGGACTGCGCCAAATGGCAGATTCCTCTCCTCGTGATGATTTATGTTCGCGGGGAACAAACCCCTTCACCGGTTCCGGACGACACCATTGCCCATGCAGCCAGGGTGGCGGCCGAACTCGGTGCGGACATCATCAAAATCCCAGCCCCCCGCGACTACGATGTGCTGGCTCAAATCACCGAAAGCCTCCCCGTCCCCGTAGTGGTGGCAGGGGGCAGCAAGTACGCCGATACGCGGCTCTTTCTGGAACACCTGCAAAAAGCCCTGGGATCGGGGGTACGCGGAGTCGCCATCGGCAGGAATGTCTTTCAACACGATCGCCCCGAAGCGCTTCTCATCGCCATTCGGAACATGGTGCACCACGGTTTCACCGCCGCACAGGCGTTGGATCAATTTTCTCAGAAATAAGGCAGGTAATTCGAGCAGTACCGGAACCCAAAGGAAAGAGTGGTTGAAGAAAAAAAACCTGATCGTGGCCATCACGGGAGCGAGCGGTTCGCCATACGCTCATGCCCTTCTTCGTGCGCTCCCCATGGATGAAATTCAAATCCATCTCGTGGCTTCAAGCGCCGGAAAGCTTGTTTATGGACTGGAGATGGAAAGGCCGCTGGAAGAAGATCTTCCCACAGGCGTTCGTCTCTATGATGAAAAGGATTTCACGGCCCCCTTTGCCAGTGGATCTTTTCCATCGGCGGGCATGATCATCGTTCCATGCTCCATGGGAACCCTGGCGGCCATTGCCGGCGGCATTTCACAGAACCTGATCCACCGCGCGGCGGATGTGTGCCTGAAAGAGAGCCGGAAACTGGTGATCGTGCCGCGGGAAACTCCTCTGAACCGCATCCACCTGACCAATATGCTTCGCGTCTCCGAAGCGGGAGGGATCATACTTCCCCCCATGCCAGGCTTCTATCATCGCCCCAAAACCATCGATGAACTGGTTCACTTTGTCGTTGCGCGCATTATGGAACAGTTTCAGATACCTCAAAATCTGGTCACCCCATGGGATCCCGGTGGTTCATAGTTTGTGGCTCATAGTTTGTGGCTCATGGCTCATGGCTCATGGCTCATGGCTTGTGGCTTGTGGCTTGTGGCTTGTGGCTTGTGGCTTGTTGGGCACGATTTGCTTTTGGCCCACACCCTACGAGCATGAATTTTCAAAAGAGCTCTAAAGCCCTTGAGGCGTCATGTCATCGTTTTCCTTCGGATTGCCACAAACCATGAACCACAAACCATGAGCTATGAGCTATGAACTATGAACCATGAACCAAGCTGCATCTTTCAGTGTTTAAAGGCCCGCTGCCCCGTAAAAACCATCGTCGCATTGGCTTCGTTGCAGGCTTCGATGACTTCCCAATCCCTCATGGAACCTCCCGGTTGTACCACTGCGGATATGCCCTGACGGAGCCCCACGTCGACACCATCTCTGAAGGGAAAGAAGGCATCGGAAACCATGGCTGCACCCTTTAACCCTCCATTTACCGCCCTGGTTTCAGCATCGATTTCTTCCTGCTGTTCCCTAGGGCGATTCCCTTTTTCGATAGCCAGTTCCAGTTCCTTGTACGACATTTGATAGCGCTCGTGACAGAGAGCATCCGCGTATTTTTGATATGCCTTGTATACCGCAATCTCTGCAACTCCTACACGGTCCTGTTCTCCGGTGCCGATTCCGACAGTGCATCCATCTTTCACATAGAGCACGGAATTGGATGTCACCCCTTGTTCGATGAACCACCCGAAAAGAAGGTCCTCCATTTCCCCCGGCGTGGGTTCCCTCCGGATTTTATAGGTTTTTCCACTGGAAACGGTTTCGGCGAGTTTCAGATCTTTCGCCTCCAGGACCCGGTTCAGTGGGGATTGCTGCACGATCAAACCGCCATCGATCAAAGACTTGAAGTCTACAAACCGACGGGAAAGGAAATCCGTCAAACGGTCGATCTTCCTGACTTGAATGATCCGCAGATTGGCCCGTTTTTTAAGAAGATCCAAGGCGCCTTCCTCGTAGTCGGGCGCCGCCACGACTTCGAGATAGTTTTGGGAAACGAGTTCCGCGGTTTCTTTGTCCAACGGGCGGTTGAGCACCAGGCATCCGCCGAAGGCGGCAATGCGGTCGGCCCGATTGGCCCGGTAATAGGCGTCCGCCAGGGTCTTCCCATATGCCGCCCCACAGGGATTGTTATGCTTCAAAATGACCGCGGCGGGCTTTCCCATGAGGTATTTTAGGATATTGAGGCCATTGTCCAGGTCCGTGAGATTGGTCTTCCCGGGGTGCTTGCCTTCCTGCAGCATGTCTTCCTCGCGAATAGCGCTCACGAGGCCGCTGTTGGGATCGATGAACCGGCAATCTCCCAGAGTGAGGTTGCCCCCGATCAACTCATAAAGAGCCGCTTCCTGTCCGGGGTTTTCCCCGTAGCGAAGCCCTTTTTCTATGAGTTCGCCGGTTTTGGGATCGGGAAACTTCCAGGAGCGCTTTCTATACTTCAATTCCTGGTCGCCAAAACGGATGCAAAGAGAGTCTGGAAAATGGTCTTCCATAATGGTGCGGTACATTTTTTTGAGATCTTCAGCCATATGTTCTCCTCTTAAAATGCAAAAAGCCCGGGGTATGCTCCAGGCTTCTTGTAAGTCATGAACACCAGGGAAATCAAATCAAAAAAGGGGAATTTTATCTTAAAAATTCCCCCCTCGAGGGGGAAAGGGGGGTGTAGATTTTTCAAAATGAGAATTCCTGCGTCGTTGTCGTAACAATTGACCTCCCAAGACTGCTATGATATTGGTGATATCCTTTTTGAAACATCATCTCTTGATGTCTGTAGAGCACTCAAAAAACTTGAACGAGGAGAGACAGAGTGAGGCAAGACTGGCTGGCATCCGCTTCCGCAACCCTGGTGGGGAGCATGCCCCACACAGACCGTTCAAAAGTCATAGATCTGATTCTCAGGGAAATTCCTGAAATTCCCGTATGGCCGCAGCTCCCTGCATTCCAGGCCGAACAGATGATGATTCAATATCTGGAAGGACTTCCCGGCCTTTCCACTCTGGAAGGACGAACCTGTATACAAACGGACGCTCCGGAATTCGAAGAGCAGTTGTATGCGTTCTATGAAGAATACCTGGAGGTGGAAGGAGAAACCCGAAGTCTGGACGATTCCCGGTTCCAATTGGGACCGGAAACAGGAAAGACGTTCTTCCGGTTTCTTGAAGCTCTTGCTGCAAAGAGATCACGGCTGCGGGCGGTAAAAGGCCAGGTAGTCGGGCCGTTTACACTGCTCACTTCTCTCAAGGACCAGCAGGACCGCCCCACGCTTTATGATGATCGCCTGCAGGATGCGGTCGCCAAACACCTGGCCATGAAAGCCAAATGGCAAATCCGGCGTCTGAATGCGTTTGGATGCCCGGTGATCATTTTTTTGGATGAACCCGCCCTGGCCGGATTCGGGTCCTCCGCTTTCATCAGCGTTTCCTGTGAGCTCATTCAGCAACTGCTCAAAGAGGTCGTGGACGTCATTCACCAGGAAGGAGCCCTGGCCGGCGTGCACGTATGCGCCAACACCGACTGGCTCCTGGCCTTTGATGCCGATATGGATATCATCAATTTTGATAGCTACAATTATTTTGAAAAGTTCGCTCTCTACCGGGAGAACTTCTTGAAGTTCATGAAGGAGGGACGCACCGTTGCCTGGGGGATGGTTCCGACTTCAGACATTGCCGCGATTGAAAGGGAGACGGCTCAAAACCTCGCAGATCGTTGGCTCAAAGAGCTGGAGCAGCTCGTCTCACCGGAGGTATCTCTTCAGAAAATTCTCTCTCAGTCTCTTTTCACACCCAGCTGTGGCTGTGGAAGCCTTCCGGAACCGATGGCCGAGAGAGTGGTGCAGCTCACACGGGAATTGAGTACAATCATGAAAAGCCAGTTGTAATACCTGAGATATAATTTCTTTTCACATCACCGTAGCAGTTCCTGTTTCCCCCGGTGGAAGGAACGGGCTCGGAAGAGATGACTTCGTGAGGAAAAGTGCATCCGAAGGATTTTAGCGTGCATTCATCTCTTGACAAGAATGATATGATTATTTACTTAGTGGTGTGTCTTAAAGCTTATCGAAAGACTAAAAAACATCTCCCTGAAAGTTTAGATTCACTCCCTAAAAGGTGATTTCAAATTCGAGGTCAGAGATTTAGTTTCTTTTTTCCCTTCCCATCAACCGGAAAGAAGAGTCGCTGGGGTATAGCTGGGGTCTATCCGCCTTACTTTTCCCGCCGGAGTTTATGGTGCGAAGGTCGTACTGTGTGGACTGCATGGAGTACGATGAAAAGCGAAGATGGTCGTACCACCTTGGAAGTACAAAAAATTCTCGATTCAATTCAATGAGGCAAAAGAGAGAATCCTCAAACCGTTTTCGGAAGCCCGGGCGGTTCAAGTCGAGACATCCGATTCAACAACGTACATCAATTCAATAAGATACAAAATATCTTAAAGGAGAAAGCATCATGTCAACGCAAGTGGAGTACAAGAACATCGACGCCAAGCTGGTCGTTAATGAAATACGAAACGGTCGCTCTTTGGAGTCGGTACAGAAGCTTTTTGGAATCAAGTTTAAAAGCGAAGTGCAGGACCTGTATTTGCAGGGGCTCATGGAATTGGGAGAAATTCCGAGGGTAGGCTTCAATAAGCCGGCCCCCGTAAAATATAAGCCTCCCGTAGCTGCAGTTCCGGATCGTCCTGCCGTGGCGACTGTTCACGATCGGCCCATGGTGCGCCGCCGTGAGAAGGTTGTTTCCAAACCGCCTACAGTGATCAAGACCGACAATTTCAGGACGATAGGTCAGAGCGGCAGTATCACCTTGAACAAGGCGCTTTTGATCGAACAACTGGGTTTTGCGGTGGGGGATTCTTTTGAAATTTTCAGAGAAGATGACCGGGTTGTCCTCAAGAAGACCGCAAATCCTGTACAATAGTCATGCTTCATTGGAGAAAATCTGAGAACCGACCATGAAAGAACGCAGAAATCCGACACGCAACCGTTTACCTGCCCTTTTCATAGTTTCTCTCGCATACACGCACGAAACCGGTTCGCTATAAGAAAGCTTCTCTCCATAGATTACCGAATAAATCCGAAAAGACTGGGTGAGCGACAATCGGCCCGGGAAAAGCGGGCGAGTGACGGAACGACTCAGCTGCGCAGGCTGTTGAGCACATGCAGGAATCGCCACAAGGCGGTCAAGTTGGTACCCACGGCCAGCAAAAGGAGAGCTACGACCAGAACGATGTCCCTGGCCCAGTGAGCGGTGGGAAAACCGGTGAGCCAGTTGAACAGCGAATTGAAAACACCGGCAAGGCCGATGAGGATGATGCGTTCTCCCCTTTGGAAAAAACCGACCAGGCATCGGACGCCAAGGCCTTCGGCCCGCGCCCTCGTATAACTGACCATGAGCGAACCAAAGAGAATGAGCAGAATAGTGATCGAAAAGAACGGAGTGGTTTCTCCCTGCCGGTAAAAATAGCACCAGATTCCCAAATAGATGATCAGCTCGGTATAACGGTCCAACACGGAATCCAGGAAAGCCCCGAATTTCCGGGTCTGTCCCAGGGATCTCGCAAGAGAGCCATCCAGAGTATCCAGCAATCCGGTGAGAAGCGTCAAGAGGCCTCCCCAGACGGGAGAGAACACAAAAGCGATGCCCGCCAGCATGCTCATCACAAAACCGGTAAGGGAGATATGGTTGGGTTTGAGCTTTAAATGAATGAGACCGGGGACAAGATACCGTTCCAGTAAGTGATAGTAGCCCGTTTCAATGGGTGTCCCTTTTAGCATAAAAACCTCTCGATCGGCAGAACGTCGCTGAACCCATGGGATATGGCAAGGAAATATTACACAGTATAAAAGGCCGCTTAAAGCCCACAAAGCCTTCCGTCGGGAATTTCCCGCAGATAAAAACCGGCATCGACTCAAAAACGAACACTGAAAGAACATCAACCCAAAAATCAAACTGTTCCGATCAGGGGATGAGCCAGTAAGGGAAAATCGTGTAAAAAAACCCGGACCTCTTCCCCTGCCGCTACTTCTACCACAGGAGCATCCAAAAGCATATAGGCAAAACCGCTCTTGAGATCGGCGAAAAGAGACCGGCGTCTTCCCCCATAAACAGAAAAAGAAGGGGGAATCGTTCTCGTGTCCAAAACGCCGCGAAACACTTTTACAATTCCCTTCTTTTTCTTCAGCGGAGTCTTCAGCACGGCCTGAAAGGAAGGAGCTTCCGGATTTCCACAGCCGGCCAAACGCCTGAGAGCGGGAGCTACCACTTCCTGGAAAACCACTTGCGCTCCCCAGGGGTTTCCAGGAAGTCCCCAAAAAACCTGTCGGCCCCTCGACCCCAGAGCACTGTTTTTTCCGGGGGAAAGATTGATTTGGCGAAAATGCTCTTGAACCCCCAGCCTCCGCCATACATCCAGGACAAAATCCCGATTGCCGCGGCCCACGCCGCCGGTAGTAATGACAAAATCGGCTTTCACATCCTGAAGTCTTTGAACAATATCCAGCGGATCGTCCTTTGCCCGCCCGAGGCTAACGGGGTCCGCTCCCTGCAAAGCGACCAGCCATGCCAGCAAGTAGCGATTGTTGCAGTAGGTGTACGGCCCCTGGGTTGAATCCCCCAGCTCGATCACTTCATCCCCTGTAGCCAGGAGAGCGACTCGAGGCCGGCGATGCACCTTGATTCGCTCCCTTCCCAGGGCGGCAACGAGAGCACACCGGGTAGGAGAGAGAATTTCTCCCGCAAAAAGGAGACTCTCCCCTCTTTTGATCTCTTCTCCGGGTGAAGTCACTCCGCTTCCCCTGGAATAAGCACGGTTCAGAATCAAACGATTCGCTTCTTGCAGGGCTTCCTCTTGAGGAACAACCGTGTCTGCATGAAGAGGGAGGGGTGCACCGGTCAGAATGCGAAGACATTCACCCGGTTGCACGTCCTGTTTGGAGGAATGGCCAGCCGCAAGCAGTCCGGAAAGAATTCTCAATGAGACCGGTCCCTGCGCCTCCGTATCGACAATATCGGAACTGCACACTGCAAATCCGTCAAAACGCGAACGGGGCTCGCCTGGAAGGTCCCTGTCCGAGACAATCGTTTCAGCCAGTATGCGTCCCAGGGCATCCTGAAGCGAAACCCATTCCCATCCTCCGGGAACCACAAGATCCATAGCCAGCGTCCTGGCTTCGGAAAATTCCATCAAAGGCTATCCAGGTCTTCAGGTGTATTTACATTTTTGAAACTCAACCCTTGGGGATCTACTGTACGCCATCTTCTTTCCGTGACTTCTCTCACTTTGATTTTCTTGTAAAAGCTGATGATCTTGCGTTCATCCGTTTCCAGCACATCAGCAATCAACGGAAAGCAGCGGCGGTGGTACAGGGCGAAAAGAGGCTCATACCAGCCGTCCAAAAGAGGGACAACCGCATCGAAGTTTCCCCTCATTCCCAGCATCGTGGTCAAAAGCTCGGGAACCAGAAAGGGCATATCCGTCGCTCGCGCGAAAACCCAATCGTGAGGGCTGAAGAGCAACGCTGTATAGATTCCACCCAAGGGCCCCTGGTCTGAGAGAATGTCTCGAACAAGGGTGGCGTGGACATCGAAATAGAGGCTCAGATCATTGGCTACGACCAGGATGGGATCACAGAACGGTCGAATGGAATCGATCCCCCAATCGATGAGGCGTTTGCCTCGAAAGATTTCAATCGCCTTGTTCCTTCCAAAACGGGAGCTTCTGCCGCCGGCGAGGATGGCACCTGTGAGCACTCAATCCTCCTGCCGGATGAAAATATCGATTTTTTTCGGAGACTTCCAACCTCTCAACGTCGAGAGCATTCCCACAATCCCTCCGGCCACGAAGTCTTCCACAAAATCCTTGAGAGGAAGCCTCCTGCCGTCCAGATTCACTAGAATACGGCGTTTCCTCCTGTTCTTGAGAAAACGTTCTTCGATAAAATCCGCGACGCCGCTGACCTGGGAAAATCGAAAGACCGGGACCTCCACATCCACGGCATCATCCGTCACCATGGCTATGAGGTTGTCCGAGGCCCCGCATATGGGTGCGGCCTCGACGACTTTCCGGAACACCTCGATTTTCGGATAATGAGAACGTTTGTACCCCTCCGTGATGAGGAGATCTTCCTGCCAAAAATAGCGCCCTGCGATCTCTCCCAGATCCATTTCCGCTTCAACCGTGCGAATGGATGCGATCTGAACGGGTGACGATATGGCTATGGTTTGAGCTCCCGCCTTGCGATGCTTCCAGGTGTCCTTTCCCTCCCGGTCCATCTCGAAGCCATGTGCGTCATGCTTTACTGTTCCAATACGGTATCCTCTTTGAGACAGTTCGGGAATCAGCTTTTCCAGGAAGGTGGTTTTTCCCGAATCTGAAGCGCCGACGATGCATACGATGGGAATCATGGTGGTCTTACCTCGCTTTTTTGAAATATGTCGCCGCAAAACGCTCAAGCGGACGTGGACCGGCCAAACCAAAGGGCCCGAGATGCTTCAATAAGACAGGTAGACTGTCTTCAATTCCGTGAATTCTTCCATCCCATAACGGGACTTTTCCCGCCCAAGCCCACTTTCCTTCATTCCGCCAAAGGGAGCCTGAGGATAGGCCTGATGGATGCGGTTGACCCAGACGCTGCCTACTTCCAACCGCTCCATCCCTTCGAGAACTTTAGCAAGATCTTTTGAAAAAAGATAAGCGGCCAAACCATAAGGGGTGGCATTGGCTTCCCGTATAGCTTCAGAAAATTCCTCAAAAGGAGTGACGATGACTACGGGCCCGAAAACTTCCTCCTTCGTGATGGACATTTCGGAAGTCACTCCCGTGAGGACAGTAGGGGAAAAATAGAATCCCCCCCCTGCAACGGGCGGGGAACTCCCCCCAACTTGGATACGGGCGCCTTCCTTTACTGCCGTATCGACCTGTTGGCGGACTTTGGTGAGAATGTCGGCATTGTTGAGAGGACCCAGTTCCACAAAGGGATCCGTAGCGGGACCGATCCGCAGTGCGGCCACTCTCTCTACAAAGGCCGTCAGAAATTCATCGTAGATTTTCCGTTCCACATAGATGCGACTGATGCGGTAACAATACTGACCACAGTTTTTCATGCTCTGTGAGACAAGCTGCGGCAGCAGCTCCCGCCAGGAGGCATCGTGACAAACGATGGCCGGACAATGCCCTCCCAGCTCCAATATGGCCTTCCGCACCCATCTGGCACCGGCAGCCTGGATCTCTTTGCCCACCTCGGTGCTCCCGGTAAAAGTGATGAGCCGCGGAATGGGATGTTCCACCAGAAAGCGCCCCGTTTCCGGTCCAGGTCCCGTGAGCACGTTGAATACTCCCGGCGGCAGTCCCGCCCGAACCGCCATTTGAGCCACCTTCAAAGTGCTAAGGGGGGTGTGTTCATCGGGCTTGGCCACCAGGGTGCATCCCACCGCCAATGCCGGAGCCATCTTGACCGCAAGCGTACTGAGTGGATAGTTGAAGGGCGTGATAGCCACAACCACTCCCACGGGCTCCCGTACGATGAGGACCTGTTCGCGAGGATAGCCCAGAAGGGGGATCTGTCCCGTGAGACGAAGATTTTCTTCGGCAAAGTAATCCATGAGGAAGGCGGTATTGAGTACTTCGTCCAAAGCGGCCTTCAAAGGCTTACCGGCCTCTTCGCTGAGAAGGGATGCCAGAGCATTCCGATCCTGGCGAATGAGTGCCGCAAGATCGTGGAGAAGAGCCGAGCGTTGAGGCGCCGGCACCCGGCGCCATTCCTTTAAAGCTTCCCGGGCGCCGGTCAAGGCGGAATCCACCAGTTGCCGATCAGCAATGGAAACTTGAGCAAACACTTTCCCCGTCGAAGGATTGACAAGGGGGTACCGTCTCTTCCCTTCTCTCTCCTCGCCTTGCACCCAGCATGCGTAAGAAACCACCCGGTGATTCTCCACTCTCTCATTCTCCGCAATCAACAAAATCCCTGTCCCTCGAATCTGGCAATATGGCACACGCTCTTCAACCTGTCAATCTTACGACGTTTTCTCACCCAAAGCGGACAAGACCTTTTCCAGATTGCGATTCTGGAGATCCGTTTGCTCCGCCACATCTTCAAGAAGATGATGCACATCTCCAAGCCCCATTTCATGAGCGCGATGAGCCCATTCCCTGTAAGACCTGGCATGATCTTCATTGTGCTGAATCCAGTGGGAAACTATTTTAGTCAGTTTATCTCGTTGTGAAAGGCTTTCCGGAGCTTTTTCGTTTTCGTGTTCTGCGTGATGGTGGTAATGATGATGATCGTCATGATGATGGTGATGACTCATACATTTCTCCTCTCTTGTTGCGGATTGACCCAGTGAGCCGCCTATGTTAGCTTCCCTCTCGAAGAGGCACAATAAAAGGTAAAATATGATTCCCTATCCTGAAATTGATCCCAATTTGATCAGTATCGGCCCCATCCACATTCGTTGGTATGGCTTCATGTATGTTTTAGGTTTTTTCGCAGCTTATTTCCTCATTCAAAAGCAGAAACGCGCCCGGGAAATAGGGCTGGTGGGCGTGATTGCACAGGATCTCGTTTTCTACCTGGCCATTGGACTCGTTATCGGAGCGCGCCTCGGATATGTTCTCTTCTACCAGTATCACGATTATGTCACCTATCTCAAAAATCCCCTGGAAATCATCGCCACATGGCACGGAGGCATGTCTTTTCACGGTGGGCTGCTGGGTGCAGCCCTGGCCGGCTGGCTTTTCTGCCGCCGCAAAAAGCTGCCCTTCCCCGCCGTGGCCGATTGCGTGTTTGTCACCGTTCCTGTCGGCCTCGGACTGGGCAGGATCGGGAACTTCATCAACGGGGAACTCTGGGGCCGCACAACGAATGTCCCCTGGGCCATGATTTTTCCGGGTGGAGGTCCTCTTCCGCGTCATCCCTCCCAGCTTTACGAATCCCTGGGAGAGGGCTTTCTGCTTTTTATCCTTTTATGGAAGCTACGTCAAAGATCATTCCGTGATGGAATGATGGTTGTATTCTTTCTTCTGTTTTACGGAATCGTGCGCTTTTTTCTGGAGTTCTTTCGAGAACCCGATCCCCAATTGGGTTTCCTGGCAGGTTATTTTACAATGGGACAGTTGCTTTGTCTGGCCATGATTCTGGGTGCGACCATTCTGGCATATGCCATCCAGCACGGTAAGCCGGGAAAGAGTGCATAGCCGCAGTTACTAGAGCATCCAAGGAGAAACCCGATGGCACAGCCCATAAATGAAAGTTCCATATTCAAGCTTCAGGATTTGTCACCCCGCCCATGGTATTCCCTTTACGAAGAGAAAAGGACCAGCGCGGAAAAGGCCCTGCGCGCCATCAAGCGAGGCCATCGCGTTTTTATAGGGTCCGGCTGCGGCGAACCGCAACATTTGGCCCAATGCCTGGAAGAGGTCATTCCTCAGCTTTCGGATCTGGAAATTCTCCACATTTTGAGCGTCGGCAAAACGCGTTACACGGAGGCCGGTCTTTTCGATAAATGCCGGCTGAAATCGTTTTTCGTGGCCACAGCTACCCGTGAGGCCGTGGCGGAAGGGCGTGCGGATTATACCCCCATCAACCTGGGAGACATTCCGGGACTCTTCCGAAGCGGGGCCATGCCTATCGACGTGGCTCTCATTCAGGTCTCCCCGCCCGACGAACACGGTTTTTGCAGCTACGGCATCTCTGTCGACATCGTGAAGGCGGCAACTGAAAGCGCCCGCCATGTCATCGCACAGATCAATCCTCAAATGCCCATGACTTTGGGTGATACCTTCATTCATGTACGGGATATCGATGCCCTGGTGGAATACGACGAACCTTTGCTTGAAGTGGGAAGCCCCATACTCAACCCCATCGCCCAGGATATCGGCAAGCACGTCGCCAAACTGATCGAAGATGGATCCACCATACGTGTCGGAGTGGGGAGCATGTCCACAGCGGTCCTCTATGCTCTGGAAGATAAAAAAGACCTCGGGGTCCATGCGGACATGCTGACAGACGCTTATCTCTATCTCGTCAAGAAAGGGGTCATCACCAATTCCCGAAAAACGCTCCATCCTGGAAAGATTGTCACCAGCTTCTGCCTGGGGACACGGGAACTCTACGATTTTGTGAACAACAACCCCATGGTGGCGATGTTTCCCATCGAGTACACCAACAACTACCTGGTCATTTCTGAAAACGACAAAATGATTTCCATAAACTCGGGGCTCGAAGTGGACCTGACCGGACAGGTCTGTTCCGATTCCCTGGGGTATGAAATCTACAGCGGCGTGGGCGGCGCCGTGGATTTCCTCCGCGGAGCCAGAAGTTCCAAAAAGGGAAAGGCCATCATCGTGGTTCCCTCCACCACCTTCGACGGGAGTAAATCCCGCATTGTCCCCGTGCTGTCCGAAGGCGCGGGCGTGGTGACCACTCGCGGCGGAGTGCAGTACGTGGTGACGGAATACGGCATTGCAAGCCTCAATGGGAAGAGCATTCGCGAACGCGCCCTGGCTCTGATCGGAATCGCACATCCCGATTTCCGTGAAGAATTGATGCAGGAAGCTCAAAAGCTCAACTATCTGCGCCGTGAACTGGTCTACATTACGACCCCCAAAGCCCTTTACCCTTCCGAATGGGAAATGACACAGATATTCGAAGGCGATACCCGCATCTTCTTCAGGCCCGCCAAGCCGACGGATGAGCGGGCGCTCAAAGAGTTCTTCTATTCTCTTCCCAAGGACGAATCCTACATTCGATTCCTTTCAACCATGAAGGTTTTTCCGCATTACGATGTCCAACGCATGGTGAACATAGACTATCATCGCGAGATGTGCATCATCGGGTTAGCCGGCGAAATGGATGCGGAGCACATTATCGCTGTGGCCCGCTATGTTTTGGATGATGAAACGATGGATGCCGAAATTGATTTTGCCGTTCATCCCGACTATGGCCGCAAAGGTATCGCGAGCTTTCTCATACAGGACATTGTGGACATAGCAAAACACAAGGGAATTCGAACTCTCAGAGCCTACATCACGGCGGGAAATGAAAAGGTTTTCGGAGTCTTTCAAAAATTGGGATATGTTGTGGAAGGTTCCTATACGGACGGCACCTATGAAATCAGGCTGTATTTTGACCGGCCGGCTGAAATTTGCCTGCTGGATTGATCTGCTGCCGAAAGGAAGAAGCGGGATAAAATATGTCATTTTGGAAAAATCTTTTTGGGAAAAAAGAGGAAAAGCCTTCGCTGGATCCATTGGCGGACCTGGTGTTGGAGAAGTTGAAACCCGGCTATTTATTGGATTACGATCTGCGCACCTGGCAGGTAGTCGCTCAGCACTACCACGATATGGGTGACGGCTATCGAAGGGAGGAATGGGAACTGCGCAGTGACGGGGAAATTTATTTTCTCAATCGTGAGGAGGATGAGGGGGTGTACTGGCATTTGACACGCCAGGTGCCTGTGGATGCAGTGGACAGAAATCTTCGCAACTATATTCGGGAACACAACGATCCTCCTGAAACCCTGGATTACGAGGGAGTCCACTTTCGTATGTGCAGTTACGGGGGAGCCAAGTTCTACCGAAATGGAGAAGGACCGCCTCAGCCCTTTCTCTATTGGGATTACGAGGACGAAAAGAGGGAAAAAATCCTCACCATAGAACAATGGGGAGACATCGAATTTGAAGCCTATTTCGGGCAATATGTCGAAGAATATCAATTCACGAACATACTTCCCGGCAAACTTTCGTCATAGCCGTTGAGAAACCGAGAGACAAACGATGAAGAAGGAGGCCCCCATGAGCTTTCGCCGCATGCTGATCCTATGGGTGTTGCTCCCCTGTTTTCTGGTGGGCTGCGGGAGCAGCCAACCCATCGAGCGATTGCGCCGGAGCCTGGAATCCTATCCCGAGTACAGTATCGTCCTGCAGGACATGTACTCTCAGGGACTGTTTTTTCAAGACTATTTCCACCGGTACCGGCTGATCTACCTTCCCGCGACTCAGCAAACCCAAAAGGATGGAACCCCCAACCTGCAGCAGGCCTTGACGGATTGGATCCGGGTGGATCAATCGACCTTTGAACACTTCAAGCCTTACCTGGGGATGGTCATCCTCTCCAAGGAAAAGGACGGTACCATCAACGATGTCCCCCATCCAGTGGATTTCAAGTACGTGGGCGATTCCCGGTTCGGCCAGTGGAAAACCGACGACCAGGGCAAGCGCTCCTGGTCCTGGCTCGCCACGGCCTTGATCCTCTCCGAGGTAGTGGACGCGATAGGAGACGCTCAGAGAAAGGGCCATTATCCCATCGACTATGGAGACTACCAGGACTACCGGAGATCGACCCAACAAAGAACACCTTACTATGGCAAAAAGAATGAAGCGGGGAGACCCCAGTTCGGCACTCAGGGAACCGTCACTCAAGAACGGAACACCGGCTTTTTCGAACGTCAGCAGGCACGCATGGCCGACCGAAAAGCCACTTTTTCCCAAAAAGTCGAGTCCCGAATGGGGCGCACCAGGGTTTCCGGGTTCACTCCGCGCAGTTCCAGCCGACTGAAAAGGTAGTCGAAAAGGGGGGATAGAAAAATGTTTATGGGCGCATTGTCACTGGGCGTAGTTTATCTGATAGCCGTCTTCATTTTGTTTATGCTCGGCAAGTATTTTTTTGATCTCACGCACCGTAAAATCAACCTCAAGGAGGAGCTCGTCGAGCGCGACAATCTGGCTTTGGCCCTCTCCATGGGGGGGTATTTCATCGGATTGACACTGGCCGTGGGGGGAGGATTGGCCGGCCCTTCCGTTTCCATCACCATGGACTTGATCGATATCTTTCTTTATGGAATCATAGCCATCTTGCTGCTCCATCTCTCTGTGCGCATCAATGACTGGCTGATTCTCTATCGGTTCAGCAGTGAAAAAGAAATCATTCAAGACAAGAATTGCGGCGTTGGAATCATTGAAGCGGGCAACCATGTGGCCATGGGGATGATCATAAACGGCGCCGTCGCAAGCGGAGGGGACATCAAAACGGTCCTTGTCTTCTGGATTTTGGGCCAGCTCACGCTTGTCGTTGCTTCATGGGTCTATTGTAAAATAACGGGCTTCAATGTTCTCGATGCCATCGAAAAGGACAATGTGGCGGTGGGAACCGCTTTTGCCGGAATGCTTCTGGCTGTGGGAAACCTCATACGCTTTGCAGTATCGGGAACTTTTGTTTCCTGGGCCCAAAATCTCGGTTTTTTTGCGACAGTCGTAGTGTTTGGTTTGATTGCGCTTCCTTTGGTCAGAAAAGCCACGGACAAGCTGGTTCTTCCGGGACAGCGCCTAACGGATGAGCTGATTCACCAGGAAAATCCCAACATCGGGGCTGGAGTGATCGAAGGGGTGGTCTACATTGCCATGTCCTTCCTGATCGGATGGTGTTTCGCCTGAGTCCGGCCGCGGGGTAGCAAAGCAAGAAACCCGGTATACAGACCGGGAAACAGGAGGAGAAGAAGATGTCGGACAACATGGAAAAGGTCAAAAGCTTTTTGATAGACCTCGATATGGTCATTACTGAAGAAGATCCAGCAGAAGAACTACTCATAGTGGAAGACGAGGAAAACGGCATCAAAAACCTCATCCTCGATTGTGAAGATCCCATTCTCATTGTGGAGCAGCTGATCATGCCCGTACCGCCGGCGAACCAGCTGGACTTCTTTCGAAGACTTCTGCAGATGAATGCAACCCTGGTGCATGGAGCTTTCATACTGGATGAGGAAGCCCGGTACGTTTTTTTTCGAGACACTTTACAGTTGGAAAATCTGGACAAGAATGAGTTGGAAGGTTCCATTCGGGCTCTGGCGTTCGCCCTTGCGGAACACGGCAATGAACTGATCCGGTTCAGTACTGAAGGTTAATGCGACATTGTCACATCAACCACAAAAACACGGAGAATACAAAGATTTCATTTGAAAGTCTTTCTCTATGCCATCAGTGTGTCTCCGTGGTTCCGATGAAATCTGACAATGTCAAGTTAAGGAGGTCGAAAAATGGCAGGTATTTTTAGTCGATTGTTCAAAATCGGTCAGTCGGAAGTCCATGCCGTGGTGGATCAACTGGAAGATCCCATCAAAATGACCGAACAGGGGATTCGGGACTTGAAGAAGGACTTGGCGGAAGCCATGCAGAGCCTGGCGCAAATCAAGGGGCTCGCGATCCGCCTCAAGAAGGAATCCGATGACGCCTTAAAGCTTTCCCAGGATTATGAACGCAAGGCGATGCTGCTGATACAGCGGGCCCAGAATGGCGAAATTGATGCTCAGAAGGCGGAGCAACTGGCCATGGAAGTGCTCAATGAAAAGCAATCCTTCGAGAAGCGCGCCCTGCAGCTTCAGACGGAATACCAGGCACAAAATGGGATGTCTCAGCAACTGCAGCACAAGGTTGATGAGCTCCGCAAGACGATTTCCACCTATGAAAATGAACTGGTTACCCTGCGGGCCCGGGCCAAGACGGCGAGTTCCATGAAGAAGATCAATCAGCAGCTCTCCCGAATAGACTCTTCCAGCACCATCGCCATGCTCGAAAAGATGAAGCAGAAGGTCTCAGAAGAGGAATCCCTGGCCACAGCCTATGGTGATATCGCTGCACAGAATGCGAGCATCGAAGTGCGTGTCAATGAGGCTTTGGCCAGCCCGTCGATGGACTCAAAGCGTTCTTTGGAAGATTTGAAGCGAAAAATGGGGCTTCTGCCCTTTCCAACCGGTTCTTAATGCGACACACTGTCACATTACCCCCATGACGGGACGGTCACAATGAAGAATGAAAAAAGGCAATGCAATGCAAGGCGACAGGGAAGGCGGGAAGCACTCTTGAGAAGCGATATTATCATGAGCTATGAACCATGAGCCTTTTTTCATATAAACCACAGAGACACGGGGGACAGGGATTTCATTTGAAATTCTTTCCCCGTGCCCTTCGTGTCTCCGTGGTTCAATAGAAGGGCACGATGGACCAACTCCGGCGACTGGAACAGGAAGTGGAAGCTCTAAAAGCCTCGGTGGCCCAATTGCAGCAGGAAATTCAGGCCTTGCGCCAGGAACAGGCTCTGAGGGCACATCCCGTCGAGGAGGCTCTTGGACAGAGGGGATTGCCGGTTTTCTTCCATGGAGACCAGTCTCAGATCATTTTTCCTCCCGATTTTTCATCCTTACAGAAAGAACGCTTCTATCGACTGATGCGGCGCTATTCCTTTCGCCTTTTTCTCCGGGAACTCATCCAGGCCCCGGAAGGAAGCGATTGGCGTGCTCTCAACCGTTATTGTTCCCTCAAGACCGTTCGTTCCTATATGAAGGAACTCTCCCACATGAACATAGTGGAACTTCTGCCGGATTTTGGCTACCGGCTGCGCAGCAGTCCTATTCCGAGTTTCGGCCCCACTTTGGAATGGTATGTGTGCGAGATCTTCCGACGGGAATTCCTTGCCCCGGCACTCTTCAATATTCGACTTCGGCAGACGCGCTTCGGCGGGGATTACGATGTGATCAGCATCGTTGCGGGATATCTGGTGTACGTGGAAGTAAAATCATCCCCCCCACGTGGAGTGGAAAGTCCGGCCGTTATAGCTTTCCTCAACCGGATTCGAGATCTTCAGCCACACATGGCCATTTTCCTCGTGGATACCGAACTGCGCATGAAGGATAAAATGGTGCCTCTTTTTGAAGAAGCCTTTGAAAGAGAACACCGAAACCCCGAGGAATGGAAGGCAAAGAGACTCGTCAATGAAATATTTCAGATTCGTCATGCTATTTATTTGATCAATAGCAGAAAAGGAATATATAGCAACTTGAGGCATTGCTTTAGAGATTTTCTCAGTGGTGAGAGAAAGATATCCTGATTGCATTGGGAGCCTTCGCTCGTCCGGATCCCCGATGAAGAATGTCAAAACTTTAGCCCTTGGAAGAATGCAAAAAATTCACCTTTGCCTCAAGCGCACTGCCCTGTTCACGATGGTCTCGATCAGCATATGATGTGTTTGATTCAGTGCCTTCATGTTTTCAAAACGTATGACTCTCCAAACCCTGTTTTACAGGATATCAACCTGGAAATCTTTCAGGGGGACTTCGTCTTTCTGCTGGGAAAAAGCGGGTCCGGCAAGAGTACCTTTCTGAAGGCGCTTTTCGGCCTGACGCCCCTTGATCGCGGCCACATCTTTATCGAGGGAAAAGACATTTCCCAACTCACGCCCAGGGAAGTACCCTATTTCAGGAGAGAGGTGGGAACCGTTTTTCAGGATTTCAAACTCCTGACACACAAGAGTGTTTTCAAAAACGTTGCTCTACCCCTCGAAATTGTCGGCAGAGACGATCTTTTCATCCAAAAGAGGGTGCACACGATCCTCAGCGATTTGAACCTGGATCAAAAAGCTGACGTTCCATGCGGACATCTATCGGCAGCGGAGCAACAGAGGGTCGCTATTGCACGGGCGGTCGTAAACGATCCGGTGATCTTTTTGGGTGATGAACCGACGGCAAGCCTGGATGCCCAGGAAGTGCGGCAGGTATTGAGATTGTTGGACGATATGCGGATCATCGGCACAACGGTGGTTTTGACTACACACAATGCATCGCTACCGGCCATGGTTCCCCAAAGCCGCGTAGTGGTCCTTCACCAGGGGAGACTCATAGAACAAACCGCTTCGTCTCCATCTTCATGAACGTTTCCGATGATTTCCACAACGAAGCGGCTCGGCTGACACCAACCCCTCTCAGCCCAGTGAAACCAACCGGATGGAAAGGCCTACACCGGCCTTCCAGGGTTTTCCAAAACTAGAACACTCGATGAACAAAAAAATCTTCACTCTTCTTCTGGAACGCACTTGGGACAGTCTTTGTTCAGACGCTATTTCCTGGACCGCAGGCTTCCTTGCTCTCTCACTCTGTTTCTTTGTCCAGGGCCTTCTATGTCTGGCTTTCATGACCTCGGAGATCGTGGCTCCTTCATGGATGGAGAACGACAGAGCGACAATCTATTTTCGTCCCGGAGCATCTGCCCAGGAACAGGATCGCCTTGCCCAGGAACTGAAATCCTGGCCTGAAATCAAAACGGTTTCCCTCAAATCGAAAGAAGATGCGCGAAAGGAAATGGAAAGCCTGCTGGGGCAAATGAAAGGGATTTTGCAAGACCTTGGCGACAACTTCCTTCCCTCCTCCCTGGACATTGAATTCCATTCCAAAATAGCGGCGGCGGAAGGAACCGACGCCCTTATAGAAAAAATCAGACAATATCCGCAAGTTGACGAAGTCCTCTATGGAAAAGGGCAGTCAAAAGAGGTAAAATTATTTATAAATTTGTTGAAATATATAGAGTTCGGGGGGATGGGCTTCATCACTCTTGTCTCCATCCTCATTATCTTTGGCATCGGCAGAACGACTGTTTGTGTTTGTCATGACACGGTGGTGATATACAACCTGGTGGGAGCGCCCCCTATTTACAATAAATTGCCCTTCTATATGGCAGGCATTCTTCTGGGAATGACGAGTTCGTTTCTTGCAACCGGCGGTTTGATCTTTTTCTTCTTTCAATTCAGACCGGCCCTGCCCGATTTGCTCGTGTCGGCCATCCCTATGAAGTCCTCCCAAATGGCACTGATCGCTTTGGTGCTTTTGACTTCCGGTATCGTGGTCGGTTGGACCGGCTCATGGCTTGCTCTGAAAAAGAGTGTGAGATTTTGAAAAGTGACTGCACCGTTAACGACATTGGTTGTTTTCCTTTACCTGTCGGCATTTGCATCAGTGAATCCAGTCTTTACGACAAGAACTTGCAGCGCCCAGGAAAATCCGGCATCTTCCCCTCCCCTTTCGGCGGGGGAGACGAATCAAAGTGCGCACATCCCCATGCCCCCGGAAAAAAAAGAGGCTCTGGTGAATCAGCTCAACCAATTGGACGAAAGGTTGCCCCAGCTTGTCTCCCAAAAGGAAGAGGCTTCAAACGAGATGAAAAGACTGGAAGTGGAACAGGCGGATATTCTGGACACATTGAACAATTTACGGGGATACACCCAGCGGTTGAGCGATTTGGTGAAAGCCAGGTTGGTGACTCTTTACAAGTTCAAGCAAATGGGCTATGCAATTTCTTTGCTCACTGCCGCCGGATCAAACGGCGCCATCAGGGGAGGCTACACTGCGGCAAGGATTATGGAGGAGGACCAACGAATCCTAAAAGTCCACCAACAAAAGCAGGCTGAAATCGAGAATTTCGAAAAAATACTTTCTCAGATGGGTGACCGATTCAATGCGCTGAAGTTTCAAAAGGAGGCTCACGAGCGAGAAATTCTAGCCGTACAGGAGCAGAAGGCTGAACTTCTGAAGCAGGTTCGTCTGGAGGAGGGCCTTTATGCACAGTATAATACAAAATTTATTGAAAGTCAGAAGAGACTGGGCGAAAAAGCTTTTTACCGAAAACCCATCTTTGATTTTCGTTCAAAGACCTTTTCTACACTTCAGGGGACGTTGCCGCTTCCCACTCCTGGGAAGGTGATTCATACTTATAAATCGGGGACAGAAACCTACACGCATTCCTTATATCAAAACGGGATAGTCCTCCTGGCCCCGAAAGGGCAACCGGTGCAGGCTATTCATGGCGGCATCGTGGTCTATGCCGACTGGTTCAAAGAATACGGAAAAGTGATGATTATCGATCACGGAGATCATTACTACAGCCTGATTGCCCATGCTGACCAGCTCCATAAACAAGTGGGAGATAGTGTAGAAGCAGGCGAGAAAATTGCGTGTGTTGGAAATTCCGGTTCTCCCGATGGAGCGAAGCTCTATTTTGAATTGAGGCATTACGGAAAAGCGGTTAATCCCATGGAATGGTTGGCGGTTCATAATTTTTCGAAAGAGTGAGGAAGTCCTTATGTTGAAAAAAAGAAAAAAGGCAATAATTCTGATTGCTGGAGTCACTTTCCTGCTCATGGGTTGGTCAGGCCTCAAAGCCAAAACAAACTCTGAGAATTCAGATATTTATCAATATCTAAAACTCTTCAGCGATGTTCTGAACATTGTCCAGGACAACTATGTGGAGAAAGTGGAATCCAAGAAGCTCATCTACGGGGCCGTTACCGGAATGCTTCGTGAATTGGATCCTCACTCTTCCTTCTTGAAACCTGAAGACTATAAAGAACTGCAAATCGAGACCAAAGGAAAGTTCGGAGGGCTCGGTATAGAAATCTCTATTCGTGACGGAGTCCTGACGGTGGTCTCGCCTCTTGAGGACACCCCGGCGGACAAGGCAGGCATCCAGGCCAATGATCAAATCATCAAGATCGACGACCAGCCGACTCAGGACATGTCTTTGATGGATGCCGTCCAGAAGATGCGGGGCCCCAAGGGTACCAAGGTCAAACTGACCATCATTCGGAAGGGAGAGCGCAAGCCCCTGGAATTTGAATTGACACGGGATATTATCGCCATCCAGAGCATTAAGTTCAGAACGCTTGACCCCGGTTATGGATACCTGCGTATCTCCAGTTTCCAAAGCGGCACCACCAGCGATCTTCGCAAGGCGTTGGACAAACTGGAAGAGGAAAACCGGCCCTTGAACGGTTTGGTTCTCGATTTGAGAAACGATCCCGGCGGGCTTTTGGACCAGGCGGTCGAGGTCAGCGATGAATTCCTGGACAAGGGGTTGATCGTTTATACGGGTGGAAGGCTGGAAAGCCAGAAAATGCGGTTTGAAGCTCACAAGAATTCCAAACCGCGGGATTACCCCATTATCGTACTGGTCAATTCAGGCAGCGCCAGCGCCTCGGAAATCGTGGCCGGTGCGTTGCAGGATCACAAGAGAGCTCTCATTTTAGGAGAACCCACCTTCGGCAAGGGATCGGTCCAGACGGTAATTCCCTTGAGCGACGGCTCCGCTCTCCGCCTCACCACGTCTCTCTATTACACCCCCTCGGGCCGGTCCATACAGGCAAAAGGCATCGAGCCGGATATTTTAGTGAAGCGTGAAATGCCCCAGAAGGAAGACGAGGAGAGCACAGAAGAAGTACGCCGCATTCGAGAGAAAGACCTCCCCAGGCATATGGAAAATCAAAAACAGGAGACCCCTTCGGAAGTGAATGAGACGCAGGCGGAAACGCAAAAAATGCTGACGGAAGACAATCAGCTTCGGAGAGCCCTGGACCTGCTCAAAGGCTACAAGATCATGAACCAAACCATCTCGAATAAGTAGTCACATCCCGCGGTTGCCATGTCTTCTTCTGCAACGCCCAAAAAAACCCAAAAAGCTTCGGCGGGGCGCAGTTCTTCCACTTCCAAAGGAGGAAAACGCCCCGCAAAGAAGATTCCAGGTAAAGTCGGTCGGGGGGGATACAAATCCCCTTCGACCGCGACACGCAGGTCTTTCTTCCTTCCCCTGCTGACTTTATGGCTGCTCGCCATTGTTGTTCTGTCCGGTTTGGTTTACTGGGGAGAAGGTCCCGAAAAAATTTCTCCAAAGCAGGAATCCATTCAACCTTCTTCTTCCCCCGTTCGAGAAAAAGGCCCGTCATCCTCCCGGCAAAATCCGGATTCCAAAAGCCCTACCACACTTGTTGATCCAAAGGCTTCTTCCTCCGCACATTCTTTTCCTTTCCGGGAAGAACCGGCGAAAACTCTGAAACCAATGAAGCCCGAGGAGGAAAGAGACGGAGGGGCGACGCCTTCGGCCAGGACTTCGGTTCCGCCGAAGGAAGACCAGCCGGCGCAGAAGAAATCTTACAACGAAATACGAAATTCCATCGAGGCGGAGACAAAGGAATCCGAAATTTCGCCACCACCAGACTCCACGCCAGACAGAGTGTCCGCCAAAGACGATGTGCCGGATCTGCATCCGAAACCCGGAACATCCGAGAAGATTCCTGGCAAGAGCTCGTCCGAATCCAACCTGACAAACGACGCTTCTCTACCCCCCTTCAAACCAATTACCCCTTCCGGGGAACCCCCGGTGTCGGTTTCCCCACCCAGAACACGGCAGGACGAGCCCCGCCCCCCCAAAGAGAGTCTATCCCTTGCCTTGCACCTCCCCGAAGGCGGTCAGAAACCAGCGTTGAAACCTTCCGCTCCGCCCGTGCAGTCTCCCACTGCACCTGTAGCCAAGGTAGCGATCGTAATTGATGATTTTGGTCAGAACCTTGAAATGGCCAAAAATTTTCTCAAGGTACCCCTTCCCCTCACCTTTTCCATTCTCCCCTATCAACGCCATAGCCGGGAAATAGCGAAGCTCGTGCACGATCACCATCGCGAGGTGATCCTCCACCTCCCCATGGAGCCGCAGGGATACCCCAAAACCAATCCAGGGGAGGGAGCCTTGCTCCTCTCCATGTCCGAAAAAAAAATCCAGGACGCCCTGGAATCTGCAATCGATTCCGGCTTCCACATCTCTGGAGTGAATAACCACATGGGATCCCGGTTCACAGAAAACAGGGACTCCATGAAGATTCTCATCCGGGAGCTGAGCCGGCGAAACCTGTACTTTCTTGATAGTTACACCAGTCCACGAAGTGTAGGAATGGCCATAGCCAGGGATTTCCGTGTTCCCACCGCACGGAGGGACATTTTCCTGGACCATGTTACGACAGAGGATTTCACGCGCTCCCAAATCAACCAACTCATTCGGAAAGCCAAAATCGAAGGCACTGCCATCGCCATCGGTCATCCCCATGAATCCACTCTCCGTGTGCTTCTTGAGGCCTCGAAACTGTTTGAGAAGGAGGCTGTTGCCGTAGTCCCCGCCGGTGAACTCATGAAGAACCACCCCTCGCCATCTGAAAAGTAGGCGGGATATTTCCTTTATATGAAAAAGCTCATGGCTCATAGCTCATGGCAATTTTCCATAGCGATTCCCGCTTTCCCCGGCTCTTTGCATCTCTTTGCCGTCGTTTCATTTTTCGTTGTGTAGCCCAGCGGGTCACGAAGGTTCCTTCAAAAAAATCATGACATAACTCTGCAGAGGCACGGATTTTGATCTTGACCTTTCCAACCTGAAAAGCTATCCATCATCACGAACTTTTTGAGTGAGACAAGACAATCAAGAACTATTTTGTATTAATTCAAATACTTGAATATGGAGGAACGCTGACGGTATGTTTCGATTCATTCATTCCTTTTTTGTAATTCTCTTTTGTTTCCTGTGGACGAGCATCGCTTGCGCCGGAAACCTGCCGGCAGTGAAAGCCACGGCTCCCCGGCTTTCACTTGCCGCCAATGTTCAGGACACTCCTTCCATACAGGTTCCTGAATCCACTTTTGACTTCGGCGAGGTTATGGAGGGGAGCGAAATCGTCCACGATTTTGTGGTGAAAAACACTGGCAAGGCAGTGCTGCAAATCGAGCAGGTCCGCCCCGGGTGAGGCTGTGCTGTTGCCCAGTTTGACAGGGCGATCCCTGCCGGCGGCGAGGGAAAAATCACAATGAAGGTAAGCCTGAAAGGCTATCGAGGAAAAGTAAAGAAAAATGCAACCGTTATCAGCAATGACCCGCAGACTCCCCGTTTGACACTGGCTCTGCAGGGAACGGTCAAAACTCTGATCGACATTCGTCCTAATGACAACATTTCCTTTCGGGGGATGAGTGATCAGATTTCGGAGAGCACTATCGACATTGCATCGGATGTCCAGCCTTTTCACATCCTGAAAACGGAAAGCAATTTGGAAGAACAGATCGGCTATAAACTGGAAACGGTGGAAGATGGCAAGCACTACCAGCTCAAGGTCTCCAACAAGCTGAAAGAGGGAAGTTATTCCGGATACATTAAGTGCTCTACAGACCTCGAGCAAAAGCCCGATTTTCTCATCCGGGTGAGCGGGTACATAGAAGGGGAGATTGCGGTCAAACCCAAGACGGTTTTGGTGGGAAACCTCGCAGCACAGCAACCCACACGCATGGGAAAGATCATCGTGATGAGCAACAGTAACAAACCCTTCAAAATTTCAAAGTTGACCTACGATCAACGCATGATTGAGGTTACTCAACAACCGATCGACAAACAGAATGGATTCATCCTGGAAATCAATCCCAAAATGGAAAATGTACCATCGGGTTCCCAGCAAAGGACATCTCTTTCAGTGGAAACGGACGCGGCTCCCGGCGATGCACAGGAAGTTCAGATCCACCTGATCAACGCGGCGCAGACGCCTCCTGCCGAGGGAAACGCTTCCGGCTCAAGCCAACCGGCGAACCCAGACGATCCCGGGAGAGTTCTCAAGTAGTACGGAATCCCTATCTGTGCATGTTGCACCTGGTCATGGAAATTCGTGCAAAATAAAAAGAGCCCCTGCTTCCTCCCTCAAAAAGGAGAAGGCAGGGGCTCTACTATTTCGTCTTCTTTCCTGCACATCGAGGCGGATTTCTTGGATTCTTAAAAGGAACTTTCCTCACTGGCCCGCGATGAGCCTTATCTCTATTCTTCACCCGTGGGCAGATGGGATTCCTTCCAGAGGGACCAGCCATTGAGAAGGACCCGCACCTCCGTATAGCCCTTTCCCAGGAGGGCAAGGGCCAGATCTTTGCTCAAGGAACAACTTTCACCGTCGCAATAGGTAATGATCAATGTTTCCAGGGGAACGTCCCCCATCACATCCTGGAAACGATTTTCGAAATCTTCCCAGGGGAGATTCCGGGCCCCTGCAATATGGCCGAGCCTGTAGAATTCTTCGGACCGGGAATCCAGAAAGAGGGCTCCCCGAATCACAAAGAGCGCTTTCGCCTCTTCAAGGGAGACGGTGAGGTTTTCATCGGGTTTGGCGGAAGCGAGCTGGGCTTCCATGGACCAGTTTGCCACGAGGGGCAATCCGTCGGGGCGGAATTGATTGAAAAGCAGTCCCACCGCTGCAGCGAGCAGGAAAACGGCCCCACTTTGCCAAATCGCGTGAGGCCAATTTCTGCAGGGTTTTCCCCGTTTATCGGCTCGAGTATCGGACATGTCTTCGATCATCACGATACAACTGAAGAGTCTTTCCTCCCTCTGGGCTGGTAGACGCAGAGAGGTTCAGGAGCCAAATAGTTGCCCGTACTTTCATAGGCCCTTGCACGGCACCCACCACAAACACGCACGTATTCGCACCTGCCGCATTTGCCCTCGTATTTTCCGAAATCCCTCAGATCTTGAAAAATGGGCGATTTCTCCCAGATTTCTCGAAAGGGTTTTTCCCGGACATTGCCGCAATTGAGCTCCAGATATCCACAGGGCTGCACCTGACCGACATGGGAGATGAAGACAAAACCGGTTCCGCCCAAGCACCCTCGCGTAACGGCATCCAGACCGAAAGTTTGAAAATTGACATCCTTCCCCTCGGATTTGGCTCTTTGCCGCAAAATACGATAATAATGCGGCGCACAGGTAGCCTTCAACTGCAGAGGGACCTTGTCTCGCTGGTCGTAGAACCAGTGGAGCGTTTCCTCATACTCGCGCGCATTGATTCCCTGTTCCGCCAGGTCCTTGCCCCGTCCCATAGGAACCAGGAGAAAAATGTGATGGGCCACCGCCCCAAGAGAAACCACCATATCCTGGATGGCCGGCAATTCATGAAGGTTCTGCTTGGTGATCGTGGTATTGACCTGAAAGTCCAGCCCCGCCTCCCTGGCATGGGCCATACCTCTGAGGGCCCCGTCAAAGGCGCCCTTTACCTGGCGGAAAGCATCATGGGACTCGGCAGTAGCTCCATCCAGGCTGATGCTGATCCTCTGTATCCCCGAATCGAGCATCTTTTGGACCTTTTCGGGCGTGACCAGGGTACCGTTAACGGCCATGGTCATGCGGAAACCCTTCTCATTGCCATAGGCCGCAATTTCGAAGATATCGGGCCGCAGGAGAGGCTCGCCTCCGGTGAGGATGACAATGGGTTGAGCAAAAGCCGCGATGTTATCCAGCAACTGGAGGCACTCTTCCGTTTTCAGTTCATTTTCATAGGGACGATCCTGGGCTGCGGCGCGGCAATGGATACATGCAAGGTTACAGCTTCGGGTGACTTCCCATGCCACCAGCCTCAAGGTTCCAACAGCAGCGCCGCGCCCCTTTCCCTCGGGAGAGGAGGAGCGCGGAGAATGAGGATGGGCAGGATGTGAGGACGAATGAGAATGCATCAAAATCCTTCTTTCATTCAATGCCGGCTTCCACGAATCGGGAAGCTGCACACCATACAGGCAAAGTACCAAAAATTGTAAATTCACAGCCATTTCTTTGTAGGAGCGGCTTCCAGCCGTGACAGGAACCGGCAATCGTACACTTTGTCGCGGCAGGATGCCGCTCCTACGAAAACACATGGGTAAACGGCTGCATGATTGCGAAGACCAGTACTAAAAGGCTATCCGAAAACCTACCTCGGCAGCGACACCCCCCTTAGTCCCCCCTCGAGGGGGGAATTGAAGGGGGGTGTCGCAAAGTCCACAGGGGAGCCGGACAGGTTCTATGACGAGAGCAGTTTGGCGGCATCTTTAGCAAAATAGGTCAAAATGAGATCGGCTCCAGCTCTTTTGATGGCGATCAACGTCTCCATCATCACTTTTTTCTCATCCAGCCATCCCTGGGCTGAAGCGGCCTTGATCATGGAGTACTCGCCGCTGACATTGTACGCCGCCACCGGTCGTTCAAATTCCGCCTTCACTCTATAAATCACATCCAAATAGGCCAGAGCGGGTTTTACCATGACCATATCGGCGCCTTCCTCAATGTCCAGGTCCACTTCCCGCAAAGCTTCATCCGTATTGGCCATATCCATCTGATAGGAACGGCGGTCGCCAAATTGGGGGGCGGAGTCGGCCGCATCCCGGAAGGGGCCGTAGAAGGCCGAGCAGTATTTGGCGGAATAAGCCAGGATGGCCACCTGATCGAAACCGTTTTCGTCCAACGCATGACGGATGACCCCGACACGACCGTCCATCATATCCGAAGGGGCCACGATGTCGGCTCCCGCGCGGGCATGAGAAACGGCAACCTTCGCAAGCACATCCAGGGTGGCATCGTTATCCACCTCATGGCCGCGTAGAATACCGCAATGACCATGGCTGGTGTACTCGCACAGGCAGACATCCGTGATCACCACCAGGTCGGGATACTTGTCCTTGATGGCCCGAATGGCTTCCTGGACCACTCCATTCTGGGAATGCGCTTCGCTGCCCCGTTCGTTTTTCTCATGGGGCAGACCGAAGAGGATGATGCCCGGAATCCTCAACTGGACCACGGATTTCAGTTCTTCCAGAAGCTGATCCAGGGAGAACTGATAAACATCCGGCATGGAGCGTACAGGATTTTTCACCCCTTTTCCGGGCATAACAAAAAGAGGGTAAACCAGTTGGTCTACCGTCAGCACCGTTTCACGAATCATGCGGCGTAAATTTTCGGTACGCCGGAACCTTCTCATCCGATACTCAGGAAAATACATACGCTTTTCTTCCTTCCCGCCAACTCGATACGCCGGAATGATTTTATATGGTTTGGGAAATCTCTTCGTCCGTGAGGTAACAGGCGGGATCCGGCGCCCACAGGTCTCCCGTTACTGCTTCGGCTCGCACACGAAAGTTCCCCCCGCAGACATCCAGCCAGCGACAGCTGGCACAGCGCCCTGTCACATATTGCTTCTTGTCTTTGAGCTGCTTCATGAGGGGGTTGGAAAGGTCGCTCCATATTTCACTGAAAGGACGCTCCCGAACGTTTCCAAAAGACTCATGACGCCAGAACTGGTCAGCATGCACCACACCATCCCAACTGATGCATCCGATCCCGCGTCCGGAACTGTTCCCTTCGTTCATCTTCAGGAGTTCGAGCACATCTGCAGCCCTGGGGGATTTCTCCTTCAGCATGCGCAGGTACACATAAGGACCATCGGCATGGTTATCCACCGTGAGCACTTCTTTCGGCTTTCCCCGCCGGTGAAGGTCGGCGGTCCGATCGATAATGAGATCCACCGCTTTTCTCGTCTCTTCGTGGGAGAGATCCTCCTCGATGAGCTTGCTTCCGCGCCCGGCATAGACCAGGTGATAGAAACAGACCCGCGGAATATCCCGTTCTTCCAGGATATCGAAAATGGAAGGAATTTCCTTTACATTCAAACGATTCATGGTGAACCGAAGACCGACCTTTATACCGGCTTCCTGACAGGCTGTAATACCTTCCAGAGCTTTTCGAAATGCGCCCTTGACTCCTCGAAACCGGTCATTGATTTCCTCGAGGCCGTCGAGGCTGATGCCCACATAGGAAAGTCCGACTTTTTTCAATTCCTGCGCCACCGGCCGGGTGATCAGAGTGCCATTGGTGGAAATAACGGCGCGCATTCCTTTCTTCACGGCATATTCGGCAAGTTCCACCAAATCGGGACGCATCAGGGGCTCCCCCCCTGAAAAGAGGACGACCGGAACTCCGAACCGCGCCAGATCGTCCAGAACGACTTTACCCTCCTCAGTGGACAATTCATCGGGAAAATTTTCGTTCCCGGCATGCGCATAACAATGCACACATTTCAAATTGCACCGTCGAGTGACATTCCAAACCACCACCGGTTTTTTGTCCGCGGAAAACTGGAGCAGATGAGAGGGCAGGCTCCCGCTGTGCCGTCCATACCTCAAGGCATCGGAGGGCTCAACTGTGCCGCAATACAACTTTGAAATACCGATCATGTTATTTGTTTCCTTTTGGAGGTTATTTTTCTGTCTCGGAGGGGCTTTGAGGATACCTGCGGAAGTTTTCCCGGATCAGTGCATCCATGAAAGCATCGGGATGGATGACCGCGCCTTTGGGCAAAAAGAATTCCATTTGCCCGCTCCGGTCGGCGATCAGCTTGAAACCGTGGCTATAATCCGTTGAAATTTCAAGACATACAGCGGTAGCCGAAGTGTCTCGAATCAGCGCCTCTTCAATGATCTCGTTTACAGCTTCTTCGTTGAAATGGATCTTGAAACCGTATTTCTCAAAATAATCCGTTTCGAACACTTTGATCTGATTGTATTGCAGTATAATTTCATCGAAAACGGTCTCGATGGAAAGCCCCGTTCTCAAGTGATGGTCCACGACCAGGTCGATCCGTTCAGAACTGAAAACCAGAGGATAGTTCTCTATGTAGTGCTTTTTTCTCTTCAGCATCATCTCGCGAATTCCGCGTTTTTCCTCCTCGAGAATCAGCTCATAAATTCTGTTCCTGTCGGGATCATCCGGATGGGTCAGGATACTTTTCAACTCGCCCTGAGGATCAAGAACCACCTGTCGGGTCACCACAAAAGAACGCACCTTGGACGAGGGGAGACTCTTCTCGAAAGGCAACAGCACCTTTTCAATGACGCTCACCAAACCGCGCGCACCCGTTTTTTCTTCCCCCGCCTTTTCAGCCAGAAGGCGCAGAGCCTCGTCTTCAAACTTGATATCTATTCCATAACAGCGGAAGTCTTCCTTCTTCCCAAGTATAATGGGGTTGTTGGGATTTTTGAGGATTTGGTAAAGATGCTCCACCTCCAGGGGGTCCAACGTCGCCACAACCGGTAAACGGCCCACGAACTCACTTTCAAATCCATAGGAAATCAAATCTTCCGCTTTGACAAACCTTGAAAGCTTCGCATCCTCTTCTTTACTCTGTATGGTTGCCCCGAAGCCGATGCCCTGCCTTTGCAGCCTTTTTCTCACGATCTCGGCAAGACCATTGAAGGCTCCACTCATGATGAAAAGAATGTTCCTGGTATTGACCGTCTGCCGCTCCCGTTTCCCCGTTTTCCTGAAATGTTCGATGGCCTGAAGCTGGGAGATGGGATCATGAGGCACCTTGAGGTCCACTTCCGTTTCTTCCATGGGTTTGAGAAGCGCCCTCTGAACACCGGTCCTGGATACATCCGGCCCAAGAATATTATGAGAAGAAGCGATCTTGTCGATTTCATCTATGTAGATGATGCCGTGTTCCGCCAGCTCGATGTCCTCTCCCGCATCAACGAACAATTCCCTCACGAGATCTTCCACATCCCCACCGACATAGCCCGTTTCGCTGAATTTGGTGGCATCCCCCTTTACAAAGGGCACACCCAGCTTTTGAGCGATCAATTTGACCAGGTAGGTCTTCCCCACTCCGGTAGGCCCGATGAGAAGAATATTGTTCTTTATCCGCCCCACGAGGGGTTCGGTACCTGAACGGGCCTTGCGCCGCTGAAACTTGATCCGATTGTAGTGCGTACAGATCTTGGTGGCCAATACGGATTTTGCTTCATTCTGCTCGATGACATACTGATTCAAATAGCTTTCGAGCTCTTCAGGCTTCATGTCAAACTTGATCTTGTCCACACCGCTTGGGGAACCCGTCTTATCCTGTGAATCCTTCGCTTGGGGCATCATCATGGGCGAGATCACCTTGATACGATAACCGTATTTCTTTGAAAGATATTCACTCAGCTCTTTTTCCAGCTCTTCCTGATCTGGAAATTTCGGGAAATCTTCCGACATTACCACGTCCTTCCAAGTATTTATTCTTCATAAAAATTTATTGAATTCAAAGTAACACGCATTAAATATAAACCCTTGCCCCTGCCATTTCAACCAACTCTACCCTTCCTGAAGAGACGCCCCCAACTACCACTTGATCACACGCACGTTGGAAAGCGTCCGCCCCAGAAAGCGTTCCCCGATGGATTGAAACCTCAGGGGAACATCTGTGACATAGAAACGGTAATCGGGCAAGACACGCTCAGGATTCCATAAATTCTTCTCGCTCAAAACGGCTGCGGTCTGTTCCGCCATGGCCTCGGCGGAATCCACGAGCTGGATGCCCTCTCCGGCAACTTCCTGAAGCAAGGGCTTCAACAGGGGATAATGCGTACAGCCCAAGACAAGCGTGTCGATTTCGTGGCAGAGGACGGGTTTGAGATATTCCTGAGCTGTAAGACGCGTGACCATGTGATCCAACCAACCTTCTTCCACCAGGGGCACAAAAAGGGGGCACGCCTGAGAAAAGATTCGGATTTCAGAATCATACCGGTGAATGGCGCGCGCATAAGCATTGCTGTTGATGGTTGCAGGGGTCCCGATCACCCCCACATATTTCACCCGCGTCACGGCCGCTGCAGTGCGAGCCCCCGCGCTGATGACATCCAGAACCGGCACGGGCGACAGGTCCTGAATCACCTGGTAAGCCACAGCCGCCATGGTGTTGCAGGCCACAATGAGAAGCTTCACCTGCTGCTGCAAAAGGAACTGTGTGATCTCACGGGCATAAAGAGCGATCGTCTCAATGGATTTCACCCCGTAGGGCACACGCGCGGTGTCCCCAAAATAGATAATGTTTTCGAAGGGAAGGCGTTCCATGAGCGCTCGAACCACCGTGAGCCCTCCAACGCCTGAATCGAAGACTCCGATGGGATTGCTGAGCTGAGTTTGCATAAGACCTCGAGAATGATTTTAGAATCGAATCAGAGTTAAAGGGCCTTGCCAGCCTCCCTTTGCCGGGCATCCCGTTTCACTTCGCATCTCCCGCGCCGGTATCGACAGGCAATTCAGGACGTGCCGCCCATTCCGTCCAGCCGGCGTCATACCATAAGACGTTCGGATACCCGAGTAGATGCTTCAGTACGAAGTAGGTCTGACTGGCCTGATGCCCCGTACGACAATGGACGATCACCGTGGAATCCCTGGAAGGAATCAGCGATGCATACGCTGTAGCCAGCTCCTCCCTGGATTTTAAGCGTGAGTACTTGTCCGTCTTGAGTACATCTTCTGAAAAGGGGCGATTTATGGCTCCCGGGATGTGGCCGGCTCTGGCTTCATCGGACTTTTTACCCGCATAGTAATCTGCAGGCCTCACATCCAGAATCACCGCTCCCCCATTTTTTACGAAATCATGGACCTTCAGGTAGTCCACTGTGAAATCATCCACTCCATTACCGACAGGATACCGGGATTCCACGATGGGCGGAAGCGCCGCATCTACCGGCCGGTTTTCCGAAGCCCATTTGTCAAAGCCTCCGTTCAAAACTGCATAGTTTTGGTGACCGAGACGTTGAAAAGCCATGCCCACCAGAGTGGCATCCTGAATTTTGTCGCCCGGTACGATGATGACCCTGTCCTGGGGGTGAATCCCCATCTGGGACAGGTGGAGCGCAAGCATTTCAGACGGCAGGAGCATGGAGGGAACCCCGCGCACAACCCCTCTAAAGCTCTCCACCGACACATAAATCGCACCCGGAATGTGACTCGAATTGTATTCTGGCTGACTCCGCACATCAAGAATCTTCAAATCTTCCCGACCGAGTTGACCAGAAAGCCAGTCCGTTTCCACAAGCCACGGAAGAGTCCTCTCAAAAGGCGAAATCACTCCCCCTTGCGCCGGGACCGTAGATTCCCGAGCGGCAGAAGCATAAAAGAAATTCCTCCAGGCACGGATTTTCCGGGCGAAATCTTCCGGCACAGGCTCCGTTCGCAAAGAAGCAGGTTTGAGGCAGGTTTCCATGAAGCCCGTCAATCCATCGGTGAGGATATAAAGATTTTGGTGGCCCATGCGGAAGAGAGCATCACGGGCCTGGGCTGGGTGAGTCATGCCATTGGAATAGAGGACCGTAATCCCACGATCGGGGAGGGACCTAAGATATTCATCGAGTTGCGTGATAGGAACGTTGACGGCACCGCGAATGTGAAACCGGTTATATTCATCGGGCGTTCTGATATCCACTACTACCAGCCCCGGTTCACCGTTCATGAGCCGGTCGGCCAGTTCTGCCGGTTCCATATGATCCCCGGCTTCCTGCACCAGTTGAAGAAGGCCTTTTTCCATCTCCGCTACTGCGGCTGCCCTTGAGCGAGGGGAAGGCCTTCCTTCCGAAGCCAGATCGAGCTGGGAAGTGGGAAAGATGAAGAGCCCCCCTGCAAAGATCAGGAGGGCGAGGCTGAAGGCTTTGAGGAAAGGGGTATTGAAGCAGGCGCCTCCGGTGGATTTCTTCTTTTCGATGTATTCAGCCCCCCAGAAACAGCCTACCGCCATTAGAGTGAAGAGAAAAGCAAAGGCCGCAAGGGACATTCCCAGAGCGTTATAGACGAAGCGAACTCCGCTTTCCCCCCAGGAATAAAGCGATTTTACCAGGGGAAAAAGTTCATTGAAAAGAACACTCCCCAAAACCGCCCCTAGGAGGAACAGGAGTGCGTCCAGTTTCCCGGAAGCCAGCCCCACGGCTCCAGTGCCGGGACACCAGCCGCTCATGACGAAACCGACTCCGAAAAGAAGCCCCCCAACGACTTGGGCACCATAAACCGTGGGCATGAAATAGAGTTGACTCGGCTCGATCCAGCCCAGTGCGATAAGATAGCTCAACCCCAGCATGGCCGTGATGAGCGCCGTGAACATCACTTTGAGAACCGCCATGTCCCTGAAATAAAATATTCCGGCAAGCCGCCTGGAACTCCCGAAACCTGCTCGCTCCAGGGCAAATCCAAAGAACAGCCCGATAACAAGAGCAGCAACAAAAGCCTGGGGAGATCCAATGGTTCCAGACCCAAAGAAAGTTTCAATCATCCCACTGCCTCCTTACAAAATAAGCGGCGGCGTAGCCTCCCGCGAAAATGCAGACGAGAAAAATGAGGCTTCCGGTAAGGAGCATCGCCCCACCCGTGAGTGCCTGGCCGGATGTGCAGCCCTGGGCCAGCCGGCTGGCAAATCCGACAATGATCCCTCCGCAAAGAGCAAGGCCGGCTCGCAAGCCAGGAGGGGACGCCTTGCCCCTCTCCAGTTTGAATGCAAGCCTCTCCGCCTGAACTGCTGAAAAAAGCCCCCCCAAAAATGTTCCCAGCAGCATGAAGACCAGGTAGTAGCTCATGGGAGAACTCCCCCACCTCCCGAAGTATTCACTGGAAAGAGTGTGGCTCTCCGCCAGCGCCCCCTCGAGAGATGCAGCAAACCGGGCGATGCCCCCCGAAGCTCCCAGCCCCGCCCCCAGAACGATGAAAGAAGCCAGAAGCGTAAAGCCAAGCAATACCCCGGCCAGGTAAGGATTCATAAAATCTTTTCGCATTTGCTTGTTTTTCATCTTCATCCTCAGCACCCCGCACTTGTGGATTTCGGCCTTTGCGGCGCTGGTGGCGCAGGCTGCGAGGGTGCGGCGGGTTTAATCGCTCCTCCCTCGCTCGAAGGAGCGCCCCCTTTCAGAGTTTGAGGGGTTTCAACGGCGCGGCCCGTTCCTGGAAGTACTCCTGTCACTCCCGGAGCGCCTCTCCCTCCCACGGCGTTTCTCAATTCCGATTCGGCCCAATAGGCTTCAACTCCTCCATGCAGAGCCTTGATGACCCGCTGGGTTTTTTGGGAAAGTATGCCGGCAACCGCCATGGCAAGGGAACCGTCACGATCCGCAATGATGAGGGGCCCCACCCCCGTGAGGTACACCGGGTTGGACATGAGCTCCACAATGTCCACATTGATGGAACCCGGCAGTGCGTAATCCGCGAACTGCTGCGGAGGGCGAATGTCCACCAGATCGAAGGTGCCGGGCAGATCCAGGATGAGGCGCTTGAGATCGGACGCAGAAATTCTCTCGGGAAGGCGTAACTCAGGCCTGGAAACGGCTGCACCGGAGGAAACCGCTGCGGCCCCTTCCTGGGAAACCGACTTGGAGTCTTTGATTTCGCTCGCAGGTAGAGTAAAAGTGAAAACGCATGTCTCAGCAAGCAGTACAACCGCAAAGATTTGAACCTTACGCCAAAGCCTCATTCTTTTGCCTCCTTGTCATTTGGGATTTGAACCTCCCTTGCGGCCGAGAAAAAATCGTTGGAATCGGCACTCCGGCCCCACGGGGCCCTTTTCTCTCACGGAAACTGCTGAATGCTCATTGGCCGACATCTGAATCACGCCCTGATGTCCACTCTGTTGCGACTCTAAACACAAAGAATCGATTTTGCAAGTTTTGCCGGGGGGGATTATACGACGGTTGTCACCGAGAGGGACACATAAGAAACGCCGAGTCCATGGACTCGGCGTGGGCGGTCGGCACTATTAATCTCACTGAATATTACAGAATATCTGGATTCAGCTTTTTCGTTACCGTGAAAATACGCTATCTGCAGGTTGAGATTCCTTTACCGACGGTGGACGTCGGGTTTCCAAAATCGACCTAATCGAGAGTAAACGACTACCATACATCATCCGCGTCCACCACCGGAGCCTCCTCCCGAACCTCCACCACCTCCGCCAGCGCCCCCACAGCCACCAGAGCCGCCGGAACCACCTCCTCCACCGGAGCCACAGCCGGAATCACCATGACCAGATTCACCGCCCGTTCCTCCACCGTGGTCCCCGCCTTTTCCACCTTTTCCGTCTGGCCCACCCTCGGTCCCACCGGATGGACCCTTCCCCCCACCCCTTGATCCGGAAAAGCTACCCTTGCCCAACTGAGGACCATGATGGCCAAAATCCTCGGCAGTGACTCCGACCCGCGTTGAAAATTCCCTCAAGGATCCATGCTTTTCCATACCGGCTATGGCGGCGGCCGCAATTTCCTTTTCAGGAACCCCTTTTGCTTTGGCGATGTCGATGGTCCGAATAAAATCCAGTTCATTGGAAATGAAGAAATTTTGTTTCAGCCCCTCAGAAACGATCTCCCTGGAAAGCTTTGCATCAAACGCCATCTGCCTGAGGGAAGCAAAGATTTCCATGCCCTGTGTCAGGGTAGATAACGAAACGCCCGGGTACTGATCCAACATGGTACGGAGTTCTTCTTGTGAAAGCCCACAGTAAAGAGTTTCTGTCAGTCGGATGAGCATTTCATGGGAAACAAGCAGGTTTTGCCCTCGCCTTTTGTTGTGTTCATTGATCAGCGACACCATTTCCCTATAATCATTCAATTTTTTCGCAACCACTTGCGAAACCACATCTGCAGGTATGCGTTTGGCTATCCCTTCATCTATCTTGCTCAAAAGAGGCTGCAGTGGAAGGTCTTCCTTTCCTGCCTGTGTCAAGATGCTCACAAGGTTTGCCATCGCCTCGGATTCCACCTGATTTTCATAACCAATGGTCAACAAACGGTTCAGGGTTGCCGGAGGAATGCCTGCATCCTGAGCTTCGGCCACGGCCGTTGCAAGTCCTTGAGCGTTATCAGCGGCAAAGACATTGCATATCCCCGGGAGAAGAGCCAGGATCACCGGCAACGCAAAAAGCAATCTCCTAAATGTTCTCTTCATGGTGGTTTCCTACTATCAACACCGCATTTCGATTCCCAAAACCATCGTCCTGGTAAAAACCGGCTCGAGGATCCGGAACGATTTTGTCGTCATCGACCTTAAAAGCATATTCATATCGACCTCTTGGAAGGTTTATACTCAGTGTCCACAACTCCTTGCCTTCTTCCTTACGCATCTCATAACCCTGTGCGTTCCAGTCATTGAAAGAACCCACCACCTGCACACGTTGAGCACCGGCCAGGGTCAGGGAAAGGGTTACGGGGATTCCATCGAGCGGTGGAACTTGAGTCGACCGTCCTCCGTTTCCATCAAAAAGGGTGTATATCGAGAGGACAAAAACGCCCATCAATACGCCGACAATCGGCGCAATCCGGAGAGGAGTAAAGGTAATGGACCGAGGCGCTCTGGCCCATCTATAAAACCGGTACCACCATGGCATCTTTTTTGTGCGCACGGCATTCATGACAAAGGGCAGAAGTGATGGCGGCGGATCCAAAGACGGCATTTCACGGACACCGCACTCGATTCGGAGCAATAGATCATCTCTTATCTGTTCGTCACCCATGGCTTCTTTCTCATGATCTCCCCTGACGGGAAAATTTGCCCCTGAACATTTTTTATGCAATAGATCTCTTCTCAGAAAAAGCCGATTGGGACTCATTTCTCTCTCCGCAGCGCTTATCGCTCAGCATTTCCCGGAGCTTTGCAATCCCGCGATGGACTCTCATTTTAGCGCCGCTCACCGAAAGCTCTAAAGCTTCAGCTATATCTTCCATTGAAAAATCCTCCTGATAGCGCAGGATGATAGCTTCCCGGTAATCGACGGGGAGCTGCTGGACGGCTTCCTGGACCAGTCGGGAGTCGAGACTGTCACACAGATTATCTTCTTGCTGCGATGGATGATCCAAACCCGAGCCGGGATCAAAGTCTTCAATGGAATACGTCTGCTTTACCTTCCGCTGCCGCAGAAAATTCTTGGATCTGTTCAACCCTATCGTGTAGAGCCACGGAAAGAATTTCTTCCCTTCCTCAAAACGGTATAGCTGCTCATAAGCCTTGATGAACGTGTCCTGAGCCAGATCCAAGGCATCCGCATGCGAACCGGTCATGCGGTACATGAGATTGAAAATCGGCTTTTGATAGCGTTCCACCAGGACGGCATAAGCATTGGCATCACCGGCCAAAACAGCGGATATTGCTTCCTGATCGTCTGAAGAATTCATCAAACCACTCTAGTCCTCGAATGTGAGAAGCACCTTTCTTCGATTTATACAAACGTGAGCGGCCTGGAGTCACAATCATTCCACGATCAGTACTGAATTTTTTCCATCAAACCCGTTGTCCTCGGAGAGAATCGCTCCGGGGTCTGGGCGCCAGGATTTGCCATCGATCACCAGAACATATTGATATCTCCCAGGAGTGAGGGGAACGCTCAAAGACCACAATCCTTCCTTCTCACTCATGCAGTGCGACCGTTGAGACCACTGATTGAAGCTGCCCGCAACACACACCTCTTTTGCGGTGGGATCAAAATATTGAAACTTTACCGGAACTTGTGCATCCATTGGTGCGGTTCTGTTCCACTGCTGCGCGCAATGGCAAAGGAAAACGGGGAGAAGTATGATAAACAAAAGTCCGAAGATAAATTTTCCGGCAGGATGCAAACCAAACATTGAAATATCCCGAAGTAAGTCCCGAAATTTTATGGAATATCAACTTGAAAGAACGCAAAAACAGATCGATGGAACTTATGGTATTTTAATGATCCACGCATCGAAAATCACGTCTTCTTTATTTTCAGAGCCTCCTGATAAACCACTCTTCGAGATAAATGGTATTGGCTATAGATTTTTTCCGTGGCCTCTTTGACGGATAAATTTGTGACCGAAATGAGTCGACCCAATTCCTCCTTCCAGTCTTCCTCCAACACCTCCGGTTCATTTTTTTCCTGAGCGCCCTGGACCACCAGCACCAACTCCCCCCTCACATTCTCGGAAAAATATTCCAAAGCTTCAGCAACGGTCCCGCGGAAAATCTCTTCGTGCTTTTTGGTCAGTTCCCGGGCGACGGAAATACGTCTGTCCCCCCAACTGTCCAGAATATCCTCCAAAGTGCGTTGTAGGCGCTGAGGGGATTCGTACAGAATAAGAGTCATGGGCACGGCGGCATAGGACGTGAAGAAGCGACGGCGTCCTTTGCCACGGCTCGGAGGAAACCCTAGAAAGGCAAAGGGGTGAGTGGAAAGGCCAGAAACCACCAAAGCGGCGATGAGGGCGGCAGGGCCGGGGATCACGGTGACTTCGACTTCGGCTTCGAGGGCCTGAGTCACAAGCAAGCCTCCGGGATCCGAAATCGCCGGCGTTCCGGCATCCGTCACGAGGGCGATCTTTTCCCCCTGGCGCAGCCGGTCAATGAGTTCAGGACCACGTTCTTCCGCATTATGCGCGTGGTAACTCACCAGCGGTTTGTGTATGTCGTAGTGACTCAGGAGTTTTCGAGTGTGGCGGGTGTCTTCGGCGGCGATAAAATGGACGGAACGCAATGTGTCGAGGGCGCGCAGAGTGATATCCGCGAGATTCCCTATGGGAGTCGCCACCACGTAGAGGATTCCGGAACTCGGGGATTCATCGGTTTTACTCACTGGCTTCAAAGGCATTGACAATCCAGGTCAATTCGGCTTCGCCGCCTTTCCAGAGTATCGCAACCACATCAAAGCGCGCAGGCTGCCGCTCCAGCCCCTTGCTTTTCAAATACCACTGCGCCAGGCGGGTAAGCTTTTTCTGCTTGGTTCGGGACACGGATTCCTGGGGCAGGCCAAACCGATGCGCATAGCGGGACTTCACTTCTACAAAAACGGTGGTCTTCCCGGTTCGGCAAATCAGATCGATCTCTCCGAAAAGGCAGCGGACGTTTCTGGCTACGATTTCCATTCCTTTTTTGCTCAAGAACTCCGCAGCCACCTCTTCGCTTCTTCTACCTTTTTGTTGACGGGTCTCCATCCTCTTTTACCCCGTCTCCACTCACGGCAAGAACTCCTCGAAAACTCAAACGGTGTATGGGGCACGGGCCATATTCCCTCAAAGCCTGGAGATGCTGGGCCGTTCCGTAACCCTTGTTGCGGTCAAATCCGTACATGGGATAGCGTTGGTGATAGTCACTCAACAACCGGTCCCGGTGAACTTTGGCCACTATGGACGCAGCCGCAATGGAGAGACTTCGTTTGTCTCCTTTGGGAATTCCTTCCTGGTGGATTTCCATCCGGAGTTTGTAAGGTCCGTCGATCAGCAGAAAATCGGGCGGGCTTTTGAGGGCTTGGACAGCCAGAAGCATAGCCTGGAAGGTGGCCTGGAGGATGTTGATTCGATCGATTTCTGATGGACCGATGCACCCCAACCCCACATCGCTGGCACACGAAAGAATTTCCCGGCAGCAGGCTTCGCGCTGAGAGGGTTTGAGTTCCTTGGAATCCCGAACTGCCGGCAAGTCCACATCCGGGGGAAGCACCACGGCAGCAGCAACAACTGGCCCCGCCAGGGGCCCACGGCCCACTTCATCGATTCCAGCAACTCTTTTGAAGCCCCGGTCTCGAAGCTGCCCTTCAAAAAAGAGCATTCCCTCCGCCAGGGCTTCCAGAGTTTTTCGCACCACTTAGCGCTTCTCGCGAATACGGGCAGCCTTACCCACGCGATCACGGAGATAGTAAAGTCGTGCACGCCGCACACGCCCACGGCGGAGCACTTCTATCCGATCGATGCTGGGGGAATGTAAAGGGAAGATCCGCTCCACCCCAACCCCGTACGATACCTTTCGCACAGTAAAAGTGGCGCCCATCAGCCCCTTGTGATGGCGGATCACTAAGCCTTCAAACACCTGGATGCGCTCCTTGTCTCCTTCTCGAATCTTCACATGCACTTTGACCGTGTCACCGATCCGAAATGGAGGAATGTCTCCACGCATCTGCTCTCTTTGCACAGTCTCAACCAGCCTCATCCCCATTTTTCGTCCTCCATTCATCTAAATAAATAAGAGAGGCGTCCTGGCCTCCCGCTATCCTATCATCTATCCAGAGAGAGTAGGCGATCCATCAGTATGGCCGCGGCACACCTTACCGAAAGGTGATTGTAGGCCGCCTTGCCCTGGATGGCCTCGAGAATGTCGTCAACTTCCCGCATTACCGATGGCGCCAATCCCCATCCGGTACCCAGCAAGAGAAGCACCGGCCCTGAATCTTTCTCTAAATAACGACGAGCATCCCCATGGCTGAGGCTTTCGACATCCGTTCTAGCCGTAGTCGCCCAAATCCGGGGCCTCTGCCCCCATTCGCCCTCAATATCTTTCAGCACCGACGGGATATCGTCCACAACGCGCAATCGCCTCAACGCCAATTCCCGGTCCGGGTGCAGATCTTTCCCGATTCTTTTGCACCAGTGATCTGTCAGTCGTTTTGTGAGTATCTGCTGATCTTTCAGCGGGGTCACGATATAACATATGGGTATATCATAGGTGCAACTGGCCCTTGCCAGATCGTGCAAATCCAAATTCGTGACGGCAGATGCAATGATCTCGCCCCTACGATTCAAAACCGGATAATGAACCAGAGCCACATAGAGTGGAACCCTTTTCTTGAACATCCGTTGTTTCCGTCTTTCTTGAAACTTCCTCGAACTCTTCTTCCGCCAGTCTCAAGAGTTCCCGATCCTCTTCGGACAGATCCAGCCTCAGAAAAAGGTCCGGTCTGCGAAGCTTCGTTCTGAGCAGAGCCTGCCCACGACGCCAGCGATGAATGACCTCGTGATGCCCGGACAGCAATATTTCCGGAACCCGGTATCCGTTGAACTCTTGTGGACGCGTATATTGCGGATACTCCAGGATCGGTTCGCTGAATGATTCTACAAGGGCTGAACCTGCGTTTCCAAGAACTCCGGGGATCAACCGCGTCACGGAATCCGTCACAACCATTGCGGCAAGCTCCCCACCCGTCAGCACATAATCGCCGATGGAAATCTGTTCATCCGTGTAATACTCGGAAACCCGTTCATCGACCCCTTCATACCGTCCGCAAATCAGCATCACTCGAGGCCGCCGGCTCAATTCCCAGGCGATTTTCTGATTGAACAACCGCCCCTGCGGACTGAGCAGAATGACCCAAGGACGAGGACCTTCGCGGCACAAACCCTCCAACGCGCTCACGATCGGCTCAGGCTTCATGACCATCCCCTCGCCCCCCCCGAAAGGGCGGTCATCGGTCATTTGATGCTTGTCCGTCGCATAATCCCGTATATTATGCACCCGAACCTGGATGATCCCCCTCGCCTGAGCCTTGCCCAGAATGCTCTCCCCCAAGGGGGCCTCAAACATGCCGGGAAAGATCGTCAGTATGTCAAAGATCATCCATCAGACCTTCCGGTGGATCGATCACCATCTTCCCCAGCGCCAGGTCCACCTCACAGATGATCCCTTCCACCGCAGGAACAAGTAGTTCTTTGCCTTCGCAGTTCACAACGTAAACGTCATTAGCGCCCGTTTCCATGATACGCTCGAGGATGCCGAGATATCTCCCCCCGACAGTCACGACAGAAAGCCCCAGCAATTGGAAGTGGTAATATTCCCCCTCTTCCGTGGGAGAGAGGCGATCCTCCGGCACAAAAAGCTCTTCACCGACGACCCGTTGTGCAGCATCCATATCCGAAAGCTCATGAAACTGCACCACCCAGAATTTGCCCTGGGGTCTCAGAGCCGCCAGAGTCAGCTCCGGTCGCACTCCCTTCGCGTCAGGGTTCAAAAAAAGCTTCTCGCCGGCCGATTGTTCTCCCAAAGTCTCCCCATATGGAACAACCTTCAGGGCTCCCCGAACACCATGAGTGCGCGAGATCCTGCCAATGGAGACGAAGTCGAGGTCTCTTTCTATCTTATTCAATGATTTCCAGTACAGCCCGTTTACGTATCTTCGTTGATGCGGCGCTCAATATGGTACGCATGGCTCGCGCTGTGCGCCCTTGTTTGCCTATCACTTTGCCGAGGTCTTCCTTGGCTACCCGCAGTTCAATCACGGAAGTCTGCTCACCTTCTATTTCCGTGACCCTTACCTTTTCAGGATTATCCACCAAAGCACGCGCCATAAAATCGACCAATTCCTTCAACATGGTGACCTCCGGATCTTCCGCGCCGCTGAGCTCCCCTTCCTAGGAAGCCGTATTCACTGCCTGAACATCCATCTTCCGAATCAAACTTGCCACTGTATCTGTGGGCTTAGCACCCCGTTGGATCCAATGTTGCAGTCTCTCGACATTAATATTGACCTCGGCAGCATCAGGCAAAGGATTGTATGTGCCGATCTTCTCAATGAAGCGTCCATCACGTGGCGAATCGGAACAGCTCACCACAATGCGGTAAAAAGGTCTCTTTTTTCTTCCACCACGGGCCAATCGAATACGTACTGCCATGATTTGTGTCTTACCTCCCCATAGAAACAGGCTTCTATATGAAACCTCTTCTCAATTGCTTTCCAATACTGTGTCACATCACTCACCGAGAATTCCTCTACAGCCAAGGGCAGAATTCTCTCACGCGCATCCAGCATTCATCACCATTTTAGCACCAACGCGCTACATCTCCCTCTTCCGGCAGGCACTCAAAAAGAAGCCATGAGCGCGAATTGCCTTATATAGCGTATTCTCAGGAAATTAAAAAGGGAAAAATGCTCTCTTGCGCCGCACTTTACCTTTCTTCTTTTTGCCTGCGCTCCCTCCCCCCATCATCTGACGCATCATTTTTCGCGACTCATTGTAGCTTTTCAGAAGCCGATTGACCTCCTGCACGGATGTCCCACTGCCATCGGCAATCCGCCGCCTGCGGCTGGCGTTGATGATGTCGGCATTTTTGCGTTCGCCCTTGGTCATGGAATTGATGATGGCCTCCATGCGCACGAATTCTTTTTCGTCCACCTGCATCTTTTTCAGCTCCTTGAGCATCCCCATGCCCGGGAGCATGCCGAGAATCTGTTCCAAGGAGCCCAGCTTCTTGATTTGTTTGAGCTGGTTCCTAAAATCTTCCAGAGAGAACGTATCTTCTCGAAATTTCTGAGCCAACTCCTGAGCCTGTTTTTCATCGAAGGCCTCCTGCGCCTTCTCTATCATGGACAAAACATCTCCCATGCCCAGGATGCGAGAACTCATCCGATCCGGGTGAAACACTTCCAGCGCATCGAGCTTCTCGCCGGTGCCTATGAATTTGATGGGACAGTTTGTAACGGATCGAATAGAAAGCGCAGCACCCCCTCGTGCGTCGCCATCCAGTTTCGTAAGAATGACACCGGTCACTCCCAGCATATCGTGGAATTTGCCCGCCACCTGTACGGCATCCTGCCCCGTCATGGCGTCCGCGACCAAAAGGATTTCATTCGGTTCCAGAATCTCCTTCAACCGTCCCAGTTCCGCCATCAACTCGGTATCCACGTGAAGACGTCCTGCCGTATCCACGAGCAGCGTGTCACAATTCTGCTGTTTCGCATAGGCCAGCGCTTCCCGAGCGATCTCTTCCGGACGCTGCTGCACCGAGGAAGCGTAAACGGGCAACTTCAGCTGCCCCGCCAGAGTCACCAGCTGGTCGATAGCTGCAGGCCTGTATACGTCTGCAGGAACCAGGCACGGCCGTCGCTTTTCCTGAACCAGCTTGCGAGCCAGCTTCGCCGTCGTAGTGGTCTTACCGGACCCCTGAAGCCCCACCATCATCAGGCAGACAGGGGGTTTCCCTATGAGCCTCAGAGGTTCCGCCCTCCCTCCCATAAGTTCCGTCAAGGCTTCATTGACGATCTTGATGACCTGCTGCCCGGGAGTGAGGCTCTGCATCACTTCCTGCCCGATGGCTCGTTCGGCAATGCTGGCCACGAAGTCTTTGGCAACCTTGTAATGGACATCAGCTTCGAGGAGGGCCATGCGCACTTCCCGAAGGGCACTCTGGATGTTTTCCTCGGTCAACTTGCCCTGCCCGCGAAGATTCTTAAAAATTTTCTGGAGCCGGTCCGAAAGATTGTCGAACATAGTAATCACCACAATGAAGTGTTTTCAAATAATTGCCTTCGCTATCCACAGGCTTTGTATCGTATAGACAACGGCGATTCAAGTCAAGGAGCGGCACGAACCATAATCGGCAAAAATCGATTCAGACGTCGAATTTCGGACTTCCAGCCACGAAAAATCGTTCCGGAGGGAACATCCATACAAAGAGGAAAAACAAAATCTGCATTCCAGAAATCGGGATTTTGTTTCTTTTAACCCCCATGACCGGGGCGGTCTCAACGAAGCATGAAAAAAGGCAATGCGATGCAAGGCGACAGGGAAGGCGGGAAGCGCTCTTAAAATGCGATATTATCATGAGCTATGAGCTATGAACCATGAGCCTTTTTTCATATAAAGGTTAAAGGCGGAGACCTCGAATGAATTCATGCAGTGCTACTGCCAGGGGAACTCCAAATGATTCGCGTGTCGCAGAGGGCATTGGGAAAAAGATGCGCCGAAAGGGAAAGTGGGGAATCGGAGTATTTCTAAAGAACAGCCGGCAGACAAAAGTCCACCGGCTGTCATTGAATCAAATTACTTGATCAAGGGAACGATGAGCAGAGCCACGATATTGATAACCTTGATCATCGGGTTGATTGCGGGGCCGGCCGTATCTTTGTACGGGTCGCCTACGGTATCACCGGTTACTGCCGCCTTGTGAGCTTCAGAACCCTTGCCACCGTACATGCCGTCTTCGATGAACTTCTTGGCGTTGTCCCATGCACCACCACCGCTGGTCATCGCAATGGCCTGGAAAAGACCGGTCACGATACTACCGATGAGCACGCCACCGAGGGCTTCTTTACCAATTAGGAAACCAACGATTACAGGAGCGACAACGGGAATCAGGGCAGGAACCATCATTTGTTTGATAGCGCTCTTGGTAACGATATCAACGCATTTGCCGTATTCAGGCTTGGCGGTGCCTTCCATGATGCCGGGGATTTCTCTGAACTGGCGGCGAACTTCTTCCACAACGCCACCGGCAGCCTTACCTACAGCTTCCATCAGGAGGGAGCCGAAGAAGTAGGGCAGCAGACCACCGATGAAGAGACCTACGATGACCTTGGGATTGGAAAGGTCGAACAGAACGGTCGATTCGAAGGACCGTGAATACTCGGCAAAGAGAACCAGAGCTGCAAGGCCGGCGGAACCGATTGCATAACCCTTGGTTACAGCCTTTGTGGTGTTGCCCACCGCATCCAGGGGATCGGTGATGGCGCGAACGGACTCGGGCAGCTCAGCCATTTCGGCGATACCACCCGCGTTGTCGGTGATGGGACCGTAAGAGTCGATGGCCACAACGATACCGGTCATAGAGAGCATGGCCACTGCAGAAAGAGCGATAGCGAACAGACCGCCACCGGCGTTTCCTTCAAATCCACCACCCAGGGAGAAAGCCCACACGATGGCGCCGCAGATCACCAGGGCAGGAGCGGCCGTTGACTTCATGCTGACGGCGAGGCCGGCGATCACGTTGGTCCCGTGACCGGTCTGGCTGGCTTCAGCAATGTGCATAACAGGAGCAAAGCTCTTGGATGTGAAGTATTCGGTAATGACCACGATGGTACCGGTCAGAAGAAGACCTATCACGGCGGTCATGAAAACACCCATTGCGGTGAATGCGGGCTGAACGCCGGGAAGCGCCAGGAACCACTGGGAGGCGAAATAGAAAGCTACAGCGGCAAGGATACCGGCAACGGCCAACCCCTTGTACAGGGCGCCCATAATGTATTCGCTCTTGCCGAGGCGTACGAAGTAGGTACCGATGATGGAAGCAACGATGGAGATACCGCCGATCAGGAGGGGAAATTCCACCCAAAGGCTGTCTGCACCGAAGACGGTCTTGGCAAGCAGCATGGCTGCAACCAGGGTCACCGTGTAGGTTTCATAAAGGTCGGCAGCCATACCTGCACAGTCACCCACGTTGTCGCCCACATTGTCGGCGATAACAGCGGCATTGCGCGGGTCGTCTTCGGGGATACCCGCTTCGACCTTACCCACGAGGTCGGCACCAACGTCGGCGGCCTTGGTATAGATACCACCGGCGATACGAGCAAACACACTCATGAGGGAACAACCGAATCCCAAACCAACCAGCGCATGGAAAGCTTCTTCGACCGGCGCCGTGGATTTGGCAACCAGATAATATCCCGTGATACCGAGCAGACCGAGGCCCACAACCATGATTCCCGTTACGGAACCACCCTTGAAGGCTACGGTCAGGGCAGCCTGAATACCTTTTTTGGCGGCTTCAGTAGTTCTCACATTTGCCTTGACGGTAACGACCATTCCAATGTAACCGGCAAGAGCGGAACCAAAAGTACCAATAACGAAGCCGATGGCAGTCCACTTGCCAAGATAGGTCAACAAAGCGGCAAGAATAATGGCAACAACGGCAACGGTCTTGTATTCACGTGCCAGGAAAGCCTCTGCGCCTTCCTTGATCGCGTCCGAGATCTGCTGCATCTTCTCAGAGCCTGCACTCTGTTTCGATACCCATGCTGCGGTGATGAGTGCGTAAACCACTCCCAATGCACCACACCCAAGGGCGAAAAGCATGATTGTACTCGCGTTCATTCAATCCTCCTGTTAAAATTTTTCCATTTTACACCCAAAAAGCCAATCCCGGGGTCCGACCCCCCCTACCTCAAAACACAAAACAAATGCATCTCCGAATCTCTTCCCCTCTCCTCCTCCTTGTTCAACTGATTTTCAAAAATCAAAATCATTTTTTCTGGAAGCAAGACCAAGCAAAGACCCATGACAGCTCCCGGCAAACTCCCAAAGAGGCCTTCCCTATAAACAAAAGCGATCCCCTTCAAACCATCAAAGGCTGAACCCACTCCATTCTTCCTTACGATCGAGAGAGGGGAACTGAGATATAAAGCGGACGAAACGTTGCAAACAAAAACACGAGCGGACCGGACCCGGCACTTTTTATTCTGCTCCGCCGCATAGTTATGTCACAAGAAAGACTAACAATAGATATTTTTTTCACATGCGCGACAAAGCTACTTTAGCGCACCTATTTTGTCAAGAAGAAAAGCTTTGGAAAGAGTTCCATCAAAAGCGATCTGCATGACCTCATACACTCTGAACATTTTCTGCAATTTCGATGAGCTTTTTCTTTCCTTCTTCCACGGCCTGCAGTTTCTCCATCAGAACTTTTTTAATCTCTTCCGACTGCTTTTCCCCCCTTGTTTTTGCATCCATTCCCTTTTCGATGGCTCCAGATATTCCGTCCACCATGGCATCTATGCGTTGAAGCACTTCTTTTCGAAAACCATGCTTTCCCCTGTTCAATCTGGTGAGAAAATCGGATCGCATGCGTCCCGCCTGCATTTCAATCGTTTCCAGCATGTGGCGTTTGCGCTTGTTAAAGATCATCCGATTGGCCAATCGGAAGACGTAGGCCCTGAATTTTTCAAAACGCTTGCTGATATAACCGGGCAGAACCTGAGTCAGCGAGTCCGTCAGCAGATCCAGACCCACCGGTTCGTGCTGAAGCTTATAATAAAAATTGGACTCCGAGCTCCAGACGGATTTCACTTTGATCACTTCGAAGGGAATGGAGAAAAGTTCTGATGAAAACATGAGAAGATCATCCAGAATATCGTTTATTCTCTTGAGGAACCCTTCACAGATCTCATCGAAAGCCTTCGCGACCTTCTCCTCCTCCATACCGTGCCACGCATTATAGGCCCGCTGCACCTCCTGAACGACGTAACTTTCCAGAATATCGTTCAACTCTTTGAGGGAAAGGTCGCTATGGGCAGCATAAAAATCGTCCAAGCCCTGCTCCATTTTGGGGAGGATTTCTTTCTTCAGAGCAGTCAGATCCTCATCGAGCACCGTCTTTACAAACCGATTCACCTCTCCGTCCAGCATGATGTCGAAGTTCTTTTTTTCATTCAGGATCTCTCCCTTCTTTTCCTCAAACGCCCGCAGTTTTTCCTCCAGTTCGTGGAGAGGTGTTTCAAGGGATTTCTGTTCCAGCTCCAGCTGCAACCGTGACTGGGAAAGAATCCTCAGCAGATTATGAATCACCGAAGAAAGCAGCACTTTCCCCTTGTCCAGAAGGAGGAACCGGGTCAGCACTTCAGAAAACGCAGGCAGATTGCTCTTCAGGAGCAGTTCATTGGACGACTCCAATTTTCCTTTCAAAGCCAGTTTTGCAGAAACAGGAAATATCCTTACATCCTCTCCCATGACTTCCCGAATGGCCTTCCGGGAAAAATCGATGGACTCGGAGACTTCCTCTTCGGAGAGGTAATCGATTTTATTGAGGAGGAAGAAAATCTTGTTGGAATACTGCCGCACATCGCTCAGAAAATCCATTTCCGCCTTACCCACCGGCTGATCCACCGACAACAAAAAGAGAGCGGCATCGGACTTCGGCAAATATTGGTAGGCGACATCTGTATTGTGCAGATAGATCGAGCCCACTCCCGGAGTATCGATCAGTCGGACCCCGTCTTTCAAGTAAGACGAGGGATAAGTGATAAGGACTTCCCGCACCCCTTTTACATTCTTTGGATTTCCCGTTTCAGTGGCAAAATTTTGGATCTGATCCACCTGGATCTCCGAAGTATTCCCGTCGTTGAACACCACCTGAACATTTACGGATTCGCCATACTTGAGGACAGTCACGATCGAGGTCAGAGGCACCACCGCTACCGGCAAGATTTCTTCCCCCATCAGGGCATTGATGAGGTAGGTCTTCCCCCTTTTGAACTGCCCCACCACCACCAGATTGAAGACGTTTGCATCCAATTTTTCACGCAATTCAGAACAAATAGCCGTATTTTCTGGAATTATGGCTATGAAGTCGTCGATGCAGTCCAGCAAACGCGTTTTCAGCTGAACATAGCTTTTCATGGATGATGCTTTGCTCGCCGCCGCCTCTGCCTGAAAATATTCTTGATCCATGTCTTCTCCTTTATATGAAAAAAGGCTCATGGTTCATAGCTCATGGCTCATGATAACATCACTTTTCAAGAGCGTTTCCCGCTTTCCATATTGGCTTGCATTTCTTTGCCTTTTTCATTTTTCGTTGTGACCGTTCCGGTCAAGGGAGTTAAAAAAAAACTCCCGCCAAAAGAGTCTTTAGCAGGAGTGGACCTTCGCCTGTGTCATCAATCCCAAAAAGGTTTGTCCATCATTTATTGAATTCAATCTGAATTGTTGTATACTTTGCGCGGATAAAATTAAGACTTTTGATCATCATGGGAGCGCAATCATCAACCATTGCGAGCATATAATAAAATCCTTATCGGGACTGCAAGCAAAAACGAACAAACTCGTTGTGGGAAACCTGTGAGATAGAGAGGAGATAGGTTGAATAAGCCATCCTGTAACTTTCGAGCCGGCTTTGATTTCCCAAGCAGATGCCTTCCCCTTTTGATCGTCGGCTTCCTGCTTGTCACCTGCTGCAATGTCTTCGCACAGGCGGACCCTTTTGAATCATTATTCAGCCAACTGCGTCAAGATGGGTTCAGTGAGGACCAAATCGCCATTATCCGCAGATCCGCCGGGGCCCCCCTCTTTCAGACGGTTTCAAACACACTCCACATACGAGAAAGCAAATTGAATTACGAACAATTTCTGGATCCCTCCCGTTTGAACAAAGCGGAGCAGTTTCTTCAAACCCACTGGTCTACACTCGTCAGAGCGGAAAAGGGACTTGGAGTCGACCGAACGGTCATTGTGGCCATTTTGCTGGTCGAGACACAGTTGGGCCAGTACACGGGTAAAACCCCGACCCTCGCGATCCTTTCGACTTTTGCCCTCATGGACCGGGAAAGTTCCCGAGATGCCGTGTGGGCACTGCTCACCGAGCAGGATCGCACACATTGGGGGCGGGATGCATTTGACCGAAAAATGCTTCAAAGATCGAAGTGGGCTTATGCAGAACTTTGCGCTTTGCTTCAATGGTCTGAAGCCCAGGGATTCAGTGCCGAGTCCTGCCGGGGGTCCGTTATGGGCGCCGTAGGCTGGCCTCAGTTCCTGCCCTCCAGCATGGTTCACTATGCCATGGATGGCAATCATGACGGACGTATCGATCTTTACACCCCTCAGGACGCCATCTTCAGCGTTGCCAATTACCTGCGGGGCCACGGCTGGCCCCAGGCCAAAGACCAGGCCGCAAAGGAAGCGGTCATCTACGGCTACAACAAGAGCCAACCCTATGTTCAGACGGTTCTGGAAATCGCATCCCGCATTCAATAGATGAAGGCCCGACAGCTTTATATGAAAAAAGGCTCATGGCTCATGATAACACCGCTTTTCAAGAGCGTTTCCCGCTTTCCCTATTGCCTTGCATATCTTTGCTTTTTTTCATTTTTCGTTGTGGCCGTTCCGGTCACGGGAGTTAATGGATGCGCCGTCATTCGGTTCAGCTGACCACCACCTGGGATTCTTTAGCTGCCGTTCTTCCCAACCGTTCTATAAGAGCTTTTTCCACGGGTTCAGGAACCAGGCCGTTGACACACCCCCCCGACATGACCACCTCTTTGATAAGCCTGGAACTGATATAAATCCACCGCATCCCCGTCATGAGAAAGAGCGTTTCGATTTCGGTGCTGAGCTTCCTGTTCATGAGGGCCATCTGAAATTCATACTCGAAATCACTCACCGCCCTCAATCCCCTCACGATAGCATCCGCCCGGACATCTTTGACATAATCGACAAGAAGGCCTTGAAAAAAATCTACGCGAATACGGTGTTCCAGCGGATGTCCCGACAGGGAATCCTTGATCAACTGCAACCGCTCTTCCAGGCTGAAAAGCGCTTTTTTTCCAGGATGAACCGCAATGGCGATGACGATACGGTCAAAAATTTTGAGGGCACGCTCGAGCAGATCCAAATGACCATTCGTGATGGGATCAAACGACCCTGGATAGACCGCCAACTTGTCCATAACCTTCTCCTTTTCCGCTCTCCGGCGCATTTTTTCACAGTTTCAACAAGGAAGCTCTCTCTCGTAAAAAGAAATCATCGTATCGCCATACCTGCGTTCCCCGGTCCTCACCCATCCTGCCCAGTGCCGGGGCAGATCATCCTTGACCGAATGTTCCGCAATCACCAAAGCTCCACAACGGGCGATTTCTCCCAATCGTCCGAGGGTCTTTTCCACATAACCCTTCCCATAGGGAGGATCCAAAAAAATGACGTCAAACAATTCCCCTTCCCCGGCAAGCCGTCGAATGACCTGATCGATGGACCCATGGAGGACTTTCACCTTTTCTTGAACACCGCACAATGCAACGTTGGCCCGAATGAGCCGAATGGCTTCCGGACTCTGATCCACGAAAACAGCCCGGCAAGCACCGCGGCTGAGGGCCTCCAGACCCAACGCTCCCGTTCCCGCGAAAAGATCCAGCACACCGGCTTCGGGAAGGTAGGCCGCAATGATGCTGAAGACAGCCTCGCGCACCCGATCGGTGGTGGGACGAATCTTATCGCTCCTGGGGGAATGCAAACGCCTTCCGCGGAAGGCGCCAGCTACAATCCTCATGGTCTCCTAAAGTAAGTTGCGAGCCATCATGGTTTCGGCTATCTGCACAGCATTGCTGGCTGCGCCTTTTCGAATATTGTCCGCTACAACCCACATGGCCAGGCCGTTTTCGACAGAGGGATCCAGGCGGATGCGCCCGACCAGGGTCTCATCTTTCCCCGCTGCATCAAGGGGCACAGGATAGCACAAGTTGGCGGGATCATCCACAACACGCACTCCCGGAGCCTGGGAGAGCAACTCGCGCACCCTTTCCACCGAAATGGGAGCCTTTGTTTCAATATTCACCGCTTCAGAATGGCCATAATACACCGGAACCCGCACGGTGGTCGCACAGACTCCGATATTCGGGTCGTTGAAAATCTTGCGGGTTTCGTTGACCATCTTCATCTCTTCTTCGGTATATCCGTTCTCCAGGAACGCTCCAATGTGCGGAAAGCAGTTGAAGGCGATCTGGCGGGGATAGATTTCCATTTTCGGCTCTTTCCCCTGCACCAGGGCTTCCACCTGGTTTCGTAATTCTTCTATGGCCCGCTTCCCGGTTCCGGAAACCGCCTGAAAAGTTGTCACCACGATCCGTTTGATCCCCACCGCATCGTAAATGGGCTTGAGCGCTACGACCATCTGAATGGTCGAGCAGTTTGGATTGGCGATGATTCCAGGCCCCTTCACCAGAGCATCGGGATTCACTTCGGGAACCACCAGGGGGACATTGGGGTCCATGCGGAACGCACTGGAATTATCGATGACCACGCATCCGGCTGCAGCCGCAATGGGAGCAAACTTCTTGCTGACGCTTCCCCCCGCAGAAAAAAGCGCGATCTCGACCCCCTTGAAGGAATCCTCCTTGAGTTCTTCGACGGGAATGCACCCCCCCTTGTAAGAGAGGGTCTTTCCGACCGACCTGAAGGACGCCAGGAGCCTCAGATCCTTGACCGGGAATCCCCGTTCTTCCAAAACCCGGACCATCAGATTCCCAACCGCCCCGGTTGCCCCCACTACTGCAACTTGATAAGATTTTTCTCCCATTTTCTCTTTTGCCTCTTGTTTCCCTATCTTAAACGAGCATCAAGGACCACGTTCCCATTTTGGGCGCGCGGCCCTTTCAACACTCAAAACCCATCAGGCGCTTTTGCTGATATAGTCAGCCACAAGATCTCCGACTTCGCTCGTCGAATAGCCCATGTGCCCCGCAGAAAGACTCTTCAGATCCTCTACCACGACCTTGCGGATCGCGGCCTCCATTCTCCCGGCCGCCGAACCTTCGCCCAGATGCTCCAGCATCATCTGCGCCGCACCAATGGCAGCCATGGGGTTGATGATATTCTTGCCGGTATACTTGGGAGCGGAACCACCAATGGGTTCAAACATGGAGACCCCTTCGGGATTGATATTTCCTCCCGCCGCGATACCCATTCCGCCCTGAATCATGGCGCCCAGATCCGTTATGATATCACCGAACATATTGTCCGTTACAATCACGTCAAACCATTCCGGATTCTTTACCATCCACATGCACGTGGCATCGACGTGAGCGTAGTCCGTCGTGATATCGGTATATTCCTCAGCGATCAGATTGAAAACCCGTTGCCAGAGATCGAACGCATAGGTCAAAACGTTCGTCTTACCGCACAAGGTAAGCTTTTTGCGCTGGTTTCGACGGCGACAGTAATCGAAAGCAAATCTCAGGCAGCGCTCCACTCCCATTCGGGTATTGATGGATTCCTGGACCGCCACTTCGTGAAGGGTCCCCTTCCTCAAAATGCCTCCCGAACCGGCGTAGAGCCCCTCGGTATTCTCGCGGACCACTACGAAGTTGATATCTTCCGGGCCTTTGTCTTTCAAGGGAGTATCCACACCGGGATAGAGGATCACGGGGCGCAGGTTGATGTATTGATCCAGCTGAAAGCGAAGCTCCAGAAGGAGTCCCTTTTCCAGAATCCCGGGCTTTACATCGGGATGCCCAATAGCGCCCAAAAGAATGGCGTCGAAAGTCCTCAGTTCCTCCAGCACGCTTTCGGGAAGGATTTCTCCAGTGCGCAGGTAACGCTCCCCACCCAGATCGTAATGAACCTCTTCCACCTTGAAAGCTTCTTTTTCAGCCACCGCGTTCAGGGCCTTGAGGGCTTCCCGGATCACCTCGGGACCGGTTCCGTCTCCAGGAAGTACAGCAATGCGGTAATTCTTATTCTGGGCCATATTCGTCTCTCTCGTCTTTCCATCTCGATTCCCCCAGCACCGGGGGGCATAATAAAAAATGAAATTCTTATCTTGCAGGATCGTGCCTCAGCCCGATTGTTGCAGCCCAAGGTGCGTTCCTGCAGATGCCTTCACATAAAAAGCCGCCGAAGTTAATCTTCTTCCTGGAGCATCTGTTCACGAACGTATGCCATGAGTCCTCCGGCCTGCAGAAGTTTCTGCATGAAGGGGGGCACAGCCTGAGCCCGGTACGTCTGCTTTCGAGTATGGTTGACAATACGTCCATCCTCCAGATTCACTTCCACTTCATCGCCCGTGGCAATGGCTGAGGCAGCCTCGGGGCATTCCAGGATGGGGAGCCCCATATTGAATGCGTTCCGGTAGAATATGCGTGCGAAGCTGTGGGCAATCACACAGCTCACCCCGGCACCCTTGATGGCGATAGGGGCGTGTTCACGGGACGACCCGCAGCCAAAATTCTTTCCTGCCACAATGATATCCCCCGCTCGGACTTTGCCGGAGAATTCGGGATCGGCATCTTCCATACAATGGGCAGCCAGAACTTTTGTATCCGAAGTATTGAGATAACGCGCAGGAATGATGGCATCCGTGTCGACATCATCCCCAAATTTCCACGCCTTTCCTCTGATTTGCATGTCTCGACCTCATTGTTTCTAGGGTGAAGGCATCAGGCGTGAGAGCCCAACCCTTATCGATTTGAATCCGTTGGACCCGCAAGCCTGAAATCCCGTCAAACATCCTTGGGGTGAATGATTTTCCCGGCGATGGCGGAAGCTGCAGCCACTGCAGGATTGCTCAAATAGACTTCGCTTTCGGGATGCCCCATGCGGCCGACAAAATTTCTGTTGGTCGTTGCCACGGCCCTTTCTCCCGCCGCGAGAATCCCCATGTGTCCCCCCAGACAAGGGCCGCAGGTGGGAGTACTGACGGCCGCTTCGGCATCGAGGAAGATTTCGATGAGCCCTTCCTCCATGGCCTTCCGATAAATATTCTGGGTCGCGGGAATGACCAGGCATCGGACATTGGGAGCGACCTTCTTTCCTTTGAGGACTTTGGCCGCTTCCCTCAGGTCCTCGAGACGCCCGTTCGTGCAGGAACCGATGACGACCTGATCGATTGCAATCTCCGGCAGATCCGTCACGGGGCGCACATTCCCGGGAGAATGAGGCAAAGCTACCATGGGTTCAAATCCGGATACATCCCAATCGTAGACCGTCTCATAAGCTGCGTCCGCATCACTTCGATAAAATTCATAAGAACGCTGAGCCCTGCCCTTTACATATTCTTCGGTCGTTTTATCAGGAGCTATGATGCCCACCTTCGCGCCGGCTTCGATGGCCATATTGGACATGGTCAACCGATCCGCCATGGGAAGATTGTCAATCACCTCACCCGTGAACTCCATCGCCCGGTAGCGCGCGCCATCGACGCCAATCCGCCCGATGGTGTAGAGGATCAGGTCTTTGCCCCCCACCCAGGGTCTTCGTTTGCCTCGATAGATGAACTTTATGGAATGGGGGACTCTGAACCATATTTTGCCCGTCATCATGGCTGCAGCCAGGTCCGTGCTGCCGACACCCGTCGCAAAGGCACCCAAAGCCCCGTAGGTACAGGTGTGGCTGTCGGCCCCGATGACCACATCCCCGGGCAGCACCAATCCCAACTCGGGAAGAAGAGCGTGCTCCACCCCCATACGACCGACTTCAAAAAAGTGCTTGAGGTTCTGTTCTTTTGCAAACTCTCTCAGAATCTGAACCTGCATTGCCGATGCAATGTCTTTGTTCGGCGTGAAATGATCGGGAACCAGAGCTATGCGTTCCCGGTCAAAAACCTTCTTCGCTCCAGCACGGCGAAATGCATCGATCGCCAGAGGAGCGGTAATATCATTGCCCAGAGCGAAATCTACCTTGACCTCCACAAGTTCGTCAGGCTGCACTTGAGATTTGTCAGCGTGTTTCGCCAGGATTTTTTCACTGATGGTCATTGCCATGCTTTCACCTTCCCTTAAAGGCTGTCAACGATGAATCATGAAGTGTCAAAAACACCGTCCTTCTATATGCGGTAAACGGCTATAAACCGGACCTTCTGTCATTTCAGCCGAAAGGAAAAAATCTTAACGGGATGACAAAGCTCCAAATTCAAACCGTGCGCAGTATATATAATGGTCAATATGAGGGTATCCCTCCAGGCCCATTCCTATTGGTGTTGCTCCGGTTGGGATTGATCCGGACTTTCCTGCCCCTGCGGCGCCTTATCTGCCAGATCGGGAGCTTGAGCCGTTCGAGTGATTCTGCGGTGCAAAAAAAGATAACCAACGGGTCCGGAGCAGACATAAATCACGGCGAGCACAAACAGCATGGAAGAGGGATTCACCGCTATGATGGTCAGGAGCATCACAGCTCCAAAGAGGACCGGCAAAGGTTTTGCCTTGATCATTTCTACCTCTTTGAAACTGTTGAAGGGAACATTACTGACCATCAGGAATCCGAGCAGATAGGTCATCAGCAGGAAGGAGAGATTTACCGCATAGAAATCGGAGGATACGGCCCATTCGTGGCAAAAGAGTACCGTAGTGGCCACCATGCTTGCAGCGCCCGGTATGGGAAGGCCGGTAAAGTACTTCTTGCTTGCAGTCTCCGCCTGGACATTGAAACGAGCGAGACGCAAGGCGCCGCACGCCATAAAAAGAAAAGCGGCCAGCCAGCCCAGACGACCGAAGGGCTTCAAAGCCCACAGATACATGAGAAGCCCCGGTCCCACACCGAAGGCCACCAGGTCTGCCAAGGAATCGTATTCCACGCCGAACCGGCTGGTCGCACGCGTCAGGCGCGCCACCTTTCCATCCAGGATGTCAAAAATACACGAAACGATGATTGCCACAGCGGCAACTTCGAATCTTCCGTTGATGGAATTGATGATGCCGAAAAAACCACTGAAGAGATTCGCCGTGGTGAACAGATTGGGAATGATGTACGCCCCAAGATGGATTTCACTCTCTTCGTTGAACTGCCGCCATCTCTTCTTCCTCGGGCGTCGTTTTTTTATTTCAGCCGACATAATGCGGTTTCACCCCCGTAGACATGCTCACCCTTTCGCACTAAAACTTCGCTGTTCTCAGGCACATAGACATCCAATCGGGAACCGAAACGAATCATACCGAAACGCTCTCCGCGGATGACTCGATCTCCCACGGTCGGCCAACAGACAATGCGTCGCGCAATCAGCCCGGCCACCTGGGTCACGATCACATCCGCACCTGTCTCCGTGCGAATCCACAGCCAGTTCTGCTCATTTTCAATGCTCGCACGTTCCAAACTTGCCGACAAAAAACGCCCTTTCTGGTAGAACATTCCCTGAAGGGTCCCGGAACAGGGAATCCGGTTCACGTGCACATCGAAAACGGTCATGAAAATACCGATCTTCAAGCAGGGCTTATCGATGAAACGAGTCGATTCCACTCGTTCGATGCAGACGATCCTGCCTTCGGCAGGGGAAATGACATCCTGAGGCTCTGCAATGAGAATCCTTTCGGGATCGCGGAAAAAATGCCCCATCAACAGAGTCAGGACGAGGAGGGGCCAGGTCAACAGGGCACAGCCCAAAACGGCGGTGACGAGCGTGGTGAACACCGCCGCGAGCAAATAAGGCACCCCTTCCCTGGCAATCGGGATGTGCATTGCCTTTCTTCTAAAATCATCGGACCTTTCAGACTTCGAATCCAACAGAGTACCTCGCTTTTTGCTTCGGTGAATCTTTGAACTGCGCCGCGCCGATTAAATCATTTTTACCGCATCCAGGAAAGGCATCATGGCCCGAAGGCGGCTCCCCACTTCTTCGAGAAGAAGTCTCTTTTCACTTTCCCGTGTAGCCCGGAACATGGGACGACCTGCCTGATTCTCGAGAATCCAATCTCTTGCGAATGCACCCGACTGAATTTCTCCCAATATTTTCTTCATCTCTTTGCGCGTCTCTTCCGTGATGACTCTCTTCCCGCGAGTCAGGTCGCCATATTCAGCGGTATCACTGATGGAGTAGCGCATATAGGCCAGCCCCCCCCGATAGATGAGGTCCACGATCAGTTTCAGTTCGTGCATGCATTCAAAAAATGCGATCTCAGGCTGATAGCCCGCCTCAACCAGAGTGTCGAAGCCCGCTTTGATCAGTTCGGACACTCCACCGCAAAGTACGCTCTGCTCGCCGAAAAGATCCGTTTCGGTTTCCTCTTTGAAGGTCGTTTCCAGCACGCCGGCTCGAGTGGCCCCGATTCCCTTGGCATAGGCCAGAGCCGTCTGAACCGCATGCCCGGTGGCATCCTGATGCACGGCGTAGAGAGCCGGCACACCCGCGCCACGTACATATTCGCTGCGCACGAGATGTCCGGGCCCCTTGGGCGCCACCATGACTACATCCACATTTGCAGGCGGAAGGATCTGGCCGTAATGGATATTGAAGCCGTGGGAAAAAAGAAGCGTCTTACCCGCTTTCATACAGGGGGCCACATCCTGATGATAAAGAGCAGCCTGGGCATGATCGGGAGTGAGGATTTGAATGACATCGCCCTCTTCGGCAGCCTCGCGGGCGGAAACGGGCTCAAAACCGTCCTCCACCGCCTTGTCGTAGTTGGCTGAACCGGGACGCTGCCCCACGATCACTTCCACACCGCTGTCGCGAAGGTTCTGCGCCTGGGCGTGCCCCTGGCTCCCATAGCCGATCACCGCCACTTTCTTCCCACGAAGTACATTCAAATCTGCATCTGCCTCATAAAAAATCTGCATGAAAATTCTCCTTCTCTGTCTCATCCTCTCATGGCTTATAGCTCACATCTCTTGAAGAGTTCGATCCTGAGCGATTGCCATTGGTTCATAAGAGTATAGCTCATAACCGGCAGGCCCGCGTTTTTAACCCTTCAAATCCTTGCAGGATAACACCAAACGCGGACTCCGAGTCATGAGCCATCAGCCATGAGTCACCCCGTTCGAGCGGGATCAGTGTTTTTTGCTTCGAGCCAGCGCGGCCTTCCCGGTCCGCGCTATTTCCACAATGCCAATCTGGCTCAGAAGTTCAATGATCGCGGAAATCTTGCTATCGTTTCCCGTGACTTCAAGCGTATAAAATTGAGGGCTGACATCCACGACCTTGGCTCGAAAGATGTCCACGATGCGCAGGACTTCAGCCCGCGTCTGTTCTTCGGCGCGCACCTTGATGAGGGCCATTTCACGGTCAACGAACTCGGTTTCAGAGAAATCAAAGACCTTGAGAGTATCTACCAGCTTATTGATCTGTTTTACGATTTGCGACAAAACGCGCCGGTCTCCGCTGGTCACCAAAGTGATGCGTGTTATACCGGGTTCATTGGTTTCAGCCGCAGTGATATTTTCTATATTGAACCCTCTGCCGCTCAAGAGTCCGACCACCCGTGCAAGAACTCCGGGGCGGTTTTGCACCAATATACCTATCGTATGCCTTTGCTTGTTGTTTTCCATTTGTTCTCCAGGGCTCATACCAGCAACATTTCCGAGATGCTCTTTCCTGCAGGCACCATGGGATAAACCCCTTCTTCGGGCGCCACGATGAAATCCATGAGAACCGGCTTGTTGATGGAAAAGGCTTCCCGAAGGACCGGCTCCACCTCTTCGGGCTTCGTGGCCCTGATCCCTACGGCTCCATAGGCTTCGGCGAGTTTTACAAAATCCGGGGAAGCATCCAGGCAGGTACCGCAATACCTCTTGTCGTAAAAAAGTTCCTGCCACTGGCGCACCATACCCAGGAACCGGTTGTTCAAGATGGCGACTTTCACGGGCAACCCGTTGCAGACAGCCGTGATGACTTCTTGGATATTCATCTGAATGCTTCCGTCTCCAGCAATGTCAACGACCAGCCGGTCCGGAAATCCCACCTGCGCCCCGATAGCTGCCGGAAGTCCATAGCCCATGGTGCCCAGGCCACCCGATGTCAAAAAGCAACGGGGATGTTCGAAATGATAATATTGGGCGGTCCACATCTGGTTCTGGCCCACCTCCGTCGTGATGATCGCCTCGCCGTTGGAGACCTTGTAAATGGATTCCACAACGTATTGAGGCTTGATCACATCCCCTTCCTGCTGATAGGTCAGCGGGTAAGTCTTCTGCCATTCCCGTATCTGATTCAACCAGCCGGCGCGCAGTTCCGTCAACCCTTCGATGGGTTCGGCTTCAGCCATCTGGATCAGCTTCTGAAGGGCATTCCTGCAATCCCCCACGATGGGAATGTCCACTTCGACATTCTTGCTGATGCTCGTGGGATCGATATCGATATGGATGATCTTTGCCTTGGGAGCAAACCCGCTGATTTTTCCCGTCACACGGTCATCGAACCGGGCTCCCACGGCAATCAAGACGTCCGAGTGGGAAACGGCCATATTGGCCCTGTAAGTTCCATGCATCCCCAACATGCCCAGCCAGAGAGGGTGAAGCTCCTTGTGACCGGAAGAGTCCGTGATCGTCGCGGGGAAACTGCCAAGGCCCATGAGTGTGCCCGTCACGGGGATCTGCGTCATTTCTGCAAAACGAAGAAGCTCCTCGTAGGCGCCCGAATGCACTACACCTCCACCCATATAAAGCACGGGATGCCTGGCCTTCTTCATGACCTGGTAAGCCCGCTTGATCTGCCCCATGTGAGCTTCCATCGTCGGGTGATAGCCGGGCAGGTCGATGCGTTTGGGATAACGAAAATCCGTCTGCGCCTGCTGAACGTCTTTGGGCAAGTCCACGACCACCGGACCGGGACGCCCCGTTCGAGCCAGATAAAAAGCCTCTTTGATCACCCGCGCAAGATCGTTGACATCCCTTACGAGATAGCTGTGCTTGGTACAGGGTCTCGTGATCCCGATGATATCCACCTCCTGAAAGGCGTCATCACCGATCATGGCAGTAGGCACCTGTCCCGTGATGACCACCATCGGGACGGAGTCCATATACGCTGTCGCCACTCCTGTCACCGTGTTGGTCGCACCCGGACCGGAGGTAACCAGACACACGCCTACCCGCCCCGTGGCCCGGGCGTATCCATCGGCCATATGAGCCGCCCCCTGTTCGTGGCGGACCAGGATATGGCGAATACCGGAATTTGGCATCTCATGGTAAAGGTCCAGAACCGATCCCCCCGGAAAACCGAAGATAACGTCCACGCCTTCCCGTTTGAGGCATTCAAATAAGATCTGTGCTCCTGTCAGCTTCATAACGGCCCTTAGTGACCGGCTCATTTCTTCGCCGGCATTTCATAGATTCTATTTTCCTTTCAACCACCAATCCACACTCCATCTACCGGAGACCGGCACTATGTAATGCCAGGAATTTTCATTAGATAGTGGAGCAAAAAAATAATTTTAGAAAATTAAAGGAAAACTGTCAACGCATTGAACCCAAGTCGCACCTTATAACGGCGTTTCTCATATCTCATTTTGATTCATTTCGATACCCTAATCTTTTACAATGCTCAAATTTACCCATTTTTTCTGCAATTCAGGCTATAATTGAAAATTTAAACGGCATGCTGTATATTATTCGTTCTTATAAAAATAATCTTATCAGTCTATCTAGCGTAAATGCTGGGTGAGGAGGTTGTGAAAGAAATGAAACACACCCTTGCGGTATTGGTGGAAAACAGCCCAGGTGTTCTCGCCCGTGTAGCAGGGCTCTTCAGCCGGCGAGGCTTCAACATCGAAAGCCTGACAGTCGGTAGAACCGAATCCGACGACGTCTCACGCATGACCATCGTCGTAGAGGGCGATGACAGGCTCCTCGAACAGGTCAGCAAGCAGTTGCATAAACTGATCGATGTCATCAAGATCAGTGACATCACCGAAGAAGAATATGTAGATCGGGACCTGGTCATGATCAAAGTGGCGGCGGACCCGGGTCAGAGAGTCGAAATCATGCAGATGGCCAACGTCTTCAGAGCGCGCGTTGTCGATCTGGGACGTAAGACGATGACGCTCGAATGCACGGGAAACGAGGGGAAAATCAATGCCTTTGAGGAATCCCTGCGTCCCTACGGCATCAAAGAATTGGTGCGTACGGGTAAGGTAGCCATGCTGCGCGGTTCCAAGTTCGGCAGCACCAACGGCACGCACGCCGACTCAAAAGACGACTGATATCACAAAAGCTGCTTCCTTACGCCATAAGGAATCGGTGAATGTCACCCTTGGAGTGGGACACTCACCCACATCGATAGAATGACTGTAAAGGGGCTGCAGACCGGATTGCGAGTGAAGGAGATAGGGGTCCATATTTCCTGCATTCAGGAATCCTCTCATCGGTCCCTAACTCCAGAAATCGGAGGGAATTGCCTTGGAAATGACAGTGGCGGAAGCTTTAGTCCGTTGTCTCGAGAAAGAAAATGTGGAAGTGATCTTCGGCTATCCCGGCGGAGCCATGCTTCCCATTTACGACTCACTTTACCGTTTCTCGTCCATCAAACATGTGCTGGTGCGCCATGAGCAGGGGGCGGTGCATGCCGCTGACGGGTATGCGCGGGTCACCCGAAAGGTGGGGGTATGCATGGCCACATCGGGTCCCGGAGCCACCAACCTGGTTACCGGGATTGCCAATGCTTATATGGATTCGATTCCACTGGTGATTTTCACCGGCCAGGTTCCCACGGTACAGATCGGAACGGACGCTTTTCAGGAAGTGGACATTACCGGCATTACCATGCCCATCACCAAGCACAATTATCTGCTCAAGGATCCGACAAAGCTCGCCACTGTGGTGAAAAACGCCTTTCACATCGCCGCCACAGGAAGGCCGGGGCCCGTATTGATCGATATCCCCAAGGATGTGGCCCAAGCCAAGATCGATTTCAAATACCCGAAAACGGTTCATCTGCGCGGATACAAACCGACTTACCGGGGCCACCCTTACAAGATTCAGACCATCGCAAAGCTCATCAAGGAAAGCAGGAGGCCCCTGATTTATGCCGGCGGCGGAGTCATCAGTTCGAACGCAGAGCAGGAATTGCTGCAACTTGCCGAAACCATCTCGGCGCCCGTGACCAACACGTTCATGGGACTGGCCAGTTTTCCGGGGGATCACCCTCTTTTTCTTGGAATGCTGGGGCTGCACGGCACGCGATACGCCAACCTCGCCGTCACGGAATGTGACCTTTTGATCGGCATAGGAGCACGATTCGACGACCGCGTCACCATGAACATCAAAGCCTTCGCGCCCAATGCCACGGTGATCCACATCGATATCGATCCTGCTGAAATCGGAAAGATCGTTGAGACTCATGTCCCCCTCGTCGGGGATGTCAAAAACATTCTGACCGCTCTCCTTCCCCTTCTTGAAAAAATCGACCGGTCCGAATGGGATGCGCGCATCAGGGAACTCAAAGAGCAGTACCCACTCACTTACAGCAGAACCAACGGCCTCAAACCCCAGTTCATCATTGAACAGCTTTGCGCTCTCACCAGAGGTGAAGCTCTGGTCGTCACGGACGTAGGGCAGCATCAGATGTGGGTGGCTCAATACTACCATTTCCGCAGTCCGGGAACACTGGTATCCTCCGGAGGCCTCGGATGCATGGGATTTGGCCTGCCCGCATCCGTCGGCGCTCAGATAGGCCGCCCCAACCAGCAGACCATCCTGGTGACCGGCGATGGGAGCATTCAGATGACCATCCAGGAGCTGGGAACCATGGTCGAGCAGGGCTTGCCCATAAAAATCATCATCCTGAACAACTTTGCCCTCGGGATGGTGAGGCAGCTCCAGGAATTTTATTGCGAAGGGCGTTACATGGCGACGAACTTCAAGTTTCATCCGGATTTTGCCCAGCTGGCCAAGGCATACAGCATTCCCGGATATACATTCAAAACGGACGAAGACGTTTTGAAGACCCTGCCCGAAGTCCTGTCCGCTCCGGGACCGGCCATCATCAACTGTTTGATTCCACCGGAAGAGAATGTGACCCCGATGGTGCTGGCGGGTAAAGGAATTCATGAAGCCATTGAATGCTAGCACAAATACGTGACGACAGGTAAGGGAGTTGGCCGATTCCAATATTCCGTTATTCACTACGGAGACACGGAGGGCACGGAGAGGATTTTGGAATTCTTAGGGAATCTCTCTGTGATCTCTGTGCCTCCGTGGTGAATGGGGATTTAGAGCCTATCCGAAAACCTTCCTCGGCAGCGGACACCCCCCTTGGTCCCCCCTCGAGGGGGGACCAAGGGGGGTGTCAAAGAATCCAGAAGGTATTTCCGGATAGGTACTTTAGGTACTTAAAGAACGATTCACTCCCTAAGGCAAAACTGAAAAATGGAGGCGGCACAAGGTTGAATTCATCGGTCGGCAGGAATATCGTCAACTTCTTTTTCGAACTGGGAATGCTCAAAAAAACGCCCCGGTCCGGGTTCCAATTCCTCGGATCGGGGCGCGAATCCGTTGCGGACCATTCCTTCCGCGTCGCTCTTATCGGCTATACTCTGGCACGAATGTCAGAAAATGTGGATCCCTTCAAGATCGTATCCCTCTGTCTCTTCCACGACGTTCCTGAGGCGCGCACGGGAGATATGAACTACGTCAATAAACGTTATGTGGACGTGGATGAAAAAAAGGCCATCCACCACCTGGCGGAAACGCTCCCTTTCGGCGACGATTTCAAAGCTTTGATGGAAGAATACAGAGAAAACGAGACACAAGAGGCCAAACTCGTGCACGACGCCGATCAGCTGGACCTCATCCTGGAACTCAAGGAGCAAAGCGACCTGGGAAACGCTTATGCCCCCAAGTGGATCCATTTCGCACTGAAGCGCCTGAGAACGAACATCGCCAAGGAACTGGCCGACCAGATCCTTCAAACGGATTCAACCTCCTGGTGGTTTGAAGGCCACGACCATTGGTGGCATCCCCATCAGGAAGGTTGATCCTTTTTCTTTCGATCCATCAAAGATACCACCTTGCCTTTCCCGGGCGGGCGTTGATGTGCAGGTCCGGAATCCTTTTGCGCATCTTCAGCCGGAGACGGCTCTTCGGGACCGGGAGAAATCCCGGCGGGAGCTTCCTCCCCCGCCCTTTCAGGGGAAACCACCTTCTCCAACCTCACGGGCCGGCCTCCCATGGTGAATTCCTGCCCATTGATATATTCCTCCCGCAAAATCCAGGTAATGACCAGAAGAGGAACCTGAAGGACCAGCAATTTCAACTGAAACCATTCAGGTTTCACATCGGGCGCAATACCTTCGATTCGAGCGAAAAAAGCGGGGGAGCCTTCCATATAGGCCAGCACCAGATCACCTACCTGAGCCATTGCCGTCATTCCTTTCCCTGGCGGAAAAAATGGAGGCCGACTGCCTTCCATTCATATAGTTCTCGTCCAACACCCCCGGCACGAGGGGCAGGCGGTCCATTGAAGGCGGTTTGAAACCGAAGAGCAGATCCATAAAGTAGGTCACGATCTTGTAGGTTACGCCCCAGAGAATTTCCGTCTCCCCTTGATGGGGGTAGAGAAAACAGGCGAAATCCTTTGTGCCGCCGTGAAACTCCTTTTCGAGGGACTTGGGAACATAAAGCCGGTAGCGGGCGTATTGAAACCGGTTGAACAAGGATCGCAGAGGGATGGAGACCACCTTTTCCACTTCCCAGCTGGGAACGAACTTTTTCTGCCATGAAACCCAGCCCACCATGGGGTGGATGATCCGATGAAACAAAAGCAGGCATTGCGCGGGAAGGGGCCCCATGAATCGGGTGAATAAAGGGTTGAGGCGCATTTCCTCCCAGCTCTCTCTCAGGCCGGCCGCGAGCAGCAGGGACATGAGGCGCGCACGCTGCGGCTGTTCCGATCGAAATTGTTCCCAGTAGGGCCAGCGAAAAAGAGGTGACCCCGGAAGCCACAAAAGCTTCGCCAGATAAGGGTCCAGGCTTTTTTCCACAGTTCCTCCCGGACAGCACAGATCTCCAGGCTGCGGCACCATGGAAGAACGTTTGTTGAGTATGACGCAAACCTCGGGGGGGTCTCCCTCCCGCACGACCTGCTCTCCGAGCAACAGCATCACACTCGAAGACGCAACCCCTTTACACCCCTCGACCTGAAACAGGGATTTGCCGTTGCAGTTTTTTTGGAGCACACTGAGTATGTGTGATTGAAGAAGCGACGGATTTTCAATCACAGAGGGAATTACCCGATCCTTCCCTTCCAGGTCAGCCATTCCTGCCATTTTTCTTCCAGACGTTTTTGGGATACACGATATCGAGTCTTTATCTCCGGAGCAAAAAGACTGATTTTGAATTCCTCCAGCATCCAGCGGAAATCATCCACCAGTCGAAACCCTTCCTCGGCCGGTTGACGCAAGATCTCCCGCACCATCTCTTCATAGCGCTTCTGATGGAGGGCAAGCGGTTCCCCTTTCAGAAGATCTTTGCCGGGAGAGACATACACACGTTCTCCGCGCACCTGAAGCGCTTTGAGATAACGGGGCAATTCCCGAATATGCTTCCGGCAATAATGATCCAGAAAATCTTTCGGCACAAGTTTATTCAGCTCCTCGAAAAGAAGATCGATGCGACGCAGCACCATGGGATTGTTTCCAGCCATTTTGCGAAAACGATCCAGGGAAGAACGCGCCATGTGGCGTTCCAGAACAGCCTGAAGGACTTCTTCCAGCATTTCCCGGCCGGCGTCGGCCAACCTTCCCTTCAGATTTTCCAATGTTTCAATAAACTTATCCCGGCTCGGCCACTGCGGGGCGCCCAGATCGAGTAGTTCCCGCAGCATGTAGTTTTGAAGGCTGCGCGTGGCTTCGGAACGGCTCCCCATAAAAAACGTCATGGGAGCCATGTTCTCGGGAAAAATCCAGGACCTCTTCAGATGCTTGAGTTCAGGAGCAAAAGCCAACTGATAGAGAAGCATCAGACCTTTGAGGCTTTCTTTCTGAGCCTCTCCGGGATCTTCGAAAAGTCGGAGGGCAACCGTCTCGCCTTCCGCTACCAGGGCCGGATAAGCATACCGCATCAACCCCAGGGAGTCTTTCCCCAATTCCACCTTAGAAGGCAACTCCCCGAAATTCCATGAGACCAATCCGGTTCGCTCCCACTTTTTCTTTGACGTTTCCAATAAATCGTCTTCACGGCGCTCCACCGCCAGGGACTTCAGATCTTCCAGATCTTCCCCGGCTCCCAGAAGATCGCCCCCGGGTCCCACCACTTCAAACTTCATTTTCAGGTGAGGGGGCAACTGTTCAAAATCCCACATTTCAGGAGGAACACGAACGCCCATCATCTCCTTGATACACCGGCTCATCTGAAAACTCAAAGATCCCTCGCGAAAAGGAAGCCCCACCACAAGGCGCTGCGCCGTTTCTCCCGCAGGGACCAGTTGCCGGCGTATTCCTTTGGGAAGAGATTTTATCAATAGCGTCACCTTTTCCAGGAGCATTCCCGGAACGAGCCACTGAAACGGCTCTTCGCTCAATCGCGCAAGCAGGTGAACCGGTATGCTTGCAGTCACTCCATCATCCTTTTCTCCGGGATGGAACGCATAGCGAAGAGGCAGTTCCATGTCCCCCACCGACAAGGTGTCGGGAAACTGCTCCAGCGCTTCAAAATCCGGCTCCGCGCGTAGAAGATCCGCTTCCCTCATGCGCAAACAATCGTCTCCCCCTTGATCTTTCAGGAACTTATTGAAGGAACGTATGTCCGAGAGCTGGGGCAGGCGCTGATCGTAAAACTGAAAGAGCGTTTCTTCGTCCACCAAAAGATCCCTGCGGCGCGTCTTGCTTTCCAGCTCTTCGACCTGACGGATCAGATTTCGATTGTGTTCCATGAAGGCGTAGCCGTTCGGAAGATCGCCCTCGACCAGGGCCGAACGGATAAATATTTCCCGGGCTTCAGCCGGACGCACACGGCTGTAATCGACCTTACGGCGATCCACAACCGTGAGGCCATAGAGAGTCACTCGCTCGAAGGCGACGACCTGGCCCCTTTTCTTTTCCCAGTGGGGTTCAAAAAAGGTGGAACGGCAGAGATGCCCGCCCAGATCCTCCAGCCATTCAGGCTCGATGACGGCAACGGTTCTGGCATACAGGCGGGAAGTCTGTATCAATTCTGAGGCGGTGATCCAGGCTCCTCCTTTGTTGAAGAGTCCCGAGCCCGGGAAAAGCATCACCTGGCGGTTTTTGGTCGCAAGATAGATGTTTTTATCCTTACGCACGCCGATATGGCTCAAGTACCCGCTCAGAATGGACCTGTGAATGGCTTCGTAGCTCGCCGGATCCGGGTTGAATTCAAATCCCCCCAGCTCTTGAAGAATATCCCGGATTTCCTCAAAAATGTCCCTCCACTCACGCATCCTTCGATAAGAGAGAAAATGATCGCGGCAGAATTTGCGCATCTGACTCCGGCTGATCAGTGCGGCCCCGCGATCTTCGGAACCCATCTGCCAGAAGGTTCCCCAGATTTTGAGAAGAGTCACAAAATCCGAACGCGGATCGCGAAAACGGGCATGAGCCTGGTCCGCCTGGGTTTCCTTGTCGAGGGGACGCTCTCTTGGGTCTTGAATGCTCAGGGCCGCCGTCAGAATCGTCAATTCTTGAAGGGCGCCTTCCTTTTGAGCTTCCATGAGCATGCGGGAGAGGCGCGGGTCCAGAGGGAGCCTCGCCATCATGCGCCCGAGGGGGGTGAGCCTTCGATGATCGTCAACGGCGCCGAGTTCTTTGAGCAGGGCAAATCCATCCTTGACGGCCGCAGGAGACGGCGGGTCCAGGAAGGGAAATTCCTGGATGTTCCCGAGGCGCAGAAACAGCATTCTCAGGATGACTTCCGCAAGATTCGACCGCTGTATCTCGGGGGGAGTATAAAGCGGTCGATTGAGATAATCCTCCCTGGAATAAAGGCGAATGCAAATGCCCTCGGCCACGCGGCCGCACCGTCCCTGCCTCTGATCGGCACTCGCCTGTGAAATGGGGGACACGGGAAGGCTCTGCGTTCTCGACCGCGCATTGTATTGGGAAATACGGGCAAGGCCCGTATCGATCACGTACCGAATCCCCGGGATGGTGAGAGACGTTTCAGCCACGTTGGTGGCCACCACGATTTTTTCTTCCGAAGCGGGTCTGAAAACACTCTGCTGATCTCCCGCCGCCATTCTGCCGAAAAGCGGAAAGACCCGTGTGTTGAAATAGCGTTTTTCCTCGAGCCTCTGGACCGTCTCCCGGATATCGCTCTCCGTGGGCATGAAGATGAGAATGTCCCCCCTGCGCCCTCCCTCCCGGCGGGACTTGAGTTCGTCCACAGCCGCAACGGCCTGATCGATATACGAGATCTCTTCCTCTTCGTCATCGCGCACTTCCAGAGGACGGTAGCGCACCTCAACGGGGTAGGTCCTGCCTGAGACTTCAATGATGGGGGCATTTCCAAAGGATCGAGAGAACCTTTCGGGGTCGATCGTTGCGGAGGTGATGATCACCTTGAGATCGGGACGCCGGGGCAGAATCTTCTTGATGAGCCCCAGGAGAAAATCGATGTTTAGAGTCCGCTCATGAGCTTCATCGACAATGATCGTATCGTAGGCCCGAAAAAGGCGGTCCCGCTGCGCTTCCGCCAGGAGAATCCCGTCGGTCATAAACTTGATGCGGGTGGTTCGGGCCGTCCGATCCTGGAAACGGATCTTGTGCCCCACCCACAGGGGACCCATCTCTTTGAGCTCTTCAGCGACCCGATTGGCAAGAGTGATGGCCGCAATACGGCGGGGCTGCGTGCAGCCGATCATTCCGCGGCGGCCGAAACCGGCCTCGAGGCAAAATTTGGGAATTTGAGTGCTCTTTCCCGAACCCGTCTCCCCGGTAATGACCAGTACCTGGTGTTCCGCTATGGCGCGGAGAATAGCCTCCTTTTTGTCAAGAATGGGGAGTCCCGGTGGATAGTCCGGAATGAACGGGGCTTCAGCAGGGGAAGGGGCAGCCCTGCGCAATTTCTGAGATTCCAAAGAGTGCATAAATCCTTATTTAGTGATCAGGCCGGGGCCTGCCACTGATCTCCACGTAATGAGACTTTAGAAAAGTTGTAACCATTCACCGCAGAGAACACGGAGAGCACAGAGAATAAGGAAAATCCGAAAACCGGTTATTTTTTCCATTTCTGCAGCATCTGCGGATATGCAAACGGGGGTGAACGGTTAAAAAAATTCATGAAAAATATAAATATTATAACCGACCGGCATCACTTTGCGAGCGGAATCCTTTCCAACAGAAGGATCTTTACAAATCTGGCACCTTATGTCAATTGTCTGAGGCGATTAACATTTATTCGGACCGGAGATCAGGAGAGAAAATGGAACTTTTTTGCAAGCAGGTGGAGGAAGCTGCCGCTTTCATCGGTGCTCATCTCGATATTCGGCCCAAAATCGGGCTTATATTGGGCACCGGCCTGGGCGGTATCGTTGACGCCATGGACAAGTCCGCCGTTTTTCCTTACGGAGAAATTCCCCATTATCCCGTGAGCACGGTCACCAGCCATGAAGGGAGGCTCATCTGCGGTTCCTGGGCGGGAAAACCGATCCTTGTCATGCAAGGAAGATTCCACCTCTATGAAGGCTACACCGCAAGACAAATCTCTTTCCCCATTCGAGTCATGCAAACCCTGGGCATGGATACCCTGATTCTCTCCAATGCCGCCGGAGGGCTCAACCCTCAGTTCAGCGCCGGCGACCTCATGCTCATCACGGATCACATCAACCTGACGGGGCACAATCCCCTGGCAGGCCCCAATGTGGACCGATGGGGCGACCGGTTCCCAGACATGACGGAACCCTACTGCCGAAGACTCCAGGCATTGGCCCTCAGAACGGCTCTTGCGGAAAGGATCCTCTTACACCGTGGCGTTTACGTGGGGGTTCTGGGCCCCAGCCTCGAAACGGCCGCGGAAACGCGATTTCTGCGGGCCATGGGAGCCGATGCCGTAGGAATGTCCACCATCATGGAGGTGATCACCGCCGTTCATGCAGGGCTTAAAGTCCTGGGGATTTCCGTCATCACCAACGTCAATCTTCCCGATGCCTACCAACCCGCTCCCCTCGACAAAATCATCGCCACGGCGGAACGGGCGGGATCGAAGCTCGTGCAGCTGCTGGCAAAGGTCTTGGAACAATTATAGGCGGCACTTTCCGACAATATCGATTTAAGTACCTGGACAGAAATTTCTTAACATTTTCAAACCGTCATACCGGTGAAAGCCGGTATCCAGAGGATGTGCCATGTGGCTAGATTCCGGCTAAAAGCATGCCGGAATGACGTAATCTGTAACCATCAAGAATGTTGAGAAACTTTTGTTCGCGCATCTGATAAAATAAATAACATGACTTCAGCAATCCCACGGGAGGACCGGAACCCTTGCAGGAATCACATCATCAGAACGCAGACCTTCTCCTCATCAACGGATTGGTCCTCACTCTCGACGATGCGGATCAACGCTTCAATCCCGGAGCCGTCGCCATTGGAGGCGGAGAAATTATTGAAGTCGGCCCCTCCTCCGACCTGGCCGCCAAATATCGAGCCGCCAAGTCCCTGAATGTGGAGGGATGCGTCGTCCTTCCAGGACTCATCAACGGCCACACCCATGCAGCCATGACTCTCTTTCGAGGCCTCGCCGATGACCTCCCCCTCATGGAATGGCTGCAGGACCATATTTTCCCCGCCGAGCAGAAACTCACGGCCGACTGGGTCTACTGGGGCACCCTCCTTGCCTGCGCCGAGATGATCCAATCTGGAACCACGACCTTCTGCGACATGTACCTGTTCGAACACAAGGTGGCCGAAGCGGCCAAGGCAGCCGGAATGCGCGCACTCGTAGGCGAAGTCCTCTATGATTTCCCGTCCCCCCACTACGGCCTCATCGAAAACGGACTGAGCTTTACCGAGTCCCTCATCCAGGAGTGGAAAGACGACCCCCTCATCCGCATTGCCGTGGAACCCCACGCCATCTACACCTGTTCGCCGGACTTGCTGAAACGATGTTCAAACCTGGCAGAAAGGCATGGGGTTCCCCTCATCATGCATCTTTCGGAGACGGAAACCGAAGTCCGGCAGTCTCTCGACCAATACGGTCTGAGTCCCGTCGCCCATCTGGAACATCTGGGACTGTTGAATTCCCGACTCATAGCAGACCATTGTGTGGCTCTGAGTCCCGAAGACATGGAATGGCTGGCAAAGCGGCAGGTACAAGTGATCCACAACCCGGAAAGCAACATGAAGCTGGCTTCGGGCATCGCTCCCGTCCCCCGCCTCGTGGAGATGGGAATCAACGTCGCCCTCGGCACCGACGGCTGCGCCAGCAACAACGATCTGGATCTTTTCGGAGAGATGGATTCCTGCGCCAAACTCCATAAAGTGGCCAACCTGGACCCAACGGCTCTTCCGGCTCGCCTGGCCCTCAAAATGGCGACGCGCAACGGAGCCAAAGCCATCGGACTGGAAGAAAAACTCGGGACACTCACCCCTGGAAGCTGGGCGGATGTGATTGTCGTGGATTTCAGAAAACCGCACCTGACCCCACTCTATGAACCCGTGAGCCATCTGGTCTATGCGGCGCGGGGAGCCGATGTGAGACACAGTATCATTCACGGCCGCCTGGTGATGGAAGACCGCAACCTCCTCACCATAGACATCAACGAGGTCATGGACCATGTGCGCATCTTCGCCAAAACACTCCGCTCCTGAGGGAAGCACATCCGGACCTCGTGGCCGCCGGGAGGTCGACTGCGTCCTGCTCCATGCGGATTGGGTCGTGACCTGTAATGAGGAAATGCTATGTATTCCATCGGGCGCTGTAGCCATCGACGGCGATACGTTGGCAGCCGTCGGCCCGACGACGGAGATTCAGGCAAATTTCAGGGGACGCCGGGAGATGGACCTGCGAGGTCATCTCCTGATGCCCGGCCTCGTGAATGCCCACACCCATGCAGCCATGAGCTGTTTTCGAGGATTGGGAAGCGATCTGCCCCTCATGCAGTGGCTGCATGAAGTCATCTTCCCTGTGGAGGCGACTCACATAAACCCGGAGACGGTCTACTGGGGGAGCCTCCTCTCCGCCGTGGAAATGCTGAAAAACGGCATCACCACCTTTTGCGACGGGTATTTTTATGAGGAATCGGTCGCCCGGGCTGCCATGGAGAGCGGAATTCGAGCGGTTTTGGGGCAGGGCATCGTGGACTTTCCCTCGCCGGACCTGCCCGATCCGGGCCGGGCTAGGGAACGGGCGGAAGCTTTTCTCGCAGCGTTTCCGGGTGACACAGACCGCCTGAGGCCTTCCCTCTTTTGCCATGCACCCTACACCTGCGGCGCCGGGACCTTGCAATGGGTCAAGTCTCTTTGCCGCGAAAGAAATATTCTTTTCCAGATCCACCTTTCGGAAACCGCGGGTGAAGTTTTGGAACTGACTGAAAAAAAAGGCATGAGGCCGGTCTTTTACCTGGACACGCTGGGCATTTTAGATGACCTGACCCTTTGCGCACACGCCGTTTGGTTGACTCCCGCGGAAATGGAACTCCTTGCGCTACGCCGGGTGGGAATTTCCCACAATGTTGAAAGCAACATGAAATTGGCCTCCGGGGTCGCCCAGGTTCCACAACTTCTCACATCCGGAGTCGCCGTTGGCTTGGGTACGGACGGATGCGCCAGCAACAACGATCTGGACCTCTTTTCTGAAATGGACAAGGCCTCGAAGCTTCAAAAGGTTTTTGCGAAAGATCCGACAGTCTTTCCGGCCTGGAAAGTTTTGCGGCTTGCCACTTGCGAGGGGGCTTCGGTCCTGGGATGGGAGCGGAAAATCGGAAGCCTTGAACCAGAGAAGAAAGCGGACTTCATCGCCATCGATCTGAACCAACCCCATCTCACACCGCTATACAACCCCGTTTCCCAGTTGGTCTATACCGTGAGGGGCAGCGACGTTCGACATGTATGGGTCGGTGGACGACATGTCGTCTCCGACGGACGGGTAAAAGACGTGAACGAGGCCCAAGTCATGAAAGAAGTGGGCAGGATTGCGTTCAGGGTGAAAAAAGAAACGTGCCTTCCAATCCATGGATAATGGAGGGCAACGCGGGGTGACGCAGGCAAGGTATGCCCCCCCTTGAACGGCTGCATCGGTTGAATGTTGCCTTCCGCAGCTCGAGAATCCGGCTTCATTTGCCTTTTGCTTTATGTTAGAGATATTATTTTATTTGTGGGTCTTTAAAAGACCCATTCTGAGCACTTGATCGGGTCCGTGCAACATCCCTTCTCTATCATCTCATGTTCCCGCATCGAACCCTGTGATTTTCCGAAATACGGGTATTGGAAACACCACATGCGCGAAAAACACAAGATTCTCCTTGTGGACGACGAAGTGCCTTTTCGCTCGGCCCTGCGTCGTTTGCTGGAAAAAAACCATATGGTCATCGAAGCCGACACGGGGGCAAAGGCCTTGGAACTCGCCCAGAAGGAGGAACCGGACCTCATACTTCTGGATATCGGACTCCCCGACACCAGCGGACTGGAACTCCTCCTCCGCTTCAAAGAACTGCGGCCATCTCCCACCGTGGTCATGATAACGGCTTATGAGCAAGTAAGAGACGTTGTCATGTCCATCAAGCGGGGGGCATTCGACTACCTGGTCAAGCCTGTCGATCTGGATGAATTTGAACTCACCATCCAGAAAGCCCTGGAACATTCCGGCTTGCGAAACGAGGTGGACCGGCTTCGACAGGAAGTGCAGAGATTGCGGGGCGTGGACCGGCTCATCGGTAAAGACTCCCTCTTTCTCGAAGCGCAAATGCTGGCCATCAAGAGTGCACAGAGCCGGGATGCCGGTGTTCTCATTCAGGGAGAAAGCGGCGTGGGCAAAGAACTTTTTGCACGGCTCATTCACAACAAGAGTCCCAGGGCCACTTATCCTTTCGTGGCACTGAATTGCGCCGCATTCAGCAGGGAAATCATCGAAAGCGAACTCTTCGGCTACGAAAAAGGGGCTTTTACAGGAGCAAAAACCGAGGGCAAGGAAGGGCTCCTGCAAGTGGCGGACGGCGGGACCCTTTTCCTGGATGAAGTGGTGGATCTCCACCCTGAAATCCAGGCAAAGCTCTTGAGAGTCCTGGAAGACGGAGAATTCTATCCGGTAGGGGGAACACGCAAACGGCAGGTGGATATCCGCATCGTTTCCGCCTGCAATCAGGACCTTTGGGAAGCGTCGGATCAGGGAAGATTCCGCAAGGATCTCTTTTTCCGCCTGGCCACCATCCTCATTGAACTGCCCTCCCTGCGCCAACGCCAGGAAGACATCATTCCTCTCTCGCTTTTCTTCATGGAAGAGTTCAATGACAAGTACGGCAAGCATTTCAGGGGACTGAGCCCCAATGCGGAACGGATTCTTCTGCAACATCCATGGCCCGGGAACGTCCGGGAACTCAGAAATACCATCGAGCGGGTGATTCTGCTGGAAAACGAAGAGACCATTCTCGGCAGGCATCTCCATTTTCTCGTAGAGCCCGAAAAAGACCAGGTTCCCTCCTCTTCCGAACAGTTCCATATCGAGCTGCCCGAGGAGGGAATCGGCCTTGAAGAAATAGAAAAACAAATCATCCTTAACGCTTATGAAAAATGCCAACGCAACAAATCGAAAGCGGCGCGTTTTTTGAAAATCCCCAGGCATATTCTCATTTATCGCATGAAAAAACACGGCATAGAAATTTGAATAAAATTCTCCAACCGATCTCATTTTAAACAATATTCTCCATAAAAGATTCAACATCTTGTATTTAATGCATTTTCAATTTGGACGTCTTCCAATGAATCAGGTTTTCACTAAGATTCCGGTCAATATTCTCCAATCATTTTTCCACGATCAAATCGTATTTCCATGGAAAACGGGCCGAAGCAAAGGCCTTCATGCCCTTCACTCACTTGGCACACACAATGCATTTATACTAGGTCAGGAGGCTGAATGTGGATTGTGCGCATCGTGTGCTACTTGTTGAAGCTGATGCTCCGTTAAAACGCTCTTTGGAAAATTTTTTGGAACGGGCTGGGTATGCTTATGATTGTTGTTCGAATGCTCGTGAAGCGTTGATGCTGATTGCTGATTTTCACCATGACATAGTGATCGTTGAATATCTTCTTCCTGATGCTAATGGCGTCGCCTTGCTGAAAAAGTTGATGCAGATCGTGCCCGGTGCGGCCACGATAATGATTTCTGAATATGACTTTCAAGTGATTGCTGCTGAGCTGGCTCAAGTTGAAATTGTATCGTTCCTGAAGAAGCCCTTTGACCTCGTTGATTTTGAAACTGCTTTGTCTTCTGCGTGTTCTAAAGCGAGTGCATCAAACTGTGATGCAGATCTGAAGTTGGAGTTGAATTTAAGTATGCCTGCCCCCATTTTGAAGTAGGGAACTCTCAGTGGTTCGAATTCGAGTTGTTGTTGCGTTCAAGTGATTGTGGATACTGTTCGGTTCGGGTGGAAGCGAATTCTGAGGTGCTGATCGATGTGACTGCTGTCCTGCTCCTCTAGTTGAAGCGAATGTTCGATCTGGTGTTGCGTTGAATTCATGCGAACGAGAAAAGTTGAGTGGAAATTCCAAGCGAATTCTGATGATTTTGGTACTCTTCCGTTTACACAAACAGGATGCTAAATTTCACGCTGGTGGTTGAATCTGATCCAAGTTCTGAGTTTACAGAAAACTGAGAGACCCTTGTCCATATCAAAAGGCCGTAAGGATTTTCCTTGCGGCCTTTTGAATTTTGCAGCCAACAGCAATCTCGCTCAGGTTTTCTCAAAATGGTTCAAAAAGCCTTGCACAACTCCTCGCAAATGAGTTAGATGCATTTGTAACGATGGAGCCAAACCATAGAGCCGCTACAGGAGAAAAAACATGGAATCACAAAAGCTTGAGCTGATTCAAAAGTTGGAAGAGAAGGGAATGAGCATAACCCAGGCGGCGGAAGCCATGGAATTCGACGCAGAACTGCTGAACCTCTATTTTGCCCGGGATGCCTATCCTGTCCCCAAGCGAATACTGGAAAAACTCGCCGAAATTGTTAAAAACTGAGTCCCAGGAAACTTCAAAACGCCCAATCTATTTCAGGTTTTCCCTTTGGCTGATGTCGAAAAGATGCAACGACATCAGCTTTTTTTTATCCTCCCGCATTTCCGAAAATGCACAATCCAAATACGAATTCAGTAATAATTTTCACAACTTGACACTCAAGAAACTTAGTGATAACGATAACATCCCAAAGGCAGAAACTTGTTCCTCCGCGGTGAACGGATACGTTTTTCTTGGTACAGAGCGGGCTGTACAGTCCTTTTTGGAGATTCTTGGAGCCCCATGTTGCATCTCAGGGAGTGGTCGCTCTTGAAATCCCCATTTACCACGGAGGCACAGAGATCAAAAAGGAATTCCATAAGAATTCCAAAATCTTCTCCGTGCCCTCCGTGTCTCCGTGGTGAATAAGGGGATATTGGAATCCGCCAACTCCCCAGGGCGTTCGGCGCGTTCCGAGATCATGGGGGCGCAAACGGCGTTTTTCAAACGGCTTGAGGAGGTTTTTATGAAACGGGAAAAAGGCTTTGAGGAACGGTTGGAAAAGAGAGGGGTATCCCGAAGGGATTTTATGAAGTATTGTACCCTCTTGTCGGCTACAATGGGTTTATCTTCTTCCTTCGTCCCCAGGATTGCCGAGGCGTTCACTTCAGCCAAACGCCCCCCCGTGGTCTGGCTCTCGTTCGCCGAATGCACCGGTTGCGCCGAAGCCACTCTCAGGACGACATATCCCTGGATCGATGAACTGCTGCTGGATATCATTTCCCTGGACTACCAGGAAACCCTCATGGCTCCATCCGGTGAAGCTGCAGAAAAGTCCCTTCACGATACCATCGCCAAAAATGAGGGCAAATTCATTTGCGTTGTGGACGGCTCCATCCCCACAGCGGAAAATGGTGTATATGGAATGATCGGGGGAAAGACTTTTCTTGAAATTGCCAAAGAGGTCTGTCCCAAGGCGTTGGCAACCATTTGTATCGGGACCTGCGCCTCTTACGGCGGAATCCCTGCGGCCGCACCCAATCCCACCGGCGCCAAATCCGTCAAGGACGCCATAGGAGTCAGTACCCTCAATATTCCCGGCTGCCCCCCCAATCCCATCAATTTTGTAGGGACCATCGTGAACTATCTTCTCTTCGGGAAACTCCCCGACCTGGACGATAAGGGGCGCCCCCTTTTCGCCTACGGCAAGACCATTCACGATCAATGCCCCCGCCGATCCCATTTCGAAAACGGTGAATTCGTGACCTCATTCGATTCCGAAGAAGCCAGGCTGGGCTATTGCCTCTATCAGGTTGGATGCAAAGGACCGGAAACCTATAACAACTGTCCTGCGGTCAAATTCAATGAAGGCACCAGCTGGCCGGTACAGGCGGGACATCCCTGCATCGGCTGCAGTGAACCCGATTTCTGGGACAAGTTGTCTCCTTTCTATAAGTCACTGTAGATGAAAAGATTTTCATAGAAGAGTCCTTCAACCGCCAGGATCAAACCGCACCGTCTATCGACCCGAGGAGAAAACGACCATGGGACAAAGAGTTGTTATAGACCCCATCACCCGTATCGAGGGGCATTTGCGTATAGAAGTGGAAGTCACCAATGGAAAGGTCAGCAATGCATGGAGCAGCGCCACACTTTTCCGTGGCTTGGAGCTCATCTTGAAGGGACGTGATCCCAGGGACGCATACCTTTTCACCCAGAGGGCCTGCGGCGTTTGCACATATGTTCATGGGCTGGCCTCCGTTCGCGCCGTAGACAATGCCGCCGGCATCAACATTCCGGAGAATGCCCGGCTGCTCAGAAACCTTCTTCTGGGCGTACAATTCCTGCACGATCATATGGTTCATTTTTATCACCTCCATGCACTGGACTGGGTGGATGTTTTGAGCGCCCTCAAGGCCGATCCCAAGAAAGCCTCGGATGTCGCCAACCATGTTTCCACGGCGGGCAACAGCGGCATCAACGATTTCAAAGAGGTTCAGGCGCGCCTGAAAAAGCTGGTCGACAGTGGACAACTCGGCATCTTCGCCAACGGCTACTGGGGGCATCCCGCCTATAAGCTGCCCCCCGAGGTGAACCTCATCGCAACATCCCACTATCTGGAAGCTCTCCGTCAGCAGGCGCGCACCGCACGCATGCACGCCGTCTTCGGCGCTAAGAATCCCCACTTGCAGAGCCTCGTCGTGGGCGGCGTCACCTGCGCTACGGACCTCAACGCCGATCGCATTTCCGAATTCAAGTATCTTTGGAAAGAGACGATGGATTTCGTAACCAACGTCTACCTGCCCGACGTGGTCGCTGTGGCGGGCTTTTACAAGGATTGGGCAAAGATCGGCGGCACCACCAACTTCCTCGTCTACGGGGATTTCCCTCAAAACGAGAAAGAACCCGACAGCTTCATGCTCCCGAGGGGAGCCATTTTCAAACGGAACCTGAGCAAGATCGAGCCCGTCGATATGGCCCAGGTTGAAGAACATGTCAAGCACAGCTGGTACGAGGGAGACCAGGCGCTCCATCCTTCCAAGGGAGAAACAAAACCCAAGTATGAAAAACTCGATGTGGAAAACCGTTACAGCTGGATAAAGGCCCCGCGCTACAAGGGAGAACCCATGGAAGTAGGCCCCCTAGCGCGCGTTCTGGTCGCCTACGGGAAGGGTCATGAACCTACCAAAAAGGCGGTGGACGGCCTTCTCAAAAAATTGGGAGTTCCCCCTGAAGCACTCTTCTCCACCCTGGGGAGAACGGCCGCGAGGGCGATTGAAACCAAGATCATCGGCGATGCCATGGAAGGATGGATCGACCAGTTGGCGGAAAATATCAAGAAGGGGGATACCAAGATCTATCAGGATTACCAGATGCCCGCAGAAGCCATGGGGGCCGGGCTCAACGATGTTCCCCGCGGAGCCCTAGGGCATTGGGTGGACATCAAAGAACAAAAAATCAACAACTTCCAACTGGTGGTCCCCTCCACCTGGAACCTGGGTCCCCGTTGCGCTCAAGGCAAAATGGGCCCTGTGGAAGAAGCTCTCGTCGGCACCCCCGTGGCCGACCCCAAACGCCCGGTGGAGGTCCTCCGTACGGTGCATTCCTTCGATCCATGCATTGCCTGTGCTGTGCACATGATCGACCCACGCAGCAATGAAGTATATAAATTCAGGGTTGTCTAGGCGGTTTTTTGGATGGTCCTCATGATGTTGTCACTTCCGACATCCCCCCTCGATCCCCCTTCAAAGGGGGACTTTATCCCTGCCCCTCCCCTTGAGGGGGGCATGGGGGGTATTCACTTTTAGAAATGAGAATTGCTGCGTTCACAGTATACTTCGGGGAGAGAAGGAAACGATGCAACGGCATATGGCGCCAAACGAGAGGGAAAACCAGGATCAGCAAAAGAGGATACTGGTTTTGGGCGTGGGCAATATCCTGCTCCGCGATGAAGGCATTGGAGTCAAGATCGTCGAAAAGCTCAAAGCCGAATACGAATTTTCTTCCAATGTCGAACTGATGGATGGGGGCACCCTGGGGTTGAGGCTCCTGGATCCCATTTCTCAGAGCGACTATCTCATCGTCGTCGACGCCGTGCAAAATGGGCAGCCCCCCGGAACACACTATCGCCTTCCCCCTGAAGAACTGGAAAAGAGAGTGACCTTCAAGAACTCCCTGCACCAGTTGGACCTGGTAGAGAGCCTGGCATATTCCGAAATCCTTGGTAACCGCCCCTATGTCGTCATCATAGGAATCGAACCCGCGGACATCTCTCCCTGGGGGATGGAATTGACGGAAACGATCCAGGCACAGGTGCCGGAGATCTCCTCCCGGGTCTTGAACGAAATAGAAGCGGCGGGTGGAAAATACGCCGCTAAAAATAGAGTGGAAGCAGCTCAATAAAGAAAGGTATGCCTCGATGTGTCTGGCCATTCCTGCCGAAGTGATCCATATTGAAGACGAAATGGCAACGGTGCGTGTGGGAGAAGCACTGCGGAAAGCATCCCTCATGCTGTTGCCGGAACAGGTCCGGCTCGGGGACTATGTCATCGTGCATGCCGGCTTTGCCCTCCATAAGATCGACCCCGAAGAAGCGAAAGAGTCCCTGCGCCTCCTGAGAGAACTCGCATCCACGGCGGATGAATAGGATACCGACTGATCTTTGGAAATTCTCCCGTTCCCTTCCTCGTTCCATTAAGAAAATCGATGCTTCTGTATTTTTGCATGGAAACTAACTATTTGATAAATCTAAATATCAAAGTTAATTTGCATTGTCATGCGGTTGAAAAGTGACCGAAATTCATTCGATTTTTTTATCTTATCCACTTTCCAGGGGGATTCATCCTATGCCAACGCCTTACGATGCCATGTGGGAAAAACTCAATCTGGACCTGGACGCCCATGCCGGGCTCCTCTCCGTTCTGGGCAAGTTCTACGGAGATATCTATCTTACACAGCAGGGACGCCTCAAAGGGATGGAATATCTCGACTTCGTCCTGTCTGAAGTCCATGGTCTGCGCATCCAGGAACTCCAGGAAGCGAAGGCGCAAGGAAAGAAAGTTATTGGAACCTTTTGTGTGTTCGTTCCCGAAGAACTGGTGCTGGCCGCGGATGGCATCCAGGTAGGACTCTGCGCGGGAGCTGAAGCAGGAAAAGGTGAGGCGGAGAAGATTCTGCCCAGAAACACCTGCGCACTCATCAAGTCCTTTGTGGGATTCAAACTTTCCAGGCTTTGCCCCTACATTGAATCTTCCGATCTCATCGTGGGAGAAACCACTTGCGACGGCAAGAAGAAGGCGTATGAAATCTTTTCTGATTACGCTCCCGTTTATGTCATGGAAATTCCGCAAATGAAAAATGCATGCGACCGTGATCTATGGAAGGCAGAATTGCTTCGTTTCAAGGAAAAGATAGAAGAGATCACGGGAAACGCAATCACGGCCCCCAAGCTACGTGAAGCCATACGCAAAGTGAACGACCGGCGAAGAGTACTCCAGCGGCTCAACCGCCTGCGGGCGAATGTTCCGACTCCCATCTCCGGTCGGGACGTCTTGCTGATCAATCAGATCAGTTTTTATGACGATCCTGACAGATTCACGGCAAAAATCGGAGAACTTTGCGACGAATTGGAATCCCGCATCAAAGCGGGCGAAGGGATTGTTCCCAAACAGACGCCACGCCTGATGCTGTCCGGGTGCCCCATGGCGGTTCCCAACTGGAAGCTGCCATACGTCATCGAATCTTCGGGAGCGGTCATCGTGGGAGAGGAATCCTGCATCGGAACGAGAAATATTCGCGACCTCGTGAGTGAAAGGGCCGAGACTCTCGAAGAGATGCTGGATGCCATAGCAGACCGCTATCTTCGCATTGACTGTGCCTGCTTTACCCCCAACACGGAACGGTTGGATCATATCTCTGAAATGGCAAAGGAACTGAACGTCGATGGAGTCATCCATTTTGCCCTTTCTTTCTGTCAGCCTTACACCATGGAAGCATTCAAGGTGGAAAAGATCCTGAAGGAAGCAGGAGTCCCCATGCTCAGCATCGAAACCGACTACAGCATGGAGGATGTGGAACAGTTGAAAACGCGGGTCGAAGCCTTTGTGGAAATGGTCAGGAAGTGAGAGATTCCGTATGCGCGGTTCTGAGACGGTAGCGGGAATCGACATTGGTTCCCGCTCCATAGAATTGGTTGTATTGCTGGACCAGAAAATCGTTCATCAGGCCAAAGTTCCCACCACTTTCGATCCTCTGGGCCAGTGTAAGAAACTCATGGAGAATGCAAAGCCCTCCAGGATGGTCGCCACGGGATATGGACGCAAACTTTTCGCTGATTCCTCCGGGGAGGTCCAGGTGGAAACCATCACTGAAATTCAGGCCTATGCCCTGGGTGCACGGCATCTCTTTCCAGAAGCCCAAACCATCCTGGATATCGGTGGGCAGGACACCAAGGTCATCCTTCTCACCCCTGCCGGCAGGGTTGCCAAGTTTGAAATGAATGACCGATGTGCCGCCGGCACCGGAAAATTCCTGGAATTCATGGCCACAGCATTACAGATTCCCCTGGAATCCTTTGGAGAATTTGCTCTGGCTTCGGACCGGCGCATTCAAATCAACAGCATGTGCACGGTGTTTGCCGAGAGCGAGGCGACTTCTCTCATGGCGCGCGGGGAGGGTCCGGAAAACATTGCCATGGGGCTGCATCTTGCCATTGTACAGCGCACCATGGCCATGCTGCGGCGTATCGGCATGGAATCTCCCCTCCTCTTCGCAGGAGGAGTCGCCCATAACCCATGCATTCGAATGCTTCTGGAAGAACTGCTCGGTGAACCGCTCATCGTTCCGGAAAATCCGGACATGGTGGGAGCGCTGGGGGCAGCGCTCTACGGAACTCGATCTCGTTAGCCCCGATGCAAGGCTCCCCAAAGGGGATTTGCATTTTGTGGTTCGCTGACTCAATACCATTGCCCCTACCGGCTCACTTCTATCTCTGTCTGTATGGGCCTGAAAAAGTACGATATCCTTCCGGAACCGGCCGCATCGTTATAATCGAGGAGCACGTTCAGCAGGTCCACATTCCAAAAATACTTCTTCACCCCCTGCTCCGGTTCGACGGGATTTCCATACCACCGGGATAAAATTTCCTTGAGCCTTTGGAAGTTCTCTGGAGAAGCGTAATAGACCATGACATTGTAAAACCGGTTCTTGTAAAAACCGTAGACAATATTTTCCACCTTTACATCTTCCACCTTCAGGTCTTCGCCTTTTTTCCTGTAAAATTTCAGGTCTCCCTCTTCCGCCAGGGGTTCAAATTGTGACGGGTCTTTCAAAGCGCTTCCCCATTTCATCCCCCTGAATCCTTCGGTCCTGCTTTCGCTCGAAGAGGTGCAGGCGAAAAGCATCATGATCAATACGATCGCTGCCAGCACCAGGGCAACGCGAGATGCAATCCACTCTTTCTGAAAAGCCGGCATGTATTTTCCTTCCTCAAGCAATCCTTATTCTTCGGATTCATCTTCTCCGACTTCGATTGCAAGATGTCTGTGGAGAAACTCGAGCAATTGCTTGCCGTCTTCCGTGGGAATCCATCCGATACCGCCACATTCGGGACATTCAACCATGTCACCATGATCCCCCAGAGAAATCACTCCCTCTCCCCAACACCTCCAGCACTTGAAGTCAAGTTCCGGTAAGGCCATGATTTACCTTCTTTCCCCTCAAAATCTGCAGTTTCTATTCATTTTCCATTCCCTCTGCTCGGTACCAATCATCGCAATTACACACCCGTTTCACCCATTTAGAACCTATCCAGAAACCACCTGTGGACTTTGCGACACCCCCCTTGGTCCCCCCTTGAGGGGGGAATTAAAGGGGGGTGTCCGCTGCCGAGGTAGGTTTTTGGATAGGCTCTTAGCCGTACGTTTTTATAGCGGCATCCTGCCGCGACAAAGCGTGCGTTTGCCGGTTCCTGTCACGGCTGGAAGCCGTTCCCACAAAAAATGGCTGCGTATTTACAATTTTCGGTACTTACCCTGTGGGTCCAGGCTCACGAATCAAAAATCCGCATGCCCCGGGGTCCTTGGGAAAGGAATGACCTCACGTATGTTCGGAAGCCCCGTAGTAAACTGGAGGAGGCGTTCCAATCCCAACCCAAAGCCTGCATGGGGAACAGAGCCATATTCCCTCAGTTCCACGTACCAGCGGTAGTCATCGGGCGAAACCCCCTTGAGCTTCATCTGTTCCAAAAGTACGTCCAAACGCTCTTCCCTCTGGGAACCGCCGACGATTTCTCCAATGCCGGGAACCAGAATATCCATTGCGGCCACGGTTTTCTCGTCGTCGTTCACCCTCATATAAAACGGCTTCAATGACCGCGGGAAATGGACGACAGCCACCGGTTTCTTGAAGACTTTTTCCGTGAGGTAGCGTTCATGTTCCGCCTGCAGGTCGCTTCCCCAATCCACAGGAAAAGAAAAAGACTCCCTGGATTTTTTCAAGAGTTCCAGGGCGTCCGTGTAGGAAACCGTTTCAAAGGGGCTCTCCACGACCTTTTCAAGGGTATCACGCAAAGTGGGTTCGATGAACCGTACAAAAAAGTCCAGGTCCTCCCTGCAATCCGTCAGAACCACCTCCACGAGCCTTTGGATCAGAGCCTGAGCTATCTCGAGATCCTCTTCCAGATCGCAAAAGGCCATTTCCGGCTCCACCATCCAGAATTCCGCCAAGTGCCGGCTCGTATTGGAATTTTCAGCCCGGAAAGTCGGCCCGAAGGTGTAAACGTTCCCAAGAGCCAGAGCGTATATTTCTGCCTGCAACTGTCCGCTCACCGTGAGGTAAGCCGGCTTTCCGAAAAAATCTCCCGCAGCAGCTTCACCGGCTTCGTTTCCCACCATGTTTTCGGGCTTCAGCGTGGTGACTCGAAAAACCTCGCCGGCGCCTTCACAGTCGCTGGAAGTGATGATGGGAGTGTGGACATAATAAAATCCCCGATCCTGAAAAAACTGATGGATCGCATAACTCAATCGATTGCGTACCCTCGCCACGGCCCCAATAGTGTTGGTGCGAGGCCGCAGGTGAGCGATCTGGCGCAGGAACTCGAAGGAATGCCTCTTTTTTTGCAGGGGATAGGTGGCGGGATCCGCCCCCCCGTAGAGCTCAATCCCCGAGGCGTGCAGCTCGATGGACTGCCCCTTTCCGGGGGAAGCATTCACGACACCCTCCACCTGCATGCTGGAACCGGTGCTCACTTTCTGAACGGTTTCAGTCAATTGAGGCAGGTTGAGGTCTACAATGATCTGGAGGTTTTTGAGACAGGATCCGTCATTGAGTTCAATGAAACTGATTCCCGCCTTGGAATCCCTGCGGGTGCGCACCCAGCCCCGAACCCTTGCGGTCCGGCCCAGCAGCTCCTGTTCGCGCCTGAAAAGGTCGGCGATGCGTATGGCCTTTTTCATGAGTCCATGCCCTTTCTTCGTGGCTGCATACAAACATCATTACAATCCAATCCGTTGGATGACAAGCAGCGATATCTCGATAATCCTCCCTTCTCCCTTTTGGAACAAGAGTTTTATCAGCTTCACGGTCATACCACAAGGATGCAAAATGGTCTCAAAGGAACCTCCTTCCCCCGCCAAAAAATAACTCAAAATGGAGTGAATTTGATTGCCAATTTGAAGATATGCTTTATAAACCTTGCACTGAAGAGAATCCGATGTTCTTGTATTCGATCACGAGAACGGTTCCTGGAAGCTCATTTTTTTTCAAATTCACGAAAGACCTGCTATTGCAAACAGTCGAGTACATTTACAATATCGTCTTGAACACGGTGGGATATGGGATCATCCCATTTGTATGGAAAAAGTCCGAGCTCGATCCCACCTTCTTCAAGGGCAGACTGGGGCGGTATGAAATCCACGCGGACCAGCAACAGGGAAGGCCACGAATCTGGTTCCATACCGTATCCGTGGGCGAAGTAACCGGTGCCGTTCCCACCCTTTGCGCTCTTCACGAACGCCTCCCAGAATCTTCCATCTTCCTCTCCACCGGAACGCCCCAGGGATACCATTTCGCCCAGGCTCAACTTCCTCGATGGGTCCGGGTCGTCCCCTTTCCCCTGGACTTTCCCTGGATTCTGAAGAGAACCTTCCAGTCCCTGCAGCCGGATCTCTATGTGGCTATGGAAAGTGAATTCTGGCCCAACCTCTTCAGGTATCTCAGGGAAAGGGAAATCCCTTCCATTCTTTTGAACGGCAGGCTTTCCAGCCGCTCAGCCAAACGGTACGCTCTTCTGAAGTCTTTGTTTTTCCCCATCTTCCGGCAGTTCAAATGTCTGGGCATGCATTCCGAAGAAGATCGTCAAAACATTCTCGGGCTGGGTGTTTCCAAGGAACGGACCCTGGTGCTCGGGAGCTCCAAATACGATGGGCTTCTGCAGCGTGTCGATCCCTCGAAAACATCCACGTGGCGAGAGAAATTGAACCTTCCTCTCCATCTTCCCGTCGTCGTGGGCGGAAGCCTTCGCCGTTCCGAGTGCATTCAAATCCTCGAGGTTTTTCAATCACTCCTTCAAGTTGAGCCGCAGGCGGTAGGGATTTTTGCGCCGAGGCATTTGGAACGGATTCCCAATATGGTTCTCTGGCTGCAGGAGAGAGGAATCGATTTTCAAATGCTCTCCCACCTGGAAAAGACCAGAGAGAAAAGGCGGGCATCCATTGTGCTCGTGGACCGCATAGGAATCCTGTTTGAGCTTTACTCCCTGGGTGACCTCATCTTTTGCGGCGGAACACTCGAACCCATCGGTGGCCACAATATACTGGAACCCGCAGCGTGGAGAAAGCCCGTTTTTTACGGTCCCTGCTTGCAAAAAGTCCTCGATGAACATAGTATCCTGCATTCTTTGCAGGGAAGCTTTCCTGTACGGGACAAGCATGAGCTCCTGCAGCAATGGACATACTGGATTCAGCATTTGCCGGCCCTCAAAGTCCATGGGGAGAAGGCAAAGGAAGCGCTCTTGAAGATGGCCGGGGTGGCAGACAGGCAGGTTGAAATCATCATGGCCGTCCTTGCGGAACGAAAAAGGAGCGGCGCGAGCCGATCATGACAAAACTTGAAAGCATTCTGCAAGAATACAAAGACGGGAAGAGAGACATGGAAAACGTCCTCAATTTCCTGCGGAAGCTCCCCTATGAAAACCTCTCTTTTGCACGGGTGGATCATCACCGTGGCCTTCGCCGCGGATATCCCGAGGTAATCTACGGAGAAGGAAAAACAGCCGGGCAGGTTGCAGATATCATCCGCGCCATGGAAGCATACGGGAGCAACATTCTCGCTACCCGCATCGATGCAGAAAAAGCGGAAATGATTATGGCCTCCGTTCCCGGGATGGTTTATCATTCTGAAGCAAGAATGCTCACTTTGGGAAAAGAACCGGTCAACCGGCAATCCCGCGGCGTCATTCAGGTTCTCTGCGCCGGTTCATCCGATGTTCCCGTGGCGGAGGAAGCGGCTGTCACGGCCGAGTTCATGGGAAACAGGGTCAAACGCTTTTTCGATGTCGGAGTGGCGGGGCTGCATCGATTGCTGAGTCTTTGGGAGGAATTACAGGAGGCTTCGGTCTACATTGTGGTAGCCGGAATGGAGGGCGCCCTCCCCAGCGTGGTTGGAGGGCTGGTAGAACGTCCCGTCATCGCCGTACCCACCAGTGTAGGCTATGGCGCGAACTTCAACGGATTGGCCGCATTGCTGGGAATGCTCAACACCTGTGCACCCGGAGTCTCGGTGGTAAACATCGACAATGGTTTTGGAGCAGGCTACCTGGCTGCAATCATCAATCAGAACTCGGTGGTTGAAACCGTCTCTGTATCGCAGAATACCACGTCAGACCAGTGAGCTGCTTCCGATATATCTTATGGACAGTTTTATGAGGAACGAAAGGAACACCGCGGTGGCTAGAGAATATAGACCGAATGCAAGAGAATCTGCCGTCATTTCAAAGTTGGATCACGCAAAAGAGTCACAGCGGATCACCGCCTTGAATCTTCTTCGCGATAAGATCGACGATCTGAGTTCACGGATTGTCATGAAACTTTTGGAAGACAGGCTGGTAGAAACAACGAGCAACGCGGAAATGGAAAACCAGATCCACTTCGCCCTGGAAACGCTGCTCAATGCCGAAGAGTTCGAAGTCCAGCTACAGACCGCCGACTTGAGAACCCTGGTGGCGCGCCCCAATTTCATCAGCCTCTATGTGACCTCTTTCATTATCGATAAATTGATCCATCACAAGTGCATCGTTGAAATTTACGGGACCGATGAGGATATTTACCACTGTGTAAACAAGCAGGTTTCCAGGCTCATCGCCGTCTAGGCTTCTATGCCGGAGGGCTCGATATTCCGTGCGGAATTCCGTGCAGATCGCTCGCGCCGAGGTATCGAAGTACGAAAGCCTTTCGCTCACTCTTCGATACCTCAGGGCGATCACTTTCTGCCAGGGGATTTTTGCACAGGCCTTTAGCGCAAGCTAAAAGCCCAGGAATTCAACGAATTCATCTTCGGTCATCTCATCCAGCAGGGGAAAAGGCTCGCTCTCATCTTCTTCGAGCTGCTGCTGGTATTCTTCGATACTGTATGGATCGCTGATCTCTTCAATCCAGAATCTTTGATCCAGATCCAGATTATCCAGGTATTCCATCACCTTTTCCTCAGCTTCCTCCAGGTCGTCCGCCTGAATGAGGCACGAGGCGCTGCTTTGTTTCTCTCCATTGGCCTTAAAGCCTATAGACACTTCAAAAATATACAAACCATTTTCCGGATCAAAAAGCATCGAGCTGAACACCTCTTTTGGCAATGAAAGCATCTTATGATCATTTATTTAATAATTACAATAGGTTAAGATTAGGGAAGCATAATACCAAAATAATCAAGCGCGTCAAGGGAAAAAGGGGGACAATCGAATGAAATCTCTGCATTCTCCCTGCCTCCATGATGAACACTTGCCGGATATGCGAAGGGTGGTGAACGACGGATTACGGAAGGCGTCGAACCCTTCGGACCAATTCCTTGAGTCGGAGAAGGTCGTCGTAGGAAAAATCCGAGCGCCGGCAGGCAAAAAAGGAATTGTTTTGAAAGAGAGGTTCCTTCGCGATGTCATAACGCGATAAGGCGCAGACTTCCGACCACATGGCGGTTCCCGGGACAGGAGAATACTCGCAGAGGTGAGGCTGCGCACCGCTTTCAGCCACCACTTCGATGGCTTCCGCCACATCTTCGGGGCTTTGCCCCGGAAGCCCGCAGAGCAGGTAAACGCCGATCTGGTCTCTGGAAAACCCCGCCATCCGAAGTCTTTCGACCGACTCCCGATACATCCGGGTTTCCACTTTCCCTCCCCACTCCCGCTGTTTGTCCGCCCGCGTCGTTTCAAGGCCCAGCCGCAGGGTGGTAAAACCGCTTTCAAAAAGCAGCCTGCACCAGTCTGAAGTGAGAGCCCGCACATGCAGGGCGTTCGGTGTGTGAAAGCGAAGCCGCAACCCTTCCCTGCAGAGCCTTTCCAACGCCGGTTTCAAAGAGGTTTCGGCCTGCAAGAGAAGGGCATCGTCATAGAAGGCAAAATCGACCACTCCGAGGGTTTCATGCCAGTGGAGGATTTCCTCGTAAACGGCATCGGCGCTCCTGCGCTCCCACCGGGGCTGCAAAATTCCCGACGCACAGTAGGGGCAGCGAAAAGGGCATCCCCTGCCGGTCATGATGGGAGCGTAAGTGGGATGCGAAATGAATTCCAGCGCCGGCAAGGGCGCTTGTCTAAAATTCCCCCAGGAAGGAATATTCTTCACGGCAAACCCCGTGGCGGCTTCGATCCTCCCTGGAAGTTTTTCCAGGGGGAGTGTGATGACCTGGTCCGCTCCGCTGTTTTTCTCTGCATGCCCGGTGCATAAGCTTGCGTAGATGCCCCCCAGCCAGACGGGCACTTTCGGAAAAACCTCGTGCAGAACCTCTATGGTCTCTTGAACCCCCGGGTACCAATAGGTCATGACGGATGTCACCCAGATGAGATCCGGCTCCTGGATGACCTGCAACTGTTTGCGAAAGCTTTCGGGATGAATTCCATAGCGATAGTAGCGGCGGGGAATGTCCCCGTAAGCCTGCGGCTTTTCAATGAGGGTCCTCGAATACTTGCCGGTTCCGAACTTTCGTTCTTCCCCCCGAAGCATCTCCCCGCATGTGCGGCTCAGAGGATCGTACCGGTCCAGGCAATCGATAAAGGCGACTCCACATCCTCCCTCTTTCAACAACCCACCGAGTAAAAGCAATCCCAAAGGCTTGGCCCAGAGATCATACGCGGCAAAGTCTGTCGTCCAGGGATTGACCAAAAGGATAAAAGGGGCTTTTGACATGGTACCTATCAATAAGATATGAATTGTCACGAGTCTTTGTGCCGATTTCATGCGCCGCAATGGAACGGACCACAGTCTTATATCGCTTTCCCATTCAGGGGTCAAATCGAAGAAATGCAGCGGGTGCAATCCAAAGTGATTGGAAGAAGCGGCCTACGTGCTGGGATGCATATTGGGACTCCCAATTCCAACATGCAGCTTGAATCCAATCACTAAAGAGAGGTTTTATCCTAAAAATTCCTCCCTTGAGGGGGCATGGGGGGAGTTCACTTTTCAAAACGAAAATTGCTGGTAGAAAACGTCATCGAAAAAGAGGAGGTGTTTGGACGGTGCGAGCTGTGGTGCAGAGGGTTCTGGAGGCGAGTGTTTCGGTCCGTGGGGAAGAAACGGGGAGAATCGGCAGGGGAATTCTGATCTTCTTGGGAGTCGGACCGCAGGACAATGAAAAAGATTGTCAATACCTGGCTGAAAAGGTGGTCCATCTTCGTATTTTTTCCGATGAAAACGACAAAATGAACCTCTCCGTCCTGGATATGGAGGGTGGGATCCTGGTGGTTTCGCAATTTACTCTTTGGGGAGACTGCCGCAAAGGGAGGAGACCGTCCTATGCAGGGGCGGCTCCGCCGGACCTGGCCAGGACTCTTTACGAAAGCTTCGTAGCGGAGGTGAAGCGCTATTCGCCTCACGTGGCAACGGGAAAATTCCAGGAGATGATGCAGGTGCACCTGATCAATGACGGACCCGTTACACTTCTTCTGGACAGCCGGAAGCTTTTTTGAAACGGTTTGAATTTACATGAATTTTCACTTACTGCAGGGAGAAGAAAAATGGATCTGCCCGATTTCACGGCTCCTTCCAAGAATGCAGAAGGCTTTTACCCGTCAGACATCTCTGTGGATGTGGAAGGCGACTGGTTCTACAAAGGAAACAAAATCATTCGGGATGACATTCTCGAATTGTTTTTGAATTGTATTCGTCTCTCTTCAGACAATAGATTTCTCATTGAATGGAACAGAAATCTCTGCAGCCTCGAAGTCGCAGACACCCCCTTTGTCATTGCGAGAGTGGATCGAATAAAGTCGGATAAGAAAGAGGGAAACATCGAGGAAGAAATCGTTTTGTCTTTGCGACATCTCTCTACAAAGGAAACACTGGACCCATCGACTCTTTATGTCGGCAAGGAAAATGTCCTTTACTGCCGCATCCGTGGGGGGCAATTTCCGGCACGGTTTTCGCGGCCCGCCTATTACCAGCTGGCGGAATGGATTCAGGAAGACCCTGAATCCGGAGATTTCTGCCTGGAACTCAATGGGATTAGAAATCCCATAAAGATGAGGGAATAAGGGGATATCTCGGAATGGAAAATTCAATGGTTAGGGAATTGGCGGGTTCCAATATCCCGTTATTCACCACGGAGACACGGAGGACACAGAGTGAGGAGATGATCCTGTCTGCCGCGGAGGCGGCAGACAGGATTCTCCATGCCGACTCCCGGCATGGAGAATAGTGGTTTTTCTCCGTGCCCTCCGTGGTGAATATTTGGTTGCGGCTTTGGCCGCGCTGTGATCTCTGTGCCTCCGTGGTAAATGAGGATTTCAAGAGCGACTCACTCCCTTACGGAACGAACCGCTCGATGGGGATCATGCACGTCCTAATCGACTTTGAAGAATGCTTTCGGATTGGCACCGCAAACCGGGCATTTTTCCGGAGGGGCATCGGCTATGGTGTAGCCGCAGATTTTGCAGACGTAGTAATCCTTGACGGGAAATTTCTCCGGATCTTCCAGGGCCTTGGTATAAAGCTCCGCGTGGATCTGTTCCACTGCATTGGCATAGGTGAAGCTGATCTCGGCGGACTTGTTCCCCTCTTCTTTGGCATCGGCAATCATCTGAGGATACATGTTCTTGAACTCGTGGATTTCGCCTGAGAGTGCATCCTGAATGTTTTCCTTGGTGCTCTTGACGCCGCCGAGGGTGCGCAGATGTTTATGGGCGTGAATGGTTTCTGCGGCGGCCACGGCGCGGAAGAGTTTGGCAACCCCATGAAAAAATTCATCTTCAGCCTTTTCAGCATAGGCAAGGTATCTGCGATTGGCTTGCGATTCTCCTGCAAACGCTTCTCTCAAGTTCTTTTCCGTCTTCGACATGCTTTTCTCCTTTCAATGGTTCCCAGATCAAGCGCCCGTCACCTCACGGCACGAACGCTCCACGTTTTTTCGCCACAATAGCTTTTCTCACCCCATCCATCTTCTCAAGAAGATGGAACGTAAATGACAATGCCCATCCCTTTGCAGTAGAAGGAAGTTAAGAAACGCATGAATCAAAGTCAATTGATGGTTGTTTTTGATTCTTTTCGAACGATGCATTAATTTAAAGAATACAACCGGGCAGAAACCTCTGTCCGGTGGGATCGACGGCAGATAGAGATCTTTTCAGACCGACCGTCTCGAAGCCGATGTGGCGGCTTTGAGGAATCTTCCCATCAAACGCATCCAATGAGAATCAATGAGGAGGTAGTATGAGTACACCGTTTAAGGTAGGCATGTCCCGCGAACTGAAGATCAAATCCCAACCGTCGGATTCAGCGCAGAAATTTTATGCCAATCTCCCTAACGTATTCGCCACGCCTGCCCTGGGAGGACTGATGGAAAGGGTTTCGGCCGAATTGATCGATGAACATCTGCAGCCGGGGGAACAATCCGTAGGAATTTCCATGGATCTTAAGCACATGGCGGCGACTCCCCTGGGAATGGAAGTCCGGGTCAAGACAGAAATCACCGCAGTGGAAGGACGAAAATTGACTTTCCATCTGGAAGCTTACGACGAAGTGGAAAAAATCGGGGAGGCATCCCACGAGCGTTTCATCATCCAAGCCGACAAATTCAATGCGCGTGTAGCGGAAAAAGCCAAAAAGATGGCCTGATCCGGGTTCCTTCTCCGACTTTTTCTTTTCCGGACTTTCCGGCCCGGTCTTCTCACGACTCGTGCCCGGGCATCGAGCGAAGTTTTTTCCAAAACCACACATCACTGTGGCCGGACTGCGTCCGGGACACCCGCAACCCCAGGAAGGAGATCATTCCATGCCCGCCAGAAAATTATGGTCCTTTTTTCACCCGTCCAGCGTTGCCGTCATAGGCGCATCAGAAAGTCCCGACAAGCTGGGGCACGAAATCCTCAAGAACCTGGTCCAGGGAGGATTTCCCGGCGCCCTTTATCCCATCAATCCCAAGAGTGAACGCATTCTCGGCCTGACGTGCTTCAAGAATGTGAAGGAAATCCCCGACAACGTCGAGATGGCGGTCATAATCATTCCCGCCCGCTTCGTACCCGGTGCCATCAGGGATTGCGGGGAAAAGGGCGTGAAGGGAGTCGTCATCGTCACGGGAGGATTCAGTGAAGCGGGCCCCGAGGGTGAAGCCCTTCAGAAAGAGGCGGCGGCCGTTGCCGCGGAATACGGCGTGCGCATCATCGGGCCAAACTGTCAGGGCATCAACAACCCCTATCATCCGTTGTGCGCTTCCTGGCCCCTCCTCACCAGGAAAGGGCGCGTGGCCATCATCAGCCAGAGCGGCACGGTGGGAGCGGCCATGATGGACTGGTTTTCCGAGGAGCAACTGGGGGTTTCCAGCTTCGTGAGCCTCGGGAACCGGGCGGATGTGGATGAAATCGATCTCATCGAATATTTTGAAGAAGACCCCAATACCCGGGTCATCGCCGTCTATCTTGAAGGCGTGAAGGATCCGGTGCGTTTCCAGAACGTTCTGAAGACGCTCACCAAGCCCCTGGTGGTGCTCAAATCGGGCCGGACCCCCGGCGGACGCGTGGCCGCGGAATCCCACACCAAGTCCCTTGCAGGGGCGGATGCGATCTATTCTTCCCTCTTTCGCCGGCATGGCGTATACCGGGCGGACACCATCGAGGAATTCTACGATCTTGCCAAGGGGCTGGCCTATCTGAAACCGCCTGCCGGAAACAGGATTCTTTTCATCACGACCTCGGGGGGATCGGCCATTCTCGCCACCGACGCCGCCGAGCAGGAGGGTTTGAATGTCTCGCCCCTTCCGCCGGAACTGGCCGAGCAGTTGAAAGGGGTCATTCCAGCCCACGCCATACACGCCAACCCACTGGACCTCACAGGGGACGCCAACGCAAAGATGTTCCACGAAGTCATCCAGCGGGCACATCCTCATTACGACACCCTGGGGATCATCTTCGGAGACCCCATCGTCGATGCCTCCCAGGTGGTGACGGCCAACGCCAATGAACTCATCATCTATCTCGGCGGCGCCGACGTCGAACGGGCGGAAAAATTGAAAATGCATCAGATGGATATCCCCGTCTTCCCTACCCCGGAGCGGGCCGTCAGAACGCTCGCACAATTGATTCCCCCGGAGATGAAGGCGGAACGGGCGAAACACACCTTCCCCGTGGCCAAAGGGCGTTCCCAGATGGGATTGTACGACAGCTTCAAGTTCCTGGAATCCAGGGGATTCGACTGCATTTTCAGCAGATCCGCCGACAGTCCGGGCAAGGCGGTCCACCTGGCGCACCAGTTGGGTTTTCCCGTATGCCTCAAGATCGATTCTCCAGACATCCTGCATAAATCCGACTGCGGCGGCGTCCGTCTCAATCTCCAGTCCGCCAGGGATGTCCGTTCGGCTTACAGCGAAATGACGGCACAGGCCCATGCCTGCTACCCCGATGCAAAGATCAACGGGGTGATCGTGAGTGCCATGGCTTCTCCCGGATTGGAGCTCATTCTGGGCATGAACCGGGACCCGCAATTCGGCCCCGTGGTGATTTTCGGGCTGGGAGGCATTACCGTGGAGCTTTTCAGGGATATCTCCATGCGGCTGCTTCCGCTGGACCGGAAGGAGGCCCTGGCCATGATCGGTGAAATCAAGGCGGCTCCCCTGCTCAAGGGTTACAGGGGCCGGCAGAAGGTCGACGAAGAAGCCATCGTGGACGGCCTGCTTAAGCTGGCCCAAATCGCCGAAGAACATGAAGACATCGTGGAAATCGACCTCAACCCCATCTTCGCCTACGCCGAAGGGATCGTGGTCGTGGACGCCCGCATTCTCAAGGCGTAGCGGGAAGAGATTCCACGATTGAAGCGATATTGCCGGATTTCATCTGAACCACGGAGACACGGAGAACATAGAGATGCCCCCGTAGGAGCGGCTTCCAGCCGCGACAAGAAAAGGCCTGCTCCCAAGGGAGTCGCGGCTTTCAGTCGCTCCTAAAGTCAAGGCTTCAACCGGTAGGTCGGCCCTGTCACCCGTGCTTTATTTTGTTCAGCTTTATGAGCGCTTCCGGCGCAAGGGGTTCGGGAGCGCTCCGGTTCATGAGATGGGCATAGTAGAGAGTGTGAGCCGCATGTTCCAGTTTTTCCAGGCGCTGGCAGGCTTCGTTCAAGTCCCGCCCCAGAGTCAGGGAACCGTGGCGCTCCAGCAGGATGGCATGGCTTCCCTCTAAATGAGGAGCGAGGGAATCGGGCACTTCCCGGGTGGACGGTGTCGCGTAGGGTGCCGTGGGCACCGGACCGAAGTGCATCCACACTTCTGGAAGCGCATCGGAGCGGAAGGGAATGCCCGCAAGAGTGAAGGCGGTCAGCATGGGGGGATGAGCATGCACGACAGCCATGACATCCGGCCGCTTTTCATAGACCAGGAGGTGCATGCGGATTTCACTGGAGGGACGCCCCTGCCCCGCGAGCACCTCCCCTTCGAGATTCACCAGGAGAAGATCCAACGGCGAAAGCTCCCCCTTGGCCCGCCCACTTGGGGTAATGAGAAGACTGTTTTTTCCCGCCCGACAACTCACATTGCCATCCGCGGCGGCCACCAGCCCCTTTTCTTCCAGCCTCTTGCAGACGGCAATCAAATCATAACGCAATCTGTTTTCTTCTTTCATCATAAAGCGGTGCTCTCCCCTTGCTGAAAACTGCAGACACAACAGCCGAACAGATAGGAAAATCGTTTCATTTTGCCTTGTATTTCTGAGAGATGAACCTCTATACTTGTAGCACATAGCCAGGAAGAATCCCATCTTTCAAAGACGAGGATATTTCCGAAAATTACGAAACGCTTCTGCCGTTAGCAAGGAAAGTCAGATTTCATGATCAAATGGTTCAAACGTAAGAACAAAAAAGGCAAACCGGCGCTGGAATCGGACACGGGAATCCGGGAGGACCTTGTACAGGATCAGGAAGGCCCCACCCAGGAAGAGATCATCCCGGATCTTACTTCGATTCCTCCTGCAGAATCTTTTCATGCCGAAGAGATGGACGAAAGGATCGATGAAACAGAGGAAGAACCCTCTCCCCCTTCTGCGGACGAGTCCGCACCCGGTGAGGGGACCGACATCCCATCCCTTGAGCCCGCAGTTCAGGAAATGGAACCCGAAGGAGAAACGGAGCGGGAGGAAAAGCGCTATTTCAAGCGGCTTCGCGAACGCCTCCACAAGACCCGCGAACAATTTTCCGACCGCATGGACCGCCTGGTTCTCGGCAGGAAAACCATCGACCTGGATCTTTTGGATGAACTGGAAGAGGTCCTCATCACCTCGGACCTCGGCGTGCATACGACACAACTGCTCCTCCAGAAAGTCACGGAAAAGATCAAGCGCAAGGAATTGAAAGATCCTCAGAAACTGCGGGATCAATTGCGGGAGGAAATCAGCGGGATACTCTCCCGGACGATCACTCCTCTGGATTTCAGGGCGGATCATCCCTTCGTGGTCATGGTGATCGGCGTGAACGGAGTGGGCAAGACCACCACCATCGGAAAGCTGGCGCATCAACTGAAGGAACAGGGATTGAAAGTCATGCTCGTCGCCGGGGACACATTCCGCGCCGCCGCTGTGGAACAGCTCAGCCTCTGGGGAGAACGCGCGGGCGTTCCCGTCGTGAAGCAAAAGAGCGGCTCCGACCCCTCCGCCGTGGCCTTCGATGCCATGGACGCCGCAGTTTCCAGGGATGCGGACGTCGTCCTCATGGATACGGCCGGCCGCATGCACACCAAGGTGAACCTCATGGAAGAACTCAAGAAGGTTCAACGCACCATCAACAAAAAAATGCCCGCGGCCCCCCATGAAATTTTCCTGGTCCTGGACGCCTCCACCGGCCAGAACGCTCTCTCCCAGGCCAGGCTGTTCAAGGAATCCATAGGGCTCACGGGTCTCATTCTGACCAAGCTCGACGGCACGGCCAAGGGCGGCATCGTGGTCGCCATCTGCGACGAACTCCAGGTCCCCGTGCGCTACATCGGCATTGGCGAAGGCATGGAAGATTTGAGGCCCTTCGATGCGGAAGAGTTCGCGCGGGCGCTCTTTTGAGAAGCGCCGGAACCAGGGCCCGCCCCCGCACGGAGCAAACATTCACCCCAGAGAACGCAATGAGCAAAGGGTATGGAGGAAACTCAAGAAGCGGTCCAACTTCCCCTTTCTGCGCAATCTGCGGATAAAAAACACACGAAAGGATCCAAAATGACGACAGGAGCGCTTTCCGGTTTCAAGGTCCTCGACTTGTCCCGCCTCCTTCCCGGCCCTTTCTGTTCCATGCTGCTGGCCGATATGGGAGCCGATGTCATCAAGGTGGAAGATCCGAAGCTGGGAGACTACATCCGCTGGTGGCCCCCGAAAATCGGAAAAAACAGCGGATTCCACGTGGTGCTCAACCGGAACAAGCGCTCCCTGACCCTGAATCTCAAGGCCCCCGAAGGCAAGGAAATCTTTAGAAAACTGGTCAAGGATGCCGATGTGGTGCTGGAAGGCTTCCGGCCGGGAGTCATGCGGAAGCTGGGGCTCGATTACGAAACGCTCAAAGAACTCAACCCACGCCTGGTCTATTGCGCCATCACCGGCTACGGCTGCGAAGGCCCTCTCGCCCTCAAGGCCGGCCACGACATCAACTACCTGGCACTGAACGGAGTCCTCTCCTACAGCGGCAAAGATGGGCAACCCACTCTCACGGGCGTTCAGATCGCAGACCTGGGTGGAGGCGGCCTTCTCGCCGCCTTCAGCATCGTGACCGCCCTCCTCGCCCGGGAACGGCTGGGAACAGGCCAGTTCATCGATATCTCCATGACCGACGGAGCTCTCACCTGGAACTGCCTGCGGTGGGGAAAATTCCTGGCCGATGGAAAAGTCCCCTCCCCCGGGGACGATTTTCTCAACCACGGCTTTGCCTGCTACAACATCTATGAAACCCGGGACGGGCGGCACATGTCCCTCGGCGCTCTCGAACCCCAGTTCTGGAAAGCCTTCTGTCAAACCGCCGGCCGCCCAGAATGGGAGCAGCCCCATTACTTCGAACCCGGCCCGCATCAAAAAACTCTCCAGGAAGAGATCGCCGCATTCTTCAAGCAAAAAACCCAGGCCGAGTGGATCGAACAGTTCAAAGAGAGCGACTGCTGCTGCGAACCCATCCTGAATCTTGCCGAAGTGATGGACAACCCTCAAACACAGGCGCGCCGGATGGTGGTGGAACTCGTCCACGAAAGCTGGGGGGCCTACAAACAGCTCGGCATCGCCCCCAAGTTTTCCCTCACCCCGGGGAGCATCCGCACCCACGCACCCGAGCTCGGGGAACATACGGACCAGATCCTGGAGAGCCTGCAATATTCCCGGGAACAACTGAAAACGCTGCGATCCAAGGGTGCGATTTAGAACCTATCCGGAAACCACCTATGGACTTTACGACACCCCCCTTTAATTCCCCCCTCGAGAGGGGACCAAGGGGGGTGTCCACTGCCGAGGTAGGTTTTCGGATAGGCTCTTAATCGAGGGACAGTCGTTTTATTCTGCGCTTGAGGAGGGAGACGTTGAAGTTCATGAGGGGATCCACGCTCTGATGCCCGTGAGTTTAAGGTAAGCAAGGAACTGGGCTTCGTGGATGGGTTGAAGGCGGTCGCAGGATTTGAGTTCCAGGAAGAGTTGTCGCACCACGGAGGCACGGAGGGCACGGAGCAGGAATCTTTTTTTACCGGCCGGGAGGCGGCCGGTAAGAAGGCTTGCCTTCAGGGTCTGAGGTCAAAGGGACGCAGGTCCATGCGGTATCCGCAGTCGAGTTTTGTTCTCTTGTAGTCGATAGGGAGAGGCTTTTCTTTTTCGTAGGGAATGGATCGGAGGTCCAGTTCCCTGCAGAGGCGGGTTGCGTAGGCGGATTCGAGGAGTCCGGGCCCCAAGGCTTTGTGGACTTCTATGGCTGCGCCGATCACCTGGCCGACGAGTTCATTGAGCTCGGAAGGAATCGGGGTTGCAGAGCGGTCAGAATCCATAAGGGCCTCCACCTGTTAGCAAAGGAGATCCTTTTTGCCGGCCGCCTCCCGGCCGGCAAAAAAGAATCCAACTCTGTGCCCTCCGTGTCTCCGTGGTTCTTCCATCAACCAATCCCAGTGTCCGGTTCCAATTATGACCAACCCTCTCATTTAATCCGCTACCCCGAACGTCTAGATTTCTTTCCAGAAAACGATAAGGTGCGCGCAGAACCCTTCCAGTGAAGATTAAAACTCCCCCCTTGAGGGGGGCCAGGGGGGGCAGGTTTTTCAAAATGAGAATCGCTGCCCAAAGCCCAGTTGGCCGGGCTTTTCTTTCAACTGGATCTTGGAAATTTTTTTTCTATGAAAGATTGCCAGGCCCGTAATACCGGAACCCAAAAGCAATAGCGTACCCGGTTCCGGAACGGGAACCGCTCCTCCAGTCGCACTCGTAGTCTTGGGGGAGGCAGAATCCTTATCATCGAGCCCGGTGGGATTCTTACCTTTGTTACTGTCATCAGCCATGGCAAAAAAATAGTCTCCCGGGTCAATACTGCCGGAGTATTGAAGCTTCACATTCAAGGCATAGAATGTTTGGTTGCCCGGAAAACCGGTGAGTTCATACCACCCCTTGCTCAAGTCCACCGGACCGAGATTCAATCCAAAATAGGGATCCGAATTGTATCCCTTTACTTTGCCGAAATCGTATTTGACGAGGGATTTTCCTTGAAAAGTCGGTGCATTCCGATTGTAAACGTCCTGGGAAGTGAGCAGGTAAATCTCCTTGCCTATAATGCTTGTAAAAAGCACCAGGTCGTGCCCTGAAGCCCCGATCAGGAAACCTTCCCCTTTTTCATCACTTGCCAGCTTGATGTAGGAATCAACGAAATAGTTTTGATAATCTTCCAGAAATCCATCCGGCCCGGAATATGCCACATCCGTTGCAACCCCCAACGCCGGAACTGCGTGGGCGGAAACCCACGGCAATCCAAGTAGAATAATGAACAACAGGAAACCGTTAACGAAAGCTTTTCTTCTGGTATTCACAGCAGACCTCCCATTCTGACAGCATAACTTCCATACAAAATTTTTTGTTTTTATGATCAGCCCGGCATCATCCTTGTGCTTATCGGCAGATTCCATAAAAACCTTCAATTTTATCGTGGAGAAGTCGCCCGGCCGGAATGGTCGATCTTATTCCCTGTCGAGTCACGCAAAACCCAGAAAAACCCAGTGGATGCAAATTTAGAAAGACCCTTGCTTTTCAGCGAGAGTTTCAGCGAGAGATCCTTCATCGGCAAAAGTCTCCAAACCAGGTTCATGCGGATGAGATCAGAGCGATCGCCTTCTGGGCTATTATTTTTTCCGATTTGATTTTGTCCTATGTCATGGGCTGACCCCAAATGACTGGGTTTCGCATTCTGAGATAATGCGCCGGATTTCTGCCGGTGTGATATCCAATTGTTCGGTCTTGGAATAGATGGTTATCAGCACGATTGGACCGCTACTGGGTCGATAATAGATAATCCGATAGCGCCACTCTTGCCTTTGGCTGCATCTGAATTTTTGGCTCGGACCTTGAAAACTTCGTATTGGATATGTTGAATTTGATCTCCCGGTGTCTTTCCCTGGGTTAGATCTTCAATGAGCGGTTGTACATCGGATTTTATACGTCGGTACTTCTTGGCCAACTGCCGAAGATTACGCTTGAACTCCGGAGTGTAAACGATCTCTGGCGCTTGAAGATTATTGGGCATCGATATCATCCCACAAGTCTTCCACCGGGGATGTCATGCCGCTTTGAGCCTCACACCACCCCTGCCGGAAGCTTTCCTCAGCCGGCTTCAGCGTAACACTCTCCCGGAAAGCACGCATCATCTGCAACAGAAATGGCAAATACTCTTCCGGCAGTGCATCTATCTCCGCCAGTACTTTATCTCGGCAAATTTTAGTCGCAGTACTCATATAAAACCTCCTTAGCTTGTAATCACCTCTTTTTCACCGCTAGAGGAGAAGTTCGTAATCTTCACCGTTCCATCGGGGAAAGGGGAAACGAGCCACCATATCGAGTGTCCCACCCATTGCCTCGATCGTCGCACGCAGAGCAGAAATGCAAATATCGGTGCGCTTTTCCAGCTCGCCATCCCACCATTCACCAAACTCGCCTGTGTATTTGATATCCTATATCAGATTTATACCTTGTGAAATATATATAGGGCTCATCCCACGGGAAGGCGGATGAAACACTCAGCAAAGATGTGCGCATTTCATGATGAAAAGACATCGAAGAACGCAAGTCAATAAACAGGTGAGCCTTAAACAAGGATTTCCTGTCCTCTTTGCGGGTCCTTGGCCGAGTTGAGGCAATTGCTTTTTCTATTCGATTTTATCCTATGTCAAGGGCTGACCCCGAATGATTCAGAAAAACCCAGTGGATGCACATTTAGAAAGACCCTTGCTTTTCAGCGAGAGATCCTTCATCGGCAAAAGTCTCCAAACCAGGTTCATGCGGATGGGATCAGAGCGATCGCCTTCTGGGCAATTATTTTTTCCGATTCGATTTTGTCCTATATCAAGGGCTGACCCCGAATGCACGATGTGGTTCGGTTCCGCCTTCAGCCCTTTGTCAGGCCAGAATTTCTGTGGGCTGGACTACGGAAAGTACCGATAGATATCGCTTCGATGCAGAAACCTGACGAATATAATCGTACCATCCACCACGCTCATACCGATTCTGTAATCGCCGAGCTTTATCCGGTAGTAGTGGCCCTTCACCCTGAGCTTCTTTAGATTCGCTATATCAGAAAGAGTCTGAGCAGATTCAGTCTCTTCAATTACTTTCTGAACTTGCCGATGAAGCTCTTTGTCCCTGACCCGCTTCAGGTCCCTGGCAAAGCTGGCTCTGAATTCGACTTTCATTCCCGGCCCTGAAGGATATCGAGTATCTCGTGTTTATCAGCCGGTTGAGTAGCCTCGCCTTCCGCAATAGCGTGCGCAAGCGCAATATCCTCAATTACCTCGGATAGTATTTCGTAAATCACTTCTTTACGGTCTTCAAGGACCTCCACGAGAGCCTGCTTCATCAATTCTTTGAGTTTACTTTCATCCACGCATATTTCCATGTAAATCTCCCATTCTGATGAGCTGGATACAATACAGCAATTCTCATTTTGGATGTCTCTCTTGATATTGGCACAGAGGGATTTTCACCGCTAGAGGAGAAGTTCGTAATCTTCACCGTTCCATCGGGGAAAGGGGAAACGAGCCACCATATCGAGTGTCCCACCCATTGCCTCGATCGTCGCACGCAGAGCAGAAATGCAAATATCGGTGCGCTTTTCCAGCTCGCCATCCCACCATTCACCAAACTCGCCTGTGTATTTGATATCCTATATCAGATTTATACCTTGTGAAATATATATAGGGCTCATCCCACGGGAAGGCGGATGAAACACTCAGCAAAGATGTGCGCATTTCATGATGAAAAGACATCGAAGAACGCAAGTCAATAAACAGGTGAGCCTTAAACAAGGATTTCCTGTCTTCTTTGCGGGTCCTTGGCCGAGTTGAGGCAATTGCTTTTTCTATTCGATTCTGTCCTATGTCAAGGGCTGACCCCGAATGACTGACCCCGAATGACTACCTGAACTTGACTGTCGGCTACGTGTCGCAATTGAAACGTGGGGTAAAGTGGCCGACAGGCGCAACGCTCGTCTTGCTGAACGTAATCCGCCGCAAGGGCATTGAAGCCATTCTTTAGAAGCTTTCACCTTTCACATTGCCTGCTTTACCGGACAACGCATCGAAAGTACTCCTGTTTTCTTTGCAAGTCCTTGACCGAGTTGAGGCAATTGCCTTTTTCTATTTGATTTTGTCCTATGTCAAGGGCTGACCCCAAATAACCAGAGCCTTTCATTCGTCGTCGGATTTCTTTACAGATTTACAATTTGGGGCAAACCAGCTTTGGGTAACACCTTTTGGAGCGTAAGCAAAATAACCGTCGCCAATGTTTACATTTTTCGCCCTATATGGAAAGGTGAATTTTGATTGGTTTGCATTTTTGGTAGCGTCATAACTTACTGACATATCATATGGAAACAAGAATAATTGAACAAATTGCAAGTTTGGCACAATACTTGTTAATTGTTAAATAAAAAAAAGAGGGCCAAAAAATAAGTTATAAAAAGCGAAACAAATTAATGATGGAGGATCTTATGCGCATCGATAGACTTTTTGCAGTTAGCTTCGTAATTTTGTTGAGTCTGGGGCTGGTAGTCGGTCAGGCGAGTGCTACCATGATTTATGATCTTAACATCTCTAACGTGAATCCGGCCAGCGGTGACTTTGGCACTGTAACCGTTGAATTGACCGATAGCACGCACGCAGCCATTACGTTCACAATCTCTGATGGTTACAAAATGGGCGATGGAGGAGCAGCCGCCTTCAACTTAAATGGCACCGCAACCATTACTCCTTCAAACTCTTCATTCACTTCAGAAGGTGCAGGGAATGAAGACGGCTTTGGCTCTTTCAATACTAAGTATACCACCGGTAACTTTAACCCTAGCAATCAGTTTTCCAGCGTTACATTCACCTTGCTTGCTACAGGCGGAACCCACTGGAACACCGACTCTGACGTTCTGACTGCGAATGCTAGTGGTTATATGGTTGCTGCTCACCTCACCGGTTTTATTCCCGATTCTGAAGGCAACATAACAGGATTTGTCACAAACGGTGCCCCTGTGCCCGAACCATCCACCTTGTTCCTTCTTGGTCTTGGATTAATTGGGGTGGCTGGACTCAGGAGGAAATATCTAAACTGATTCGTGTTCATTTGCAAGGTTGTACGACGAGGGCGAGGTCGGCAGTGGCCTTGCCCTCTTTTTTTTCTGTGCGCCCGGCAGGTGGATTAAAACCTTCAGCTTTTCGCAGATAGCCGTGATTTTTGGGAAATGAGGGACGCCCTTAATTTATTAACTTCTGACATGTGGCTGGGAGCAAGTCGGTTGTTCGAACAGCCAAGATTCCAAAAAAGAATGGAATGGACCGAGATTAAGTTAATAAGTTGAGGCTTGGTCATAATTAGAAAAACCGCGCCAGGACTTGCCTGAGCACGGTCACTGCCCTACTGTAGAGGTTAGTGTGTATCTGGGGTCAGCCCTTGACATAGTCAAATAGAAAAAATGATTGTCCAAGAAGTCGATCCAGCCAATCGCTTATGCCTTGGCTGAGGCATCAGAAGCACCTTGAAATGCCTTGTTTTTACTTCGAAAAGCCTCATTCCAGTATAAAGAGCCGGACCAAATCAATATATTTTTTTCGAATATTTGTTTTGAAGTTGGATGTTTTCGCCTTTAAAGCAGTTTTCTTGCATCCTTCTCAGTTTGCTTTGTGAAGACAATCTGCCGTTTCACCAGTCGGCTTTCTTTGCACATTCCTCGCTTGACGTATTCAGACCTTCCCTGATCTATTCTCGGATGCCGGGCATGGAGAGTAGATACACCGTTTCCTGTACAGTCCTCCAATCCTCCCCGGAGGCAAGAACGGCATTGGCGCTTTTGCCGGTAATGAGGATAGGCTGATGAAAAGCCGCTGTCTCATCGACTAGACGGTAAAGCTTCGAGCGAGCCCCGCCGACCGTAAGCGTTGCCATGAATTTCCTTTCCTTCCTGAACGTGACAATATTTCCGTCACGCGATCCCGTGCGATATGTCAAATGGCGGCTTATATGGCAGCAATTCTCATTTTGAAAAGTGAATACTCCCATGCCCTCCCTCAAGGGGGGAACTTGAACATTCAATTGAGCAATTTTATGCTTAGAGCCTATCCGAAAACCTACCTCGGCAGCGGACACCCCCCTTTAATTCCCCCCTCGAGGGGGGACCAAGGGGGGTGTCGCAAAGTCCACAGGTGGTTTCTGGATAGGTTCTTAACCTGAACACCAACCCCATCGAGAATTCCAGGGGCAAATTCCCCCTTTGAAGGGGGATCAAGGGGGATGTCGGAAATGCCAATATCATGAGAGACATCCAAAATGAAAATGGCTGCGCCTCCGATTTTGCCATCAAGATAAAAATACAATATGATTGTATGAGGTTCTCCGCAAATGAGAATCTGTCGGCTTTTAGAATACGGCAACACGGGAACACGTTATGCAGCTTTAGCCAAAGACTGCATTGTCGTCTTTATTGCACGGAGTGTAAGAAAAATACCGTTCCGATCATTTCCCTGATAAAGGCCCTCCAGCATGCCAATCATCTCCCTGTCCGCCAACGATAGGGAGCACATTGAAACAGGGTCGAAGTGAAGGAGTGTGTCATGTCCGAGCCGGCAAAGAAAACCGCGACCTATGAGGATCTCTACAGTATTCCCGAAAACATGATGGGAGAAATCATCAACGGGGAGTTGATCGTCACTCCGAGGCCGTCCCCGCAGCACATGCTCTCAACATCCGTGCTGGGGGGCAAGATATTGCCACCGTATCAATTCGGCGAAGGAGGTGGTCCCGGAGGTTGGATCATTCTTGTCGAGGTCGAAATCAGATGGGACGAACAGCTCGTCGTCCCGGATCTCGCAGGCTGGAGGAAAGAGAGATTCCCGAAAAAGTTGGAATACAACTGGATCGACGTCACCCCCGACTGGGTGTGCGAGGTCCTTTCCCCGAGCACAGCGCTGCGCGACCGTACGGTAAAGAAGACGCTTTACGAGCAACATGGGGTAAAGCACCTCTGGCTGGTCGATCCCTTTCACATGACTCTGGAGGTATTGAGGCTCGAATCCCATCGTTGGGTCCCTGCGGGTGTCTTCGGCGGCCACGAGAAAGCGCGCATGGAGCCCTTTCAAGAAATAGAAATCGATCTTGGCGATTTGTGGTTGGAGTCCGGATAACCTCTGTAGGACGCTTTCGTGTTTTGGCTGCTTGCTGTACCCCGGCAGTTCGAAGCCATGCGGAGGAAGATCCAGAGGTACGAGTCGGCCCAGGACATGGAAGACAGGGCTTCCCACATGAGGGCCATCGCTGGATGCATCCACAGCATCTACAGTGGGATGGAAAAAATTCTCAAAGATTTGATCCGGAGGTCATGGGAAAGGGGTCGGGCCGAACCAACATATTGTTTCTTCTTTGATATTTGTTTAAGAGTGAATACTTTTAGCCTCAGAAGGCCCTTTTCAACCTCCAAAATGCTTGTTTAAGGCTTCCGTGTTTTTGGATTGCGCTGTTTAATCTTTAGAGACAAAGCAAATCCGACTCGAAGCAAGCCTTGTCAGTCCGAAGTCACCGCAGGTCCAACAAAGCGCTGTGCAGCGGATTGGCTCCAGGCGCTGGCGCGCTTCCGCCAACCGGTGAGCGCCGTGATTAGTAGTCATAGCGAATGCCGTACCTTTCCGCATCAATTCGGACTTCCTCTCTGGTGGATGATGTCATATAATGATACTATGAAGCTGAGCAGCAGGCACCTAAAAACACTGCGTGCCATATTTGAAGATCCTGTCCGTTCTGATGTTGAATGGGCTGGTATCGAGAGTCTTCTCCTTGCCTTGGGGGCTGAACTGAGCGAGGGGCGGGGCTCAAGAGTACGCGTCTATCTGAACGGGGTTCGAGCTGTTTTTCACCGTCCACATCCACAGAAAGAGACTGACAAAGGGGCTCTCAAGTCACTGAGGCGGTTTCTGACAGAAGCAGGTATTCAGGCAAAGGAATAAAACGCATGCTGACGTACAAAGGGTACACGGGACATGTAGAATATGATGACGAAGCAGGTATCTTCCATGGAGAAGTCCTTGATCTGAAGGATGTCATCACTTTCCAGGGAAAAAGCGTTGAAGAAATAGAACAGGCTTTCCGGGAGTCCATTGATGACTACCTGGAGTTTTGCGAGCAGAGGGGGGAAGAGCCTGATAAACCATTCTCTGGGCGGTTAATGCTCCGCCTGCCACCGACCTTGCACCGGAAGGTATATGTCCGTGCCCTCAAAGAGGGCAAGAGCTTGAACCAATGGATTGCAGAGAGGCTTGAGAATGCCTGCTGATCGGGTAGTCGGGGCTCTTCCCCCCACAGCATCCGGCATGCGGGTATCTGGGGTCATCCCTTGATATAGTCAAATAGAAAAAATGATTGTCCAAGAAGGCGATCCAGCCAATCGCTTATGCCTCGGCTGAGGCATCAAAAGCACCTTGAAATGTCTTATTTTTACTTCGAAAAGCCTCGTTCCAGTGTAAAAGGGCGGACCAAATCAATATATTATTTTTTTATCGAATATTTGTTTTGAAGTTGGATGTTTTCGGCTTTAAGCTACTTGCTGTACTCCGACAGTTCAAGGGATCTTCATGGCACGAGGTTCCAAAGTCCGCACGGTTTGCCCGGCGCAACGATGCTGGATCACCCAAATGATTCATGTCGTTCCAATGGATTCCAGGCATGGAACGGCCCCCCTGATTTTTGGGATTTGACCGTCACTCCGAAAGAGCCGCTCCCAAAATCAGATGGGGATTTATCCTTCTTACCTGCTGTACCCCGGCAGTTCAAGGGTCGTGCAGCTGTTGCCCGGGCCGCAGTTTTTGGTCGTAACACTAGGGCCTGCAGCCTGCCCCTTTGACGATCCGGAATCCCCCATGATATAGCTGACGCGGCTCAGCACCCGTTCCAGGTCTTCGCACTGGCATTCCCTGCACTTCATTTCCACTTCCTCGGAACTGCTCGAAACGATGATTTCCTGAATATTTCCACACGCGGTACATCGAAATTCATAAATAGGCATTTTGATTCTCCTCGAGGATATCCATAAAAGTGACCTTAAAGCTGTGGGAACAATAACAAACGGCATTCAGGGTGTCAATTGCCCAAAAGGACACACTACTTTCTCACATTTAAGGCGTGACGCAGGCGGCACCGAGCCGTTATAATCCCCGGTACCATGAAAACCCTCTGCGCACCCACTCCCGAACTCGCCTGCTTCGGCTGCTGCCCACCCATTCGGCCGGCTCATTATGATCCCCTGGACTTTGCGGGCAGCCTGAGGCGCGAGTTCATCGAGAACCGTCGGACCTTCTTACAGGAGGGGCCCCGATACCGGCCCATCGTGGGGTATTCCTGTTGGGGGCTGGGTTTTCTGGATGCGCGGGGCCGCCGCGCCGGGTGCCTCCTGCACCCCTTCCAGAACGAGGGAAGGGATTTGCGTTACCTCATCGACTACGGAAACAAGTGCCACCGGGAGAGCTGCGAGCCATCCCGCATGTTTTCCCTGCTGCCCCCCGAAGGCCGGGAATTCTGGCTTCCCCTGGTTCGAGGCTTGAACACATTCCTCTATTCCAGCCCCCGCGCCAACCCGCTCTTTCACCTGATGCTGTGGGGGCCGCATGTTCTGGAACCCCTTCGAACGCTTGCACACTACATGAACTGGACGGAAACGGAACTCCTCCAGCGCCACCGGTTTCTCCTGGATTCCGCCTGGCCGCCTCGAACCTCCCGGTACCTGTTCCGACTGGTCCTCGAACGATTCCCCGGGACCACCGGGTCGGACGAACCCTTTGAAGAACTCTGCCGGGAACTCCGGCGGCGTGTTTTATCCCTCCCGGAAATCCGTCTTCCCCATGACACGCTCCCCGAAAGCGTATACACGCACAGATTGCCCATGGAACCCGACTTTTGCGATTTCCTGCGCCTGGGGCTGGGATGGAGAAAGGCATCTCCCCGACATGCCGGGAGGATCAAAGACCGAATCGAAGAAATTGCAAAGGAATGGGGCTGATTCCAAAGAGCGGCTTTATCTCTTTTTTGTGGACCCCGAGGTTTATCTCTTGGCCACAATAGGCTATATAGACCTGGAAATCAAGAATGGCGGCGCCGCCTTACATGGTGAAGAGGAAAACAAGGCTTGTGCCTTCAATCTCCTCGAACGCCGCCGTGGAAGGCGGCGCTACCAGGGAAGACAACCGGGTATCGGCAGTTCTCATTTAAAAAAGTGCCCCCACACCTTCCTTTAAGAGGCTGTCTGAAAATTCCTCTGCTTGGGAGCCGAACCTGCTTCGATTCCCCCCCTTGAGGGGGGGCCAAGGGGGGTGTTTTTCTGGTTCGCCAAATCTTGACACCCCCCTACCCCCCTCAAGGGAGGAATTTTCAGACAGCCTCCTAAGGGAGAAATTTTCAGACAATCTCTAAGGAAGGAATTCCCGGGGTAAAGCTCCCTTCGAAGGGGGATTGAGATGACGAGAGAGATTTTTCCATCCGTGTCGGGAAGAGGAATCCCGGCACGAAGGAACGAATAGGAAAGCTTCAATCCATCTGGACTATCAAGGAGAATGAGAGCACTTTATGACTTCTTCCAACAGCACTCGAAATCGTATGGATACAATGGGTTACCCGGGCGACTGGGACGTGGAAACGCTTCGCCGGAACTGGCTCGAATTTTTGACTTCGTTCATGAAAGAGACGGAAACGTCTCTCCCCTTGAAGCGCGTCCAATATCAGCTGGAACAGAGCATCACTTACCAGGAAATAGAAAACCGATGGCCGAGAATGAGTGCGTCGGAACGGCTGGATGCGTGGAAACGGCTGCTGGAATCCAGCGAACAGGTTGTCCGGGAAATCCTTCCCACCTGTGTGCAGTGCGGTGAGTGCTGCCGCAGGAGCGCTCCCACACTGCACCGGGAAGACCTCGAAATCCTCCGCCAGGAAAAGATTCCCTGGAACCAGCTGCTCACCCTTCGAAAGGGGGAGCCCGTTCGTTCGCCTCAGGAAGACAAACTGATTTTTCTGCTGGACGAGCGGATCAAGTTCCGGGAAAAGGAAGGATCTCAGGAATGCGTATTTTTCGACAACACCACCGACCAGTGCATGATCTACGCCGACCGTCCCCTCCAATGCCGGGCGCAGGCATGCTGGGACCCCAGCCAGTCAAAGGAACTCGCGACACAGCCCTACCTGAGCCGGCGCGACATTTTGCAATCGGTGGAGATTTTGCTGAAGATGATGGAGGAGCATGATGAACGCTGTTCCTTTGCAAAACTTCATGCGGCTTTCAAGAAGCTCGAAGATTCCAAAGGGGAAAACATCGATGAAGTGCTCCAGCTCCTCGCCTACGAAGACCATTTCCGACATTTCGCGGCCGAACAGTTGAATATCCCGGAAGATACCCTGGACCTCGTTTTCGGAAGAAGCTTCGCCGAAATGGTCCCCATTTTCGGCTTTCGCGTCACGGAGGAACCCGACGGCACCAGGTGTCTGGTCGCAGACCGGGGCTGAACCACAGCACTATTTCGAACTCGCTGCACACAGGAAAGGTGCAGCTTTTTTAAAACGACGCAAGAAGTACACTCAAACAGAATGGTAGCGCCGCCTTCCACGGCGGCGTTTTTGAGTTGTGGAGATTGCATCGGAGATTCCTGCCACCCACGCTCAAGCGGCGCCATGTAAGACGGCGTTATCAATATTGGGTCACCAAAACTATTCATGTCATTCCAATGGACTCCAAACCAGGACTTCCACCTGTTGATTTTTGGATTTGATCCTTCACTTTTCATCTTTCTTCGGCTTCAGCCAGGTACCTACCTGGGTGTAGCCCTGAGTAACCTCCTTGAGTTCCTTTCTGCGCGCCATGAACTCTCCTTTCATGCCCCTCAGCCATTCGGCATGGCGTTTGACGTCTTGCAGAGTGAGGAAAAGAGGGTGCTCCCCGGCTGTCGTCCTGATTTCCAACGCATTCTTTTCGTTCCACCCGTAGGGGCCCGAGCTGCTGCAGAGCATGCATCGAACCTGGCCGTTGGGAAGGAATCGAAAGGTATCTCCCCCACAGAGGGGGCAGACCGGGATCGAGGGGTCTTTTTCCCGCTCGCCGGTTTCAAGCGCCCGGGCCAGGCGCAGTGCCGTTTCTTTGCCTCCCTCCTTCAGGAAGATCTCTCCGGGAAGGGCTCCATAGACCACCGCCGATCCCCTATGATCCCCCAGAGTCAGCTTGATGAAGCTATCCACATTGAGCCTGGTGTAGCCTTCCATCCCTTCAATTCCAGCAATGGCAACCCCTACGGCGGGTTTTCCCCAGAGCTGGTCCGCATGGGCGTAAAAGCTCAGCCCCCGGTCCAGAAACCGTTTGAGGCTGGAAACGGCCCCCAGCAAGTAGGTGGGGACCGCAACCACGTAGGCATCCGACTCCAGCAAGGCTTGAAGAATGAACTGAAAGTCGTCGTCGAGAGGGCATTTCATCTCGCCGAAGAGGCACTGGTAACAGGCCCGGCAGGGCTGAATGTCCATCTCGGGCAGCCTCAGCAATTTCAAATCCCATTCCCCTGAAAGCCTACGATAGAGCTCCTTGATAAAAAGCTCGGAATTCCCAAACTTTCTGGGAGACACTACGAAACCCAACAGAGTTTTCCTCATTTCGATCATTCTCCTGGCAATGGCCGGTTCTTCCACCGAATTTAAAAAGCCCGATACGCGAACAAGAATTCGAGAATAGCATCAATTCATTACAGAGCGGAAAAAGTCTTTTCCCTGCCCACCACAGAATACGGGCAGGGCCGATGAACATCCAGGAAACAGGAACGAAGATAAAAAAAAGCTAACCGGAGGGGCTAGAACCGGTTAGCTTTTCGAGGAGGAAAGAGTTGATTTCTCTTTTGCTTTTCTATTTTGCAACAAGGATGCCAACTCCAATCATATTCATTATCATATTGTATTTACATTGTTTTTAAAAAATAACGGTTCTGAATTCATACACCTGGCGCCCTCAATTCACGACATAATCGCGTCAAATCCAAAAATAACGACATAATTGCGCCACAAAAAACCGCCAATCCCGCCATCCCCAGGGTGTTCTTCGGCGGATTTATGGATTCCCGCCATGAGCTATGAACCATGAGCCTTTTTTTCATATAAACCACGGAGGCACGGAGGGCACGGAGAAAAGCAACTATTCTCCATGCCGGGAGTCGGCATGGAGAATCCTGTCTGCCACCTCCGCGGCAGACAGGATCAGCTCTTCACTCTGTGTCCACCGTGCCTCTGTGGTTATTGCGCCAGGATCGCTTTCAACGCGTCCACCTCTGTGACCGGTTCTTTACACGCAAAGTTCTGGCAGACATAAGCCATGGGCTTGCCGTCGATGCTTTTGAGCGGTTTCACAAAGGGCGCCAGCTCCTCGATCCCTCCACTCCGGCCATCTTCGGACCGCAGCATCAAAACGCGATGGGGAAGGAACAAGCCATGAACGGTTTCCACCATTTCCTGTGTCGAAACTTCTTCGGGATTTCCAGCCACGATGATTTCCAGGGCCGGCCCCAGGGCGAAATCCACGGCATGGAGAAACTGAGTGTACCCCGCGGGAAAATCCGCGACCATCCCTGCAAATCTATTGAAGAGCTGTTGGGCCTTTTCTTCCCACTGCGTATTTCCCGTCATACGCGCCAGTCGAAGGAGGTTCAAGACCCCCACCGAATTGCTGGACGGCACGGCGGCGTCATAAATCTCCTTGTCCCGGACGATGAGCGGCTCATTGTCCTCGGCGGTGTAGAAGAAACCGCCCTCTTCCTCATCCCAGAAAAGATCCATCATCTGCTGATGGACCTTTACGGCCTCTTCCAGGTAGAACGCATCGAATGTGGATTCGTAGAGCTCCAGAAGCCCCCATACCAGGAAGGCATGGTCGTCCGCATATCCCCGGTGAGCCACCTCTCCGTGGCGATAGCGCCGGAAAAGCCTTCCCCCCTCCCGGCGCAGGGTGTTCAGAATGAAACGGGCCGCGGCGCAAGCCGCATCGAGGTAGGCGGGATCGCGCAGGACCTGGTACCCTTTGGCCAAGGCAGCGATCATGAGCCCGTTCCAGGCCGTGAGGACCTTGTCGTCTTTGAAGGGATGCACCCGTTTTTCACGCACGGCGAACAGCTTCAGCCTGCCCTTTTCCAGGAGCTTTTCCAGCTCTTCGGCTTCCATCCCGAAGCCCGGAGCCATCAGCTCCACTGACCTGGAAATGTGAGGGATACTCAGACTCTCTTCAAAATTCCCCTCGGGGGTAATGTCATAAAAGCGGCAAAAGACATCGCCCGCTTCCGCCCCGAGAATGTCCTTCACTTCTTGAGGCGTCCAGACATAAAAAAGCCCTTCTCTTCCCTCGCTGTCGGCATCTTCCGCCGAATAGAAACCGCCTTTCGAGTCCGTCATATCCCGGAGCACATATTCGAATATTTCGCGGGCCACCTGTGCGAATCTCGCTTTTCCGCCGGCCTGAAACGCTTCCGTGTAGGCCATGGCAAGCAGCGCCTGGTCGTAGAGCATCTTTTCGAAGTGGGGCACGAGCCATTTTTCATCCACGGAATACCGGTGAAACCCGAATCCCACCTGGTCGAAAATACCGCCGTCCCGCATGGCGTCCAGAGTTTTTTCCACGATATCGAGGGCTTCCGACTGAGGGTCACGCTTGTGCTGGCGTAGAAGGAAAGTCAAGTGATGGGGGGTGGGAAATTTGGGAGCCGCTCCGAAACCGCCCCACGTGTGATCGAAAGACCTGCTGAAATGGCGGTGGGCATTGTCCAGGGTTTCGGCATCGAGAGCCGGCCCCTGCCCTGTGGGCTTCCTCGGTTGAATGGCGTTGGTGATCTCATCGCTCACCCTCAACAGCCGCTGCCGGTCCTTTTTCCAAAGACCGGCCACCTGTGCGATGATGTCCATAAAACCGGGCATTCCCATCCGCCCCGATTTTGGAAAATAGGTGCCGGCAAAAAAGGGCTTCCGGTCGGGGGTCATGAAAACGGAAAGGGGCCACCCGCCGCTGCCGGTCAGGGCCTGACAGACAGTCATATAAATCTGGTCCACATCGGGGCGTTCTTCCCGGTCCACCTTGATGCAAACCGCATTTTCATTGAGAAGCTTCGCCACCTCCATGTCTTCGAAGGATTCATGTTCCATGACGTGGCACCAGTGGCATGTGGCGTACCCGATGGAGAGGAAAACGGGCTTGTCCTCCTCTTTGGCTTTTTTGAAAGCCTCTTCTCCCCACGGATACCAGTCCACGGGATTGTCGGCATGCTGCAATAAATAGGGACTCTTTTCCTGACTGAGACGATTGGCCATAGGTTTTACTCCCTTTATAAGAAAAAGGCTCATGGTTCATGGCCTCATGACGGTGCGGTGCAAATCAGGCCAAATGGATCCGCAGATTTCGCAGATTGCACAGATTAAATAAATCCAGTTCACGATAGTAAAGTTTCTCAATCTGCGAAAATCTGCACAATCTGCGGATCGAAAAGGAGGATTTCAATTGTTCGAAGGTCTCGAAAATGAAGGGAAAGGGCTTTAGCCCTTTCCCTTCCGGGACGTTTCAGTTCAGGAAGAAGAACAGGTGGCGGGAATTTTTGCAAAGAAGATTCGGAACAGGATCTTATCGCGGAGCATCTGCTTTCGCTGTAGATTCTATGGTGCACTTCGTGAAATCGATCTCCTTCTTGCAGCCTGGGCAGATATGCGGCTTGTCAAACTCATCGGAGAAAATTTCCTTTTCCTTGCCGCAATTCGGGCATTTGCAAATAAAAGAACTCAAGTTCTTAAATTTTTCCAACCCAGGACAATGTGCAGGCGTCGTACCGTTCATGGTTCCCTCCAATCAATGAATGTTTGAAACAGGCCCAATGCACTTCATGCGCACTTCTTATAGATGACGGTCGCAGGGTCTCGGCGGTACATTCGCGCATTCCCTGAAAAGATTTTCTTCCAAAAAAGAAGAGAAGGAACGCGGCGACCGAGTACTCCGCAACCTCTTTCATCCTGAATTCATCAAACCTTAGATTCTTCTTCCTCGATAATCAACTTTCCTTTGATCTTCGTCCCACAAGAAGGACACAAAATTTCAATCTCCTCCTCGGGACCGATATATTTTTCTTTCATGGTCTCTGGAGGAATGAATGACACATCACCACACGCACATTGTGGACACTGCCCGGTCACTTTATGCCTTTGTTTTTTGGCCATTTGAATTTCCTTCTAAAATTAACCCGTCTCCCCGTGTCACTCCATCGCTTGGGAAGATTTTCCATTTCACGGACCGGTTCCTCGATGTTTGGCTTCTCGTTGATCTCATGCAGATCAATATAATGCACAATACCCTCTTTATCGACAAGGAACAAGGCTTGATCCATGAAGGCTGCCGAAAACCTGTCCTCGGCAGCGCCTACATTCACTTCCCCCCCTTGAGGGGGGCTAACGTTCATGCCGAGATGTTCGCGGCACCCCTGATGATGAAAGGTGGTATAAAGGGAGCTGGCGAGGGCGAGGTCGCGCAAGTGAATACGTGGCTTGGACCCAGTCAGCTAACGAGACCCATTGTTTCGCATCGCACCCCGGATTGCTTCTATAGAGAGCGCACGGTAATAGGGCCACGGGTGCCGGGCACCCGCAGGTTGATTCGAAACATGTCCTCGCCATCTCAACATACATTTTACAGGAGGAGTCGAGGACATGGAACTGGAACCGATCCACAAGAGCGCTATAGGCCTTGATGTTCATCAAAAGCATGTGACGGCCTGTCTGATTGCGGAACAGGAAGACGGATCGATCCACACGGAAACACTGACTTTCGGTACGTTTAAGCGGGATCGGCGAGCTTTGGCCAGGTGGGCCAGAGACGCCAACCCCGAAATTGTGGTCATGGAGAGCACGGGCATCTACTGGAAGAGCATCTACTCGGCCTTGGAACGCGAGGGAATCGTTGCCGCCGTTGTCAATGCCCGACACGTCAAGCAGGTTCCCGGTCGCAAAACGGATGTGGCCGACAGTCGCTGGCTGGCCATGCTGGCCCGTTGCGGCCTGCTTCGCGGGAGCTTCATTCCTCCAGAAGAACTGGGAAACCTCCGTCTGATTTCCCGTGAGAGACAGAAGCTGGTTGGGATGCTTGCCAGTGAAAAGAACAGGCTTCATAAAGTCCTCACGGATGGCGGAATACGTCTTTCCGTGGTGGTCAGTGATATTCACGGTCAAGCCGCCCGGCATATGATCGAATGTTTGATCGAGGGCGGAACACCCCTGCAGGCGCTGGAGTTTGCCAACTCCAGGCTCAAAGCCACTCCCGAGGAGTTGCTCGACGCACTCGATGGCGATTTGACTCCCGCCCATCGATTCGTCCTGCGCGAAATCCTCCAGCACATCCGTGAGCTCGAGGCCCGTATCGCTCGATTCGACACCCAATTGCTGGCTGAACTGGAGTCTCACCGCTGGGCTCTGGACCTTCTCCAGACCATACCTGGAATCGATGCCGTGGGTGCGGCTATGTTGATCGTCGAGATCGGACTGGACATGGAGGCCTTCGGCTCCCCACAGCGTCTGGCCTCGTGGGCCGGGGTCTGCCCTGGCAATAACGAATCCGCCGGAAAGCGAAAAAGCGGTCGCATTCGCAAGGGCAACCCATATGTACGACGACTGTTGTGCGAAATGGCCAATGCCGCACGTCGTACCAAAAGCATGTTCCAAAGCAAGTATTCGGGGCTTGTCATACGCCGGGGACACAAGCGCGCCATTATTGCTTTGGCTCATAAGATTCTGAAAATCGTTTTCATTCTGCTCAGTCGCAGGGTACCTTATCGAGATTCACAGGTGGATTACAAAGAGCTGATGGTTCAGCGCAATGCTCCTCGATGGATCGCGGCTTTGCGCCAGTACCATATGCTGCCCACTGCGATCTGAACAGACCTTACCACAACTCAGGTTTTTTTCAATCCGCCCAAAAGCGGAGATGGTGGACTGTTCCCGAGAGCTCATAGTACTTTCACGGTAAGAACCTATCCGGCCCCCCCTGTGGACTTTGCGACACTCCCCTTCAATTCCCCCTCGAGGGGGGACAAAGCGGGGGTGTCCGCTGCCGAGGTAGGTTTTCGGATAGGCTCCAAGGGGGGTGTTCCGAAGTCCATAGGAGATTTCCAGATAGAGGTTTTCACGAGGTGTCAATCAAATAACCTGGGTTTTCTGGATTCCCGCCAAAAGCATGCGGGAATCCAAACGCTGAGCCTTCAAAACAGACAAGTCATTCCTTGACAATTCTTAGGCCGCTCCTCCTGCTCCATCCAATCTCCAGCCACCTTTTTCCATCATCCAGTTTTCCGTATCCACATAATAGAGCTTCAGGTCGGCAAGGAGCACGAAGTGTTCCCGCTCTTCCGAGATCATCCGCTCCAGCAATGCCCGCTCCACGGGGTCGGTTGCCCGTTTGAGTTCTTTTTCAAAAAATTCGATGGTCGCATTTTCCAGGTTCATGCCCGTTTCAATGGCCACCACATCGTCCAGACAAGCCTTGGGAAGCTTGCCGTGTTCCTTGGCCACTTTCCTGAGAAGCGTTTTCTTGTCGGCGCTTTCGAATGCATGAAACTTGCAGGTATCCGGGCCGATTTTCCCCTTCTTGAGCTCTTCATAGGCTGCCTGAAGGCTCTTGAGGTGTTCATCTTCAGCATTTACAAGCATCCGGAACGTCTCTATTCCGACCTGGTCGGGGCAGGATTTCATGGCGTCCTCGTACAATGCTTTTTTCTTTTCTTTCATTTCGACGGCAGTACAGAACATGTCAAGAGATGCTGATTCACTATTGCTCATGATACCCTCCTGCACAGTTGAAATATGCCTATCCCCCATCTTCTTAACGAAAACCTTTTATTTATATAAGAACTCCCACCGGACATGTCCATTCGTAATGCAAGTACTTTGATACGAAAGAATTTCGGTCACCATAGCCTTACCGAAAATCGGTCCCTTTCCGTCATCGAATGGAACAGAAAGGAAGGCACAAATATTGCTTTAGAACCTATCCAGAAACCACCTGTGGACTTTGCGACACCCCCCTTGGTCCCCCCTTGAGGGGGGAATTAAAGGGGGGTGTCCGCTGCCGAGGTAGGTTTTTGGATAGGCTCTTAATACTAATGCGACATTGTCACATTAGCCACGGAGACACGAAGAAAGACTTTCCAACTGAAATCTCCATGTTCTCCGTATCTCCGTGGTTTAAAGGAAAGCACCTCGAAAATATCGTTCGTTTGAAAATGGCAAACCAGTCGAAAGGCTGGGGCGCAAAGCTTCTGGCCTAAATCCTCACAGGATATGGCAGCGGGGTTGCCGGGCGAATGGAGCGCCTTCAGGGATGTGCATCGCAAAGCAAACCGCTTCGACAGGCACGCCGGGGAGGCCCGACCACGATACGTTCTTCCTGGCCCCCCGCAATCATTCCAAAGGCATCTTTTCCATCAAGAAGCTACAGATCCGGATTTTCAAACGGATTTGGCGGCATCGAGCCCATACAACCGGCCATGAAAATTACAAAAACCTATTATCTGATTTTTGGGACGCACACGGAAGACGTCATACCTGAGCAACACACTCTGTGATGCGGTTATCTGTGAGAGAGCTTTCCGAGGAAGACGGGGAGAGGGGCAACAGGCAGATCAAATAAACAAAAAGACGGGCGCAAATCCATACAGCTGAGGTTACCCATGAAAAAATGTCACACATTTTCAACGGAGGGATTCACTCTGGTGGAACTCATGGTCGTCGTTGCCATTACGGCCATATTGGCTTCCGTCGCCGTCCCTGCCTACATCAACCACATCAACCGGGTAAAACAGAGTGAAGCGGCAAGTCAACTGTTGACAGCCCGGATAGAGATGGAAGAATTCCTTTTGGACAACAACCGATATGCCGGAACGATCGGCTGCCTGCCCTCCTTCAACTCAAACCCTGCCTGTCTGGCTTCCTGCAGCGCCTGTACTCAAACCACACACAAGTTGAAATACTATTCGTTTTTCATAGAAAACGCGAGCACCACCCATTACAGAATCGCCAGTACGAGAAAAATCTACTCCTATGCACAAACGGATAAATTGATCATCAGCGCCAGTACACAAACTCCCAAGGTCTTGAATGAAGATGCCTTGAAATTTTCCGTTTACAAATGGCTGTTCGATTGATGGGATTTCGCATCAGGATCAACGATTCCCGGAAAGGCTTATTCAGACCTCTACCAACCGGACCATGTACTCATTCAAAAATTTTTGATTTTTTATAATAATAAAAACCACATAGAACTGATATGCTCAGAGCCGATCCACGCAAAAAATCGTCAAACGGTTGACTTTAAAGTCAAGAAATCAACATACAAAATATTTTTTGAACTCTTGATCGGACTTTAACTTAGAGGCACTCGAAGGAGACCATATGCTCAGAGCCCTGTGCATCACAACACTCATATTGGCTGTCTTAACATCTCTTTCTCATGCTTTTACCACGAAGGCAACGGGCATTCGACCCATGAACAAATCTCAAGCAATCAATGCCAAACCGGCACCTTCCATCCACACGGCGGTTAAAAACATTGTGCTACATAAAATAGAGGGAGGATACATCTATTCTCGAGACGGCCAGGCTTTTCAGATCAACCCCACCACTAAAATTATTGATAATTCGGATAAAAACAGCAGCAAAATGCGAATCGCGGAACTCTTTTTTCAAAGAGGAATATTAGTGGCCGTATCCATTAAATAGGGTTTTTCAGTGCAGCCTCTTAAAATAACTGCAATGATTAAGGATTCATATGAAAAGAAGCCTGATCGGTCTCATGACTATTGTTTTCCTGGCTCCGTGCTTTGCAAAAGTGGCTTGGGCCACAAAGCCCTCTAAATCCGCTACCATCAAAATCCTTTCCCCTCAAGGCGGGGAAAGCTTACTTGCAGGTACATCTCAGACCATTCAATGGGAGTACAAGAATGTTGGTCCCGGAGAAACCGTAACGATCAAACTTTTTGACGGGACCACTCCAGTTCAAACCATAAGCAGCGCCGCTTCTACCGGAAGTGATGGAACGGGATCGTACATTTGGCCGATCTTATCAAACCAGTCGACAGGAAATAACTATAAAATTAAAATCATTAGCAATGTTTATGATGTCAGCAGCACAAGCGGCACATTCTCCATAAGCTGCCAGTGCAACTCTCCTCCCTTCGCGAGCAGCGACATAAAGCCCAACGTTTTGATCATATTGGATAACTCTAACAGCATGGATGAAAACTTCTGGGGAGGAGCGGTTGGGTCCTACTCCTTTGCCGGTAAGTCACTGGTTGCAAGATTGGCTTTGAAAGAATTCGTGACGCAACTCAAAGACAAATTGAGAATAGGGTTGATGACCTACAAATTGAAGGACGATGTTGAAAAGCGGTATCTTCACAATGCGGCTTATTTTGCTTCATACAATCCGAAATCCTACTGCCCCAATCCACCGGCAGAATGCGTAGAGTATTGCCAGACAGGAGACAGTGCGAAGCAAGCGGCTTGCGTGGACGGATGCAAAAAAGGCAATGAACTCTTCGATCCCGATTATTTCGACGAGATCATAACCAACTATAGTACAGACAGCGAACGAAGAAACAGATATTGCAGCCTGGTATACCCGAAGGCGCAGCGCATCCCCAATCCCACGGACCGTTTGAATTACATTTATGTTAAACAGGCTTATCCTTACTATGATGTAAAGAACCAGGGAACCGGTTTTTTTTACTCAGAGAATTATAATCCTGACGAAGGGGGAGACACATATATTCCATATCTTACTAAAGTGGGGATAGACGATGGTTCCACAGGCTACTCCGATGGTCTTGCTCCTGTGTCGCTCGGACCTACCGATTCGGATTATGCTCTTGGATATCACGACTTTGGAAGGCGCATCCCCTGGTACTATGTGGGTGAAACCTGGTATTCCAACAGTTCGCCGGGGGGGGGATTCCTGCACGTCCCGGTCGGTGAGCTGAATGAGATAGTCGACGGCATAACCACCACGACGACGAATTACTCTTCGTTATTGGAAAAGCTCGGTCCCACGGCGGATGTCGAAACGGCCAATGAAGCAGACGTCCAGGCCGCTTACATGTTTTGCACGGCATCCGACAAAAACACGTGCTCGTACATCATCAATGCGGGCCTCACCCCGACGGCGGGCACATTGCAGACGGCCCTCGATTATTTCAAAGATGAAACAAACAGTCCTATCCAGGCAAGATGCCAGAAGAATTACATCATCTACGTCACGGATGGATTGCCCAGCGTCGATGAATCCGGCAGAACCGGCAATGCCGTTACACTTATGCCCACCGTATTGGAAAAATTGGACAGTCTTCGCACCACCATTACCAAGCCCTTTGCCGTCGACAACAATAGGGTAACCTATTCTTTCGATGTTAGAACATATGTTCTGGGAGTCGGGCTCTCCGACTCGGCAAAAAGCCAGCTCGACACCATGGCTGTCCACGGAGGCACCGCCGTCAACGGGCATGCATATTATGCCGATGATCCCGGCAAACTGATAGATGCACTGAGCACCATTTTCAGTAACATACTTTCACAAACTTCTTCGGGAACCTCCGTATCCATCCTTTCCGAAAAGGCCCAACAGGGGGCCAACATGATGCAGGCCGTGTTCTATCCCTCCAAGAAATATGGCGATTCGAACAACTGGTTGAACTGGACGGGGTATCTCTACGATTACTGGTTTTATGTATCGAAAACCGAATCCAATCTGAGGGAAGATACCGAGCAGAACAATATCCTGGATCTCGATGCCGACTACGGCCTGACATTCGATTTCGATACAGCGAAGAGTCAACTTTTAATACAACGATGGCAAGATCTCAATGGAGACGGAAATCTCACGGAGGATGCAACAGTGGGTGATCCCATCACCCTGGATGAGGTTGCCGCTATCTGGGAGGCTGGAGAGCTGCTTTCCAGGCGTTCGGGGTTGGATAGTGACTCGGATCCCCCTCCCCCGGATCCCAGAAAAATCTATACGGTAAGCTCTTCAAATCAGCTCGTTGAATTCAAAGCCGCCAACCTTGATGACTTTAAAACTTATTTGGGCGCTCCCGGTTCCTTTGCCGGTTGCCTCAAAGGAGCCGATGATAACGCGACTCTCGCCAATCTTGTCGACTATGTACGCGGCACCGACATCGCGGAATGCCGAAACAGAAGCTTTTCCATCCAGGAAGGAAGCACCACAAATACCTATACCTGGAAGCTCGGAGACATTGTCTATTCCACTCCCAAGGTTGAAAGCGATTATAAATACTGCTACGACAGCACAGCTCAGCAATTCACCAGCACTCTCTGCACAACGGATACACAGTGTGGAACATCTGGAACATGCAAGAAAAAGGAAAGCGTCGTCTTTGTAGGAGCCAATGACGGCATGCTGCATGCCTTCAAGACAGGGATACTGAGTAAGAATAAATCCGGGCTGTCGGACAAACAGGCGGCAAAGCTCGAAGGAACGGAGTTTGGCAAGGAACTCTGGGCATTCATTCCCAAAAATATCCTTCCCTATTTAAGGTGTCTCGCAAATTCCGACTACTGCCATTTGAGTTACGTGGACCTTTCTCCCCACATCGTCACCATGGGAAACAAGAGGGTTCTGATCGGCGGAATGCGGCTGGGAGGGGGAACTTGCGATGCGAGTCAGCTCACGGGCATCCCGTGTGACGCCCCTTCAGACACCTGTTCCGCGATATCCTGCACCAGTTGGGATTCGTGTTTCAATCCAAGCAATTGTGTGGGGCTCTCATCCTATTTCGCACTCGACATCACGGACGCGGAATCGCCGCAACTGCTGTGGGAGTTCAGCCATCCACAGCTTGGCTACAGCTATTCGGGTCCCGCGGTGATCCACAGAAAGGTCAAATCCGCTTCCGGAAACCTGGCAGAAAAATACTTCGTGATGTTTCTTTCAGGCCCAACGTCGAGGAATGGCACCTCGAACCAGACCCTGAAGGCCTTCATCCTCTCCCTGGACGACCAGCTGAAGCTTCCCTCCAACGGCCTGTACGTTCATACGTTCGGAACGAACACAAAATACGCCTTTGGAGGAAGGCTTTTCACCAACGGTTTGGATATAAATGAAGATGGGTATACCGATTTTGTGCTCTTTGGATACAGTGACGGTGATCAAAAAGAAACTATCGGTGCATTCAGCGGAGGCATCATAAAACTCTGGACAGGGGATCACGATACGACAGACACGACTCCGGAGCCCCGAAGCTGGGAATTTAAGGAACCGTTCTATAACGCAGGGCAGCCCATTACGGCCAAGGTTGAGGCCATGAAGTGCTTCAACCAGTGGTATGTTTATTTCGGCACTGGAAGATACTTCATCAAGGATGACAACCCGGATCACAACCAGTCGAATTCGATCTATGGAATCCCATTCCTTTGTACCGCCAATGACACAGATTGCTCTACGATCAATTTCGGACACGCAAGCAGCACATTCTGCGAAAGCCTCAGCAAAAAGGCGCAACAAATGGCATGGAACTGGCCGTTGGAGATACCGGTGGACACAGGCTACTACAAGGAGCGGTGCATCACGGATCCCACTGTGTCAAGCCAAGACATTGTCTACTTCACCACGACGGAACCGACATCCGATCCGTGCAGCTTCGGAGGCCGGTCCAGGATCTGGGGGCTGAACTGCGCGACGGGGGAAGCGATCGCCGACGAAACCTGTCCCTTATATGTCGTAAGGAATACGGACGGAGCGATCTACCTGCAGACATCCACCGGAGCGATCACCAAGATCAGCGCCGATCCTTCCAATTCGTCATTCACCTGCGGAAAAACAAAAGACACCGATGCGACCGGGAAGACCTCGGAATGGATCCCTGGAATTCCGCCCGAAAGCGCCCCTCCCCTGGTGCCTCCTTTTTCATTGAAAACGGGGAAAATTTTGCATTGGATCGAAAAATGAAAAAGTATAACGGGTTTTCTCTCATCGAAGCCATGGTCGTTCTCGCGATTTTTGCCCTCGTGATTACTTTCGGCATCCCAGCCTTTTCCACATGGAATAAAAAGCAGAGTGCAGAAGGGCAAATATCAAAACTTTACAATGACCTGCAATATACCAGAATGAAAGCTTACAGTGACAAAGTAGTCTGCGGAATATGGTGGGGAGGTTCCAGTACTTTCACCAGCTACATCCTGAAAGAAGATGGAGATTCGGCATCAGGGACAGCGCCGGACGGGGACATCGACGATGCATCCGGAACGGACGAGTTCATTGAAACCGTAGCTTCAAAATATTCAATCACCACCACAAACAATGCAACCAACAGGCTGGAATTTAATGGAAGAGGCTTTAGCAGGAACCTTGCAAGTTTTTACATTCCCTCCTCTTCCGGCGCGGCACAGGACTGCCTGACGGTTTCACGGACCAGAATCATAATGGGAAGGTGGAATGGAACAAACTGCATTCCTAAATGACAAAGGATTCACACTCATAGAAGTCCTCGTGGCCATGGTCATCCTGCTCCTGGGACTGATGGGGTCGCTCTTCGGGGTCATGACCGCGCTGAATTATAATCTGGGGAACCTCCTTCGAAATGAAGCCATGACCATCGCCCAGGAACGAATGGAAAATATCAGAAATATAAATTCCGCCACACTGGATGTCGCTATCGATACCATGCCGACCAGTGAGACGGTCCAAAGACAGGTCAGAAAAGCCATGCGGCCGTTTCAGGTAACGACGGATGTCGTTCCCAAAGACAAGGGCAAGGATTTGTACCATGTGTCAGCCACCGTGCAGTGGACGTTCAGAAGCAAAACCCACTCATACAACCTGAACACCGTAGTGAGACCATACAAATGAACTATCAAAAGGCAGCAATTCTCATTTTGAAAAACCTGCACCCCCCTACCCCCCTCGAGGGGGGAATTTTTAAGATAAAATCCCCCTTTGAAGGGGGATCGAGGGGGATGTCGGAAATGCCGATATCACGAAAGACATCCAAAATGAGAATTGCTGATCAAAAGGGCATGACCCTTGTAGAGATACTGGTGAGCCTTGTCGTCCTTCTGATCGTCATCGGCGGGGCCGGCGCAGCATATTTGAAGCTTTTGAAAGGGTTTAAAACCCAAAGCAAGGTTTCTGAAAGTTACACGGAGAATTTGGCTGCGAGGGAACTTCTGCGGTACGACATTGAAATGGCCGGCTATGGATTGCCTTACGACCTGACAAACTTAAGCAGTCCGAAATACAATGAAGCGGTTTCCAATGGAGCAGTATCACCGGATCCACCGGACCCGGCCTCGTTCAATGACGCTCCGGACAACATTCCCAGACCCTTCGCTTTTTCAGACAACCAGGGCCAAAATAGCTCCGACGTACTGGTGATCAAATCACAAGCAGCCGGTATCAATAAGACAAGCCGCAAATGGTCCATTCTTTATTACGACAGCGCCACCAGCCAGTGGAAAATCAAAAAGTGGAACAATACCGAGCAGGATTTCGGCAATCCAGACAGGTTCATTATACTGGATACATCCAGGGCCTTACAGAAGACCAGCACCAACTGGTACTTCACCTTTCTAGCAGCATATTATTCGGATGCCTCAGCTCTGGCTATTCCAGGCACTACAGCAAACCTCAACCTGGTCTATGGGGTCGATCCGGACACAAATCTGCGCATGCCCTTCAACCGGGTGGATTACTACCTCAAGAAACCGGATAGCAACTTCCCGAGCAGATGCTACGAGAACAGTTACATCCTCTATCGGAGCACGATCAACCAAGGTGACGGAGCGCGAAACGAAGAACCTCTGATGGATTGTGTCATGGACTTTCAGGTGGCTTTTGGACTGGACACGGACGGAGACCGAAATATGGAACCATGGATAACCGATCTGAACACCATAGCCGATACAAATGGAAACGGAACCGCAGACGAAATACGCAACCAGGTGCGTCAAGTGAGCGTTTCCATATTGTTCCACGAAGGGAGAAAAGACGATACCTTCCAGTTTTCCGGAAGCCTGAATTTGTCCGATGTTGCCGCCTTGGGGAGCTTCACGCCCACAGGGGATGCTGTTCACTATCGTTGGAAAGTGCTGCAATTGGCCATCAAGCCAATGAATTTGATGGAATAAAAATATGTCTCACAACACCCCCAAAAATGAGAGAGGCATCGCCCTCATCACCACGCTGCTATTGATGGTGATGGGCTTCGCCGTTGTGGTGATCCTTCTTCACCTGGTCACCCAGGGAACAAAAATCTCCGGCATCGAGCAACGCTATTCCACCGCACTCGAGGCATCCAAAGGTGGAGAGTATGTCATTATCGACACCATTCTAAATGACGGTACCCTCAACGACGACCTCATCGCATCGGGCAACATCCTCGACGATGCATTCAACGCCGACTGCCTGTACCAAAAATTGACCAAAGTTACTTCTGCATCTCCCAAAGTGAACTGGCCTTCCTGTACCGACTACGCATCGACCACAGATCCAACGAAGGACCCCGATGTGATTCTCAATCTGAGCAATTACCAAGTTTCCATAAAAATCGTCGATACAAAGGAGACCAGCGAGGCTTTTATCTACACGATAAATGTCCGGGCCCAGGTGCCAAACAGCCCGGAACACAGTGAGATTTCCTTCCTTTATCAGGTGGACAAATAGACTCACACCCTGTACGGAGGAATCCCAGAAGAATTCCAAAATCTTCTCCGTGCCCCCCGTGTCTCCGTGGTGAATAACGGGATATTGGAATCCGCCAAATCCCTAAGCCTGAAGCCTATCCGAGATGGGCCGCACATTCACGGCCTTGTCCGCTCGAACCTTCACCTTCAGGTCGCAGTCGTTTGCACGGGCAAGGCCCCGCTCTCCCCGGAAGGCAGCGGAAAGACAATCCGAAAGGTCGTCCCCTCTCCGGGGGTGGAATCCAGCTCGATATAAGCCCCGTGCTTTTCGAGAATTTGGCGGGAAATACTCAAACCCAACCCCGTTCCTTCCGGTTTTCTCGTAAAGAAGGGATCGAAAATCCGGCTCCTGTCCTCTTCCAGAATTCCCGGCCCGGTATCACTCAATTCCAGCACCAGGGCGGTGGGGGCTTTCTGGTATTCCGTCTTGATGGAGAGCTTCCCCCCACCCGTCATCGCCTCGATGGCATTGAGGATCAGGTTCATCACCACCTGGCTGATCTGGCTGAAGTCCATGACAAGAGTGGGTATATCCTTTTCCAGCTCCAGGGACACTTCCACGTTGGCCTTGCGCAGATGCACCTTGGCGAGATCATGGCAGTACCGAACGACATCATTGAGCTGGTTGGGCAGAAACTGGGGCTCGCGCGGCCTTGCAAAGAGGAGGACCTGCTGGACGATCCGGTCGATTTTCTTGATTTCCTGCACCATATCATCAAACATCTGTTCCTGGGCAGGATCAAGGGAGAGTTCCCGCAGCAGCATCTGTGCATTGAAATTGATGGTTGCAAGGGGGTTTCGAATCTCGTGTGCAATTCCTGCAGCCAGGGTCCCCAAAGCCTTGAGGCGATCGCTCTGCTGAAGCCTTTGCTCCAGCTTTCTGGCCTCCGTGGCGTCCTTTTCGTAATAAACCACACGCTCCAGGGTCCCCGTCGGATTGAAAACCGGGAACGCGTAAAAGTGATAGTAACCTCCCCAACGGGGATGGGGGCCCTCCCGCCGAACAGGCTGCCCGCTCCACAGGCAGGCCCAGATGGCGCATTCCGGGTGAGGCTGCTCCATATTGTAAAGAATATTCGTGTACTTTTTCCCGATCAGTTCTTTCGAATCGCCATAGACCATTTCACTGGTGCGGTTGACCCGGTAGATGCGCATCCGCGTATCTACCAGAAAGATACTGTGCTGAATGGCGTCAAAACTGATTTCCAGCTCGCTCTTCGCCCTCTCCACAGATTCGAAGAGTTGCGCATTTTCAATGGACACCCCCAGTTGCTGACCGATGGTCGTCAGGAGTTCACTGCGATCCGGTTTGAGCTGCAAGGGTCCATCGTTGGTCACGTAGAGAAGGCCCAACACCTTCTTCTGGGTCATCAAAGAGATAGAGATGATCTCTTCGATCCCCTCCTCCCTCATACGATCCCTTAGCCTGGAGAAAACAATCTTACCGATGGGCAGCCACCTGACAGGATTTTTGAAGTAATACCCCTCGATGAGCTTCCTGGGCGCTGAAAGGAATTTGATACTGTTGGCGAGCGTGTAGGAAACGCCGTGATGTGCCGCCAATTCCAGCAGCAGTTGGTCCGCCTGGACCTCCTTGAGGAGATAGATCGCCCCCATTTTGAACTCGAGATTGCTCAAAATGGCCATCAACGCTTTTTGAAGAACGTCCTGAAGATGAGGGGAACCATGAAGGGCGGAAGAGATATCGTAGAGTATTTGCAGTTCGTAGCGTTGCTGCAGGCATGCTTCCCGTGAAAGAATCGGACAGGAAAAGGACTTTTGTTGATTGGATTCCATCGACTTACACCAATCTTCTGCCATGCGGGTAAAACTGTGTTCCCAGGATCCAATAAAAGATGCCGAGGGCCGGTTCCTCTGTCTCAATGCCTATCCAGGCACTTCTCAACCTCAATGTTGTTGAATCATGCTCTCAACGGTCGATAATTGCACTTTTGCAGGAGTGGCGGGGACGCCGCTCCTGCATGACGATCAACATGAGAGGATCAAAAGCCTCAATTTTATCGGTGCAGAGTATCGTTCCTTTACAGGCCTTTACAGAAAGGGATAGCAGGCGGCTGCGGAGTGAAAACAGCCGATTACGCTTTCCCCTGGATGGCTTCCCATTGGGAACAAACCACTCTGGCGACCCGAATGGAAGCGGCGTCCACCATTTTGCCATCGATGGCGAGCGAACCGCATCCCTCTGCCTGGGCTTTCCCGTAAGCTTCGAGGATCCTTTGCGACCGTTCCACATCCTCCAGCGAAGGGGTGAACATCTCGTTTACCACCTGAAGCTGGTTGGGATGAATCACCCACTTACCATCATAACCCAGAGCGGCGCTAAGTAAACAGGAGCGTTTCAAACCTTCTTCATCCTTATAGTCGCCGTAAGGAGCGTCGATGGCCGCTAAACCTGCAGCCTTGGCCGCCATGGCCATGCGGCTGAGGGGGAAATGCCAGCGGTGACCCGGGTAAAAATCTTCCTTGTCACCATGCCCGCTCACCCCTTTGCTTTTCATGGTGAGAGATGCCCCGTAATCGGCCACTCCGAATACGAGGGCTTCGAGGCGAGGAGAGCTGAAGGCGATCTCTTCCACATGCATCATGCCCATGGCTGTTTCTATGGAAGCTTCCAGGCCGATGGGTTTGGTGAATCCCATGCGCATTTCGATCTGAGTGAGGAGATAGTCGATGGCCTTGATCTCGCCGGCATCGTTGACCTTGGGCACAATGATGACATCCAGGCGGTCTCCCGCAGCTTCCACCACATCGATGATATCCCTGTAGGCAAAGGGAGTATCCATGGAATTGATGCGGTAAGCGCGCACCTTGTCCTTCCAGTCCTGTTCCTTCAGGGCCTCGACCACGCGTTTGCGGGCTTCTTCCTTTTCCTGAACGGGGACGCTATCCTCCAGATCCAGCATGACAAGGTCGACCGGAAGGGTAAAAGCTTTGTGAACCATCTTTTCACGGTTGGCTGGAACCGACAGAATCGAGCGACGTAAGCGAATGGGCTGTTCCACTTGCATCTCCTAACGTTCTCAACACCCCATCCACATTCAAAACGGTAGCGCCGCCTTCCACGGCGGCGCAGGAAGGGATGGAATGCCGGCAATGGCGGTTTTCACATAAATACCCGTTTGCAAGACACAATGAACGCCGCCATGGAAGGCGGCGCTACCGGGTATAAGGAAAATCTGCTCGCTCAAGTCAACGCGCCCATGATGCTCCAGCACGGGAAGCTGGATTCAGGGCTGCGTGACCGCCATCTTGAACCCTCAGCACTTGTTTTTGGACCGGATGGCCGCCTGAGCCGCAGCCAGACGGGCTACCGGCACACGGTACGGTGAACAACTCACGTAGTCCAATCCGATGCGGTGGCAGAAGTCCACGGAAGAGGGTTCCCCACCATGCTCTCCACAGATCCCGATCTTGAGGTCCGGCCTGGTGGCGCGTCCTTTCTTGACGGCAATTTCCATCAAACCGCCCACACCCACCTGGTCCAGTTTTTCAAAGGGGTCGTATTCCCAGATGCGCGCATCCAAGTAATCGGGCAGAAATTTGCCCGCATCGTCGCGGCTGATCCCAAAAACCGTCTGGGTCAAGTCATTGGTTCCAAAAGAGAAAAACTCTGCGACTTCGGCGATTTCATCCGCCGTCAATGCGCCCCGGGGCACTTCGATCATGGTCCCCACGCGATAATTGACGGAAACGCCATAGCGTTCCATGACTTCACGGGCCACGTCATCCACGACCTTTCGCTGGTTTTTCAGTTCCGAAACATGGCCCACCAGGGGAATCATGATTTCCGGCTGAACATCCACTCCCTCTTTTTTCACTTCACAGGCAGCCTCCATGATGGCTTGAGCCTGCATCGCCGTTATCTCAGGGTAGACGATGCCCAACCGGCAGCCTCTATGTCCGAGCATGGGATTGGCTTCATGGAGACTTTCCACTTTTGCCTTCAACCGTTCTACGTGAACCAGCATTTCAGTGGCCAGCTTCTGGATATCTTTATCTTCATGCGGCAGGAATTCATGCAGCGGGGGATCCAGGGTCCGGATGGTCACCGGTTTTCCCTTCATCACCCGAAAAATGCCCTTGAAGTCTTCTTTTTGCATGGGAAGCAGCTTGGCCAGGGCACGCTTTCTCCCTTCCACATCATCGGCAAGAATCATCTCACGAACTGCGTCGATGCGGTTGCCTTCAAAAAACATGTGCTCGGTCCGGGTGAGCCCGATACCTTCAGCCCCGAATGCGAGGGCCACTTCCACCTGGTTGGGCTGATCGGCATTGGTCCAGACGCCCAGGCGGCGACATTCATCCGCCCAGCCCAGAAGTTCCATATAATCCTGATAAACTTGAGACTTTGCCGAATCCATCTTTTTGTCGATGATGACACTCAAGACTTCCGAAGGTTGCGTGGGGATCTGCCCCACAAAGACTTCACCCGTCGTACCGTCCAAGGAGAGCCAGTCCCCTTCGCGGACGATACGGTCGCCCACCATCATGCGATGATTCCGGTATTCGATCTCGAGGGCATTACAACCGACCACGCACACTTTCCCCATCTGGCGGCCCACGAGAGCGGCGTGAGAGGTCATTCCACCCCTTGCGGTAAGGATTCCCTGGGACGCGTGCATCCCTCGGATGTCTTCAGGAGAGGTCTCCAAGCGCACCAAAATGACCTTCTCTCCCCGCTTGGCCCATTCTTCGGCATCAGGCGCATTGAACACCACACGGCCTGTTGCGGCGCCCGGCCCCGCGTTCAGGCCCTTTGCCAGGAGCGCCTTGTTTCTCACCGCTTCTTCCTTGGCTCTTGGATCGAAAATGGGGCGAAGGAGCTGATTCAACTGGTCGGGGTCCACCCGCATGAGGGCTTCGTCCTTGGAAATGATTCCCTCCCGCACCATGTCCACGGCAATCTTGAAGGAAGCAAACCCCGTGCGCTTTCCCGTACGTGTCTGGAGCATCCAGAGCTTTCCCTTCTGAATGGTGAACTCGATATCCTGCATGTCGCGATAGTGCCGGTCGAGCGTTGTGCGCACACGCTCCAACTGCTGATAGATTTCCGGCATGGTTTCTTCCAGGGAGAGTGTGTTCGGATCCGTCTTCTGGGCCTTGTTGATGGGCTGGGGGGTACGAATCCCCGCCACCACGTCTTCCCCCTGTGCATTGATGAGGTACTCCCCGTAGAAGACATTTTCTCCAGTGGCCGGATTGCGAGTGAATCCAACGCCGGTCCCGCAGTCTTCCCCCATATTACCGAAAACCATGGCCTGAATGTTCACGGCGGTCCCCATGTCAGACGGGATGTTGTTCAGTTCCCGGTAGGCAATGGCGCGCGGATTGTTCCAGGAACCGAACACCGCTCCAATGGCGCCCCAGAGCTGTTCCATGGGATCCTGTGGAAAGACCACGTCCTTGTGGGCCCGAATGAGTGTTTTGTACCTCTCCACGAGTTCCTTTAAATCCGAGGCGGGCAGTTCGCTGTCGAATTCGACCTTCCGACGTTTTCGCATCTCTTCGATGATCTGGTCGAAGGGATCCATTTCGTCCTTGTGCACGGGTTTCAACCCCAGGACCACGTCGCCGTACATGGCCACAAAACGCCGGTAACAGTCATAAGCAAAACGTTCGTCCCGGGTCTCCTTCATGAGCCCGAGCACGGTTTGATCATTCAATCCGAGGTTGAGGACCGTATCCATCATGCCGGGCATGCTGCTCGCTGCGCCTGAACGCACAGAAACCAGAAGGGGATTGTCCGGATCACCGAATTTGCGCCCCATCATCTCTTCGAGTCTGCGCAGAGCATCCTCCACCTGACCCTTCAATTCCGGTGGATACTGCTGATTATTTTGATAATAATAGGTGCAAATCTCGGTTGTGATGGTAAACCCGGGAGGAACCGGAATTCCAAGGTTCGTCATTTCCGCTATGTTGGCTCCCTTGCCTCCCAGCAGATTCTTCATTTGTGCGTTCCCGTCGGCTTTTCCTCCACCAAAAAAGTAGACGTATTTATGGGCCATAGTGTATCCTCCCCCTCTTACAGCAAGCTTTTCGCATTTCATTTGAGTCAATATACGGGCAATTTCCGATAAGCTGTTTGTTGATCCCTCCAACCATTATCCACAAGTCCGGAAGGTGCCGCAAGATCATAATCGCAGCGCAAGTCTGCCTTAATTAAATACTTTTCGACACAATAGCAACAACGAAAAATCGAAAATTCCCTCATCTGCCCGCTCATGCACTATTTTTTGAATGAGGAAGAGAGGATCTGCCCCGTAAAAACCTATGATTTGGAAAGGAAAACAGACCCGAAGGGCCTTTTGGAAAATCGGAAAGGCTTGCCTGGTTTTGACCTTCCCCCCGGAGGGGGAAGGAGTACGGAAGAAAGTGTTGATTTATGAAACAGTGGAGGGCATTCGAACCGGCTATTTTTTTGATCTTAGACTTCAAGCCAGGAATCAGAATAGAGTGTGTGACCCAGAATTACTTTTGCGGTCTTGACATAATCTGCCTCTTCCTTGGAAAGAGAGCTCATGTCAATGGCTTCGCCGTCTTCCACCTTGTGGACCAGAGCTTCCAGTTCGGGATGTTTGCCTCTGGCGATCTCGTGGAGTTTCTTATCAAAACAGTCAACGATGGCCGAATAGAGACCGTGCCGCTTCAATATGATCAGCATGACCTGGTTTAAAATGGGCCTCAGGTGATCCGGAGGACCGTTGGATACATTGGAAAGACCGATGGTGCTGCGACACCCCGGCGCGATGTCCTGGAACATTTTCATGAACTCCAAAACGCTCATGATCTGTATCTGCTGCACATTCACAGGGGTTTGGATGGGGTCCACATACATGCGTTCGGGGGCAATCCCGAACTCGCCCTCGGCCTTGTATACGATTTCCGAGCAGAGGGCTCCGCGTTCGTTTTCATCGCGCGGCATGCCTTCGGGTCCCCAAAGGAGCGCCACAAAATCGGCGTCATATTCTTTGGCCAGGGGAAGCAGGGCTTCCATGCGCTCGGGGCGCACCATAATGGAATTGATGAGGGGCCTGCCCTTTTTGTGCGCTTTGAGCCCGGCCGCGATGGCTTTGATGTTTGAGGTGTCCAAGGAAAGAGGAAGATCCACGACTTCATGCACAACAGGCACAAGCCATGCCATGAGTTCTTCACCGATCTTCCCTGCAGGTCCGATATTGAGATCGATCCAATCCATCCCGGCTTCGGCCTGCTGGATGGCAAGCTCCTGGAGCGGTTTTGCGTTTTTTTCCTTTAATGCCTTCCCGTATATGTTGCTCATAATGTTTAAATTTTCACCAATGAGCTTCATTCCATCTTCCTCCTTCGGGCACTGCGACGATTGTTTGTCTGCTTGCTTGCTCATTTCTATCCGCGACTGCCTCATGGAGGGCAGCCGAAAGCAATGAGCCGACCCTCGGATAACGGCTGGCCGGCTCGAAATTTCGTAATCTTAAGGCTTCCATACCTTGAGGAATTTAGGTATCTGGCTGGCTTCCCTGGGTCCCACGCTTATGGTCCATCCGCCGAGCTCTTCTTCAAGCTCACCGCTGATGCCCGCCGCATAGCCGGGAATGATGATGTTGGTGTGTTTCACCTTGTCTTTGATACCACACTTGTTGATAAAACTCCCGACACTTTCTCCCGAGAACTTGCCGGCGGCCCAGGCCGTCATGACGGAAAGGCCTTCCGTATCCTGAACACAAAGCCAGGAAGGTACACGGCTCGATTCAATTTCACCCGAGACGATAAAATAGGTCAAGGAAAAATTACAGGTAACCAGTACCGGAGAATTCTCATCGGGATTGTTGATGGGATAAATTCCCTGTTCGGCAGTCATGGGCCGTTGCGGGTCGGTATAGATATTCAACCGCTCCAGGAAAAGCGGAAAGAGACTGTGCGGCTGAAAATCGCTCATGGTGATCACAGCACCGTATTTGGCGATGAAGGTTGCAGCCACCAGAGACTCGTTCATCAGGTCGTCCGCCATTTCATGGGCCATGATGATGGTGGGAAAACCCAGCGGGCGGTATTTGTCCTTCAAGGCGGCCCGGCGGATGAGGATCTGCTCCTCGAAGACCTTTTTCAGATCACGGCTTCCGGTGTCGATGACCAGGTCCTTGAGTCCCATTCCGGTGAGTTTTTCCGTCAAGGCGGCCACACTGTCCAGGCTTCCATCCCCCTTGACCACCAAGGGACAGGCCACTTCCTTGGCCAGCTCCCCGAGAGCGTCGGCATTGGCTGCGGTAGCTGCATAAAGGAGCGGCTTCTTGTCCTTCAGTTCCGATGCGGCGGCCTTCAGCACATCCACCTTGTCGGATTTCAAGATCAGGCTGGCGCCCGTTCCATCGGATACCTTCTTTGCCAATCCAACGAATTTGGCGGCATCCCCCGATGCGTCGTTTACGAGAAACATCTCGGCCCGCAGGGTCAAACCGACACGATCGTACTGAGCGGCCTTGAACCGGTCCATCTTGCCTTGAACCGAGGCGTCATCCTCATCTGTGCTCACCATGGCGGCCAACCCCGGAGGATTCACGAAGGTCTTTTCATGGCGGAACATAACGGTTTCGCCACCCACCTTGACCGCATAGTCGCCGGTTCCAATGGTCAGGGGTCTGATCGGCGGAGCAGACTCCGACGCCAGTTTTTCCTTGGCTTCTTCGGAGACGTAGGGGCATTTTTCCAATTCCGCCTTGCCTGCTGCCAGATTCATGGCAAAGGCCAGGCAGGTCGGAACTCCACACTCCCCGCAATTGGTTTTGGGAAGTAACTTAAAAATCTGTATACCCGTTAAGCCCATCTGTTTCTCTCCTCAACACAGTTCGCATTCAACTCAGATGACCATCGCAGACAAGCAGGGGGAAAATCCCCCTGCTCTTCCAGAGTCCCTATCCTAGAATCGATTCCATGGTCAAAGCTGGATGGCCCACTTTTTCGAGGAAGGCGTAGATTTCATCTTCGGTGGTTCCATTTTCCTCGGTGGCGATCATATCGATGAAATTCGGAATTCCAATTTCTTCACCGCGTTTCATCAGGCGTTCCCGAATCTCATCCTTGAACATCTTGGGCATCCATACAAGCCGCTTCAAACCACCGTCACCAGCAATGAACTTGCGCTGGGTGACATTGTATTTACTGTGACCCACAAAGCCGGGCGTAACGTTGCCACCGCCGATGGTTCCCGCCAGAGTGGTGAACTTCATTCCACTGGGGGTCATACCGGTGTAGTCGCGGTTTACCGTCATGACGCCGTTGCACATGGGAAGTACGGCGGCGATGCATTCGCAGCACCCGCAAGTGGTCATGGGATCGTAAACGATGCTGTAGAAGTTGTAGCTGGAAACGGACTGGCGCGACGCCTTGTAGACGAAATCGTTGACGCCCTTCCAGTTGCCGAGCTTGGCATCCAGGGTATCCCCCTTCTGAATGGGCTGGTTGGGACCCGTGGGGTTGATTTCAAAGGATGCCTTACAATCCAGCCAGTTGTAGGCACCACAAAGACCGGTGCGTTCCGGGCTGATGACGCAGACGTGGGTGGGAGCAAAGGATTGGCAAAGCGTGCAGGAGTAGTAGGTCTCGGTTCCTTCATCCGTCATGCCTTCGATGCGCTCATCGCGCGTCTTGTAGGCTTTCTGGGCCAGGGGAACCATCTCGTTGACCTTCTTTTCATCAGTGTAGATTTTGACCTGGCATTTGTCGAAAATCGCTCCAAAGTCCTGATGATATTTGGCATGCAGGATTTTCCCGATGTGCTCGAGAGTAAAACCCTTCTCTACCGCCTGTTTGCCGATGCGATACCAGGCAATGTCACGCTGCCCGATGTGCATGATCCCCTGGGCATAGTTCACCAAATGGTGGATCTGCCGCTCGAGGATGGGTTCATAATCTTCCTGCATCTTGCGGCCTGCAACCTGCACCACGACCGCCAGGGGAAGCCTGCTTCCGGGCTTGACATCCTTGATGTCGGGACCGATGACTTCCACTCTGCCGTCTTCAACCTCACTCATATCGGCAATCTGAACGAGCTCACAGCAAGGGGTCTTGCCACCGCCGCATTCCAGGTAGACGTCATCCTTGCGTACCCGTTCCCCTTCAAACGCCGGCCCGTAAGAAACGGGGATGGGAATTTCCGTGACGGCCACCTTGAGTCCGCGCACTTCAATGGACTTGGCCGTCATCTGGTCATGAGGCACACTGGATACCACGTGCTCATAGGTACAGATACCCGTGGGAAGAATTTCAGGAATATCCGTATCCGCGATGGTGGGGAAGCCCCAGTTGATGGCGCCCGCGGCATTGGCCGCCCATTCGGCGTTGACTTCACCGAGGGCGTTCACGAAGGCGAAGACGCGGTCCTTGTTGTACTTGAGCACCGTCGCGTAATCGCCGGGTTTTACCCCACCGAAGGCCATGGCGGCCCTGTTGGCAAAACCCAGGGCAAACACCGCCGCCGAAATATCCGGACCAAACGGCACGAGACGGGTTCCCCATCCGACCTGCACGCCGGCTTCCACCAGCTGTTCGGCGAAGGTGGTGCCGGACTGGTTGGCGCACATGAAGATGTAGAGGTTCTTCTTCTGATAGTCTTCGGCGATCATCTTGGCGATTTCAGGATTGGGCGCGGCCCCCACGATGGCGGCAAACCCGGGCGCACTGCCGTCCACAAATTCAACACCGCGCTTTCTCATGATGGTATCGTCTGCGGCTCCCAGCCAGATCTTGCCGTTTTCAACATCACAATCTTCACCCAGCAGATAAAAATCAGGGTCTTCCACGTAACGGATGGCTTCAAAGACTTCCTCAGCCAGGATGGCTGCCATACCGGCATCCAGAGTGTGCCCCAGATAAGGGACATGAATGGGGCCTTTGATATGAGGCGGCAACAACTCCTTACATTGTTTGAGCACCGCCTCCGCATCGGCCAGTTTTTCCACCTTGATACCCAGAACCGAATAAATGACGGGCAGATAATAAGCCGTGTTGGGGAAAGCCAGCGGCTGATTGGGACCGTATTTGTCCATTGCCCGTTTGAAAGCACCTTCCACCTTAGAGACTATATTGTATGCGCCTTGAATCGCGGCAAAAGCGACTAACCTGGACATGTTCTACTCCTCTTCTTAAGGGCCATTTCCCTTCACGTATAAATCCGTTGCATCGGCTTCAAACCGACATTTCTTCGAGGGAAGGGGGAAAAGCCGCTTCAAACCGGCAGCCCCCCCATTTCAGCCGGCCTTACGAGACCCGTCGATCTTCCATGCTGAAGAGCTTGCGTTCACGCTCTCCCATGATCCCCAGAGCCATTCTCTTCTTATCGATATGGGCGATCATCTTATGAGCCATCTCGATAGGATCTACCGCAAAGTCCCATTTCCCGAGCCCTTGCTCCTCCAGACCTTCAAAGAGTAGTTTATGGAACTTGGTCCCCTCTATACTGGGGAAGGTCACACCAAAAATGGTGTAAACACCCGAAGCTACAAAATAATGTCCAATGGAAATCGCCTTCTCACTCATGTATTCAGGCGCCGCTCCCGCAACAGGAAGGTCGGCAATGCTGTCGCCAAGGCCTCCTGTGCGGACCATTTCCGCGCAGGCGATGAGAATACGGCTGTTGTCCACGCAGGAACCCAGACTCAAAACAGGAGGCATACCCACTGTTTCACAGACTTCCCGCAGACCATCCCCGGCCAGCACGGCTGCATCGGGCTTCATCAACCCTGCTTTGGCCAACGAAATCTGGGAACATCCCGTCTGCACCACCAGAACATTGTTCTTGATCAACTCTTTCACACATTCCACATGCACGTAGTCATGCTTCACGCGAATGTTGGTACAACCCACCACACCGGCTACACCACGGATGCGCCCGTTGATGATATTTTCATTCAGAGGCGTATAAGACCCCCGGAACTTCCCTCCCAGCATGTAATTGACGTATTCATGGGAGAAGCCGTGGATTCCCAGGTCACGGCGATTGGGAATCTCGATGCGGGCCGTACGGTTTTGAAAACGGTTGACAGCCATTTCAACGATCTTGTCGGTGCATTCCCGGGGAGTATGTTCGTGGAATTCTATGTGGGTGGCTCCGTCGATCTTGGCCCGGGGGTTCGTGGTGAAAAACCTGGTCCCGTAGCATTCCGAAAGCTTGGAAAGTGCCTGCATGATACACTGCACATCCACCGCCATCGCATCCACCGCACCCGTTACGATAACCGCTTCCGTGCTCATGAAATTGCCCGCATGGGGAATGCCATGGCGACCCAGCACCTCGGCCCCAGAACAGCACATGCCCAACAGGTTGATGCCTTTGGCCCCTGCGGCCTTGGCCTTTTCTATGTTCGCCGGATCATTGACCGAACTGATCATGGATTCGAAGAGGTTGGGTTCATGACCGTGGACGATGATGTTCACCTCGTCTTCCTTCAGATATCCCATGTTGACGCCGGCCACGATGGGCTTGGGGGTCCCGAACAGGATATCGGAAAGTTCCGTGGCCACCATGGACCCGCCCCAACCATCGGAAAGGGCGGTCCTGGAACATTGTTTGACGATATTGTTGTATTCCTGATCGACACCTATGTGGGTCCGGTGCATGATTTCCATGATTTCGCGCATGGCTCCACGGGGAACGATGCCGAGTTTATGCCACGTCTCCAAGGTCTTGGGCGGGACCCGCTTCGCGAAGGGGATTTCCCCTTCCACCTGAGTGTACGTCCGCTCCAGTTCTTCGTACAGATCCTTGGCGATATCCATGGTCTCGCGGCCTTCCACTTCAATCCCGATGCTCGCCGCTACATTGCGCAGTTTCGTTTCGTCTTTGATCTGATAATCCTTGATCCTTCCATTCACCACTTCGCGGAAGACATCGAGCATACTCATTCCATGATCGGTATGAGCCGCCGCACCGCTGGCAACCATTCTTGCAAAGTTACGCGCCGCGATGGTATCGATGGTCGCCCCGCATATACCCGTTTTTGCATAAGGATCTTTGGAATTCAAACGGCAGGGACCCATGAAGCAGTGCTTACAGCAGGCGGAATCGGCTCCAATGGGGCAAGGCTTCATCTCCGCAGCCCGCGTAAACGCCGTTTCCACCCCGTCTTTAGCGGCTTTTTCCAACATCTGAATCGTTGCTTCACAAATAGATACGTCCCGAAAATTGATTGGCTTTTGCTTTTTTTCTTCTTGCGACATAGTGCACCTCATTCCCCTTCCTGGGGTCATTAAAAGCTCCGGAGCGAAAACCGAATGAAACACGGCGTCATTCGACAAGCTTCCTTCGGCTACATCATTTTCTGGATGTATCCTCTGATCAGCTTCACCGTTTCAGGGTGGCGCAAAATCACCACGTCCGCTCCAGCCAGGAGCAAATCCACTGCCGTAATGGCTTCCATCAGCACCGCCCGTTGGGTGGGATCGCCCAATTGAGGAGCATCCTCCGCGCTCAGGTTGGCTTCCTTGGACTTCCACACTTCGTTGCCCACATTGGCGATGATGGGTTGCTGCAGTTTGTCGTCTTCCTGAGTCAACGCGGCCTGCACGATTCTTTCCATAACGGAATAGCTGTATTCCAGGCCGTAGCCCAAACCACCCGTGGTCGGATCGATGATGATGTCCTTGTTGTTGACCCCCAGGTTTCCGAGCAAGATATTGAGTTGTTTTGCAAGATTGACGTCGATGGGGGAGGAAGAAACCACGACGTGCTGATAGCCCAGGCACGCTGCGCCAATCTGCTTGTAGTCCCCTTCTTCCACCGGGGATATGGCCAACCGCTTGCCGGTGCACTTCTCGGCAACAGCACGCATGACCTCCGTGTCTTTCTCGTGGTTGGCCACACCCCAAACCACCACGGGCACATCCACGGCGTCCACGACCTTCTTCACCACCTCCGCCACTTCGGCTGCGGGCTTGTTGTCCGCATTGGGGTCGGCACTCTTGGTCTGGACGACCAAAATGTCCGCACCATATTCCACGCATTTTTTGGCCCAGGCGACAGGATCCCCCAAAACATCTTTATAGGGCGCCTTTGCGGCCTCACACCAATCTTCCGAAGGGTCCTTGTCCCAAATCTCCATAGCTATTTTAGGGGGGTTGGGAATCTCACCTTCGAAGGAATGGAACGGATAAACGGCTTTGCCGCCAACGACCACCGCCTTATCTCCGACTCCAAGCGTCACTTCCCTAATTTTTCCCGAATAAACTTGTTTCGATGGTTGAAAAGCCAAGGCTGGGTCCTCCTTTCAATTCAGTACCTGTTGGATTGACTCTACCGGTAGCCACCTGTGAACCCTACACTCTTCTCCTTTTTTCAATTGAGAAACAAATCACGCAACGGCAGAACGCAAAAACCCCTATCGCTCAAGCACAAAATGCGCAAAGCTCAGCGGCAGAACACACTCAGAAAACATGGGAGCAATTCATTGATATCATAGAAGATTCTTCTTCTACTGCTTAGAAAAGACTCTATCGGTTTACAACAAATCGGGAATGGAAATCTGCAATCGCAAAGAAAAAGAACAGGAGAAAAACAGCAAAGGATCAGAATACACAGAAAGAGAAAGAGCAACCGATAAGAATTGGAGATCGACAGCTCAGGGGGGCTCACACGAGCCTCCCCTCATTGAGGGCAAGTTCCACTTGACTTGATAGTCAATACTTTCATACAGAAATAGCGGTCAAATGTCAACCCGGTTTATATCGTTGCGCAACATTGCACAAAAAAAAGACAAGCCATTGGAGTTATCCAGGGAAGTCCGCATTTCGAAACGGTTTCCGCGGAACTGTTTTTTTGAAGCCATAAAAAAAGCCGGATGCATGAAGCATCCGGCCCTCGATGCGCCTATTTCAATTCGGCGTTTTCCGCTTGACTGAGGGCAAGCTTCGCTTTCACCAACCTTTTATAATAGGATTCCACCTTTTCCGGCTTATTGGCAAGAACCGCCTTCAGCAAGTCACCCTCCAGTTCGGCAACTTCGAGTCTTTCATAATAATCCAGCATTTCTTTGAAATGAGCGATGACGATTTTGCCCGTCAGGAGGGGATGATTATTGGTGACATTGGCGTCTTTAAATTGAATGCCATGCTCCAGTTCAACCTCGAGCCCCATGCGGAAGCGCTCCAGGTCAATATCCATTCCCTCGGGGTTGAGTTCGGAAAGAATGATCCGGGCTTCTTCCAGCGATACCTTGCCGTCCGTCAACCGGGTCCAGTCACTGATATTGAGCAGCTTACAGACTCTTTGCACCTCTTCCCTGGTCACATATTCGGGCAATTCCATATTCTCCTCCTTCCGATTTGTCGGACAAACCTCCGTTCTCATGAATCACGAACCGATCACAACGGGCAAACGAAGTCTCGACCTCCTGTTTCGTCACGTAATTTTTCCTATTCTTTCATCCTTTCTTTCAGGTACTCCTCAAGTGCGACGGCATTATTGAATTCTCGATCTTTGGCGGCAAAAACCAAAGTCACCGAATGTTTTATCGCTGCTTTCATCAGTTCTTCCACGACTTCGGGCCTCTCATCGAGTTCCTGAAAGTAGCGATTCTTGAATTCCTTCCATTTGTTCGGATCGTGACCGAACCATTTGCGTAATTCGTCACTCGGCGCGATCTCCTTTAGCCACACGTCAAGGCGAGCCGCTTCCCTGCCGACGCCTCGAGGCCAGATCCGATCGATCAGAACCCTGTATCCGTCATCTTCCCCAGGAGGATCATAAGCACGTTTCAGGCGAATGGACATGAGCGGGGCACCTCCCCGATTTCCTTTATTTGCCTTCTCGAAAAAAATACCGGCAAAACCGCGATCCGTTTATTCTTGTTAAGGACCGCTCAAAAGAAATGCAATACATCCCGAGGTCTTCGCCCCGCGGAACACTCATTTTCAGACAACAAACCGTCCACATCACACCAACTCACGAAATATGGAGACAAACGTCGTCAGCGAATATCCGCATGATAGTTCTGAATGGATTTAACGTCGCTCGCCCCCCGCCTGAAGGCCTCAATTCCCCGGGCCGTGGCTACAGCCGCCGCCAAGGTCGTGATATGAGGGACCTTATACTTGATGGCCGCCTTGCGAATGTAGGAATCGTCGTATTTGCTCAGCTTGCCGCTGGGGGTGTTGATGACCAGCTGAATTTCCCCATTCTTGATGGCATCCACAATATTGGGACGCCCCTCGTGCATCTTGTCTATGGGTTGAGCCGCTATCCCCTTTTCGTTAAAGAACCGCCAGGTCCCCCGGGTCGCCATGATTTTAAATCCCAGGCCTTCAAATCTTCTGGCTACCTGGAGGGAAGCCTGTTTTTCATTGTCCGAAACCGAGATCAAGACGGTCCCTTCCGATGGAAGACGCTCCCCTGCAGCCTCCTGCGCCTTGAAGAAGGCAAGCCCAAATGAATCCGCCATTCCCAATACTTCGCCCGTCGACCGCATCTCGGGCCCCAGAACAGGGTCCACCTCGGGAAACATGTTGAAGGGAAACACCGCTTCTTTCACTCCGAAATGAGGAATATGCCTGGTGACAAGCTTCTGCTCCGCCAGTTTTTTCCCCAGCATCAGCTGAGTGGCAATGCGGGCCATGGGGATGTTGCACACCTTGGAGACGAGGGGAACCGTACGCGATGCCCTGGGATTGGCTTCCAGCACATAGACCGTTTCGTCGGCAATGGCGTACTGCATGTTCATGAGCCCGACGACATGGAGCTCCACGGCGATTTTCCGGGTGTACTCCCGAATCGTTTCCATATGCCTTTCGGAAATGCTGATAGGGGGAATCACGCAGGCGGAATCCCCGGAATGAATGCCCGCCAGCTCGATGTGTTCCATCACGGCAGGCACGAAAGCGTCCGTCCCGTCTGCAATGGCATCCGCTTCGGCTTCGACGGCGTTTTCCAGGAATTTGTCGATGAGGATGGGGCGATCCGGAGTCACACCCACAGCCGCCGCCACGTAATTCTTGAGCATTTCCTCATCATGAACGACTTCCATGCCCCGGCCCCCCAAAACATAGGAAGGGCGGACCATGAGGGGATACCCGATCCTGCGGGCCACATCCAGAGCATCTTCCAGGGTACTCGCCATTCCCGATTCCGGCATGGGGATTCCCAACTTTTCCATCATCCGGCGGAACTGGTCCCGATCCTCCGCCAGATCAATGGCCTGAGGCGTCGTGCCGATGATTTTTACTCCCGCTTCGGCCAGTTCTCTCGCAATATTGAGAGGAGTCTGTCCTCCGAACTGAACGATGACCCCTTCCGGCTTTTCCTTTTCATAAATGCTGAGGACATCCTCGACGGTTATAGGTTCGAAGTAGAGTTTATCGGAAGTGTCATAATCCGTTGAAACCGTCTCCGGATTGCAGTTGACCATAATGGTTTCAAAGCCCTGGTCCCGAAGGGCGAAGGCGGCGTGCACACAGCAATAATCGAATTCGATGCCCTGTCCGATCCGGTTGGGACCTCCACCGATCACCATGATCTTTCGGCGGTCGCTGGTCGCCACCTTGTCCGGAGCGTTGTAGGTGGAATAGTAATAGGCGGCGTTTTCCACTCCACTTACAGGAACGGGTTCCCATCCCTGCAGGATTCCGAGAGCTTTCCTGCGCTCTCGAATCTTCTTTTCCGGAATCTCCAGGAGCTGCGAAAGATAGCGGTCCGCAAAACCGTCCTTCTTCGCCCGAGACAGCAGTTCATCCGGCAGGTCCCCCCCCTTATATCGAAGGATTTCCTCTTCCAGATCCACCAGCTCCTTCATCTGCTGAATGAACCAATGCTTGATATGGGTCTTTTCATGAAGGGCATCCACGGACGCCCCCTTTCGAAGGGCCTCATACATGATGAACTGGCGTTCGCTGGTGGGGGAGGAGAGAAGCTCCATGAGTTCATCGAGGTTTTTTTCATGAAAATCCCTGGCAAAACCCAATCCGTAGCGCCCGTTTTCCAGAGAGCGGATCGCTTTCTGGAAAGCTTCCTTGTATGTCTTTCCGATACTCATCACCTCACCCACGGCACGCATCTGGGTCCCCAGCCGGTCTTCCACTCCCTTGAACTTTTCAAAGGCCCAGCGTGCGAACTTCACCACCACATAGTCCCCCCAGGGAGTATACTTTTCCAGGGTGCCTTCCCTCCAGTAGGGGATTTCATCCAGCGTGAGTCCTCCGGCGAGGCTCGCGGAAATGAGAGCGATGGGAAACCCGGTGGCCTTGGATGCAAGAGCCGATGAGCGGGACGTCCTGGGGTTGATCTCGATCACCACCACCCGCCCCGTTTTGGGGTCGTGCGCGAACTGCACATTGGTTCCCCCGATCACTTCAATGGCCTCGACGATGTCGTAAGAATATTTCTGCAACCGTTTTTGCAGTTCCGGATCGATGGTGAGCATGGGAGCGGTGCAATAGGAATCGCCGGTGTGGACCCCCATGGCGTCCACATTTTCAATGAAACAGACCGTGATGCGCTGATTTTTGGCATCCCGCACCACTTCCAGTTCGAGCTCTTCCCATCCCAGCACGGATTCTTCCACCAGGATCTGACCGATGAGGCTCGCTGAAAGTCCACGACTGGCAACCGTCTGCAGCTCTTCAACATTGTAGACGAGCCCGCCGCCCGTTCCCCCCATGGTGTAGGCGGGACGAATCACCACGGGATATCCCAGGCGCGAAGCGATTTCCTCGGCAGCTTCCACGCTGAAAGCCGGTTCGCTCCGAGGCATCTCGATCCCCAATCGATCCATTGTTTGCTTGAAAGCGATGCGATCCTCCCCCCGTTCGATGGCGTCCGCCTGGACTCCGATGATTTTTACACCGTATTGATCCAGAATACCCCGGCGAGCCAGTTCCGCACTGAGGTTGAGCCCCGTTTGCCCCCCAAGATTGGGAAGGATGGCGTCGGGACGCTCCTTTTCGATGATCTTCGTCATGGTCTCCACCGTAAGTGGTTCCACATAAGTCACATCCGCCATTTCGGGGTCGGTCATGATGGTTGCGGGATTGGAATTGACCAGCACGATCTCATAACCGAGCCTGCGAAGCGCCTTGCAGGCCTGAGTCCCGGAATAATCGAATTCACAGGCCTGGCCGATAACGATGGGTCCAGAACCTATGATCATCACTTTCTTGATATCTTCTCGTCTTGGCATCGAGCATCACCCTCCCCACTTTGAAAAACGTCGTTTACTGACTGCAACACCTTGCAGAACCGAACTTGACATTGTCAGATTTCATAACCACGGAGACTCGGAGATTAGCCGGCTCCCAAGAAAATCGCGAATGGAAGCCACTCCTGCAAAAATACAATGATCAACCATTGCGAGCATAAGTATCACTAAATTTTATTTTTCGCCAGATATCAGCAATCCTCCTCTGGAAGCCCGGAAATGGAACGTTCATATTCCGGGCAGTTCCACTTTGCCCGAAAGGAACAACCGCCAGGAATCGAACAGGCTCTTTAAGCCATACTGAAGAAAGGGCGTGTCGCCGTTCGGAGGGATGTTTAACTCGACATTGTCGGATTTTATCTGAACCACGGAGACCCTGAGAACACGGAGATTTCATTTGGAGGTCTTTCTCCGTGCCCTCTGTGTCTCCGTGGTTAATGTGACAATGTTGTTGCGTTAAACGGGGGAATAGATACAGGAAGGAAGGACAGGGGCCTGGGCGAATGGTTCTCTTTCAGGCCCTGTCTTTTGAAAGCGGGTATGGTTCTTTCGATAGAGCACTCAAACCAGACAATCAATCTCAAGGATGCCTTTTATGATAGTGCTTCTCTACCCATCTGGGATGAACATGCCTGTATTCGACGACCGTGGGACGTTCCACAACCACCACGCGGCGAGGCCTGACCACTACCGGCGCAGGCGCTACCACTACGGGAGCGCGTCTGACCACGACGGGCGGAGGCGCCACATATACGGGCGCCGGTGCGACATAAAAGCCGGGAAGCGGCACATCGATTCCCACATGGACATCCACACCACCCGCCCCGGCTTTTGATACACCCAGCAGCAGAGCCGGTATCATTAACAACATGATCTTGAACATAAAAGCCCGCATCATTCCCTTGCCTTGCTTCATATGTCTCCTCCTCTTTAAATGCCAAGACCGCAAATTGAACAGACGAAAAAACTTTCATCGATGGGAAAGCCGTAAAGCAATTCACATACCGAAATGCGGCCATGCTCCAAAAGGCAATCGTTCCTCCTTGAACGCACGGTTCTCTCAACCCGCCTTTCCGGCGCCATGAGAATATTTTCAGGCGATATTTCGAAGAGTCTATACATCCGGGCATAGAATCTGTCAACAAGCCACCATGACCGGACAGGCCACACAAACCGTGTGTGGTGAAAATCAGCCTAAATGGATCCGCGGATTACACAGATTTTCGCAGATTGAGGAACTTTCTATCTTTGGGTTGGTAGGATTTATTGAATCTATGCAATCTGCGGATAAAAAGAGACAGGATTTTTGTCTTGAAAACAAGCCATTCGAACATGGCATTTTAATTAAATATCGTCAAAAACTCTTTTTTTCGACCAAAGCCTGCGGTGAAACCGTGGAAAAATCCTTGGAACACCTTGTGAATTCAGTGTAAAGTGCTATCTCAGTCAGGACATGCAATTTGGAATCATTCGATGAAGCCTGCGGCAAGAGATGATCGGCAACCCTCTCCACAGTGATGACCTGGAGGTGATGTCAATGCCAAGACACCCGGATATTTCGCATTTGTCTCATGATGATCGGTACAAGGGGAAAATATTCCTGCTCTCGATGCTCTTGTCGATGCTTTTGTCTCTTGGCTTCCTCCTTGAGGCCCTCCCCGGCCATGCAAAGGATACCCCCCTTTCCTCAGGCACTTCCGGACCCCCACTGAAGATTCTTCGTATCACTCCATCCGGCGAGGATGTACCGCCTGGACGTCAGATCGTGTTTCTATTCGACCGATCCGTCGTGCCCCTGGGGCGCATGGAGCGCAGTGCGTCCGAAATCCCCATTACCATCGAACCGCAGCTCAACTGCCTGTGGAGGTGGCTGAATCCTTCGACCCTCGCATGTCAGTTGAATGAAAAGGACGCTCTTCTTCCGGCCACGCGCTACCGCATTTCCATCGCTCCGGGAATCACGGCGGAAGACAACTCCACCCTCGCCCAGCCGGTTTCTCACTCCTTCATCACGGAACGCCCCAGGGTAACGGATACATGGTTCAGAACGTGGGCATCACCGGGCACCCCGAAAATCTCCGTACGTTTCAATCAGCCGGTCACGCAAGCCTCCCTGGCCGCACATCTCTTTTTCCAGGTCACGGGTGGGAAACGCATTCCTGCCAGGGTTGAACCAGATTCCGAATACCAACGTTCTCCCGATTCGGAGTCCTGCCGCGTGTGGATTGCGGCTCCACAAAGAGAGCTTCCCAAGGACGCTTCCGTCTCTTTGCGGGTGGAACCGGGGATTGTTTCGACACAGGGGCCGGAACCGGGAATCGAGAATCGGCGCATCGATTCTTTCGACACTTTCCCGGAATTTCGTTTTCTCGGCGTTGAGTGCAAGGACAAGGCAAACAATGCTTTTGTCATCCGTCCAGGTAAAGCCACCCCTTCCGAGCGCCGGTGCCTTCCTTCGGGTGGGGTCTCCCTGCTCTTTTCATCCCCGGTTCTCAAGACGGAAATTCAGAAGGGTTTGCAGATCACTCCCCCCCTGACCGGCAAGGGCACAGAACCGGATCCCTGGGAATGGGTCTATACGGATTCACGACTTTCGGAACCGTATGAGAAGGGAAAAACGTACCCGGTATTTCTCCCCGAAGAGATCCTCAAGCCTTTCACTTCCTATCGCCTGCAGTCTCCTTCCGAAGCCGTCAAAGACGAATTCGGCCGCCCGCTCGTTTCCCCCATCGACCTTCCTTTCGCCACAGACCACAGGGCGCCCGATTTTGCCCTCACAAACCACCTACCCATCCTGGAAAAGGGGCTCGATACCGACGCTCATCTTTGGGCGGTGAATCTGGATGAAATAAAAGTCCACTACGAAACCCTCACCACTGAAGGGAAAAAGCCTCTCCAAACAAAAATCATCAAGGTTCCTGGGCCCCGAGACGCTTCCATTCCCGTTCCCCTCGGAATACGTGAAATGCTTTCCGAACATTCCGGGATTGCTCAGGGGACCTTCGCCACCAACCCAACTGTCCCCGGCAAGTCTCCTGAAGATGCATGGTTTTTCGCCCAGATCACCCCCTTCCAGGTGCACGTGAAACTGGGGCATTACAATACGGTCGTCTGGGTCACCGACCTTCAGACAGGAAGTCCCGTGCCCGGCGTTGAGGTGCAGATACTCAAGGAGACTTTTCAAGACTTCGGGGAAAAACCGGAGATCCTCTCCGACATAAAAACCGGGGAAGACGGTGTTGCAAAACTTGCGGGAACGGTCGTTTTGGATCCGGAATTGAAGCTCTTGTGGGCTTACAAGCCGGAAGAGCCCCGCCTTTTCGTGCGGTGCCAAAAGGGAGAGGACCTGGCGGTGCTGCCCCTGAGATACGAATTTCAGGTGGCCGCTGAAGGAGCCAACCGGGAATTCATTCCCGATTGGCTCCGCCCCCTTCACGGCCACATGCGCTCCTGGGGTTCTACCGCCCAGGGGATTTACAAGGTGGGAGACACCATTCAGTTCAAGATTTATGTACGCAATCAGGACAACCTGCGGTTCACACCTCCACCCGGTGCAGACGGGGTTTTGGCGTCCTCCTCCCTCCCCACGGAACCGCAATCATCGGTTGAAGATGCCGGACAAAAGCCCTCCATCCCCGCATCCCCCAAATACCGGCTGAAAGTTCAAGACCCAATGGGAAAGGTGATTTACGAACTCGAAGACATTCAGATCTCCCCCTTTGGAGCCTTCAATGGAGAAGTCCCCATCCCCAGGAACGGAGCCGTGGGCTGGTATCGTTTTGTGCTCTCCGCCAATTTTTCTCAGGAAGAGTGGGAACCCATGCGGGTTCTGGTGAGCGATTTCACTCCCGCTCCCTTCCGAGTCACCACAGATCTGAATGGAAAGACGTTTCAGACGGGAGATACGGTCAAAGTCTCCACCGAAGCAAAACTACACGCGGGTGGGCCATACAGCCGGGCCAACGTGAAAGTCAACGCCACCCTCGATGCGCGCCCTTTTGTTCCCGAAAACCCCAGGGCCCGCGGGTTTCAGGTGGACGTATTGGAAGCCGGGGAAAATGAAACAACCGGGCCCCAGACACTTTATGAGACTCAGGGCACTTTGAGTGACACGGGGTCCTTCGAAACTGAATTCAAAATCGTCGAAACTCCCGTCTGGTACGGGCAGCTCACCGTGGAAAGCGCCGTGCAGGACGACCGTGGAAAATCCATCGCCAACCGGGCCACGGCGACCTGCTTCGGGCGGGACCGCTATGTGGGACTCTTGCAGGAAGACTGGGTCCTGCAGGAGGGAAAACCTGCCGGGCTGCGGATCCTGGTGATAGACCCCCGGGGCAATCCCGTCGAAGGAGTGAAGATCGGGGTCAAGACGGAATACGAAGAAACGAAGGGGGCACGGGTCAAGGGGGCCGGAAATGCGTATCTGACTCAATACGTGCACGAATGGCTGGAAGAGGAGCAGTTTGAGCTGGTATCGACCGCCGACCCGCTGGATGTGAAGTTCACTCCCAAACATGCGGGGACCTTGAGGATAACAGCGGCCATTCAAGACACGCAAGGACGCACCCACAAGACGGTGCTCCGACGCTGGGTAACGGGGAGAGGCCACATTTTGTGGGAATCCATTCCCGGCAATCTGCTCAATATCTTCCCTGAAAAATCGGACTATCACGTGGGCGAGACCGCCCGTTTCCTCGTTCAAAACCCCTTCCCGGGAGCAAGAGCGCTCATCACGGTGGAGCGTTTCGGCGTGTTGCAAAGTTGGGTGAAAACCCTTGAGAGCAGCACCGAAATCGTGGAAATTCCCGTTCTGCCCGACTACCTTCCCGGATTTTACGCATCGGTGATGGTGACGAGCCCACGAGTGGAAAAACCCATGGGGCCGGGGGGAGAAGATCTGGGGAAACCCACTTTCAGGATGGGGTACGTCAAGGTTCCAGTGAAGGACCCTTATAAGGAAATCAGCGTGAACGTTCGACCGGAGAAAGAAGTCTACAAACCCAGGGACACCGTCACAGTGAACCTGGAGGCTCATGTGCGAAACCCTGCGCCCGGAACCACCCCGCCCCCCGTGGAACTGGCTGTGGCGGTGCTCGACGAATCGGTTTTCGACCTTCTGCATCAGGGCAGTAAAGCTTTCGATCCCTATGAAGGGTTTTACCGCCTGGATGAACTGGACCTCGCCAACTTTAATCTCCTCATGCACCTGGTGGGCAGGGAAAAGCTCGAGCTCAAGGGTGCCGGTGCCGGGGGAGGCGGCGGCCCGGACCTCAGCATGCGTTCGGTCTTCAAATTCGTCTCCTATTGGAACCCTTCGCTTCGAACGGACGCGGAAGGAAAAGCCACCATTCAGTTTGAAGTCCCGGACAATCTCACGGGGTGGCGAGTGCTCGCCATGGCCGTGACCCCGGAAGACCGCATGGGACTGGGAGAAGGGGTTTTCCGAGTGAACCAGTCCACCGAAATCCGGCCCGCGCTTCCCAATCAGGTGACGGAAGGGGATCGTTTCGAAGCCGGTTTTTCCCTCTTGAACCGGACGGATGAAACCCGCACCCTGGAGGTCACCCTGAGCGCCGAAGGGCCCGTCGAGGCTCCCGGGACATCCCAACCGCTTCCTGCGGGCGAAATCCGCAAGGGTGAGTATTCCATCAGCCTGACCCGTCAGGTTACCGCTGAGCCCTACAAGCGCATCACGGTTTACCTTCCCGTGCAGACCAAGGGGCACGGCGAGATCACCTTCACGGCCCTTGCGGGAGACGACAAGGACCGGGACGGCATCATAAAGACCCTCAAGGTGCTGCGGAGCCAAACGCCCGAAACGGCTGCAAGCTATGGCATGACTACGGACCCGGAAACGACCCGGTCCATCACGTTTCCGGAAAACATGCGCGAAGACACGGGAAGCCTCGGCGTGGAACTCTCGCCCACGGTCATCGGGGGACTCGAAGGGGCTTTCGAGTTCCTGCGAGATTATCCTTATGCCTGCTGGGAGCAGAGGCTTTCCCGGGGGGTCATGGCGGCATATTATAAAAAATTGAAGCCCTATCTGAATAAGGACTTTTCCTGGGATGAGAGCGGGAAGGCGGTGGAAGCGACCCTCGCCCTTGCGGCCGAACATCAGGCGCCCAACGGAGGAATGGCCTACTACGTTCCCAGAGACGAATACGCAGATCCCTATCTCAGTGCCTTCACAGCCCTCGCCTTCAACTGGCTGAAGGAAGAGGGTCATCGGCCTCCGCGCCAGGTGGAAGAAGGACTCCAGAATTATCTTCTGAATTTCCTGCGCCACGATGCCACAACCGCCCCATCCAGCAAAAGCATGACCGATACGGTGCGGGCCGTCGCTCTGGCGGCTCTCGCGGAGCAAGGCAAGGTCAACGCACCGGATGTCCTTCGCTACTCCGACCATGTCCCTGCCATGAGTCTTTTGGGAAAGGCTTTTTATCTGCGTGCATTGATTGACGCCGGCGGCAGCCCCAAAATCCAGCAGGATGTTCTCTCGGGCATTCTGGCTCATGCCGACCAAAGCTCCGGAGGGATTCTCTTCAGTAAGTCCCTGGACGCCGGCTACCGAATGCTTCTCACATCTCCCATTCGAGACAACTGCGTCGTCCTCGGTTCTTTGCTCGCTTACGAGGCCGCGAATCCATCCGATAGAACGCTCGGAGACATTCCCCTTCGCCTCATGCGGACCATCGCTTTGAGCCGCAAAGGGAAGGCTCACTGGGCCTCCACCCAGGAAAATCTCTTCGCCGTCAAAGCCATGGTCGATTTTGCACGCGTTTATGAAAAGGATTCGCCGGACATAACCGTTCAAACCTTTCTGGATAAAGAATCTCTTGGAGAAGCCCGGTTTACGGCCTTCGACAATCCACCCGTCCTCCTGGAAAGAGCGCTTCAGGCGGGAGATGCCGGACGAAAAGTGAAGGTCCGCATCGAAAAAACCGGCCAAGAGAGGCTTTATTACTCGACCCGCCTCACTTATTCGCCTTCGAAGATCAAAACGGATTCCATCAATTCCGGGATCGAGGTGCACAGGGAATACAGCGTCGAGAGGAAAGGCAAGTGGACCCTGCTCGAAGATCCCATGGAAATCAAAACGGGGGAGGTCGTGAGAGTGGACCTCTATGTTTCACTCCCTGCGGAACGGTACTTCGTGGTTGTGGAGGACCCCGTACCGGGAGGCTTGGAACCCGTCAGCCGGGATCTGGCGACAGCATCCATGATGGATGCCGACAAAGGCGAAATGGAATATCCAGAAGGGTCGTACCGGAACACTTTTGCTGAATGGATAGAAGATGCAATCTCCCGCTGGAGCTTCTACCACCGGGAATTGAGGCATGATGCGGCAAGGTTCTATTCCGAACGTTTGCCTGCGGGCCGCTATCACCTTTCCTATTCAGCCCAGGCCGTTTCACCCGGCGTATTCAGCGTGCTGCCCCTCCATGCCGAAGAAATGTACGAACCGGATGTCTTCGGGAAGGGGACTCCGGCGATGCTGCGCATTCAGGCAACGGATGCTACCTACGGACAATCGTAGAACCCAGGGAAGGCAAACGAGAATGTCCATGGGAACAACGGCTCGAGAATAAGCGTTTCGCTACATCCTCTATACCATCTCGGCTGGATGTGGTAATACCATCGGCCGTCGTGCCGAAAATACCACCGCCTGCCATCAAACGCATACTTTCCTCCGGCATGACGGTAATACTTCCAATGTCTTGACGGAGTATAATAGCGGTGCCCTTTATAGTATCCATGGCTTCCACTATAATAACGATATCCGTGTCTGCCGCGACGGTAATCGACCTTGCCATGGTTTCTGCCATAATGTTCAATTCTTCCGTGACCATCCCTGTGGAAACTTTTCTGATGGGCACCCCGATACGTTCTTTCAGAACTCTGGTGCCTGCCTCTGCTTTGAACCGCCCCTTCCCTCTGCGCCTGAGCGATGAGTTGAAGGGGGCTCAGCAGAAAGGCCAACGTCCCGATACCTACAACAATTATTTTCGACACATTCATCTCTTAAACCTCACTCGATGTTTTTTTCGATACCAGACATCCCCGCCATCACACCGATAAATCCGACCACAATATTGACAAACACCCCCTATTTTGGAGATAACCCGAACAACCACCACGATGCATCAGAATCTTTTATCTTAATAAAACTCCATTGTGTTCGAATCAAGATCATCGTTAAAAAATGTGCAATGATCTCAGTAAAATAAAACTGGAGATCCGTATGTCGCATCGGGGTGTAAGGGCGACCGCCCATGCCGTGTTTGCAAGAATCCTGTTATCTAATGGCGTGCTATGAAGAAAATCCATTACCCATCGGAGAGTCCTTATAATATCCAACTTTTATGCTTCCTGATCTTGTCATTGGCGCTGACAGGTTTTTTCGCATGGGAAACACACCGGGAGCTGCGGCCGTTTCCCGAAGGGCTTCGGCCCAATGGACTCTCTTCTCATAAAGCACAATTCCTGGACCGAAACGGTATTCCTCTTTCCGTGACCTACACTCATCCCTGGAATATCAACGACTGGCTTCCTTTGCACGAAATTCCCCCCCTATTGCAAAACGCCTTCATCGAATCCGAAGACCGCAGATTCTTCGACCATCATGGTGTGGACTGGATTGCACGAGCACATGCAATGGCACAGAACTTCCTCGCCTTGAGGCCAGTGCGTGGAGCAAGTACCATCACCGAACAGGTAGTGCGTATCCTCCATCCACGTCCACGCACTCTATGGTCCCGCTGGATCGAAGGATATGAAGCCGGTCAACTGGAAAAACATTTTTCCAAATCGGATATACTGGAATTTTATCTCAACCAGGTTCCTTATGCACGGCAGCGGCGAGGAATTTTACAGGCGTCCCGGCTGTATTTCGACCGAGATCTGGACACGCTGAATGCACGTGAAGCATTGGCGCTGGCTGTTTTAGTCAGGGCTCCCAGCCGCCTGGATCTCCCGAATGACAGCAAACGACTGGAAAAATCCATCCAAAAATTGGCTCGCCATATGCGCCGAGAAGGAAAGCTATCCGACGACCAATACGTTTGCGCACTGAAATCCCCCTGGGTCCTCTCAGAATCTCGATTGCCGGTGGATGCCGGCCATTTCATTCAGCACGTGTTTCGCCTCGGATTCATTCAGAGACACCATTCAGTGGGCTCCGCATCTGCAAACCCGGTCGGCGGGCTTCATCTACAAGAACCATATTCATCATATTCCGCCAGAATCATGACCACTCTGGACAGCTCTTTGCAAATAAAAGTTCAGAACATTCTAGACCAACGACTCCAGGATCTTCGGGGAAAAGATGTAAGAGATGGAGCGGTGCTCGTCGTCAATCATGAAACAGGTGAGGTCCTGGCATGGGTCAACGGAGGAGGTTTCTCCAGAGATACTCCGGGCGGGTGGATCGATGCAGTAACCACTCCAAGGCAGCCGGGATCGACGCTGAAACCTTTTCTTTATGCAATGGCCCTTGACCTGGGCTGGACCGCAGCCACTCTCATTGAAGACTCCCCCGTGATCGAGGCAGTGGGTTCAGGCCTGCACCCCTTTCGAAACTACAGCCGTAAATTTTATGGTCCTCTGCGTTTACGGGAAGCACTGGGCAATTCACTGAACATCCCCGCAATACGCACGATTCAGTTCACCGGAGTGGATCGATTTCTGGAACGGCTGCATGAATTGGGATTTCGAAGCCTGACCCAGCCTTCCGCATACTACGGTGAAGGGTTGGCACTGGGTAACGGCGAAGTCAGCCTTCTCGAACTGGTACAGGCCTATTCCGTCCTGGCTCTCAATGGGGAATTCCGCCCTTTGCGCTTCACTTTGGGAGAAGCTCCCGGCAAAGGGGCGTCACGGAGGATTTTCAGCGACGAAGCGTCATCTCTGATTGCAAACATCTTATCGGATCCTCAGGCTCGTCGTCTTGAATTCGGTTCAGGAAATATTCTTCGACTTCCCGTTCAAACGGCTGTAAAGACAGGAACATCCAACGACCACCGTGACGCGTGGGCTGTGGGTTTTTCCTATCGCCATACAGTGGGAGTCTGGATGGGCAACCTGGATCGGCGTCCCACCAATGGCATCACCGGAACGACAGGGCCCGGCCTGGTCCTGCGCGCTGTTTTCGCCGAACTCAACCGACTTGAAGAATCCCGGCCGCTTTATCTGAGCCCCCATCTCACGGTGGTGAACATCTGCAGGGAAAGCGGCCTTCGAGCAACACCTCTCTGTCCTACCATCCGGGAATGGTTCAAAAGGGATGACATCCCTCAAAGTTTTTGCCCTTTGCACTCAGGCTTTCAAAGCATCAAGAAAGTCGACATCACACCCCAGGAGGAGCATTTCACTAACCTGCACCTTTTGCAGCCGACACCGGACCTGCAACTGGCCATGGACCCATACATCCCCGACGAAATAGAGGCTTTCTCCTTGACGATTCCCAACCATGTACAAATCGTGAAGGTAGAATGGATCATTGACGGCAAGGTATGGGGAGTGACGGGAATAAATGAGCATCGTTTTGTCTGGCCCGTTTCCAGAGGGGTTCATTTCGCACAGGCCCGGGTGTGGCGCTCCGAAGCGGTGGAACCTTCAATGACACCGAAAGTGAGATTCTTTGTGAAGTGAAGGAATTCTACTTTAGTGGTTGTGCCTGTAACACTCTGTTCACTAATCCTTTACATCCACACTCGATCTCCCGTAAATTAGCTGCCATGCGCAAATACAGGAGCCCAGCGGGAAAGGCAATGAGGCAGATTCGCTTGTCCGGGGAAAAATTCTTGCTCTTTTGCCACGCCGGGTCGGGACTCGAGACGCAAATGCCGGAGCATCCGGACCCGTACTCCGTTTCATTGTCTGGAACCGAGAACGGATCAGTCAAAGAAGGAACTAAAATAGAATGACTGCAAAAAAACGCCCGTGGCAGGAAACTGCGGGAATACATCTTATGGTGGGCTTCCACGGCACCAACATGGACGAAGAGTTGAAATTCATCATTCGCGATTTCAAAATCGGGGGAATCGTCCTTTTCAGGAGAAATATCGAAAGCCCTGAGCAGCTCCGAACCCTGCTGACGGAAGCCCAGTCATTCGCCGGTGAAACTTTGGGACGATCCCTGCTGGTTTCCATCGATCAGGAAGGGGGGCCGGTGCAACGCCTGGAGGCGCCGTTCACTCAGCTTCCCTCCGCGCGAGATCTGGCTTTGGAAGGCCCCGAAGCCATCGTCCATTGGACGACCAGAGCAGCGGATGAACTGCGGCAAACAGGCATCCAAATCAATCTGGCTCCAGTCCTGGATGTCTTCTCCGGCACCCCCTCACACTTCATGGAAGCCCGCTGCCTGGATTCAAACCCTCAAAAAGTGGCCGCCCTCGGAAAAATATGGATTCAAACTCTCCAGAAAAACGGCGTTTCCGCAACGGCCAAGCATTTTCCAGGATTGGGGCTGGCGGAATCGGACCCTCATCATTTCGCACCCGTCATCCATTGGACTGACGATGCATCCATGCAACGGGACCTGTTACCCTTCAGGGAAGCCATCCGGGATGGAGTCCACTGCGTCATGACATCCCACGCACTCTACCCCTACCTCGATCCAGATTGGCCGGCAACTCTCTCCCCGAAAATCAACAATGAATGGCTCCGCGGCAAGCTGGGATTTGAGGGAGTGCTTTTGAGCGACGACATGGACATGGCGGCGGTTTCGCAAAGGTATAGCTGGGCCGAAACGGTCTTCCAGGGAATGGCATCCAGTATCGACTTTTTCCTCCTCTGCCAGCAGACGGAAAACATCGCTCCCTTCCATCAGGCTCTGAGCAGCGCCTTGGAAGGCGACACAAACCTCCAGGATCTGCATTACAGGTCCCTCCAGCGCATAGAACGGCTGCTTCAGCGCCATGTACGGGAATGCTGATTCATCACGAAGGTTAAAATTCCTATCTACCACGGAGGCACAGAGGAATCCTTAAGAATTCCAAAATCTTCTCCGTGTCCTCCGTGGTAAATAACAGGATATTGGAATCCGCCAAATCCCTAAGCGGTTTGAATTTTTCTGAAATCAGCCACACCGGAAAAGAGATTCCGGATGCGGGTGAGGAGAGCCAACCGGTTCCGCCGAACGGCCTCATCCTTGTCCATTACCAGGACGGAATCGAAGAAGGCATCGATGAATCCCTTGAGGCGGGACATGCTCTCGAGTGCAGCGTCGTAGTCCGCATTGGCCAGGCAACCGGAAACCACCCCTTCCGTATCCCAGAGGTTTGCAAAGAGCGCCTGTTCTTCGGCGTTCTGGAGGAGCTCCGGAGCCACAGGGATCGTTTCGGGCTCTTTGATGATATTCACCACCCGCTTGAAGGCGACGGCCAGGCTTTCAAAATCCGGACGCAACTTGAATGCGGCCAGCGCCCTGGTGCGCGCCACGGCATCCACCAGATCGTCGATGCCCACCGCGAGGGAAGCCTCCACCACATCGGAGCTGAACCCTTCCTGGCTGACCAGGTAATGGTGCAAACGCCCCTGAAAGAATTCCAACACCGCCTTCTTGACCTCTTCGGCGGGCGAGGTCAGTTTGCTGCTGAGAAGGGGCAACGCCTGATCGATCATGCCCGAAAGGGAGACGATGAAAGGTTTCTCCAGAATGATGCGGATGATTCCCAGGGTCTGGCGGCGCAGGGCAAAGGGATCGGCCGTTCCACTGGGGATGAGTCCCACCCCGAAACAGGAGACGATGGTATCCATTTTGTCCGCAATGCTGAGAAGAGAACCTTCCATGCTTTCAGGAACGGGTCCTCCCGCGCGATTGGGAAGGTAATGTTCGAAAATCGCCTGCGCCACCGCTTCCGGTTCACCCTGCAGCCGCGCGTAGGCCCGGCCCATGACGCCCTGAAGTTCCGGAAATTCCCCCACCATTCCCGTCACCAGGTCCGCCTTGCTCAAATACGCCGCCCGCAGGAGGCTGTCCAGGCACTCGGGTGCCAGCTTTTCGCCGAGCCACCGGGCCAAGGCGGTGAATCGCTCCACTTTTTCCCAACTCGTGCCCAGCTTGGAATGAAAAACCACGCCCTTCAATTGCTCCGTGCGGTCCTCCAGGCGGACCTTCTGGTCTTCCTCGTAGTAGAAACGGGCATCTTCCAGGCGAGCCCGCACCACGCGCGCGTTTCCCGCCGCCACCACTTTCACGTCCCGTGGAACCGTGTTGGCCACTGTGACAAAATAGCGGAGCAGGTTCCCTTTTTCATCGGTTACGGCAAAATAACGCTGGTGCTTCTTGATCACCGTAATGAGGAGTTCCGGGGGAAGCTTCAAGAATTTTTCTTCGAACTCTCCCACTACAGGCTGCGGATGCTCCACGATCTGAGCGACTTCATCCAGAAGCTCTTCATCTTCCAGAATCCGCCCCCCCACACTGCGGGCCGCCTCTTGGATTCCCTTCGCAATGAGGTTCCTGCGCTCTTCCCGGTCGAGGATGACAAAGTGCTTTCTGAGATTTTCCCGGTGGCTCTCGTAATCCGACACGGTCACCCATTGGGGACTCAGGAACCGATGACCGAAAGATTGGTTTCCACTCTGAATGTCGCCATACTGGAAGTGGAGGACTTCTCCACCCAAAAGCGCCACAATCCATCGGATGGGGCGGGCAAAGGTCACATGCAGGCTCCCCCAGCGCATGGACTTGGGAAAGGGAATGTGCGCCACGAAGTCCGGAAGCATCTTCTCCAGAAGTTCCCTGGTGGGAACGCCTGTTTCCTCGCGCACAACGCAGAGATATTCCCCTTTGGGGGTCTTCTTGATCCGAATATCCTCCACCGCTACACCCTGCCCCCGGGCAAACCCTTCCGCAGCCTTCGTGGGGCGGCCTTCCGCATCGTAGGCCACCTGTCTGGGAGGCCCCATGATTTCGGTGGTGCAGGCTTCCTGATGCAGGCCCACTCCGGCTACCTTCAGAACCAAACGCCTTGGAGTGCCGGTGGTGAACGGTTCTCCATGGGGGATACGGTTTTCGTCCAGGAAGCGCACCATCTGCGTGGACATGGCTTCCAAGGCCGGCAGGATGTATCCCGCGGGAATCTCTTCACTTCCTATTTCAAGATAAAGTGCTTCTGCCATGGTTTCCTCTATTCGGTTATTTCCGGTCCCATTTGTGGAGCATTGGATACCCCATCCCTTCACGCTGCGCCGCATAGGCATGCGCCACCAACCGCGCCATGTTGCGTACGCGGGCGATGTAGTTGGTTCGCTCCGTTACACTGATGGCCCCCCGGGCATCCAACAAATTGAACACGTGGGAACACTTGAGAGTGTAATCATAGCTGGGAAGAACCAACCCCTTTTCGTTGAGGCGCAGGGACTCGGCTTCGTACATGTTGAAAAGCTGCAGCAGCATGTCCACATCAGCTTCTTCAAAGTTGTAATGGGACCATTCCACTTCACCCTGATGGTGAACATCTCCATAAGTGATGTCCCCCGTCCAGGCCAGGTCATAAACGTTATCGACCCCCTGAAGGTACATGGCGATCCGTTCCAGTCCGTAGGTGAGTTCGACGCTCACGGGGCTCAGGGAAATTCCCCCCACCTGCTGGAAGTAAGTAAACTGAGTGATCTCCATACCGTCGAGCCATACCTCCCAGCCCAGCCCGGACGCTCCAAGAGTGGGGGATTCCCAGTCATCTTCCACGAAACGGATATCGTGTTCCAAGGGATCGATCCCGAAGCTCTTGAGACTTTCCAGGTAAAGCCCCTGAGAATCGGGCGGAGAAGGTTTGATGACGACCTGATACTGGTAGTAGTGCTGAAGCCGGTTGGGATTCTCCCCGTAACGGCCGTCCGTCGGCCGGCGGGAAGGCTCTACGTAGGCCACCTTGTACGGCTCGGGTCCCAACACTCTCAAGAAGGTGGCAGGATTGAACGTACCCGCTCCGACCTCCAAATCGTACGGCTGTTGGATAACGCACCCGCGCTCGGACCAAAACTTATTGAGTGCAAGGATCAGTTCCTGGAACGTCATGGATAGCTCCTTCAATAAGGATTTGAAAAAGAAAAAAGTCAGATTCCAAAATCTGAATCACCGAAAGGCTGTCTGAAAATTCCTCTGCTTGGGAGCCGAACCTGCTTCGATTCCCCCCTTGAGGGGGGGCAGGGGGGTGTTTTCGGACAACTTCTGAAAGAACATATGAAACTTCAGCCGAAAAACCGGCTGATCTCATCAAAAATAGCTGTAAATTTCGGTGTATAGACGTTGAGGCTTTCCATTGTCAAGAAAAAATACGGGGAGGATGCTCATTGAAAGGCCGGTTGAAAATGAAAGAAACCGCCGGCCCGGAGAGTCACTCAAATGGGAGAAAGCCGGGCAAAATCTTTGTCACCCTCCTTTTCCTGCAGCATGGAGCATTGACAATGGATGTCTTGTGATTAAAGTATCTTCGTAAAATGAAAGGATTGGGAAATAAAAAATAATGACTCTCACCAAAAAGAGAGGAGTTCAATATGTTCGAAGTAGATATTTCCGAACTGAGAAAGCAGGGTCGTCCTCTTTGGATGAGCAACTTCCCCCATGAGTCCTATGCCGATTTGCTGGGTGGGGGAGGTGACATTTACACCGATCGTCTCCATCCGGAATGGATGAGGGATTTCGGCAAAGAGGAAGAAGAAGAAAAATAAAAGAGCCGGAAAAATCCAAAGTTTAATTTATTTGGATTTTTAAATATATACAGTACAAAAAAAGCAGGGAATTTACCCTGCTTTTTTTGTATCCTTGAACTCCGAAACCTGCATATTCGAGACAGCCCTCTCCATTGCAACCACTTCCCGGAACAAAACAGGGGGCCGCCGCAAGAGTAAGGGGCGGTATTCCGGCGACTCCATCCAACCGGACCGCCTGGAATGAAGCACCATCATTCCGACTGTTTTCAGCCCTGCCTGAGACACACTGCCCGCACATAATATTGGCAGGTGAAATCCCCCCAGCCTGCAAACCCCAGTTCCCCATCCACATACCATGCAGCAGTGAAAGAACGCCGATCACAGCTCCAGAGCCACTTTTTGCTCCGGTCAAATACCGGCTCCATGCAATCGTCCTCTCCATGGGCAACGGGCTTTATGAGAGAAAGCAATTCATTTACGGTGGGAAGCCGCCATGTGGAACATCCCCCGAAGTGTTCCTCGTTGAGGTTTCGCACGTAGTCATGCGCATTCTCCCACTCCAGGGGATCAGGGGACCCTCCTTTCTGCCAGAAGAGATTCGTTGCCCTGTCGAGAACGATTCCTTTATTTTCAAGGATCTCAAAATCATTGGCAAGGGAATGAAGCGGACGGTAAAGACTGTCGCACCGAAAAATTTCGGGAGCCTCCCGAGGGCCCACCTTGGCGGGGGCGGCGCGCAGCGAGGCAATCATTTCCTGTTTCGGCTCAATCACTTGCGTTGACCTCTCGGGAAACGAGCGGCAGATATCCCGTTTTTTTTCCTCCCAGGCTTTGCTCAGCACATCGAGCCTTCCCAGCATCTCTTCAGCACGGTTGAAACGATTTTCCCTCAGGGGCGCAATGGCTTTCCACACAAAATCATCCCAGGAAGGATCCACGTCCGGATGGCATTCGCTCGGCGGGAGCATTTCCGCTTCAGGCAACCTCCCCGTCAGCATGCGATAGAAAACTACCCCCACACCATAAAGGTCCGCCCTCCCGTCCACTGTCTCGGGGTCCCTTTCCTGTTCGGGAGCGGCATAATAGGGAGAACCCACCATGACATTGGGCGGATTGCGGAAGTCTTCCCCCCGTAACTTGGAAAGGCCAAAATCTCCGATCTTCACCTGATCTTCATCGGTAATGAACAAATTATAGGGTTTGACGTCACGGTGCACCATCCCTGCACGATGCATTCTCCCCAGCCCCAGAAGGATCTGGCGCGTATAGCGGATGGCCTTGTCGAGGCTGAGCATACGGGTGGGCTCTTCCACCCGGGCACTCTCCCCGATGAGCATCCCCAGATTCTGATAATAGTATTCCATCGTGAAGAAAGGTGAGCCTTCGTCATAGTCGAAGTCCAATACTTTCAATAGATGCGGATGGCGCAATGCCGCCATCGCGACCGCTTCAGCGATGAAGCGCCGCTCGACTTCCTCCCTTCCCAGGGAATGCAGGAGATGCGGATGAGGCGCCAGCAGTTTCAGCGCCACCATTTTGTTGACGACGGGAAGGCGGGCTTTGTAGACCACTCCCATTCCACCTCTTCCCAGCAAGCCGCATACTTCATATTTGCCAACGGTCTTCATTCATGTTTCTCTTTTTCTCGCGTGCTACCAGAGACGCCGGGCATTGATCTCGGGAAACCCTAGGTCCAGGATTTTCTTCACCGTTGCTGCGATATCGTAAGGGATAAACCGAACATCCAGTGTCCGCGCTTCGCCGTCCCAGATGACGTACTTGGCCCGATTGTCGCCGTCCCTTGGCTGTCCGACACTTCCCACGTTGATGATGTACTTTTCACCTTTGGGCAGGAAAATAATCCCTTCTTCCAGGGGGATTGCATGATGTTTCAACCCCTTCGAAACGACCAGCGCCAGTTCATGAGTGTGCCCCACGAAGCAGATCTCCTGCTGAAGTTCCAGAAAGGCGCGGTGCATGAGGCTTTCAGAAACCTGGAAGAGATAGGTATTGATGGAATCGGGAGGAAAACCATGAACGCACAAGCAATCACAGACGACGCGAGAAGCCTTGAAGGTCTTCAGGTATTCGATGCTCGCGGGTGAAAGGAGCCTCCGTGTAATCTCCAGGGAGAGGCGCGCGGAAGGGTTGAAACGGGGAAGAAAAGATGGATCGACAATCCCCAGTTCGTGGTTCCCCATGACGGAAGGGATGTTCCGGGCTTTCAGAAGTTCCAGAACCTCTTCCGGTTCGGGGCCATACCCGATGTTGTCCCCCAGGGAGGCCACACAATCCACCCGGGTCTGATCCAGGTTTTTCAGGACCTCCCGGAACGCTTCCAAGTTCCCATGAATATCGGATATCACCGCGATGCGCATCTCTTTTAACATCCTGCCGGCCGGATATTCTCATACCCGATGTTTAAGTACCTGAGCAGAAGTTATTTAACATTCTTGAGCCTTATTGATTACGTCATTCCGGCATGCTTTTAGCCGGAATCCAGCCCCACGGCAAATTCTCTGGATACCGGCTTTCGCCGGTATGACGGTATGAAAATGCCAAAAAATATGTGCTCAGGTGCTTAAGGGTTCAAAGATCGTGATGGCTTCCAGCAAACGATCGACTGCACCACCCCCACAGGAAAGCCTTGAATCGTCCTGAGAGTGTAGAACGATCGAACTGTTTCTTGAACTGTTTCCCGGGGTACGGCATGGAATCGTAAGCCGGATCACCGGGCCCATGGAGGGACGTGGCTTTGTGCAGCGTTCACACCGGCGTCCAGGACTCTATAGCGAGGTTCCAGTTTGGCAACGGAGGCCCAAAAGCTTGGCGAGTGATTGAGATGGATGGTGTGGCAGAGCTCATGAATCATGACATATCGCACCAATTCCGAAGGAAGAAAAAGCAGCTTGCAGTTGAGGCTTATGGTTCCCTTGCTGGAACAGCTTCCCCATCTGCTTTTCTGTTCCCGGACCTGGGTTTTTTGAAAAACGAGGCCTGTTTCCTCACCGATCCTGTGGAGCCATGGAACGAGGTGCCGATGCCCCTGGTGTTTGAGCCAGAGGCGCAAAAGTTGCCTGCACATTGCGGAGTCATTCACATTGCCTATGAATTCCAAATGTGAATCGGGTGATTCGATGAGTTCCATCCTCGAGGCTGGCCCCGGTCTGTATTGGACGGTGATGAGTCGGTCGACCGCCTTGAGGTTCACCACTTGCGGCAGGCTCGGAGCGCTTTCCGCCAGGTATTGCCCCCGCATCCGAAACTTGTTGAATACCTCTTCAATCCATTCCTTTTTTTCATGAATGATGGAAGGGATGTGTTTGCGGTCAAACCCCTTGGGAATCACCACTTCCAGGCCCTTTCCCGGGAATATTTTAAGGATCACTCTCCGGGCCCTCTGGCTCTCCCTGACAGAAAACGGCGGCAAATGCTCTGAATCTTTCATGGATACAATATTCCCCTTCGCTGCACACAAAACGGAACCTGATCCGTCTCAGAAATTAACTCCCATGACCGGAACGACCACAACACAAAATAAAAAAAGCAAAGAGACAAGGGGGATGGAGGATTCCAATATCCCGTTATTCACCACGGAGACATGGAGGACACGGAGAAGATTTTGGAATTCCTCTGTGAGCTCTGTGCCTCCGTGGTAAATGGGGATTTCAAGAGCGGCTCACTCCCTAAAAGCCAACAAGAGAAGCGGGAAACGCTCTTGAAAAACGATGTTATCACGAGCCATGAACTATGAACCATGAGCCCTTTTTCATATAAAAAGGTCACCGGTGCTCAAATTCCGACGTTTTCATTGATCAGGACCACTTTGATGCGGCCCTTGGGGAAGCTCTTTTCGGTGATCGCCCAGGAATTGCATATGCGCTCGGGGCTCTTGCATTCTTCGCAATAGGAAGTCTTCACACAAGGGGTCTTCATCTCCAACCGCATGGCGTTCGTCGGAGCCACATAATCCTTGATGCGCAGCATGGCGTCTTCCAGGTCGGGCACGATTTTATTGCGTCCCAAAAGGATCACCACGTTTCTCGGTCCAAAGGTGATGGCCCCGACGCGGTTGCCGATCATATCCAGGTTGACAAGCTTTCCCGTTTCCGTCACGGCATTGGTGCCGGTAATGAAAAGGTCCACCAGGAGGGACTGCCGGCGGCGTTCCATCACCTCTTCCCTGGAAATGGTTTTATCAAAAGTATCGATAACTTCCAGACCGGGTTTCGCCTTGACGGCCTCGATGAGTCCCGAAGACACAAGGGTCATGGACCCTCCCCAGGAAACACTTTTGGCGCCGGATTGGGGCAGAATTTCATCCAAAACGATCTTCCTGGCTTCACCGAGATCCTGTGCCATAAAAACCTGGAAGTTGTTTTCTTCCAATGCTTCCTTAAGATTTCTCAATCGAATCTGCCAGTAATTTTCTATCGGTTTTTCCATGGGTCATTTTCCTCCTTTGGAAACGAAAAGAAAAATTCCGGTGCCTCCCCCAGACATCTTTTTTATCCGGCTATCCTCCTGCGCCGGTCTTCCAGAAGTGCAATGTGCCTGCGCTCCTCATCCTGGATCCTTTGGACATGTTTGAGCGTTTCCGCATCGCTGACAAAGGATTCCATAATCTCGTAGAACGCAATGCTGTCCTGCTCAAACCCTATCGCGATCTTCAGCAACTCGTCTTCATCGGAAATGGAACTGAAATCCACTTCCTCCAGTGAAAAGGCATGATCCGAAACAGCATCCTGCAAAATAAAGCCACTCATTTGATCCGCCAAATCATCTTTCTCCCTGAGTGCGATCATTTTTTTCATTCGAATGAAATAATCTCTATGCGCAACTTCTTCATCGGCATTCCAGCGTAAAAGTTCTTTCAAAGACCTATCGGCAACATTCTCGATGGCTTCCCGATAAAAGCGCTCACCGTTTTCCTCGATGCGAATGGCAAGATCGAGAATTTCAGCGCCAGTAAACATAAAACCTCCTTTTTTGTTTCTATTGATATTCCAAGGAGATGCTCCCTTATCCTCTTTCCCCCATCAACCCGAGCATCACGATGAAGCATGAAATCCCGGCACAGCAATGAATCGACTTTAACATAATTTCCCGCACCGTGTACTTCCCCTTTTCTGAACCCTTTCGCCCGCTGCCAAACTTTTTTCTTACCCTTTCCTCAACAGCCAAGGCCCACACCCCTTTTTCAGCCATTCTCTTTTCGAAAAACTTTAAATACCCAGGTGTAAGTTCTTTATACTCCGCACAGGGGAAAATTCCCGGGAGAAAGCCCCCCCTTTGTGAAGGTCGCAAATATAAATATTATCAAAAGCATCCAATATTGAAATCACTGCGATATTTCCCGCATACCTTGATTTTTGACAAAAAATTTATAGAATTTCGCCCGTATTGCTTTCGGCACGGTCAATCGACTTTGCACCAGGCATACATGGGAGACTCACTGAGAATCTTTTGCGGAGGAAGAAACTGAAAATGGCAGTCGATGTGAAGAAAATCGGCGAAAGGGTTCAAGAAGAAAGCAGGACGATTCAGAGGCTTCGGTCCGAAATTCAGAGCGTCATCGTGGGCCAGGCGGAACTCATCGACCGCCTGCTGGTGGGCTTGCTCTGCAACGGACACATTCTCATCGAAGGAGTTCCCGGGCTGGCAAAGACCCTCACGGTCACCACTGTGGCAAAGGCCATGCAGACTTCCTTCCAGCGCATCCAGTTCACCCCGGACCTCCTGCCGGCCGACCTTGTTGGTACGCTCATCTACAATCCCAAGACCGGGGATTTCAACGTCAAGAAGGGTCCCATTTTCCACCAGATCATTCTGGCCGATGAAATCAACCGCGCTCCAGCCAAGGTACAAAGTGCTCTGCTGGAAGCCATGCAGGAACGTCAGGTCACCATCGGAGACACGACCTTCCCCCTGGAAGAACCCTTCATGGTCCTGGCCACGCAAAACCCCATAGAACAGGAAGGGACATATCCTCTTCCCGAAGCCCAGGTGGACCGGTTCATGCTGAAGATCAGGGTGGCCTATCCCACCATGGCCGAAGAGCACCAGATCCTCAAACGCATGGCCAAATCGTCTCCGGACACGCAGGTCACTCCGGTCCTTTCCCCGCCGGACATCCTGCGACTGCGGGAATTGAGCGACGAAGTCTACATGGATGAAAAAATTGAAGAATACATCATCAATATCGTTCAGGCGACCCGGACCCCCGGCGACTATGGAATGCAAATGGGGGACTTGATTCGTTACGGGGCTTCACCACGGGCGAGCATAGCCCTTTGCATGGCCTCCAAGGCCTATGCTCTGCTTCAGGGCCGCGGGTATGTGACCCCTCAGGACGTAAAGTCCATCGGCATGGATGTACTTCGACACCGGGTCATCATCAGTTACGAAGCCGAAGCCGAAGAGAAGACATCGGAAGATTTGATTCAGCAGATCTTCGGCACAGTTAAGGTTCCATGATTCCCAGAGAACTCGCACAGAAAATCCGCTATCTGCAAATTTACACCAGCAAGGCCGTCAATGATGTCCTGGCCGGTCAGTACGAAAGCGTCTTCAAAGGCCGGGGGATGGAATTTGAAGAGGTGCGCGAATATACGCCCGGGGACGACATCCGCGCCATCGACTGGAATGTGACCGCACGCACAGGAAAGCCCTTCATCAAACACTTTCGCGAAGAGCGGGAACTGACGGTGATTTTCCTCGTAGATCTGAGCGCATCGGGGAACTTCGGAAGCACCCGGCAGCTCAAGAACGAAGTGGCCGCAGAAATTTGCGCCCTGCTCGCTTTTGCCGCCATCAAGAACAACGACAAGGTCGGGCTGATCGTTTTCACCGACCAGGTGGAAATGTTCATCCCTCCCAACAAGGGGACGCGCCATGTGTTGCGAGTCATCCGGGAAATCCTTTCTTTCAAACCCAAACGCGGCAGGACGGATATCGCTCAAGTCTTGGACTACCTGGGACGTGTGCTCACCAAGCGGGCCGTGGTGTTTCTCATCAGCGATTTTCAGGCGAAGGGGTTCGAGCGTTCCCTGCGGGTGATCGGACGCCGCCATGACGTGATCGCAGTCACCGTCAGCGATCCCAGGGAAGTGCAGCTCCCCGATGTGGGGCTGATCGAACTGGAAGACGCCGAAACGGGTGAAACGGTGCTCCTGGACACCGGAAGTTCTCATGTCAGAAAAGAGTACGAGCGCCTCAACGAGGAAGGGCTCTCCAGGCTGCACGAGCTTTTTCGTTCTACTCGAATCGATGAAATTCGCATCCAGACAGGTAAAAAGTATACACTCGATCTGGTGCGGTTTTTCAAGAATCGAGAGAGAAGAAAATAGGTTTTTCTCATAAAATGACGCAACCAAGACATGTATCTACGCAAATTCCATTACGGCGTCCTGGGTCGATTTGGGGATTTGAGATATTTCCCTTGAAATCAGTCCTGATCATCATGTCCGTACTGTTGTCTCTTCATGCCTGTAAAAGCGCCGGGTCCGAAGAATCCCAAAAGCCGCCCCAGCCGGTGAAGACAATCAAGAGGGTATACGAGGAAAAGCCCCTCTACGTGAGGCTTTCTGTCGATAAGGATACCATAAGCGTTGCCGAACAGCTACATCTCACTCTCGAAGCCGACGCACCGGAGGGATATGAAGCCCGGTTTCCGGATCTCGGTCAAAAGCTGGGTGAATTCAGAATCACAGACTATAAAATCGACCCGCCCCAACTCAGCGCGGAAAATCTTGTACGAACAAGAAGATTTTACACCCTGGAACCCTTTCTTGCAGGGGAATACCACATTGCTCCCATGGAAATCGTTTTCCTCACCAAGTCCAATGCCAAAGCTGATTCCTCAGATCTGGAAACCCATACCATTCGCACAGAGGAATTGACCGTCAAGGTCCATTCCCTGCTCGGTGAAGATCGAAACAAGCTGGAGATCCACCCCATCTACGGCCCGGTGGAGCTTCCCCGCTCCCCGATACCCTTGAGTTACATCCTGGCAATGCCGGCAGCTATCCTCTGCATCGGCGGATGCGGGTTCTGGTGGTTGAAGATGCGCAAGAAAAAGAACGGAGGCGAGGCATCACCTCCCATTTCACCTCATGAGTTTGCCTACCGGCAGCTACAGGAAATCCTGGAGGAGAATTTTCTGGATCGCGGCGAATTCAAACTGTTCTTCTCGCGCATTTCAGATGTCGTTCGATATTACATTGAAAACCGTTTCGGATTGCATGCCCCAAAACTCACCACCGAGGAGTTTCTGGCAACCGTCCACAGAAAGAACCCTTTTTCTCCGGAACATCAAAGACTGCTGGATGATTTCCTGAATCATTGCGATCTGGTCAAGTTTGCAGAACATCATCCCACTGGAGAAGAGGCTCAAAAGAGCATCGAGGCCTGCAAGGCTTTCATCGATGCGACCAGACAGGAGAAAGTGAGAGATGACTCGGAGTTCATAGCAAATCGATGAGGACTGCTCACTTCCGCTCAGACAAAGTATTTTATGGCTGCAGGCACAAACGCATCGGATGAAATGCGATAAGGCTTATGAGATTTGAATTTCCATGGGCTTTTCTTCTTTTGGCAGCCCTGCCCTTCTTGATCCGGCAGGCCCGCCATGGCAAGGGAAGCGCCGCATTAAGATTCTCTTCCGTGAAAAATGCACGATCTTGTGCGCCGTCCTGGAAAATGCGTTTCAGACATCTGCCGCTCCTGTTGCGCATCCTGGCCATTCTCCTTTTAACGATCGGCCTTGCAAGGCCTCAAGAGGGGAGAGAGGAAGTGCGGGACGTGCGCCAGGGCATCGCCATCGAAATGGTCGTAGATCGTTCGGGCAGTATGGGCCAGGAACTTTATTATGAGGGACATCAGTTCAACCGCCTCGAAGTTGTAAAGAAAATCTTCAAAGAGTTTGTCCTGGGGAACGAAAAAGACCTCAAGGGACGCCCCAACGACCTTATCGGCATGGTGACCTTCGCCCGCTATGCGGACACCGTATGTCCCCTGACCCTGAGCCATGGCGCCTTAGACCGGTTTATCGAAAACATCCGGATCGTGACTCGAAAAAACGAAGATGGAACGGCCATCGGAGATGGACTGGCTCTGGCTGCTGCGAGGCTCAAAACCGCCGAAGACCGTCTGAAAAAGGGAAATGCAGCCCCTTCCTCCGAGACATCGGACCATTCGCTTTTGTCACAACCCGCAGACTCCGCAGCGGACAAGGACTATCGGATCAAAAGTAAGGTCATCATTCTGCTGACGGACGGGCAAAACAATGCGGGCAAGCGCTCCCCGGAGGAAGCCGCCCGTTTGGCCAGGGAATGGGGAATCAAGGTGTATGCCATCGGCATAGGCGGCCGGGAGTCTTTCGTGACCCTACAGACCCCCCTGGGCGCCTACAGGGTTCCCGGCGGCCCCGGCGTCGACGAAGCCACTCTCAAGGCCATCGCGGAGGAAACCGGCGGCAGCTACTGGCTGGCTGAATCTGCCGATAAGCTCCACTCTATTTACAAAGAAATCGACAAGATGGAAAAGACCGAAATCGAATCCGTTCGCTACATGGATTATGCTGAAAAGTTTTCCCCTTTCGCTCTTTCGGCACTTTTGCTGCTTTGCTCAGAGCAGTGGCTGCTGAGCACCCTTTTCAGGAGGATTCCATGAACGAAATGCATCTGGGAAGCCCTGAAATGCTTTACCTGCTCTGGCTCCTTCCCTTCCTTGCTGGAATATACCTCTACAGATTCCACAAGAAGGACGAGGCTCTCAAAAAGTTTGCCGAAATTCCTCTTCTGAAGCACATCAATGCCGCAGTCAGCCGGGGCCGGCAGTGGGGAAAAGGGGTTCTCGTCCTGTTCGCTGTGCTCTTCATTGTCGCGTCTCTCACCCGCCCGCAATGGAACCCACGGCCGGAAAAAATCGAACGCAAAGGCCGGGATGTGGCCATTCTTCTGGATGTTTCCAAGAGCATGCTGGCTGAAGACCTCAAACCCAACCGTCTGGAACGCTCAAAACTCGCCATCCAGGATCTCTTGGATCGCCTGCAAGGAGATCGCGTAGCTCTCATCGCCTTCGCTGGCAACGCGGCGGTGAAATGTCCCCTCACACAGGATTATGGTTTCTTCCGCCTCATGCTCAACGACATCGGTGTCGAAAGCATCGAACGGGGGGGAACGCATATCGGTGATGCCCTGCGGAAGACCCTGGATGAAGTCTTCAGCGATCGCCTGAAGCGATTCAAAGACGTGATCCTCATCACCGACGGAGAGGATCACGACAGTTTTCCAGTGGAAGCCGCCAAGGAAGCAGGAGAGCGAGGGATTCGCATCATTGCCATCGGCCTCGGAGACGAGAAGGAAGGCCAACGCATTCCCATCCTCAACGAAAAGGGAGAGCGTACCTTTCTGCGTTATCATGGGCAGGAAGTGTGGACCAAACTCGACGCCGAAACCCTGAGAAAGATGGTAGATGCAACTCCCGGTGGACGCTATCTCAATGTGGCGACCGGGACTTTCGACCTGGGAAGCATCTATGAAAAACTTGTGGCCGGCGCAGAAAAAACACAGCTGGAATCTGTCACCATCAAACGCTACGAAGAAAAATTTCAGATCTTTCTAGCCGTGGCTCTCGTGCTGCTCTTCCTGGAACCCTGGATCAGCGAACGCAGAAGAGAGGATCATAAATAGCTCATGGCTGGAGGGTTCATTTCCGATGAAAGAATTCCTTTGCAAAGATAAATGTGGATCAAAGATATGGCAGACATTCGGCAGATGCTCGCTGGGATGCGTGCAAAAACGGTAGGGAAAAGAAGGAATTATTCTGGAAAGTTGTTCCCGCACCTGACGATTTGTTTCGGGCTTTTGCTTCTGGCTGCCCTCTTTCCCGCGCATGAGGGGTACCCCGAGTCGGCCCGCAGCCTGACGGCCGATGGAAACGCCCTTTATTCGGCGGGAAAATATGACGAAGCCTTGAAGGCTTACGAACAGGCAGCCCGGGAGCGACCCGAAGCGGGAGAAATTTTCTTCAACAAGGGAAACGCCTATTTTCAAAAGGGGGAGTACGAAAAGGCGAAAGAAGCCTATGAGGCTGCAGCGATTCATACCCGAGACCCATCCCTGGAAGCCAGGTCCCAGTTCAACCTCGGGAACACGGCCTTTCTCCAGGGCAGCCGGAAGCTGCAGAGCGATCCCAAAGAGGCTCTCGGTCTCTATGAATTGAGCATCCGTCACTACCAGAACGCTCTGAAAATCGATCCGAAGTTTGAAGACGCAGCGGAAAATATCGAAATCGCCCGGTTGAAACTCAAGGATCTGATGGACCAGATCGAGAAGCAGAAAGAGGCGGCCAAAGAACGCGAAAAACTTCAGAAAGAAATGATGCAACAGCTTCAGGAAGCGGTCCAAGAACAGGAATCGGAAATAAAAGACAATCAGTCCCTGAGGGGGAAAAAGGCCCAAAATCCAACCCAGAATTTCGGGAAGGAACATGAGAGGCTATCGGAGCGTCAGCGGAAGACCATGGAAAAAACCGGCGAAGTGGCACAAAAACTGAGTGAACTGCAGCCCCAGGACACTTCCTCGGGACGGAAGGCTCAGGAGCAGTCCGTTCAGGAGCATCTCAAAAAAGCCATGGAAGCACAAAAGACGGCTGCAGAAGAAATCGGAAACCAAAAACTGGACAGTGCGCAAAGCGAACAGGAAAAAGCCCTGGAACAGATGAAAGAAGCTCAGTCGAAGCTGCAGGATTCTCGACAAGAGAGTGAATCCAAATCAAAACCCGGGCAGAATGAGGAGAATAAGGGGGACAAGGGATCTCAAACCCAATCCGACCAGGAAAAGAATCAGGGGCAGGGATCCTCGCAACCCGAGTCGCCACAGCAGCCTGAACAGCAGCAGACTCGGGCGGGAGAACAACAGAAGAGTCCCGCTTCTCTGCGGGAAGGCAAAGAACAGCCGGAAGATCTCCGGAACGGCCGGGCCGTAATTCAGGAACAGGCACAAGATATCCTCCAGGAAGAAAAGGAGAACCGGCTGCTGTTTCAAGAGTCTCACAAAGGAGAGTATCGAGCTGTGGAGAAGGACTGGTGATGACAATTCAAAAGAGCCGCGCATTCGGTATAGCGCTGGGATGCTGCCTGATCTTTGTGGCGGGAGCTTTTCATTGGGCTGACTGCGCTGAGAACATTTCAGTGAGGGCCATGGTGGAAAAGGAAACCGTCGCCCTCGGCGAGTCGTTCATGTTCCAGATCGAAGTGGAGGGGAATGACTTGTCGTCAAGCACGACGCCCCTGGATATGAGTCCTCTGAAAGACTTTACGGTGGAATCCATGGGGAACCGGAGCAACAGCAGCTCTTCCATCACCATCATCAACGGACAGATGAACAAAATCGAAACTCATGGATATGTCATGAGCTACCGACTGACTCCGAAAAAGCTGGGACAAACAGTCATCCCTTCTCTTTCGGTTCCGGTGGGCTCCCAGGTCTTCAAGACAGAGCCCATCGCCCTCCAGGTCGTTCAACCCGAGACCACGCAAGATTTTCATCTCAAGGTCTCTTTTTCCAAGACGAGATTCTATACGGGGGAACCCATCCTCATGACGGTAACCTGGTATCTCGCCAAAGACATTAAAGATTTTACTTTTCATCTGCCGATTCTCGAAAACCCGTCCGTAACGCTTTCCGATCCCGAGGTGGACCAGAATTCCGGCCAACAATACTATCAGATCCCTCTCGGCCAGGGCTCCGCTATCGCACAAAAAGGGACGGACAGCTTCAACGGCAGGGATTATACGACACTCTCTTTCACCAAAGTCCTCTCAGCCTCAAAACCCGGCGTGCTCGAAATCCCTGAATCGACCATCTCATGCAAGGCATTGGCGGGATTTTCCAGAACACAGCGAAGGCGGAACAGCAGTCCCTTTGACGACTTTTTCAACAACGATTTCTTCGGTTCCGGTATCAGGGAAGTCTACAAGACGTTTGTCGCCCGCTCGGAACCCGTTTCCCTCACGGTACTCCCTCTGCCGGAAGAAGGGAAACCGGACGATTTTTCGGGATGTATAGGCCACTTTCATATTGAGGTGACTGCCACTCCGACCCAGGTGAGCGTGGGTGATCCCATCACTTTGACTACATCCATCAGGGGATCGGATTATCTTGAAAACGTTCAGCTGCCGCCCCTTTCCAAAAATGCGGAACTGGCAAAAGATTTCAAGATCCCCAACGAAATGGCTGCGGGAATCGTAAAGGACGGAGCCAAAGTATTCACTCAGACAGTCAGGGCAAAAACCGATACCGTAACGGCCATTCCCCCCCTCCGATTTGCCTACTTTGATCCGGACCTCGGTAAATACCAGGTCGCTCAAAGCCGGATGATCCCCATCGAAGTCAAGGCGACGCGTATCGTTACGGCCTCCGACGCGGAAGGACCTACATCCCCTGCAGTGAGGAACGAACTGGAAGCCTGGTCTCAGGGCATCGCGTACAATTACGAAGGGCCCGACGTTTTGGAGAACCAGCGCATTAGATTTTCATCTCTCATTCGCTCCCCCCTCTGGATGGGTGCTCTCCTTCTTCCTTTTTCGATTTACCTGGTCCTGCTGCTTTTTGTGCGCATGCGTCAGGAGAGAATCGCCGACCCGGATAAATTTAGATCCAAAAAGGCGTTCACGACATTCAAGCAGAATATGAAAACCCTGGGGAAGGAGCAGGAAAATGAGGCTGAAACTTACGAGCATCTCCTCAGAGCCATACGCAGCTACCTTGGAGACAAACTGAAGATCGAAGGGGCGGCTTTGACATTCAAAGATGCCCAGGAATTCCTGAAGGACAAGGGAGTTGATACCGAACTCATTCAAAGTTTGGAAGAACTCTTCAGCCGGTGCGAACAGGGGCGATATGGCGGAGGCAGTGCCGCTCCGGAATTTTTCGATGCTTTGGAGAGCAGGGCTTTTGAGACGATTCAGGCCCTGGAACGAAAAATCTGAAATAGAAGGGATTGGGCGGGAACCAGGCATTTCATGTTCCTGCCCTGAGGCTTCGGGAAAAAATAAGGTAATAGAAACCATATGGTTGTTTCACAAAAAAGAATACAGCGTAACATCATGGGAAAGTATCTTTTTCTAATCATGGTGATATTTTTTTCTCTGCCAAATCCGGTGAGGAGCGCAGGGTTGGACCAGACAGGTCTCTGGAATCTATACCGAAACGGAGAAGCTGCCTTCCGGCGGGGAAACGAACTTCTCAAAAGCCGGCCGGAACAGGCAAAAGGCCTCTTTCAGAAAGCGGCTCTTTCTTTTGAAAGCATCGTGAGGGAAGGCGATATCGAAAACGGAAAGCTCTATTACAACCTGGGAAATATTTACTTTCGCCTGGGAGACCTGGGAAAGGCTGTTTTGAACTATCGGAGAGCGGAAAAATTCATCCCAAACGACGTCAATCTTCAGCAAAACCTGGCGTTCGCCAGGAGCCGCTGTTTGGACAAGATCGATGCAAAGCCCCAGACCCGGCTGTTCCATGCTCTCTTTTTTTGGCATTACGACATGAGTTTATTCACCAGGGGCTTGATTTTCCTTGTTTTTTTCAATCTGATCTGGCTTTGCTCTACCATCTATCTTTTCAGAAAATCCACCTGGCTAAAACGCAGCGTTTCGGCTTTTGCCGTTTTGAGCATCCTCCTCGCCGGTTCCATCGGAGTGGAAGCTTTCGAGCAATCCCGCATTCATTCGGGCGTCGTCCTTGCTGAGGAAGTCATCGCCCGCAAAGGAGACAGTACGACCTTTGAACCCACATTCAAGGAACCGCTGCACGCAGGAACGGAATTCAAACTCATCGAAAAGCGCATCGGTTGGTATCACATTGAACTCAACGACGGACGGCGCTGCTGGATTCCTGAATCAGCCGCCGCCCTCGTGTGAAAATATCGAGTGCCTCTCTGCCCCCCCCTTTTACTCTCTCAGGCGCTTTTCTGTTCCTTGTCTTTTTCCGCCTCCCAGTAGGGATGGCTCAGATCTTCGTAGATAGAGAGGGCCGCTTCTGTGCCCTGCCCTATGGCGGTGACGATCTGCTTGTAACCGCCCTCCACGTCGCCCGCCGAATAGATTCCTCTTATGTTGGTCCGATGATGGGAATCATGTTTGATAAATCCGTCGGGAGTGAGTTCGATCCCCGTTTTTTGAGCCAGATCCACGGTGGGGTTGTAGCCGATGGCGATGAACACTCCGTCGGTTTCAAGGCTTTTGGTTTCCCCCGTTTTGTTGTTGTACAAAATGACTTCGCTGACCCGCTCCCTCCCTTTGATCTCCTTAACCTCTGTATTCCAGAGAACAGGAATATCGTTGAGTGGAATGTTGCGGGCGAGATGCTCCTGAGCTCGAAGCGTATCCCTTCTGTGCACCAGCGTGACTTCCACACCGATGTTACGCAGATACAGGGCTTCCGTGACGGCGCTGTTTCCTCCCCCTACCACAACGACTCTTTTCCCCTTGAAAAGGGTGCCGTCGCATGTCGCGCAATAGCTGACGCCACGTCCTGAAAGTCTGGATTCTCCGGGAATTCCGAGATGCCTGTAAGTGGCTCCCGTAGCGAGCATCACCGCACGGGTCAGGAATTTTCGCCGGCTCGTTTTCACTTCTATGGTTTCCCCCGGGTTGATTTCCAGGACTTCTTCTCCCTGAAAGATTTGCACGTACTCCAGGGCATGACTCACCATGATATCCACAAGAGTCTTCCCCGGAACGCGTGTGAATCCAGGATAGTTTTCCACGATGGGCGTCGTGGCCACCTGCCCTCCCAAAGGCCCGCGCTCCACCACAGCGGTCTTGAGCCCGCTGCGAACGGCATAAATTCCCGCAGCAAGGCCTGCGGGCCCTCCGCCCACGATGACCAGATCGGTTTCGATGGTTTCCCCCTCGATGTCAGGTATGAAAATGGTCTGGGGTTCCAGTTTCTGCAGGGAGGAAACAAAAAGCTCTTCCGGTTGAGCCCCCTGGGCAATGAGGATATCGTTGGCAAAAACCTGGGGCACACTGAAGGCCGAATACTTTGTGGCCAGATCGGGATTGGCTTGGATATCGATGATTTGCAGGGAAATCAACTCCGGCTTTTCGATGGCCGCCTTTACGGCATGCAAGGCCTGGTCGGGACAATAGGGACAGGTAGGGCTGACGAAGACCTTGATCTCTCTGGGAGCATCAATTTTATTCACGACATTGATGGACTGTTCCGAAAGATTGCTCATCTGGAGCCCCAACAGGATGAGCATCTCTAGGAACGTTCGTCCCTCCTCCCCGTAGGGCGCACCTAAATAGCGGATGGAATAACGGTCGGGAGCGAAAACAATGGTCGGAGAACCATGCACTTTCCACTCTTTGGCCCGTTTGTCACTCAGTTCCAGTTCTTTCAATTCCACCTTGGAAGAGAGTTGCGTGAAGGCTTTGATGACCTCTCTTGCCGCCTGGTTGAGAATGTCGTTCTCCCCTTTTCGGGTAAAGAGATATATGGGGATGCTATGAGGCAATCCTTTGAACATTTCCTTGAGCTGTTTTTCGAGTTCAGCCCCTAGAAAGCCTTCATTTCTCGAAGACACATTTTCTCGCCTTGGCATGATGTCACCTCCCAAGAATTCGTCTATTTCGTCATTCCCTCAGCCCGGTCGCAGGTGCTCTTAAAATTCCAAAGCCCCTTCCCCGAGGGAGGTATTATTGACAGTGACAGAATGTCCAGTCATTCTATTTATGAGTGCCCACCAAATGTGTCAATGCTCAACACTCCGTGTTCCTTTTTCATCTGATTGTGATCTTCCAAATCGGTGGAGGACAGGATGATGAAAAGTGCCCATTGCGTTCAAAGCTTCAAACCTGGATCAAGGCATCGTATCACAATGTTTTTTCGAAAATATCTCAAATAAAAATAATGCGATCAGTGCGTGTGACCGATTATGAAAAAACGGGATCCCTGGCATGACCGGCTGGGAATCTCCTTATCAGCTTGCGGGTCGAATTCATTTCTTGCTCCTGTTTGGCGGTTTCCACCGAATAGTGAAAGATTTCCGGGAAGCATATTTTTCGCATCGAGATCAATGGAGTTATCGGCATGAGATGGTTTTTCAAGAAGTCCACACCCGTTTTACCCCCCTCGATCTATGAACTGGGCCCCCAGGAAGTCCATATCCTCCACGATACCGGAAAAATCAAAAATTATGAAACCGGTGAGTTTCTATTCAGAGAAGGGGATAAAGATTCCACCATCTATCTGGTGCTTAAAGGTGCTTTCAGAGTCACCGGCGAGAGCAAGGACGCTCCGCGGCAGTTTGTGACTTTCACAAAGGGAGATTGGATCGGCGAGGGAGTCTTCCTGAAAACTCCCAAGAAGGTCGCTTCCGTCATTGCAAAAGAGACTTCCACGGTACTGGCCCTGGATGATACCGCATTGAGGATGCTGGACCGGCCGCTTGAGACGTATATCCGGAAGAAAGTCAGCGACCTGGCGCACTCCGAAAATCACAAGTTGAGCCGCGATCAGGAAACTCTTTCCACAAGAAACGAATACCTGGCAAAGTACATCGTCACATATATGGATCAGCAGAGCCGACCGTATGACAAGTCTGAAATGATTCTGAACATGTTCAAGAACTTGCCCAGCCTGCCCCTTTACACCAACAGAATCATTCAACTCATTACCGACGATGAGAGCTCTGCACGGGAAGTGACCGAATCGGCCAAGGAAGATCCTTCTCTTGTAAGCCAGATCCTGAAGACCATCAATTCCGCATATTACAGCCTGAGTCAGAAGATTTCAGACATTCAATACGCCATCACTTATCTCGGGTTCAACCAGGTGTACCAAATCGTCGTCTCCAACGGCCTGCGCAAAACGATGCCCAACACCCCGGAATTCCGGCAACTGCATGATCACTCGGTCATCATCTCCCACCTGGTCTTCCTGATCGGCCAGCATTATGACCGCAGAAAAGCATCCACAGCCAGTACGATCGCACTGCTCCATGACATTGGAAAAAGCGTCACCCTTTTGTTGAAAAAGCAAAACCCCAAAATGGCTTTTTTCGTAGATATGCTGGATACTTGTAAAATTGGAGCCATTCTGTTGAGAGCATGGAACCTTCCTGAAAACATCTGCCAGAGCATCGAGTATCAACGATTTCCGGAATTTGCCCCTCCATCGTCACTCCCCACGGAATACAAGGAAAACATTGCCCTGCTCTATATAGCTCATGCAGCCTACGAGTACCTGGATGGAAACACGGAGAACTCCTTGAAAAACCCCTTCCTGGCCGAATACATGAGGTTGGTAAGATTTTCAGGCGTCTCTATTGAAGAATTGGTGCAAAGATGTATCCTGTCGAATACCGATGCAAAGGTGAATACCCTACCGAAGCATGTTCGTTCCTTTATCATGGCCAGGCAAAAAAATCCCTTGCAAAATATCGCCTAGCACCGGCGGCCCCCCCTCTCCCCGGCATAACCGGGTGAAGCAATGGTTGAAAGCCTTGAAAATTCGTTCTGAAAATGCTAGGTCTTCCAAGCATTTCACCTTGGATAGCATAAATACAAGTAAAAGAACCCAAAAGGCACCACCGTTCATACCCAAATACGGTGCGAGAGCAAGCGCCCCCTCTAATCTATGCGAGGTAAGATAGACTCATGGCAGAAATCAAAAGCACCCTTGACCTTGTCATGGAACGGACAAGAAACTTGACCCTGACCGAAGAGGAAAAGCGGGAGCAAGCCCTTTCTGAATTCAGGGACAATCTGAAGGGACTGCTCCAGAAGTACCAGGATAAAATCCTGACAGTGGAGCAATTCAAAAGAGAACTGCATTCTCTCAAGGAATCGTCAACGGCTTCCGACAACACCACAGTCATCCGGCTGATAGCGGGTCGTCTGGACCCGGACCGGGACAATCACATGCTGCTGACGCTCCTCTCCGATGTTTGCAGCCTCGATGTTCATGGAATAATATCCATCTTGGAGGATTACCGGAAGCATCTTGAGTCTGCAGCTCATGACATCATGGCCGGTATGGTGAAAGCCCTCTCCACAAAAGGGATTTCCGGGACAGCCGTCGTCCCCAATCTGGATGCCTCTCCGGAGTGGCCCAAAGCACAAATTGAAGGCCGGAAGAGGTTTGAGGCAATGCTCGACAGGGAGATCCGCCGGTTGAGCAGCATCACATAATCCGTTTCGCTGCTCGCGGATAAACCCGGCCGACATGAAACATGCGTAAATCCGACAACATCGCCCATGCTTCATTGTCTGTTGGGTTTCATTCCATTCAACGCAACCTACGGACTCGATGTAGAGAAGACGGGATCTTGGAAAGCACGCAGGTCGCGTTGAGCCTTGAAACGCGACATGTCATTCCAGGAACAGGGTTCGCTCCCGTTCTTGCCTCAGATAAAGCCGAACCAGTACTTCTCCACCCGCTCAAAATTCGACTGGACCCGGTCGGCGCCCGAAATGAATCCGCCGTGGCCAGGAAACATCCATTCAGCATCCAATAAAGAGAGCCTTTTGATGCTTTGCTTGAGAGTCTCTCCGTTACCACCCGGAAGGTCCGTACGTCCAAGACCATCCTTAAAAATCACGTCTCCCGTAAAAAGCGCCTTGTGTTCCGGCCAGTAAAGAGAAATGGAGCCGGGAGAATGCCCGGGCGTATGAACCACATGAAATTCCATCCCCTTGACCTTCAGATCGCCTTCCGTCAGAAAAAAGTCAGGCGCATAAGAATCCACGTCCGAAACCGCACCCAGATAGGCCCCCATCTCTTTCACCAGGGCCCAGTCCTTTTGGTGAATGGCGAAAAGTGTGGGGTAATTTTTGAACAGCTTTATGGATTCGAGATGATCGGGGTGAGCATGGGTCGTGATCACCAGATCAATATCACCAAGCCCCAGCCCTGCTTCTTCGAGCCCTATCGCTACGTGCTCAAACAAACGCAGATGCCCGGGATCGATGAGCACACGGGCAGGACCGTCAATGAGGTACGTATTGCAATTGTTTGCCGCCATCGAATTCCAGAGGAATCCATACAGTCCTTCAAAAATCTTCATTTCTCTCCTTCCCTCTATTTGCAAAACCGGCTGCCACAAAAGAGAATGGGAGCCCGGCATTGATAGGATAGAAGAATATGCTTTAAAACAGAAAAAGCCGGAGGTGACTCCGACTTTTTCATTATTCAAGATATTGTATTATCTCTCAGAAAATCATTAGAGCTTTCTCACTCTGACCGCCTGAGGCCCTTTGGCGCCCTTTTCCTCATCAAAGCTCACCCGTTGGCCTTCTTGCAAGCTCTTGAAGCCTTCGCCCTCAATAGCGCTGAAATGCACAAAAAGATCTTTCCCGCTGTCATCCGAAATAAATCCATAGCCTTTTTGGTCGTTGAACCATTTCACCTGGCCTTGAGCCATCTTTCAATTCCTTTCAAATCTTTTCATTCTTGTTTTGTTTTTGTGCGTTACTTTGAAGCTCATCGGGAAGCGCTCTCTTCATAGGCGAAAGACCGATTTCCTGCATACCCCAAAATACCGTACTTCTTGGACTCCGATGATTGTAAACTTAAAAAATCAAAAGGCAAGAAAACAATCGAATCATTTTTCTATAAATGAACAAAAACCTGTGCCGCAAGATGCATCAAATAAAAAATATAGTCAAAAAAAAAATCCTCCAATATTCACATTCATACCATCCGACACATTCCAGCACCTCAGGCACTACAGGCCAGATCCTAAAGAATTTCCCTGACGGCCTCAATCAATTTCTCCTCATCGGGAATGTAGAACCTTTCCAGAGGAGGACTGACGGGTACGGGGATATCCGGACCAGTGACCCGTCTGAAAGGGGCCTTGAGACTGCTGAAGGCTTCTTCCGTGACGACGGCGCAGATTTCTCCTGCAAATCCCCCGGTCCTGGTCGCTTCATGAAGTACGACCAACCGCCCCGTCTTGCGCACTGACGAAAGTACGGTCTCCTTGTCCAGGGGCACCAGCGTGCGTAGATCCACCACTTCCACCTGCACGCCCTCTTCTGCCAGACGATCCGCCGCTTTCATGGCAACTCCGAGCATCTTGGACCAGGTGACGATGGTCGCGTCTTGGCCCTTGCGCTTTATGTCAGCCTTTCCCATGGGGATGAGATATTCCTCATCGGGAACGGGCCCCGGTGCGAAATAGAGCATCATGTCTTCGATGAAAATCACGGGATCATCGTCCCGAATGGCCGATTTCAAGAGCCCTTTGGCATCGGCCGGCGTGGAAGGCATCACCACCTTGAGCCCCGGGCAGTGGGCCACCCAGGCTTCCAGGTTGTGCGAGTGCTGACATCCCGCACCGAAACCGGCTCCGCTCTTGATGCGGACCACCAGGGGAAAGGTGGATTTTCCTCCGGACAGGTACCGGAGCTTGGCGGCATGATTGACGATCATGTCCGAGGCAAGGGTAAAGAAGGGGTTGAACATGATTTCCACCACGGGCCTGAGCCCTGCGACTGCTGCACCCACAGCGAGGCCTGCAATGGCGGCTTCTGAAACGGGAGTGTCCTTCACCCGGCCGGGTCCAAATTCCCTGAGCAAACCGGCCGTAGGAAGCATCGGGTTATCGTGTATGCTCACCCCGACGCCTTCGCCGGCGATGAAGACATCGGGATTACGAGCCATTTCTTCTCTCAAAGCCTGATTCACGGCCTGTCCCATTCCTAGTTGCTGCATGGCTTTATCCTTCTTGCAAAGATCAAAAGTGTGCGCACTCTTCTCACGAGACATACACATCTTCCAAGGCTTCCTCCAGGTCGGGCCAGGGGCTCTCTTCTGCGAACCGCACCGCGTCCGCCACCATCTTTTCGATCTCTTTTTCCAGCTCTTGCAGCTCTTTGTCGGTGATCCACCCCTCCGAGAGCAGCTCGCCACGAAGCCTTGGGATGGGGCATTTTTCCGTCCATTCCGCAATTTCATCCTTGGGCTGGTAATGCTGAGGATCGGCCTCCCCATGCCCCCTGCAGCGGTAGGTCTTGCATTCAATGAGGGTAGGCCCCTGTCCTGACACGGCACGTTCCCTGGCTCTTCGAGTCGCTTCAAAGACCGCTACCGCATCATTGCCGTCGACGATCTCTCCGGCAATGGCGTAGCCCACCGCCCGATCCGCAATGTTCTTCACCTTTGTGTGCTCTTCGTAACGTTGAGCTCCGGCATAGAGATTGTTCTCACAAACAAAGATGACCGGAAGGTCCCAAAGGCTCGCCAGGTTCAGAGCCTCATGAAAGGACCCCTCATCGGCGGCACCGTCTCCGAAGAGACAGACGGTCACACTCTTTTCATTTTTGTATTTCTGAGCGAAGGCCACACCAACGGAAATGGGAAGCCCTCCCCCCACGACGGTGCTCGTACAGGGAGCGTTGATCTCGGGCACGGCCAGGTGCAAGGTTCCGCTCTTGCCTTTGTTGCAGCCCGTCTTCTTGCCGTAGATCTCGGCCATGAGCGCCTTGGGATCCGCCCCCTTTGCAAGAAGATGGTTATGGCTGCGATGGTTGGAGATGATCACGTCTTCCGGATTCAAAGCAGAGCAGACACCCGACCCCACCGCCTCCTGCCCCGTGCAAAGGATCATCATCCCGGGAATTTTTCCCTGGATTTTGCAAAGCTCCACAAGGGACTCTTCAAACCGGCGAGAGAGGAGCATGGAACGGAGCATCTCAAGTTTTTTCTCTTTGGATACCTGCATACGTTCTCCCTTTGTCGCTATAGACTGTTCTCGTTCGGAATACCGGGCCCACTATAATACTCTTTTGCCTGTAAGGGGGAAAAAACCGGAATTGCAGAAACTTCTTTTTCCCTTGACACCACACTGTCACCTTGTTAAGATTTTCACCCGAAAAGCAAGCTCTTATCTCCTTCTCATCTCCCCTATCCTCTCCTCTTCGAGCGCTTCTCCAGTTCAAAACAGGACAGAACATCCAAGCCAAGCTGGGTGGTGAAAGAAGTCCTTGCCTGAACCTCCCAGCTTTGCAGGTCATTCTGGTTCCCGCTAAGTTGTTTCGGAAAAGTTCCTGTAGACACGAGAAAAAAAGACGCATCCATACCGGGCCATCCGCGCTAAAGACCTGGTTCTCCGATTCCTTCTCAGGCCCTTGTCCTGGGCCGACCGCGCGGGAACTGACACCATCGGAAGGTCAATTAGCTTGACATTGTCAGATTTCATCTGAACCACGGAGACACGGAGAACACAGAGATTTCATTTGGAAGTCTTTCTGTATGCCCTCTGTGGTTTATATGGAAAAAACGGTGAATCGGTGAATAGGCTGACCCGTTCGCCCATTTTTCATACGTCGTTGTGACACCCGGTGTCATGGAAGTTAATGTGACGGTGTCGCATCAGATCACGAGAATTTACCCATACCTGCATCGCCCTGTCAGTCTTCAGGCTCGGGCCGGCCGAAAGGGCGCAAGAGAATGTGCTCAAGGAGAAAGATATGATATCTGAGGTCCTGGAATACAAGCCCGACACGAACCAGTCCTTCCTCGAGGAGGTCATGGAACGTTCCGGGCAGAACCTCCTGGCCTGTTATCAGTGCCGCCGGTGCGCGGCCGGTTGTCCGGTGGGTGACGAAACCCAAGGGGTCACCCCGGACCGACTCATCAGGATGATCCTGTTGGGAGACCGGGATCAGGCCCTGGAAAACCTGCTCGTCTGGCGGTGTGTATCCTGTTACACCTGCGGAACCCGATGCCCCAACAATATCCAGACGGCCCGGATCAACGAGACGCTCAAACAGATGTCCAAGGAGCGGCATCTCGATCCCCTCAGCACCAAGGTTGCCGCCTTCCACTCGGCCTTTACCACGGCCACCGGTCATTTCGGCCGGCTCAACGAACTCGAGTTCATGGGCATGTACGAACTCCAGATCAATCTGAAGGATTTGAAAAACCGCAATTTCAAAGGCCTGTACCAGGAGATGAAGGAGCAGGCCGAGCTGGGCCTGACCATGAAAAAGAACCGGCGCCTGCACTTCGGCCTGCAGAAAGTCAAAGGTCTGGATGAAATCAGGCGCCTCTACAAGAAGGCAAAATTGAAAAAAGCCGACCGCGTCAAGGTCGCTGAAGAACGTGGTGGGAGATAGATCATGGACATCCTCTACTATCCTGGTTGCTCGTTGCGCTCCTCCAGCGAGCTTTACGACGCCCAGACGAAGATTGTGCTGGGAAAATTGGGAGTAAACCTTCAGGAACTCGAGGACTGGAACTGTTGCGGCGCCACTTCGGCGGCCAAGACCGATGAATGGCTGGCCATTGCCCTGCCGGCCAGGAACCTGGGCCTGGCCGACGCCTCCGGACTCTCGTCCATGGTTATTCCCTGTTCGGCCTGCTACAGCCGCATGCTGGTGGCTCAGAAAAGACTGGAAGGAAACGACAAGCTGCTGGCGGAGATCAATGCGGAGCTGCAAAAGAAAGTCCGGAACAGTGTCCAGATCATGAGCATCCTCGAGGTGCTTCGCCCTTTGGCCGAATCCGGGGATTTGGTTCAGAAGGCATCCAGGAAGCTGACCGGCCTCAAAGCGGCCTGCTACTACGGCTGTCTTCAGACACGGTTCCCACTGGACGTCCCGGTGCCCGATGACGTGGAAAATCCTCAGGGCATGGAGATCATCTGCAAGGCCCTCGGCGCTGAAACGCTGGACTGGAGTTACAAGACCGACTGCTGCGGCGCGTCCGCTTCGGTCAACGACCCCGATGCGGCTCTCAAGCTCATGTCCAAGATCATGAAGGACGCCTTGGCCAGGGGGGCCAACTGTTTTGTCTGCACATGTCCCATGTGCCAGCTCAATTTGGACGCTTACCAGAACCAGGTGGTCGAGAAATACGGGATCGACCGGAAACTGCCGGTCTATTTCATCACCGAACTGGTGGGGGTAGCCATGGGCCTTTCCCCCAGGGACCTCCAGATTGACCGGCATTTTGTTGACTCCATGGGACTCTTGAAGGAGTTGGAACTGATATGAGTGAAAACACGTCTCCCCAGACCCATAAGCGCGGTTCCGTCGTCATCGTCGGCGGCGGCATCGGTGCGATGCAGTCCGCCCTGGACCTGGCCGACAGCGGATTCAAGGTGCACATGGTCGAGAGGAACTCGTCCATCGGCGGGACCATGGTCATGCTCGACAAGACCTTCCCCACGGGCGACTGCGCCATGTGCATGATCTCACCCAAGATGGTCGAAGTGGGCCGCCACATGAACATAGACATCCACACTCTGGCGGAAGTGGTGTCCGTGGAAGGCGAGCCGGGGGATTTCAAGGTGACGGTCAAGGTGCCGCCGCGCTATGTAGATCCGGACAAGTGCACGGGCTGCGGCATCTGTGAACAGAAATGCCCCAAGAAGGTCACCAGTGAATACGAACAGGGCCTGACCACTCGCAAGGCTATCTTTTCCCTGTTCCCCCAGGCGGTACCCAACACCCGTGTCATCGACCGCGAAAACTGCCTCTATTTTCAAAAGGGTAAGTGCCGGGCCTGTGAAAAGTTCTGCCCGTCCCACGCCATCAATTACGAGGATACGGAGAAGATACTGGAACTCAATGTCGGGGCCGTCATCCTGGCTCCGGGTCTGGATCGGTACAACCCCAGGGTCCGGGGCGAACTCGGTTTCGGCCGCTGGCCCAACGTGGTGACCTCAGTCCAGTTCGAGCGCATTCTCTCCGCTTCCGGTCCGTACAAGGGAGAGATCAAACGACCCAGCGATGGGCACCATCCCGGGAAGGTGGCCTGGATTCAGTGCGTGGGTTCCCGGGATCAGCACAACGCCAACCCGTGGTGTTCCTCGGTCTGCTGTATGTATGCGACCAAACAGGCCATCATCGCCAAGGAACACGACGGCAACATCGAGCCCACCATTTTTTACATGGAAATGCGGGCCTTCGGGAAGGATTTCGATCGCTACGTGGACCGGGCCAAGAACCAGTACAACGTGCGGTACCAGCGGGCCATGATTTCCGCGGTCCGGGAAGATCCGGCCACGGGCAGCCTGATTCTGCGCTACGCCAATGAAGACGGGACGCTGGTGGACGAAGTCTTCGACCTGGTAGTCCTCTCCATCGGTTTCCAGCCCCATGCGGACGTGGGCGACTTCGCCCGTACTTTCGGCATTGAACTCAATGAGCACCGCTTCGCCAGGACCACCCAGTTCGAACCGGTGAACACCAGCCGTCCGGGCATGTATGTGACCGGTATCTTTCAGGGGCCAAAAGACATCCCTGAGACGGTCATGCAGGGCAGCGCCGTGGCCGGCGCGGCCATGTCCCTCCTGGGTGAGGCACGGGGCACGGAGATCGTCCACAAGGAACTCCCCCCGGAAAGGGACGTTACCGGCGAAGAGCCTCGCATCGGGGTCTTTGTCTGTCACTGCGGCATCAATATCGCTCAGACCATAGACGTACAAAAGGTGGTAGAGGCGGTCAAGGATCAGCCGGGCGTGGTGTACGCGAGCAACACTCTCTACGCCTGTGCCCAGGACCAGCAGGAAAAGATCAAGGAGTTGGTCCGGGAACACAACCTGAACCGGGTGGTCGTGGCCTCCTGCACCCCCCGTACACACAACCCCCTCTTCATGGATACCATTCGCGATGCCGGCCTGAACAAGTACCTCTTCGAACTGGCCGACATCCGCGAACAGTGTTCCTGGTGCCACATGGGCCGGAAGGAAGAGGCAACCAGGAAGGCCATCGAAATCGTCAAGATGAACATCGCCAAGGCCAGGCTGCTCCAGCCCGTGAAAACGGACTCCGTGAGCGTGACTCCGGCGGCCATGGTCATCGGCGGCGGCGTGGCCGGAATGACGGCGGCCCTCTCCCTGGCCGACCAGGGGTTTGATGTCCATATCGTGGAGCAGCAGGCAGAGCTGGGCGGGCTGGCCCGGAACGTTTACCGCACCCTGGACGGCAGCGACGTACAGGCCTTCGTCAAGATGACCGTCGAGAAGGTCGGCAAGCATCCCAGGATCCATGTCCATACCGGAACGGAGGTGAAATCCACCGACGGCTTTGTCGGAAACTTCAGCACAAAGCTCGCTGACGGCACAGCTTTCGAGCATGGAGCCATCATCCTGGCCACTGGGGGCACCGAGTATCAGCCCACGGAATCCGACTACCGCTGGGGGCAGAGCGACCACATCATCACTCAGCGGACCCTGGAAAAGAGGCTGGCTACAGGCGACGGCCCCAAAGCCGGCGAACGGTACGTCATGATCCAGTGTGTAGGGTCGCGCGAAGAACCGGTCAACTACTGTTCGCGGATCTGCTGCCAGGACGCCATTAAAAACGCCATCGCCATCAAGGAAAAGAACCCACGGGCCCAGGTCGTCATTCTGTACCGCGATATCCGGACGTACGGTCTGCGGGAAGACTACTATTTCAAGGCCCGTGAGCTGGGGGTGGTCTTCGTCCGGTTCATGCCCGAGCGCAAACCGGAAGTGGAGATGGCGGGCAACAAGCTGAAGGTCCGGGTCTACGACTACATGCTCAACCGGGACCTCGTGCTGGACGCCGACTGGCTGGTCCTCTCCACCGGTCTGCGGCCCCATCCCGACACCCACAAGGTCGGGGAGATGTTCAAAGTCACCCGCAACATTGACGAGTACTTTCTCGAAGCCCATGTCAAACTTCGCCCGGTGGATTTCCCCAGTGAAGGTCTCTTCGTCTGCGGACTGGCCCATGCTCCCAAAAACCTGGACGAAACCATCACCCAGGCCCTGGCCGCTGCCGGCCGTGCGGGGGTGGTTCTGTCCCACGACAAACTGGCCGTTTCCGGCATCATCGCCAAGCACAATCCGGACATCTGCATGTCCTGCCTGACGTGCTTCCGGGTCTGCCCGTACGGTTCACCCTACATCGACGAGGACGGCAAGGTCAGGCACAACGAGGTCAAATGCATGGGGTGCGGCATCTGCGCCGGCGTCTGTCCGGCCAAAGCATTTCAGGTCAACAACTTCCGTGATGAGCAGATTCTGGCCATGATTGACGCTCTGGCCGATGCCAGGGCCTAGAGAGGTCTGTGAGTCCGAGGCAAACTCCGGGTGTATCCCGGTGAGGATATTCAGATTCCAACAAGCCTTAAAAAAGTTATCTAAATCGACAGATGAATAGTTGTTGCCATATCATAAGGAGGATTGAGAATGGCCATGGCTGAACAAGCAGTTGCGGTGGCGCCGGAGGAAGAACTTTCCTCCGTCGAGAAGCCGCAAGAAATTCCGCCGGACTGGGAACCCAATATCCTGGCCTTCGCCTGCCACTACTGCGCCTTCGCGGCAGCGGACCTGGCCGGAGTGATGCGGCTTTCCTACCCGACGAACGTGAAAATCATCAGGCTTCCCTGCACGGGCAAGCTGGATGCCATTTACATTTTACGAGCGTTCGAAAGGGGGGTGGACGGCGTTTTCGTTGCTGGGTGACTGCCCGGACAATGTCATTTCCTGGAAGGAAATGCAAATGCCAAGAGAAGAGTCGAGAACCTCAAGACCTTGTTGCCCCAGGTCGGCATAGACCCCCGGCGCGTGGAAATGTACAACCTCTCGGCGGCCATGGGTCCGAGATGGGCGGAGATCTGTACGGAGTTCACGGAGAAGATCCAGAGGCTGGGTCCTTCTCCGATTTGGCTGGCAGCGCGAAAAAAACGCCCCGGGAAGGAGTAGGTCAATATGATTGTCGGTCAACAGAAGCCGTTGGAAGAAATATGGGAAATGATCAAGGGCTACAAAAAGGTCCTGGTCTTCGGATGCAATACCTGCGTGGCGGTTTGCCACGAGGGCGGCAATAAGGAAGCGGAAATTCTGGCCTCGATGTTGCGCATGAAGGCCACTCAGGAAGGCGTGGACATAGAGATCAAGAACGGCGGCATCGAGCGGCAGTGCGAGCACGAATATTTCGTTTCCGCGGCCGAGCAAATCGACTGGGCCGACGCGGTGCTCTCCATCGCCTGCGGCGCCGGAGTTCAGTTTACCAATGAAAAGTGGCCGGAAAAGGTCGTCCTTCCGGGTTTGAACACCACCTTTATCGGCGTGGTGGATGAACCGGGGATGTTCACGGAGCGCTGCCTCATGTGCGGCGACTGTGTCCTGCATCTCACCGGGGGCATCTGCCCCATTGCCCGCTGTTCCAAGTCCCTCCTCAACGGGCCGTGCGGCGGCAGTGAAAACGGCAAGTGCGAAGTGCGGCCGGATATCGCCTGCGGTTGGCAGCTGATCTATGACCGGCTCAAGGCCCAGGGGCGGCTCGAGTTGCTCGATGAGGTCATTCCGGCCAAGAACTGGGTCAGTGCCCGTGACGGCGGACCACGCAAACTGGTCCAGGATCATCTGTTGAAGAAGGAGGCGGCCGATGTCGGTGCAGAGTAATCTCGAACGAGTCCTGAACGAAGGCACTTTTGCCGTCACCGGTGAACTGGGCCCCAAGCGGGGCGTGGACACCGTGCACCTGCGGGAGATGGCACAGCTCATCAAGCCCTATTGCGACGCCTTCAATATAACGGACAACCAGACGGCGGTAGTGCGCATGTCCTCCATTGCCACGGGAATCATGCTCAAACAAATGGAAATGGACCCGGTCATCCAGATCGTCACCCGGGACCGGAACCGCCTGGCCATCCAGGCCGACGTGCTGGGCGCGGCCGCTTTCGGCGTCATGAACGTCCTGGCCCTCTCCGGCGACCATCAGACCATGGGCAACCATCCCGGGGCAAAGAATGTCTACGATCTCGATTCGATGCAGCTCATCCAATGCCTGGTGGGGTTGCGTGAAGGTCGTTTCATGAACGGTGAGGAACTGGAAACCGACCCACCGCACCTCTTCGTCGGCGCGGCGATCAACCCGTTCGGACACCCCATGGAATTTCGCGTCACCAGGCTGGCCAAGAAGATCAAGGCCGGGGCGCAGTTTGTCCAGAGCCAGCCGGTTTACGCCATGGATATCTTCAAAAAGTACATGGAAGACGTGAGAAACCGCGGTCTCCATGAGAAGTGCCATATCATGGCCGGCATCATCCCCATCAAGAGCATCGGCATGGCCAAGTACATGCGGGACAAGGTCGCCGGCGTGATCGTACCCAATGAGAAGGTCGAGCGGCTGCAAAAGGCGGCCGATACGGTTTCCGACAAGAAAGAGCGGATCATCAAGGTCCGTGAAGAAGCCGTGAACATGGCCGTGGAAGAGATCCACCAGTGCATGGAGATTCCAGGCGTCCACGGCGTTCACATCATGGCCGTCGCCTGGGAAGAAATTATCCCCGAGGTGCTCAAGAAGGCCGGCCTGGACAAAGAACGGCCCAAGTACAAGAGTTAAGCCGCGCGTGGCCTGGCCACGCGCGGCTTAGAGCCTATCCGAAAACCTACCTCGGCAGCGGACACCCCCTTTAATTCCCCCCTCGAGGGGGGACCAAGGGGGGTGTCGCAAAGTCCACAGGTGGTTTCTGGATAGGTTCTTAGGCCCAATGGATTTGAGCCGGAGGTCCGGGAGCCTGTCTCCCACCTCCGGCTTTTCTTTTTCGTGCCGACCATGATCGGTCAGATGAGAGAGACCGAGGAAAGGCCTTTTCAATAAGCCTTTAAAATCAATGGGATGTGGAGCAACGCCCAGATCATATAGCGAATCAGGGTTTCTTTGCGCGCCGTTTTCGCCAGCGTTCCAAAGTAAATCCCCTTGAACACGGTGTTGCTCATGGTGGAGATGAGAATCACCGAAACCATGATGGGTTGTACAGACGAGGGGCCACGGACAAAAGAAAGGACGTAAGGATCGATGTCGGTCACGCCGACAACCGCTGAAAGAATGAGCAAACCGGAACTTCCAAAATTCCAGGTCACCCATTTCGTGATCATGGACAAGAGTGCGAAGAGGAGGGCAAAAAGCAAGGCGGGACGGATTTCAAAGGGGTTTTGCGAGGGTGTGATGGAATCGATCGACGCCGGTGTATCTCCCTTGATCAGCCGAATGGAGAGCAAACCTCCCACGGCAGCCAGCAGAATGAATCTCCAGGTAAGATAGGGAAGGAAAACTGGATTGATGATCAAAATAAGGGCAAGGAGGCGCAGGTACATGACACTGCCGGCCAGGATGGAAGCCTGCAAGGCATTTCCGCTCTGCTCAGGATTCTTTTGAGCGATCCTGCCGACAGCAACACTCACAGCGGTGCTGGAGACAATTCCTCCCAATATGCCGGAAAACCAGAGCCCGAGCCTGCTGCCAAATCTTTTTGAAAGAAAATACCCCACAAATCCCACTGAAGAGACCATGATCAGGATCTCCCAGGTACGCGCAGGATTGAGGCTGAACCTGGTATATTCCGCATCGGGCAGTACGGGAAGGATGATTAGAGTGACAAGCAGGAACTTGATCATGGCGAGAAATTCCGCCTTGTCGAGCCTCTCGACGTAGCTTTCAAGTTCCGATTTTTCCGAGAGCAGAAAGAGGTTGACAATTCCGACAGCGAGAGGGACCCAGATATCCGCAAGCAAAGAAAGGGCGCCGACGGCAAAGGTGAGAAGAGCCGCGATTTCACTTGTCCAACCCAGCCGACCCGCCTGGATCTTGGCGAAGTATTCCATGCCCACGAGGACGGTGACGGCCAGAAGTCCGGCCGGGAGGGCAAGCCGCACCTTGAGACTGAACAGCCAGGCACAGGAAAAACCAAACAGGCTGAGGATGGCATAGGTACGAACGCCGGCCCGGAACCTCTGTTTCCGGTTGAGTTCGGCTCTTTCACGCTCCATGCCCACCAAAAGGCCGAGGGTCAGCGCCACACAAAACCGCAGAGGATGAGACCATTCCAGATTTTCCAATAGCAACATGGTATTGCTCCAAATAGGGGGTCAGTGGCGCCTTCTGCGAACTCCTCCGGACTGGAAACGGCAGAAAGAGAGATCAGAAAGGCCCTGATGAAAACTTTCTCGTCCGCCGGGATCATCCAGGTTCCATACTCATCGGCAAAGACGATCTCGTCTCCATCTACCATTTGTCAAGCAGTTCATAAAGGATTTTGAAGCACTCGACAGCAAGCTCGTGGCTGCCTTTCTCACTGACTTTGGCAGTATCTCCCAGAATACCTCATGCGCTGATTGGTGGTCAGCGTATCGAAAGCCACATTCAGCAACTGCAGCAAAGTGGACGCATCTTGTTTCTCCAGAAAATCAAAAAGATATTTCTTATTCACTCTGTATGGCCTCCATGCCTGCGAACGATTGAAGATTTATTCTATTCCCTCATGTCGGAATAATACACGGTTTCGAGGGTCCTCTGAGGTAAATGGAGGCATTTATCGTTCCTTCAGCCGGGTATCTTTCTCTCAAGATCGATGTAGATCGCTTCCCAAGTCCAAGAAAGCGACAGAAACCTGCTCGTTTCCGATGGGGTCACAAAGGCTTTTTATCCCGAAGAGGCCGCCGCAGTTGTGGAGCGATACGATGACAGATGCCGGGCAGGCACTGAAATCGTTTAACGGTCTAGAGCGCGCGGGTCCGCCGACGATATCACCGCCCTCCTGATCGAGATCGAGGGCATATAGCCGAAGCACAGCAGTTGCCTGTCAAGATGCTACGCAGAGCTTCTCGATTTCACGAATCAGGATAGGCAGGTTAGCGGAAGTGAAGCTCATTTCGGGAGCAGGAATACACTCTGCGCCCCAGGTAAAATCCATCCCGGTCCAGGCGGTGCACCCGGCCATGAAGACCATTGACCTCATGCAGAACCGATAGGAACTGCCGAAGACAGAGGGCATAATGACGTGGACTGTTTTCCCGAGAAGTCAAAGGGAGCTCTTTCTGATGAAAGAGCGGGTTGTTTTCGATACAGTCTTTGTGAGGAATAGAGCACATGGGACAGGCATGGCTGCAAGTCCCGGAAAACGGGCACCCATGCCCCTCGGGGGCACAGGCCATGAGAATGCGTTGTTGTATCAGGTTTTCAGTTGCCCGGGGACTCAAGAGAGCATGGAGTTCCTTTTCACTAGGTTCTGTTGACATTTCACCTCAACCAGATGAGAGCTGCGACAAAGCCAAGAAAGCCCAAGAAGCTTCTGTCGAGCTTGTCGAATCTGGAGAAGATGCGTCTGAAATGTTTGATCTTGCTCATAAAGCACTCGATCAGATGTCGTTCGCGGTAGCGGCATTGGTCGTATTCACGGGGCTCTTTGCGATTGGACCGGGGTGGAATCACAGCAGTAGCTCCAGATTGGGTGATCGCCTGGACGAAGGCATCCGAATCATAGCCCTTGTCTCCCAGTGCATGAGCGAAGGTGAAACCCTCGATAAGAGCCGGTCCCTGTTCGATGTCACTCTTCTGACCGGGAGTGAGAATGAACCTCAGGGGATTTCCCAAGCCATCTACCGCTACGTGGATCTTGGTGGAAAAACCTCCTCGGCTGCGCCCGAGAGCCTGTGTCTCTTGTCCACCGGATCTTTTGAGGGCTCCGGCAGCACAGGGATGGGCACGAACAATGGTGCTGTCAAACATGAAGTTCTCCATATCGGGATCATCTATGAAATGCTCGTGCATTCTGGAGAAGATACCCTTGTTACACCAGCGGGCGAATCGTTTATAGACACTGTTCCAGTTACCGAATTTCTCCGGGAGCAGTCTCCACTGAGCACCACTTCGTGTAATCCAAAGGAGTGCCTCAATGAAAAGACGGCAATCACCTTCTTCTCCTACGTAAACATCCACACAGGAGCGAAGGAATTGGAGGATCTTCAACCATGTTTCATCTTGTAGTAGTGCTGTTGACATCTGTTAATTAGAACCCAAATGTCAACAGAACCTAAGAGCCTATCCAAAAACCTACCTCGGCAGCGGACACCCCCCTTTAATTCCCCCCTTGAGGGGGGACCAAGGGGGGTGTCGCAAAGTCCACAGGTGGTTTCTGGATAGGTTCTAAAGACCGGATGGGGAAATTGTTCTAGATGTTCCAGAAACCGACTCATCATAGTAAGCAATACGCATGGGCACGGTGAAGTTCATGCTACTACAGGTTCTATGGGACAATCCACTGATCTCGCGTGATCTTTTACCGGCAGAGGAGAGTCACCCTATTTCACTTGAGGAACATGGGGCTTCCAACAATCAAACCTATTGAAAAGTATTGTGTGCTTTGTCCTTTAGATTTTGAATCACGAACCGTTGCATGATAACATTTATAAAATAATCTAATACAATGCATAGATACATAGAACGCAAGTCAAGTTTTTTTGATTTAAAAATCAAAAAGGGGATACATGTCTCTTGCTGAGAGGCTCACAAGACTGCGAACCCGATTGTCTCTTCACCCCAGAGAAATGGCTGAAAAAATGGGTGTGACCGAGCGGGTTTACCGGAAGTACGAAAAGCAGGAATAGGTTCCTGGATCGGACAAGATCATCCATCTCCTGGAAGAACTAAAAGACATCAACCCCACATGGCAAAATTGGATGGGGACATTTCTGAGTGGCCGCAAGAGACCGCCGTGAAGCCTTCTGAGATTCAATCCCTCCGAGATGGCGCCTCGCTCAATCATACCTATTTTATTTCCCATGACAATGATGCTCTTTACGTGGCCGGGGACGTCTCCGATTCCCACCCAGAGCATCCCGGAGAAGAGTGGGCTTGGACAGGCATTCATTGGAACCAAGGAGGGCAGGTGAAATGAACCGTTTCTCACTCACCTACGTGGCGTACTTGGCAGTGATATTGCTCTTCACAACAACGTGGGAAGCCGCTGCACATGCAAAAATGTATACCCTTACCATAACCGGCGCCTCTAACGGTGTAACCGAGCGCAGCATTGGAGCCACCAAGGGATGTGCCGATTTTAACATCGATGATCTAGTGGACGTCGGTCTGCGCAATTACCGAATCTGGGGCGGGATGAGTCGTCTCGAGCCTCAAGACGATGATGGCGTGTATGGCTGGCCAACCATCGACGTGATAAAGGCCGAGCCAAACGTGATCAATTGGGAAGCTTGGGACACGCAATTCAACAGGCCGGATTCATACCATTTTTCGCCTGGCGGCTCTTGTACAACGGACGTCAGTCTTTACGAAATGCTGAAAGCATTGAAAGACAACGGCATTGCTCCGGTGATGACCCTGAGAAACGTGGACGACAACAGTCAACCATCGTGGGCCAAGCAATTGAATCCGCCTTGGACGGCTGAAGACTGGAACGAGTGGTGGGAGCACGTTTTTGCCACGGTGTATTGGGTCAATGTGAGAAACGGTCTTGAAGTGCACGACTGGCAAGTGCATAACGAGCCCGATAGTATCAAGCAAGGGTGGGGAGGCACTCTGCAGGACTACATTCTATTCACTCGCTATACCCGCGATGCGATCCAATTTGTCTACGACAACTACCTGGAGGGTAAAACCTTCCGCTTGCATGCACCGGTAACGACGGGCGTGAATTCCTGGGTGGAGGAGTCGTTGATTCAGAACGACCATGTCGTCGATGTGGTGGACTGGCACAACTACAGCAGTTCGCATTACGCGGGCGCAGTGCAGGTCAACGAGTGGATTGCCCTATACTCAGATGGAGACGGGAAACATGAGGATACCTACATCTCGGAGTGGGGGTCCTATCGCAGCGCATATGGTTTTAGTAACGCTCTTTCCTACGCCAAGATATTGATCGAGCACAGCCGGGATAACGCTGGCTATGTGACCGGCAGCGCTATCTTTCCTTTTTACGACTGGCAGACCATCGGGGCATAGTTCACGCAAATGGGACGAAGACGCCGACATATTATGCTCTACGGTTGATGATACGGGGATTGCAGGGTGGCAAGACCCGATATCCCATTTTCCACGATATACCAAGCAATGTTGATATTCAGCCGATCGCGGCCGTGGATGAAAAGAGCAAAACTCTGTACGTGGAAGTGGTCAACGCCACGAGAATGGGGCATATGATGGCGTTGGATGCCGGCGCCCTCCCGCTTTCTGGAACAGCCACGTTTCGACGTTTCTCAAACGGGGTCAATGACGTACCGATCGGCGCCGGGGTCTTCAACGGCGGTCAAGTCAATTTCGAGCTACCCGCGTTGTCGATCATTCAGGTCATTGTACCGTTGGACAGTTCTACATCGCCGGCCAGCGAGACCCACGTAAGTGGCATCGCGATGTCATATCAGCAAAAGGGTAAGAACTACCGCGCCGCAGCCACCGTGACCATTGGTGATGCCAAGGGGGGCTCCGTATCTGGAGCTACCGTGCATGGGATGTTCAGCGGTGCGACCAGCGACAGCGTCAGCGGAGTGACCGACGGCAGCGGGCAGATCACCCTGAATTCGTCAAGCACAAGGCAGAGCGGAACATGGACTTTCTGCGTAACTGATGTCGTTCGAGCGGGCTGGACCTATGACCAGTCTGCCAATGTGAAAACCTGCGACAGCATTACCACGCCGTAATGTTTATTCCTATTTCGACGCTCACGGAAAAAGAGTTCTTCAAGCTCATCAAAGTCATCAAAGGGTTGCTTGTGTCCATCAGTGGGTCCCTATTCGACGTTTGTAAAACTCCCGCTAGTCTTGGCGCCTTGCTGCGCTGCGAAGGATTGTATCACTCAAACCTCGCCACCTGGCGACGGCAGCGGAATGCGGACACCCTGGGGGCTTTGGAGCCAAGAAAACGGGGACCCAAAGCCAAAGAACCCGATCCTCTGGTGATCGAGATGGGCAGACTGCGCCAGGAAAACGAACGGCTTCAAAAACGCCTCAAGCAGGCGGAGCTCATCATCGATGCTCAAAAAAAAATCTCTCAGATATTGGGCATAACACTCGAAACCCAGGTGCAGAGCGGGAAAGACTGATGGATGCCACAGAAGCGCTCGCCCTTGAAATAGGCACCCGCCGTGCCTGTGAAGCCCTCGTGGTTCCGAGGGCCAGCCTGTATCGGCGGAGAGCCGGGAGCAAAATGAAGGCTGCGGAGTGCGGCGGGAAATCTCCTTCGCCGCGTGCTCTGCAACCAGAAGAAAAGCAGACGGTGCTCGATATCCTGCACTCGGAGCGCTTTGTCGACAAGGCTCCTCATGAAGTCTATGCGACCTTGCTCAATGAGGGAAAATACCACTGCTCCATCCGTACCATGTACCGGATCCTTGAAGATCAAAAGGAGGTGAAAGAACGCAGAAACCAGTTGCGCCATCCTGTTTATGAAAAACCCGAGCTTCTGGCAACGGGACCCAACCAGGTCTGGTCCTGGGACATCACGAAGCTTCTTGGTCCCAGCAAATGGACCTACTTCTATCTCTATGTGATTATTGACATCTCCAGCCGATACGTCGCCGGATGGATGGTGGCAACCCATGAATCGGCGCAGCTCGCAAAACGCTTCATTCAGGAAACCTGTTCCAAACAGGGGATAGTTCCGGGACAGTTGACGATTCATGCGGATAGAGGATCTTCAATGAAATCGAAACCTGTGGCCTTTCTGCTCGCAAACCTTGAGATCACCAAGACTCACAGCAGACCCTATACCAGTGATGATAACCCTTACTCCGAATCCCAGTTCAAAACGCTTAAGTACAGACCTGATTTTCCCGAACGCTTTGGAGCCATCCAGGATGCACGCAGTTTCTGCCAGGATTTCTTTCCCTGGTACAACCAGGAGCACCGTCATACGGGGATCAGCCTGCTCACCCCCGAGATGGTTCACTTTGGAAATGCCCCTGAAGTCTTACAAGCCAGAGAACGGGTCTTGATCCGCGCATACCAGGATCACCCAGAAAGATTCGTCAACAAGGTGCCGACTCCAAAGCCTTTACCGACAGCGGCTTGGATCAATCCCCCCAAGCTTGTAACGACTGATGGAGAGTTACAATAAATTGTGCTCAAGGGTGTCTCAAAGTTATTGACACATTCCGCCCCTGGCATCGAGAATCGTTTCCCGCTGCCACCTCCAGGGTATCACACGAGAGGACATGGACCGCTACCTCAACCACCATCTCAAAATCAGCGGAGTCTCCCAGCAGCTCTTTGCCGATGCGGCCGTTACCGCCATCCAGCAAGGCTCGGGGGGATTGCTCAGACGAGCCAATCATCTCGCCCGGGGCGCCCTCATCGCTGCTGCACATGAAAAAAACCAGATCGTTTCGGCCGAGCACGTGCGCATCGCTTCAACCGAGCTCATTTGATGTGAAAACCGGCAAGGCGTCTGCCCGGGGCGCCTTGCCCCCCAAAGGAACCTCTCCCATGGAAAAGCTCTTTCAAAAGATGGCCCGATACTTCCTCAACCTTTGGCAACTCGGCGTCCTCGATCCACAAAAGGGACTGTGGACCGTAAAACCGGCTCTCGAGAAGATCGCCTACCTCAGATCCCAAAATGCCCGGGGCTGCCACATACTCATAAAGCCCCTCTGCATCGACCATTACCTCCTGGCCGACGACATTGACCGACAAACCCTTCTGCGACACCACTGCTTCCCCTCCGGACAGTGGAAACCCGCTCGAATGATCGTTGAGACCTCACCGGAAAACTTCCAGGTATGGGTTCACTCCAGCAGAGCATTGTCCCTGGAAGAAAAACGCATGTGGCTTGAAAGAATGCGAAGCGATCCGGCAGCACACCCCAAAAACCGCTGGGGGCGCTGTCCCGGCTTTCGCAACACCAAGGAAAAGCACCGCTCCCCTACGGGACGCTTTCCCCTTGCAAGGCTCATCTGGATCGACTGGGACTCGCAGGCCGACATCCCCCTGCTTGTCCCGGAATCAAAACCATCCCTCCTTTCCCATCCCTCCCGAAGGGGGTCTGTGTGCAGGGCAATCGCATGACTTTCGTTGTGAAATCAAATTAATAGCTGCATTCTCCGCTTCGTTGTTGTATAGAGATAGTCCTTGACATTAATCAGAAAAGATTTGAGAGGAACGATGAGAGCAGGGACTATCATGGAACATTTCTCCGAGCTGGAAGACCCAAGGAAACACACTAAAAAGATTCGCCACAAGCTGATCGACATCCTCGTTATCGCCATCTGCGGTACTATCTGCGGGGCCGACGACTGGATGGGGATCTCTGATTTTGGAAAAGCCAAGTTCAAATGGCTGCGCACTTTCCTTGATCTCCCCAATGGGATTCCCTCTCATGATACTTTTGGCCGGGTGTTTTCCCTGATCCGCCCCGAGAAATTCCAAGAATGTTTTGTAAGCTGGATCCAATCGGTTGTCCAGATCTGTGAGGGAGAGATTGTACCCATTGACGGAAAGACGCTGCGCCGCTCCCACGACTCCAAGTCCAACACTGCGGCCATCCACATGGTCAGTGCCTGGGCCAATAGGAACCGACTGGTGTTGGGGCAGGTAAAAACGGAGAAGAAATCCAATGAGATCACTGCCATCCCGGAGCTTCTCAAGGTCCTCGATGTCCATGGGTGCATCGTGACCATCGATGCCATGGGTTGCCAGAAGAAGATCGCCGGACAGATCGTCGAGCAGGGAGGCGATTACGTGCTGGGGCTGAAAGGAAACCAGGGCACTCTGCTCGATGCGGTGGAAAAGACCTTCTCCGAGGCCAAGCAAGAGGACCTGGATGGCCCGGACTTTGATTTCCTCCAGACGGAGGAGAGCGGTCACGGTCGCCATGAGGTTCGCTCCTATTTCACAACTTCCCTTCTGAATCAGCTCCCCAATCCTGAGGAATGGAAAGGGCTTCAAACCATTGGAGCCGTCCTCTCCGAGGTGACCCGAAATGAGAAAACCACAATCGAGTGCAGATACTACATCGCGAGCATCGAAAACAACGCCAAGCTCTTTGCCAATGCCGTGCGCTCTCACTGGGGAATCGAGAACTCCTGCCACTGGGTTCTCGACGTAGCGTTTCGAGAAGACGAGTCGAGGGTCAGGAAAGATCATGCTCCAGAAAACCTTGCCCTCTTGCGCCATATTGCTTTGAATCTCCTCCGTGAAGAAAAGACAGCTAAAGTCGGGGTGAAAAACAAACGCCTCAAAGCGGGCTGGGATAACCGCTATCTGGCTAAGGTCTTGCTCGGAAAATAAAAGTCATGCGATTGCCCTGCTCTGAGGGCTGATTTTAGTGCTCGGGATTTGGGCCACATAAGTGTTGGACAGGTTGTGTCCACAGTTGTACGATAACCTGGATTTTATCAGCCATAATCCGGGAGGTAAGTACAATGATCAAAATACACATCCTCAGTGGCAGCGGCGGCGCATCTCGGTGGGCGGGTGCGCTATGAGTCCGGAGACCAGATACAAAAGGAGCCGGGATAACTGGAAACAGAAAGCCGCGTGCAGAGCTGAGAAGAACCGCTACCAGAGCAAAGAGCTGGCCCGAGTCAAGGCGGAGCGCGACAAGTTCAAAAAAGAGCTCAAGGAGAGCCGGGCTCGTGTACACCAACTGGAGAGCCAGGAACGGGTGATTGTCCTCCAGAGCAAGGTGGATCTGGTCTTCTTGGCCCTGCAGCTGTTTGTGGTGGCTCGCATCGGGTTCCGGGCCGTGAGCCGGGTGTTGGGCATAATGATGGGAGCCATGGGTTTAAAAAAAAGTCCCTTGTCCACAGACCATCATCAACTGGGTGACCAGGCTCTCTCTGGTGCGCATCCGGTCCGCCCCGATGCTACAGGGGCTGCCAGTGGCGAAGGCACCGTTTTGTAACGGACTTATCTGGATGATCGACATGAGCATTGGTCTGGGAACGGGTAAGATTCTGACTGTCCTGGCTCTCAACGCTCATCACCATCAACTCTGTCCAGTTGCCCCCGGGCTTCAAGATCTCCATTGCATGGCGGTATCAGTGGCCGATTCCTGGACGGGTGAGTCTATTGCGGCCTTCCTCGATCGCCTCATCGCCTCAGCGGGACGCCCGGCTGCTTACCTCAAAGACGGAGGCACCGATTTGCAGAAAGCCATCCACCTACTCGGTGCGCAAGGACTGGCAAGCCCGTGCATTGACGACATCTCCCATGTCATTGCCAATCTGCTCAAGTGGTGGTATCAGGATCATCCGCTCTTCGAAACCTTCCTTTCTGCCTGTGGCCGGGTCTCGGGCAAGCTCAAGCAGACGGTGCTCGCGTGCCTGGCTCCCCCGAAGGTGCAGACCAAAGCGCGCTTTATGAATGTGCACCGCCTTATCAGATGGGCAGAACAACTGCTCAGACTCTCTCCTGCCGGAGGTGCCCGGAAGGGCTCCACCCTCTCAAAGCTGCGAGCTTGTCTGGACCGGCTGCCCTCATGCAGGGCTTTCATCAAGCGATTCCGAGACGATGCCGTACCACTGCTCGAGTGCCAGAAGATTTTCAAGGCTCGAGGGCTAAGTCACTCCACGATAGCCCAGTGCGAGCCATTTATCCAGGCCATCGGCTCAAGCCCTGTTCGTCGTGAGTTCGTCGCCTACCTGCAAAACCAACTCCAAATCGCTGCCAAGCTTGGTCTGGATCATATCGGTCTGCCAGTGACCTCCGATCCAATCGAGTCGCTCTTCGGACTGGGAAAGTTTCACGGCACGGGAGAGATCAAGGATGCCAATCGTATCGCCCTTCGCCTGCCCGCCCTGTGCGGCACTCCCACCCGGGCCGAAGCGGAGCAGGTGATCAAGATCAGCGTTGCCGAAGAGCAGCAGATCACTGGCCGCTTCACCTCTTTGGTCAAACAGAGACGAGAGGTGCTCCCACATCCTGACCGTCTCGAGAGCTTGAGCACAGAGCAGGCTGGGACTCACCTCGAACTCATTGCCAGTGCCAAAAACCGGGAAAATAACGGAAAAATACTATATATTCCAATATCTTACAAGGAAACCCATGGCCCGCAGCTACAGTGTCAAACAGGGCATGGCTAGGCGCAAAATGCCCACACATGGGCCATTTTAGAATGGTAGGAGCATTGCTTCCCAGTGCCGGGGGTCAAAAACCAGTCAATGGGCGTTCGCCGATTTGGACGCCCTAAGATAATACCCGCTCTCGTGGCCAGCTTTTTCCTTCACCAGAGGATAACAACTGACTATCATCATCTGGGTATGGGTAATACAACAGGATACCGCAGTTACTGCATTTTGCAGTGTGTGCAAATACCACCAGTGATTGGCTGCCGCAAATCTTACATTTTTGCTGTTCCATTTGTTCCTCGATTGTCGATTTTGTACGCATAGCGGGGCAGCGAGATGAGCCACCGTCGGCTGGGTGCGGAAATTGCGCAAGCAATTTTCCGTGCTAGACGACCGAGCGGAGCGAAGCCCCTCAAACTCCATCAAAAACCATCGCGAGCGCTCAGGCGCGGCGGCCAGGGGCTGTGAAACTTGCATCACGGGCGTGGTCCGCCGTCGCCTGCAGTTCCCTGGTGTACGCCCGGCATGGGCGTGAACTTATGGGGGGGTATGGTTCCCCCCAAAGTCTAGACAAAAAATAGTCCAAACTAAGTAGTATTCACTGATTTTCCCATCCAGCGCCATTTCGCAACGCTGGCCATGTCCATGGTCGTTCGGCGCATGCGGCTGAAAAATGGGTCATCAGCGGCCAATTTCATGAATCTGATTCCGATTTGCCTCAGATTCAGGCAAGAATATCCCTTGCCCTCAGAAATCCGAATCCAGGTTTCCAATGCTAAAGAGCTCTAAGTACCCCAACGCGCTAATTAATTTTGGGTAAACCCCCGGCTCTGCCGGGCGACTCCCAGAGTTTGACATTTCCGGGAGTATACGAAAGCTTCCCTCCTGTGAACCGCTCAAAGTTTACAGAAAGGAAAGCTTTCGTATGGACGAATACCAAAGCCTAAGCCACACGGCGTGGGACTGCAAGTACCATGTGGTATGGATTCCCAAATACCGAAGGAAGACCCTCTATGAAGAGCTCCGAAAGCATTTGGGGCAGATATTCAGAGAGCTTGCGATGCAGCGTGAGAGCAAGATAGTGGAAGGTCATCTGCTGGTGGACCATGTCCACATGCTCATCAGCATTCCACCCAAGTACAGCGTTGCCCAAGTGGTGGGTTTCATCAAGGGCAAAAGTGCCATCCACATTGCAAGGAGCTTCCTTGGTCAGAGGAAGAATTTCACTGGCCACAATTTCTGGGCGCGCGGATACTTCGTGTCCACGGTGGGTAAAGATGAGAAGATGATCCGCGAATATATCAAAAAGCAGGAAACCGAGGATCGCAGACTCGATCAACTGCATATGTTCAAGTAGCCGCTACCTTTAGGTGGCCAATGGTTTACAACCGCTTTGAGCGGTCCATATTTTCAAGCCTCCGGCTTTGCCGGAGGTATTTGACTACGCGGCCATTTGCACGGATTTTGGAGCAAACTTGGCCACGAGCTTTGTTTTCGTATAGGTCCACTTTATGGGTTTTGGATGTCTGTTGAGCTCATCAAAGTAGCCCATAAGTATTTGTGAAAGCTCCTTTTTGTCGTTGAAGTCGTTGGGAGTGAGTACATCCCTTGTAACCTTACTGAAGATGATCTCAACCTGATCGAGCCAACTGGCATATGTGGGAAGCCAGTAGATACGAACATTAAAAGAAAGGTTGAGAGAAGCAATCCATTTGCCCAGTTGTTTGGGTGCATGCGTAGAGCCATTGTCCAGAATGAGATCAATAACCTTGAATCCCTTGACAATGGCTGAAGAAAAGAAACTCAGAAGAAAGGTTTTGAACTCCGCGAAGCGCTTGCGAGCGAAGGTACGGGCGAAGGTGATTCCATTGGCGACGATAAGAGCACAAAACAGCTGTAATGCTCCCATCCGTTTGTATCGGGATGCCACGTGAACGGGGTGTTCGGCTATGGCGGGTTTGGTCTCGTGAAGAGGTCTTCTTGCTTGAATGGAGGTCTTCTCATCGATACAAACGGAAGCTTCACCCTGCTGGAACAACTGGGGAGCGTTCTCATAGAGATCCAGGACTGGAGACGCTTTCTCAACGAATTTTGGATCAGGAGATTTTTGCCATAGATGATATTGCCAGGGTTTGATCTTGTCCTGTTTCAGCCAAAGACGAATAGTGCTCGGGGCAATGTGGCTGACGATTCCTTTTTCTTTGGCGACTTGACAAAGCTTCTCTCCAGACCAGCGTTGCCATGGCTTGCCATGATCACACGGTTTCGAGCAGGCCAACAAGGTGATCTGAGCCCTCACGGCAGAAGGATGCTTTCTTGGGGCTCCGGGTCGGGGGTGGTTTTTGAGGCTACCTTCATTGACCCATCTGTTGCGGAACTTCTTAACGGTGGATGGCCTGCATCCGACTTCATCAGCGATCTGCCGGATGCTCCATTCCGGATGCTCATGCGATAGGAGGAGGATACGAGCCCTTACAACCTCCGCATAGGGTTTTGTGTAGCTCACGCTCAGATGTTTCAATACTTTCCGTTTCTCTGGAGGAATGTAGATGCAGTATTTGTGTTGAGGTCCAGGCATGGTTGTACTCCTCTCCTGTTTGTTGCCTTTTTATTTAATTTTAACATGCCTGGAGCCTCTTAGGGTTGAACAAATCTGGTTGCGTAATTATCGCGCTGGAGTACTTAGTACTGGTCTTCGTAATTACGCAGCCGTTTACCCAGGGCAATCGCATGACTTTTATTTTCCGAGCAAGACCTTAGCCAGATAGCGGTTATCCCAGCCCGCTTTGAGGCGTTTGTTTTTCACCCCGACTTTAGCTGTCTTTTCTTCACGGAGGAGATTCAAAGCAATATGGCGCAAGAGGGCAAGGTTTTCTGGAGCATGATCTTTCCTGACCCTCGACTCGTCTTCTCGAAACGCTACGTCGAGAACCCAGTGGCAGGAGTTCTCGATTCCCCAGTGAGAGCGCACGGCATTGGCAAAGAGCTTGGCGTTGTTTTCGATGCTCGCGATGTAGTATCTGCACTCGATTGTGGTTTTCTCATTTCGGGTCACCTCGGAGAGGACGGCTCCAATGGTTTGAAGCCCTTTCCATTCCTCAGGATTGGGGAGCTGATTCAGAAGGGAAGTTGTGAAATAGGAGCGAACCTCATGGCGACCGTGACCGCTCTCCTCCGTCTGGAGGAAATCAAAGTCCGGGCCATCCAGGTCCTCTTGCTTGGCCTCGGAGAAGGTCTTTTCCACCGCATCGAGCAGAGTGCCCTGGTTTCCTTTCAGCCCCAGCACGTAATCGCCTCCCTGCTCGACGATCTGTCCGGCGATCTTCTTCTGGCAACCCATGGCATCGATGGTCACGATGCACCCATGGACATCGAGGACCTTGAGAAGCTCCGGGATGGCAGTGATCTCATTGGATTTCTTCTCCGTTTTTACCTGCCCCAACACCAGTCGGTTCCTATTGGCCCAGGCACTGACCATGTGGATGGCCGCAGTGTTGGACTTGGAGTCGTGGGAGCGGCGCAGCGTCTTTCCGTCAATGGGTACAATCTCTCCCTCACAGATCTGGACAACCGATTGGATCCAGCTTACGAAACATTCTTGGAATTTCTCGGGGCGGATCAGGGAAAACACCCGGCCAAAAGTATCATGAGAGGGAATCCCATTGGGGAGATCAAGGAAAGTGCGCAGCCATTTGAACTTGGCTTTTCCAAAATCAGAGATCCCCATCCAGTCGTCGGCCCCGCAGATAGTACCGCAGATGGCGATAACGAGGATGTCGATCAGCTTGTGGCGAATCTTTTTAGTGTGTTTCCTTGGGTCTTCCAGCTCGGAGAAATGTTCCATGATAGTCCCTGCTCTCATCGTTCCTCTCAAATCTTTTCTGATTAATGTCAAGGACTATCTCTATACAACAACGAAGCGGAGAATGCAGCTATTAATTTGATTTCACAACGAAAGTCATGCGATTGCCCTGGCCGTTTACCCCTACGTTTTCGTAGGAGCGGCATCCTGCCGCGACAAGGTGTGCGGTTGCCGGTTCCTGTCACGGCTGGAAGCCGTTCCTACAAAGAAATGGCCGCGTATTTACAATCTTCGGTACTTAGAAAGGGATGCGCGACAGCGTTACAGTGAGCAACACCTACCCTGCTCTGCCGGGGGTATAAATCCAAAAAGGTGGTACAGGGGTGGTACAAAAAGGCATTTTTGCCGATACCGATAAAGAGCAATCCCCGTAGAATGGTGCCTGGGGCGGGACTCGAACCCGCACAGCCTTGCGACCGAGGGATTTTAAGTCCCTTGTGTCTACCGATTCCACCACCCAGGCGCCTGAGATAAGATCATTTTTTATCACAAACCGAAAATCCCTTACAACAAAAATCAAGGCATCCTTTTCCCTTGACAAAAGGAGAACGATCTTTTTATAAGAAATTTCACTCACAATTCAATCAACAAACAATCGAGACAAAAGGATGGGCGGAACCGATGGGCCGGAAAACGTTCGAAAGAGTCTTTTATTGCTTCTATTACGCTTACCTCAGGCGGTCTGCCCCTGCATCCTTATGCCTTTGAAATCGAGGCCGTGGGCGGACCGCAAAAAGGGATTCGCCCGCGGCTTTTTTTATTGTCTGAAGCCGTGGTTTTGCATCCACGGCTTTTTTTTATGGCTGAGGGAAAAGAGTGGATTCTAACTTACCGAGAGGAGTAACCATGAGACGCTTGAAGCAATGGATTGGGGTAACGCTTTCCTTTTCATTCCTGTTGGGAGCTGTTTTGAACGTGGCTTGCAGTTCCAGCGTATGGGCAGGTGCGGAGCCCTACAAGATCGGGGCAGTCTTTTCCATCACGGGTGTGGCGTCCTTCCTGGGAGAACCCGAGAAGAAGACCGCGGAAATGATCGTGGAAGAAGTGAACAAGAAGGGCGGCATCAACGGGCATCCCATCGAACTCATCGTGTATGACGACGAGAGCGACGCCACCAAATGCAATCTCGCGGTAAAAAAGCTCATCAAGCGGGATCAAGTACCTGTTATCATTGGACCTACCCGAAGCGGTGAGAGCCTCGCCGTCCTGAGCGTTGCGGAAGAGGCCCAGATTCCCCTCATTTCCTGCGCCACGAGCTATAAAATTGTCACTCCCATCGAAAGCCGCAAATGGATCTTCAAAGTTGCCGGTTCCGACAAACACGTGGTTGGAAAACTCTATGATTACATGAAGGCCAAAGGCATTCAAAAAGTCGCCATCATGACCGATTCCACCGGCTACGGAGCGAGCGGGCGGGAAGAACTGCTGGGACTCGCACCCGAATACGGCATCACCATCGTGGCAGACGAGCGCTTCGGCCCTCAGGATACGGACCTGACTCCCCAGCTCACGAAAATCCGCGGCACACAGCCCCAGGCCATCGTCAACTGGTCCGTCGGCCCCACGCAGATCCTGGCCATCAAGAACTGGCGTGATCTCGGCATGGATGCCATCCCCCTCTACCAGAGCCACGGCTTCGGCAGTCTGAAAAACCTGGAACTGGCCGGCAAGGCCGCTGAGGGGGTCCTGTTGCCTCTCGCCCGCGTCAACGTCGGCCCCCTGCTGGCGGACGATCAACCCCAGAAGAAGGTCATCATGGAATACACCAAGGCCTATGAAGAAAAGTACAAAGAACCCATTTCTTCTTTCGGCGGGCACGCCTGGGACGCCACTCAGCTTGCTCTCGCCGCACTGCAGGCCGTGGGCCCCGACCCGGCCAAGATCCGAGATCACATTGAAAACACTAAAAATTTTATCGGAATGCACGGAATTTTCAACTTCTCGCCTCAGGACCACAACGGCTTGAGCAAGGAAGACCTGGAAATGGTCATCGTAAAAGACGGAAACTGGGCCCTGGCTCCCTGGTAAGAATCGGGCGTCTCACTGCCCTTGCACATTGCCTTGAAGTTCAGCAGACTTTTCCGGCAGATCCCTGCCCGATCCCCCTTTGCCAAAGGGGGATCGGGCAGGGATCGACAGGCCCCCCTTTTTATCCCTTGAATGAAAAAGCATATTTCCTTCAAATTCCTCTGGACTGAACTTCCCAATGACTGGTAAGAGACAGAGGTTCGGCATACAGTGAAGGCGGGAGACAGCCGATCCTTGTGGAATTTAGATTTGCGCCTTTGCGGGGGGGGGGGCGGATCCATAGAGACCTGGAAAAACCAAGGAGACTGCGGTAACAGTGGATGGGTTCATGTTGGGCACGGATTTATTACAATACACGGTGAGCGGGCTCACCATCGGGGTCATCTATGCGCTGGTGGCCATCGGTTACAATATCATCTACAACGTCACGGAAATCATCAACTTTGCGCAGGGCGAATTTGTGATGCTGGGCGGCTTATTTGCCGTTTTTTTTGTGGGAACGCTTCATCTGCCCATTTTCATCGCCTTTTTTGCGGCCGTTTTCATGACGGGGATCGTCGGATATGCCATGGAGCGGTTCGTGATCCGCCGAACCAGGGACTCGAGTGTTCTCTCCCTCATCATCATCACCATCGCGGTTTCCATCCTGCTCCAGGGTTCCGCCATGTACGTGTGGGGAAAAGACCCTTACAGCCTGCCCGCCTTCAGTTCGGGAGGCCCCATCATGGTCGGTGGGGCGGCCATTCAGCCGCAGGCACTGTGGGTTCTCGGCGTGAGCGCCCTCGTAGTCGTCTGCCTCACGGTGTTCTTCCAGCGCTCCGTCTACGGGAAGGCCATGCTCGCCTGTGCCGACAACCCCAACGCAGCCCGCATGGTGGGCATTCCCGTTCGCCAGATGGTGCTGCTTTCTTTCGTGCTGAGCGCCGCCATCGGAGCTGCCGCCGGAGTGATCATCACTCCCATCTCCCTCATGCAGTACGATCGTGGGGCGCTCCTGGCATTGAAAGGTTTTGGAGCGGCGGTCCTCGGAGGTCTAGGCAATTTCTTCGGAGCTCTTGTGGCTGGAGCCCTTTTGGGCCTGGCCGAATCCTTTTGCGCGGGGTATCTCTCTTCCGGTTACAAAGATGCCGTGGCCCTGGTCCTGCTCCTGCTGGCCCTCTTTTTCAAACCCGAAGGGCTCTTTGGAAGCGGCGAGGCGGCGAAGCTCAAAAAATTCTGAGAAGGTTTTCAAGATGAGTAAGAAAGAATGGTGGATCTTCCTGGGATTTGGATTGTTCATAGCTGTTTTCCCCTGGTTGGTCCAGCCCGTCAGAGCGATTTCCCATTACATAGATGTCATGGTTTTCGCCGGGATTTTCACCCTCGTGACCCTGGGTCTGAGCATGCTCATGGGTTATGCGGGCCAGATTTCTCTGGCACAAGCCGCCTTTTTCGGTATAGGCGCTTACAGCTCCGGCATTTTGACGGGGCATTTCGACATGAATCCCTGGGCTGCGATGCCCGTCGGAGCCTGCTTGGCCGCCTTTGTGGCGTGGATGCTCGGCATTCCCGCTCTGCGCCTCAAGGGACACTACCTGGCCATGGCGACGATGGGCTTTGGGGTCATCGTGCATATCATCCTCAACGAGGAGATCGAATGGACAGGAGGGCCGTCCGGAATGGTGGACATTCCGGGGCTCAGCATCGCAAATTGGAAAATCACCAGTGAAATCGCATGGTATTATCTCATCTGGGGGATTGTCTTTCTGGGGCTCCTCTTCTGCTTTCATATACTGCATTCCCGTGTGGGGCGGGCGCTGCGCGCCATTCATGAAGAAGAGACGGCAGCCGAAGCCATGGGTGTTCCTACGGCCCGCTACAAGGTCCAGGTGTTCGTGCTTGGGGCCGTCTTCGCATCCCTGGCGGGGAGCCTCTACACCCATTATGTGACCTTTCTCAATCCCGGTTCGTTCAACCTCATGTGGTCCGTCCGCTTCATGCTGATGGTCATGGTCGGCGGCATGCAGAGTCTTTGGGGAGCTGTCCTTGGAACGATTCTCCTCACCTTTATCGGCAACGAATGGCTGCAGGTTTTCGCCGACTTTGAAATCCTGGTCTATGGCGCTATCCTTCTCATCGTGGCGCTCTTTTTGCCCAAGGGGTTGATCTCCCTCGTTCCCCTCGCGATCGGTTCCCGAAATTCCCGTGCTTCCGCAATGAAGGAAGGTGGCTCATGACAGAGAATTCAACTCCATCATCGGCTCCTCTGCTGGAGATCCAGGACATCCAGATGCAGTTTGGAGGCATCACCGCTCTCAAAGGCATCAACTACTCCGTTCCCCCGGGAATCATTCAGGCGGTGATCGGCCCAAACGGCGCAGGAAAAACCACCCTCTTCCACTGTATCAGCGGGCTGCTCACTCCGACTGCGGGGCAGGTGCGCTTCGACGGCAGGGAAATCAACGGATCGCTGCCTCACCAGATCGCCCGCTACGGGATCTCCCGCACCTTTCAGCATGTCGCCCTGTTCAAGTCCATGAGTGTTCTTGAAAATATAATGGTCGGACGCCACCCCAAGACTCGAAGCGGCTTCTGGTCCACGGGGCTTCGTTTCCCCGGCATGCGCCGCGAAGAAAAGCACATCAGGGAAGAATCCCTGTCGCATCTCGAATTCGTGGGACTCGCCGCGGAGGCGCAACTGCCCGCGGGCACACTTCCCCTCGGCAAGCAGAAAATTCTCGAAATCGCGAGAGCCCTGGCCACGGAACCCCGGTTAATCCTTCTCGACGAACCGGCGGGAGGGCTCAACATGCGTGAAACGGAAGAACTGGGGGAACTGGTTCAACGCATCTGCGGGCGGGGCATTACGGTCATGCTCGTGGAACACGACATGAACCTCATCATGGACATTTCCCACCGCATCCTGGTGCTCTACTACGGGGAACCTCTGGCGACGGGGACTCCCGAGGAGATCAAAGAGAATCCCGCCGTCATCGAGGCGTATCTCGGCGAGGGGATATAAGAGTCTATCCAAAAACTCGCAGTGTCATCGAAACAACCCCCTCACCCCCCTTGGGGGGAATAAAAGGGGGGTGTCGGGCTATTGAGGAGTTTTTAGAATAGGCGCTAAGCGGCGCAAATCCGATAGGGATCAGCGGCTTCAACCCGAACGAACGAATGAACACGTGGTGACGTGGTGAAGTCATCGACGAAGTCTCATCCATACATATGGTCAAGCGATATTCATGTTAAAAGTTAAAAGTGTTCATACCTATTACGGAAACATTCATGCCCTGAAAGGGGTTTCTCTCCATGTGAAAGCTGGGGAAATGGTGGCTCTCATTGGAGCCAACGGCGCGGGGAAGAGCACTCTGGTCAATACCATTTGCGGGTTGAACCGGGCTCAAAAGGGCACGATAGAATTTCAGGGACAGGCCATTGAAGGGCTTTCACCGGAAGATATCGTGCAGCGGGGCGTGGCTCTCGTCCCCGAGGGGAGACAGATTTTCTCGACCCTTTCCGTGGAAGCCAACCTGGAAATGGGGGGGTTCATCCATCGCCGCAATTCCCGGCAGCTCAGAGATGACATGGCCCGTATGCTGGAGCGTTTTCCCATCCTGCGGGAGCGGAGCACTCAACTGGCGGGGACCCTCAGCGGTGGAGAACAGCAAATGCTCGCCATCAGCCGGGCCCTCATGTCCCGGCCTCAACTCCTGGTGCTCGACGAACCCTCCATGGGGCTGGCCCCTCTTGTCATCAAGGAGATTTTCAAGATCATCCAGGAACTGCGCAAGGAAGGCCGAACCATTTTGCTGATCGAGCAAAATGCACGCGCGGCCCTCCAGATCGCGGACCGGGGATATGTTCTGGAAACGGGAAAAGTGGTGCTCCAGGGCGAGGGGGCCATGCTGCTGGAACACCGGGAAGTGCAGAGAGCGTATTTCGGAAAGGGCGCCAGGCAGATCGTGGATGCCTGATGGCGCCGGAAAAGTGACCAGGCTTCCACCCATTGTAGCTCATGGCTGAATGGTTCATAACTCATGGCTCATAAAAAAACGACTTGTTGCCGCCGGGCCGTAGATCATTGTTCCAGTGGCGTTCAAGCCTCAAGCCGTGAGTCAAAAAACATGAGCTGTGGTCTATGACACATAAACCATGAGCTATTCCGAGGGAATACACCATGCCCATTTGGGAACCGGACAAGGAATGTATGTCGAGAGACGAACTGGAGCAGCTCCAATTGGAGCGGCTGCAGGCCACTTTGAACCGGGTCTACCGGAACGTCTCTTTCTACCATCGCCGTTTCAAGGAAATTGACTTCCGTCCCGAAGATGACCTGACGGAACTCAAGGATTTGCAGCGATTGCCCTTCACCACCAGTCAGGACGTAAGCGACAGCTACCCCTATGAAATGTTTGCCGTGCCCCTGCGCGAGGTGGTGCGTGTCCACTCTTCGTCGGGCACCATGACGAACCCGCGGGTGGTGGGGTACACCCGGGAAGACCTCAAGAACTGGAGCGCTCTGGTGGCGCGTATCCTCAGTGCCGGGGGGGTCACGGAAGACGACGTGATTCAGGTCACCTTCGGATACGGCCTTCTGACCGGAGGTCTGGGGATCCATTACGGCGCAGAACGCATCGGTGCTTCCGTTCTGCCCACATCGGTCGGCCACACGGAACGGCAGATCAAGATCATGCAGGACTTTCGGACCACCGTGCTGGCTTCCACTCCCTCCTATTCGCTCGTGGTGGCCGACAAGCTTCAGGAAATGGGGATCGATCCCAAGCGTCTTTCCCTCAAGTACTGCATCTGCGCAGGCGAACCCTGGACAGAAAACATGCGGCGGGAAATCGAAGAGCGGCTCTTTGTCAAAGTCACGGACAACTACGGCATCAGCGAGGTCATGGGGCCCGGAGTCGCAGGCGAATGCCTGGAACAGCGGGGAATGCACATCCAGGAGGACCATTTCTACGCCGAGACCATCGATCCCGAAACGGGCGAAGTCCTGGAACCGGGAAAAGAAGGCGAGCTGGTCATCACGACTCTCACCAAAGAGGCTTTTCCCGTCATTCGCTACCGCACGGGAGACCTCTGCCGCATCATTCCCGATACATGCGGGTGTGGGCGGACTTTCCGGCGTATCGGACGCATCCTGCAACGCTGCGACAACGTGGTGGTGATCAAAGGCATCAATATCATCCCCGAGCGCATCGGAGATGTCCTGGAACAGATCAAGGGAGAGCGCCCGGTCTATCAGCTCGTTGCCACCCGCCACGGGCACCGGGACCAGTTGGAAATCCGGGTGGAAATCACGGAACAGTTTTTCTTCGATAAAATGAGGGAACAGCGGGCCCTGGTGGAAATCATGGGACAGAAGGTGGCCAACTTCATCGGCATCCACCCCAGCATCAAACTCGTGGAAAAAGGCTCCCTCGAAAGAGAAAATGGAAGGGTCAAGCTCTTCGTGGATCTCAGAAATTCCGCGACCGGCGAAGTCTGAGTGCCGGGGCTCCGTAAAGACGCGGCCACTTCCATTGACGACACGGTTCGGTTATTTCATCCGATGCTGTCGCTATTTTTGGACACGACAATTTACCACCGATCATTCATTTTACGGATCACTTCATAATTCAGGAGGTTTGGAATGCATGAACTACTGACGCCCAAAAGCGGGGAGAAACACCTGCTTCTGGGCAACGAAGCCATCGTTCGCGGAGCCCTGGAAGGCAATGTGCGTTTTGTAGCGGCTTACCCCGGGACCCCGTCTTCCGAAATCATTGACCGGTTCTACCAGATAGGACCCGATGCCGGGGTCTATGTGGAATATTCCGTCAATGAAAAGATTTCCGTGGAAACGGCCGGCGCCGCCGCCGTCTCCGGAGTGCGGAGCCTGTGCTCCATGAAACATGTGGGGTTGAATGTGGCCGCGGACGCCTTCATGACTCTCGCCTATGTGGGAGTGAAGGCCGGAATGGTGATGGTCGTCGCCGATGACCCTTCCCTCCATTCCAGCCAGAACGAACAGGACAACCGCTATTACGCCAAAATGGGGAATGTCCCCATGCTGGAACCCACCACTCCCGAAGAAGCCAGGAAGATGACCCTGGAAGCCCTGAAAATTTCGGAAACATTCCAGATCCCCTGCATGCTGCGAACGACCACGCGAGTCAACCACTGCCGCGGCCCCGTCACCCTGGGGGACCTCCCCACCGATGCGCCCAGTGGGGAATTCAAAAAAGACCCCTTCAACCTGGTGGTCATCCCCATGGTGGGACGCAAACTGAGGCTGGCTCTTTTGGAGAAGGTCGCAAAGCTCCAGGAGGAAGCGGACCGAAGCCCGTTCAACTTCACCGAGGGCCAGGGGAAATGGGGCATCATCACCAGCGGCGTATCCTACCTCTATGTGAAAGACGCGGTGCGCGATCTCGGCATCGAAGACAAGGTAAAGATCCTCAAGCTGGGATTCACCTTCCCTCATCCCAAGGGACTCATCCGCAACTTCCTGGAAGGGCTGGACAAGTTGCTCGTCGTGGAAGAGCTGGAACCCTTCCTGGAAGAGGCCGTTCGGATGACGGCCCAGGAAGCCGGATTGCCGGTTGAGGTCGCGGGCAAGGGAGCACAGCTGATCCCTCGCGCCTTCGAACTGGATGCCGTCAAAGTGAAGCGCGCACTGCAGTCCTTTTTCGGCGTCAGCTATGAGCCGCCCCAGGTTTTTGCCGTGCCTCAGCTTCCCATGCGCCCGCCCAACCTTTGCCCCGGCTGCCCTCACCGGGCCACCTACTATTCCGTGAAGAAGGTCTTCGGGGAAGATGCCATTTATCCTTCGGACATCGGGTGCTACACCCTCGGCGTTTTGCCTCCCCTGAAGATGGCCGATTTTCTCATCTGTATGGGATCGGGCGTTTCCTCTTCCGGTGGCTTCAGCAAGGTGCTGGATCAACCCGTCGTTTCCTTCATCGGGGATTCCACCTTCTTTCACAGCGGTATCACGGGCCTGGTGAATGCCGTTTCCCATGACCACCGCTTCCTGCTGGTCATCATGGACAATGGCACCACCGCCATGACGGGCCACCAGCCGCATCCGGGAATCGAACTGACCCCCCAGGGTAAAATCACTCCCAAGGTCAGCCTGGAAAACCTGGTGCGGGGATGCGGAGTGGAACGTGTCTTCACGGTGAATCCGTTGCAGGTCCAGAAAACCCAGGATGTGCTTCAAAACCTGCGTGAAAGCATGAAAGAACCCGGAGTATCGGTTCTCATCTCCAAGAGCCCCTGCCCTCTCTATGAAAACCGCATGCTGCACAAGAAAACCAAAGTCGTCTTCCAGGTGGATGCATCCTCCTGCGATCTGTGCAAAAGGTGTCTCACGGAACTGGGATGCCCGGCTTTCGTCTGGGAACGTTCCGCGTCGGGGCAAGAATGTATCCGGATCAATGAGTCCCTCTGCAGCGGATGCAGCGTTTGTTCTCAAATCTGTAAATCCATCAAGCCCAAGCGGGTCGGTGAGGGCAAGGGAGGAAACGAGTGATGACACAGGCAAAAGAGGCATTCAAAGCCATGCGGATATTTTTTACAGGGGTAGGCGGCCAGGGAACGCTTCTGGCCACGCGCCTGGTGGGCGAAGCGGCCCTTGAAGAGGGGCTTTCAGTCGCCATGAGCGAAATCCACGGAATGGCTCAGCGCGGTGGAGTCGTGGAATCTTCCGTGGTGGTGGGAGATGTTTTCAGCCCGACGATCCCCGATGGGGAAGCCGATATTCTCATGGCGTTCGAACCCCTGGAAGCGGTGCGGGCTCTCCCCAAATGCAATCCCAAAACAATGGTGATATCCAGCACGATTCCCCTCGTTCCCTTCACCGTGGCCACGGGGCAGAGCACCTACCCGGATGTGGAAGAGCTCCGCAAGATGACGGAAGAAAAGGTCGGCCGCCTCCTCTGGGTGGATGCCATGGCCCTGGCCAAACAGGCGGGATCGGACAGGGCTTCCAACATCGTGATGGTGGGAATTCTGGCAGGAACCGGATGCCTCCCCATCTCCAAACAGAGCTGGCAGGGTGCGCTGAAAAAGATCCTTCCCGGGCGCATCCTGGAAGTGAACCGGAAGGCTTTTGAGCTGGGCTTCAAAGCCGGGGAGGAATCCGGCAAGTAGGCAGTGATTTCTATTTTCCCGCCAGTTAGATTTTCTCACAGGGAGATGAGAAGAATTAGGCCAATTCCATCGAAGAAGGAGGACTCACATGCAGCAAGCACAACGCGTATCTATTGGGATTTTTATCTTGATCGTACTCTTGTCTCTCTTCTTGAGTCCTCCGGCAGCATATACCGCAACGCTCCATGTGGGAAACGGGGAGAAGTATCAGACCATCCAGGCCGGCCGATGCAGCGGTAGCCGGTGATATTGTCATCGTAAAGGACGGCAGGTACTCGGGCGAGGGAAACAGCGACATTAATTTCAAAGGGAAAGCCATCACGGTGCGCTCGGAGAATGGTCCATACCGGTGCATCATTGACGGGGGTGGAGATAGCCGATTTGGATTTATTTTCGAGAATGGGGAGGGGAGTGGCTCGTCCCTCAGACTTTGCGACCCCCCCTTGGTCCCCCCTCAAGGGGGGACCAAGGGGGGGTGTCTGCTGCCGAGGAAGGTTTTCGGATAGGCTCTTAATGATCTCAGCAACCAGATCGAGAGCATTTGTGAAGTCTTAGCGCAGCATGTGAATAATTCATTACCTACCTACGCAAGAAGCCATGCCGAGTTCCGATTGCTGAAGTTGCTGGAGTAACCAAAGTATCGGAGTATTTTCCTCCGACCTTTTGAAAACCGGATTGCCGATTCTTAGTTTTTTGAAAAATATTGATCTCTTCAACCTTGATGGATTCGTAAAAAGCCATTATCCTGGTGAAAACCCAGGGAGCAACAGTTTTGTAAGCCGCTGAAAATATTTGATTCCTACTTTCTCCAAAATGGCGACGCAGCTCTTTTCGGGACTTTTTGCGAAACCATCCACCCTGAAAAAACAAAAAGAATCAAAAACTCGATGTCTCAAGGGACAGGGAAAATGTAGGGGATTCAGATTCGACTGGACCGTAAGCCGAAAGGAGGATCATCCATGAAAAGAAGAATTCTGTATTGTGGGATCTCCGTTGTAATCATCGCAGGGCTTTTGATTTTTGCCGGCCAGGCATTGGCGAGCAATTACGTCAGGGGCTCCAATTCCAATGCCAATGTGGTCCTGGACAGCGCCAACAACTGGACCATTATACGGAGCGCGACCGTAACCATCGCTGCCGATGATAATGAGAATCACGCTTGCGTGGTTACCGCAAGTGCGGATATGGATTTTGCTGGGCCATCTGATACTGAAAATCAATATCTGTTTGTCCTGACCCGCAACAAGATAAATCCTGCTACGGATACCGGGTCGGAGCGCCGTGTGTCGCTCATAGATAATCCCGAAGTGAATGACCCGGATTCCAAGCCCGTCAGCACGACACGGCATTTCACCAACCTCAGAAACACCAATGGCACGGGGGGAACGGGTTTGCATACTTTCTATTTGCTGGGAAGAAAGGTTTCAGAGTCCGATTCCAACGCCGCTGTTCTGGATGCTTCGCTTTCCGTCATCTGTGTCGACGTCAGATAATCACACAACCATATGCAATCAGCAGGTTGATCGAGCATGTATATGGAAACTGCCGATTGCATGTCCCCAAGCAAAACCCAACGAGAAGACGGGCTTCATGTTGGGTTTTGCTCAGCTGTTTCCGGTTTGCAACGGAGAAAGACCTCCAAATGAAATCTCTGTGTTCTCCGTGTCTCCGTGGTTCAGATGAAATCCGACAATGTCAAGTTGAGATCTTCCGTATTTGGAGAGGCTACGAGACTTGGGAAAGGTCCAGGTCCGGCAGCATGGCGCCATGCTTCAGAAGATTGCGATGGAGTTCGAAGGCCGTACGAAGATCGTGCCGGATGTGACCGACTCTTCCCCGTTCGATATACCGGTAGAGATAATCCCGATAGGCCGGGTGGGCACAGTTTTCAATGATGGCCTGTGCCCGCTGCATGGGGCCAAGCCCTCGGAGATCCGCCAATCCCTGGTCGGTGGCGATAATCTGGACGGAATGTTCGTTGTTGTCGATATGAGGGCACATGGGCACCACTGCGGAAATCTTCCCTCCCTTGGCAATGGAGGGGCACATGAAAATGGAGAGGTAGCTGTTTCTCGTAAACTCTCCGCTGCCACCGATTCCGTTCATGATGTCCATTCCAAAAACATGGGACGAATTGACATTTCCATAAATGTCCACTTCAAGAGCTGTATTCATGGAAATCACCCCCAGACGTCGAACGGCTCCCGGATTGTTTGAAAGTTCCATGGGCCTGAGAACGATGCGCGAGACGAAAAAGTCCATATTGTCGTAGATGCGCTTCAAAACTTCCGGTGTCACCGTGAGACTGGTGGTGCTCGCCCCAAGAAGCTTCCCCTGTTCCATGAGATCCACAAGAGAATCCTGAAACACCTCCGTGTACATCTTAAAGGGGGGAATTTCGGGACTCCGCCCAAGAGCGGCCATCACTCCATTGGCCACGTTTCCCACTCCGGCCTGCAACGGCAGGAATTCCTTTGGAATACGCCCCTTACTCATCTCCTCGAGCAGGAAACGCAGAACATGTTCGGCAATCTTTTCGCTGCGTGCGTCCGCAGCGGCAAAAGTGGGAACGTGATCCGGTTCATCGTTCTCTATGACGCCGATGACTTTCCTGGTGTCCACTACAGCGTAGGGATAACCGACCTTGGTCATGGGCTCCCGAAGGGGAATGGGATTGCGATGAGGCGGCGGAGGCAGAATCATGATGTCGGACATCTCACGCAACCGTTTGGAATGATACCGGTTGACCTCGATGATGACCCGGTCGGCACACTGGAGGTAGCTCGGAGATGCCCCAATGGATGAGGTCAGGTAGACTCTACCGTCCGGCGTGATTTCCGTGGCTTCCACAACGGCAAAATCCAATTTTCCTTGAAAACCGGCCAGGACGGTCTGCGGCAAGTGCGACAGATGCATATCCACGTACTCGACTTCCTGCCGGTTGATTTGCTTGCGCAGTGTGGGACCGCTCTGGTAGGGAGCGCGGTATGAAATGGCCTCGGCTTCGGCCAATGGCTCATCGATACTTTCACCGCTCGACGCTCCGGTCAATACGCGTATTTTAAAGGGTTCTCCACGATCATGCAGTTGGTGAGCCTTGGCTGCAATAGCTCTCGGCACGGCCTTGGCCGCACCGGCGTTGGTGAACCCGCTGAAGGCGACGGTCGCTCCATTGAAAATCTCCGCGACGGCTTCCTCCGGACTCAGCCTGGGAAATGCACTCACAATGGACATTATTCTATCTCCTTATTTCAACAGCACTCAATCCCTCGTCAAGGGAGAGGTCGGAAACGGCAATATCGTGAGAGATATCCTCGACGAAAACCGCTGCTCAATTCTCGCTGATGGTTGAAAGGTCCAGATCCGGCAGCATGGCGCCATGTTCCATCAGGTTGATGTGCAGTTCGTAGCACGTATCCAGGTTGTGGCGGATATGGCCGGACCTTGATTGCTCAATATATTTAAACAGGTACTCACGGTAGGCCGGATGTGCACAGTTTTCGATGATGCGTTTGGCCCGCTGCATGGGGCCCAAGCCGCGGAGGTCCGCCAATCCCTGGTCTGTCACGATAATCTGCACCGAATGCTCGTTGCTGTCGATGTGAGGACACATGGGCACCACATTGGAGATCCTGCCTCCCCTTGCAATGGAGGGAACCATCATGACCGAAAGAAAGCTGTTGCGGGTGAATTCGCCGCTGCCGCCGATTCCATTGACCATGTCCGTCCCGAAAACATGGGACGAATTGACATTCCCGTAGATATCCACTTCAATGGCGGAATTCATGGCAATCACGCCCAGGCGCCGCACGACTCCCGGGTCGTTTGAAATTTCCTGGGGACGCAACACAATGCGCGACACAAAGTAATCCATGTTCTCATAGACCCGGTTCAACATGGCCGGGGTAAGGCTCAAACTGCTGGCGCTCGCTCCGAGCAGCTTCCCCTGTTCCATGAGACGGACAAGCCAGTCATGGATGGCCAGTGTATACATCTTGAAGGGTGGAATGTCCGGATGACTCCCGAGGGCTTCCATCACTCCATTGGCCGTTTTTCCCACTCCCGCCTGCAGGGGGAGGAATTCTTTGGGAATGTGCCCGGTTTCCATCTCCTTCAGAAAAAACTGCACCACGTGCTCCGCGATCTTATAGTTCACCGCACTGGGAACGCTGACAGACGGGATGTGGTCCGGTTCATCGGTTTCCACGATTCCGATGATTTTCTTGGGATCGACAACGGCATAGGGAAATCCCATCCTGGTCAAGGGATCATGGATGGGAGTCGGTTGACGTCGCGGGGGAGGATCCATGATGACGATATCATGCATTTCCGGAAGCCGCCGGGAATGGTAACTGTTGAGCTCGATCAACACGTGCTCCGCGCACCGCAGGAAAGTGGGGGAAACCCCAATGGAAGAAGAAAGATAGACCCGGCCGTCCGGCGTCACATCCGTCGCCTCGATGACGGCGACATCCAGCTTGCCGAAAAACCCCGAGAGCACCGTCCGCCCGACCCCCGAGAGGTGCATGTCCAGGTATTCGACTTTCTGCTGGTTGATCTGCTTGCGAAGAGTGGGCGCGCTCTGATACGGCGCGCGCCATGAAATGGCCTCGGACTGGGCGAGCAGTTCATCCACGCTCCCTCCGCAGGCCCCTCCCGTGAGGACTCGAATTTTGAAAGGCACCTCCGATTGGTGAAGGGTTCGGGCGCGCACGGCGAGGGCGCGGGGAATCGCTTTGGCTGTTCCTGCGTTGGAAAATCCGCTGAAGGCGACCGTTGCACCATCCGGAATTCTTTCGGCGGCCTCCTGAGCGGTCAGTTTGGGATATCCGTTGATTTTGGGCATGTATCCATCTCCTCATGGACCGATATGTTAAGAGCGTTGCATTTTTTTAAAATTCTTTTTCAAAGGTAAAAAAAGATGAACCTTTTGACCGTTTCCACGAAAGCAGCTGGACAGCTTCGTGGAAGACGTATTCCCCGCGCTCCGGCGACAAGAACTTCGAATTCAAATTAGCAGAAATTTAGAAACTGAAAAAGTCGCCCCTTCGCTCCATTTGGGTCGAAATCCAGTGCCGGGTGGGTATTGAAGAGCATGCCCACCCGGCTGAACCCGTTTCCCGGCGTTCTACTTCTTCAGGTTTTCGACAACCACTTCGGCAATGTGTTTTACCTTGATTTTTCCGGAGCCTCTCTTGTCCATTCCACCTCGAAGCTGCAGAACACAGCCCGGACAGTCCGTCACCAGGACTTCGGCCCCTGTCGCTTCCACGTTATCCAGCTTGCGTTTGAGAAGCTCCGCCGAGAGCTCGGGAAAGTCTATGGAAAAGGATCCACCGAAGCCACAGCAGACATCTTCGTCCTTGGCCGGAACATATTCCAGGCCCGCTGTCTTCATGAGGTCACGGGGTTCTTTCGTCACGTGCAATCCCCTGCACAGGTGGCACGGGGAATGGTATGCCACTTTTTTATGGCTTTCCACAAATTTTTCCGGACTCACTTTGAGGATGTTTTGCATGAATGAACTGAAATCGATGACTTTATCCCTCAACTGCCGCACCTTCACCTGCAAACCGGCGTCATCGGCCAGCAGCTTGGCGTAGTTTTCCTTCAGGTGCGACCCGCAGGAAGCACACAGGGTAAGAATGTAGTCGTAATCCGCCGGATCTATCGCCTTCAAATTCTGAATGGCCACCTCTCTTGCCGTTTCATTCTCTCCCATCATCTTGGCCGGGAGCCCGCAGCAGGTCTGTTCCATGGGATATTCGAGCTGCACGTTGTATTCCCCAGAAAGCTTCAGGAGCGCTTCGGCCTGTTCCGGATAGACGAAATCCACCAGACATCCGCCAAAGAGCGCCACACGGTAGCGGGGATTTTGCAGGCGCGGGTTGATGCGATCCCACGCGTCTCTCAAGGGCCTTTTGGCAACGACAGGGAGGCTGCGGAACCCGTGCTCTTTGGAGAAGAAGAGGGGCAGATGCCGAATGAGATCTCCCCCTCCCGCCAGAGGTTTCTGAGCCAGGTAGGCCCGGCGCAAAAGAAAATGAAAGAGGCGCCGGTCCTTGAGAACCCTGTTCAGAAGCACATTCTTCACCGGCTTCTTGCCTTCCACCTCGAGCACCGTACGATAGACTTCCTTGATGAGATGGGGAAGATCGATTCCTGTGGGGCAGACCGATTTGCATGCCTGGCAGTTGAGACAGTTTTTGATGATGGCACGGGCATTTTCGCGCCCATGATAGAAGTAAGTCAATATGAGCCCGATGGCTCCGATGTAGACATGGCCGTAATTGTGTCCGCCCACCAGCTTGTAGATGGGGCAGACGTTGGCGCAGGCGCCGCACCGGATGCAGCGCAGGGCCTGGGAAAAGACAGGGTCTTTGGCCAAGGCCAGCCGCCCGTTGTCCAGGAAGACAATATGCATTTCCTTGCGGCCATCGGGACCGGGAACACACTCGTTGGCGCCCGTGATCCAGGTCACATAAGTGGAAATGGCCTGCCCGGTGGCATTGCGGGGAAGGGCCCTCAAGATGCGCAGGGCCGATTTGAGGTCGGGAATGAGTTTGTCAAAACCCACCAGGGCCACGTGCACACGCGGCAGGGTTGTCACGAGCCGCCCATTTCCTTCGTTGGTCACCAGGCCGATGGTACCCGTTTCAGCGATGGCGAAGTTGGCTCCCGTGATGCCCATGTCCGCTTCCAAATAAGCCTGGCGCAGTTCACGGCGGGCTACTTTCACCATGCCGTCGATGTCGTCGGGATCCTGGTGTTTGCCCGTCACTTTGGTGAAGAGTTCCGCCACCTGCTGCCGTGAAAGATGAATGGCGGGCATCACCATGTGCGAAGGCCCTTCGTGGCGTAGCTGAATGATCCATTCCCCCAGGTCGGTTTCCGTGACCTGGTACCCCTCTTTTTCCAGGTGAGTATTGAGGAAGGTCTCCTCCGCCGTCATGGACTTTCCCTTGACGATCTTTCGGACTCCGTTGGCTCTGGCGATGGAGGAAATGATTTCATTGGCTTCAGTAGCCGTGTGAGCCACATGGACTTTTACGCCCGCCGCTTCCGCCCTGGTTTTGAAGAGAACAAAAAGCTCTTCGAGATAGGGAATGGAGGCATCCTTCCCCTGGGCGATTTCCTGAATGAGATTTTCCAGGTCTATCCCTTCAAACGCCTTGGCCCGGGAAGCTTTGTAAGCTGTTGCAAAGTTGTCCAGAGTGGTTCCCAGAAATTCGTTTTTCAGGGCCTTCTTGAGATGGCCTCTGTATTCCTTCACATTATGGGGGGTGGTGATCATGTTCTATTCTCCTTGAAGGTGGAAAGCACCGATGGCCGGGGCATCGAGCATGAAAAACGCCGGAATCAGGCTTCACGCTCATTGAGGATGAGGATGTGCAGTTCCTGAGGCCCGTGGACTCCAATGGTGAGCACACGCTCGATATCCGCCGTGCGGCTGGCTCCGCTGATGAAGGCCACATAGCTGGGGGGCGATTGCATGTAGCCCTTCAGTTCATTTTCAAGGGTCATGGCATCCGGTTTGATGCGCGAAACGGGCAGGACGGCCACGTGTATTTCGCTCAGCATGGTGGCGATGCGAAGATCTTCGGAACTCGAATCCTGGACGATGGTCGCCGTCTCGGCAATGCCATAATCCGCGACAGTGAAACCCGTGTGCAGTTTACCGATCTCTGCCCTGAGGCCCTCCTTGACCAGAGCCACCCCGTTTTGTTCACACAAAGCCCTAAACGCCGCAAAGGCGGAAGGATCCTGCCTCCCTAACCCCGGGGCGGCCAGAACGGTTCCGCCCTGTTTGCGTGTGATGTCGATTGCATATTGGAAGGCTTCCTCAATGGAGCCGATCTCGCAGACAATGCTCTGGACCGCTTGCGCCTTCTCCTTCATCATTTCTTTCAAATCTTGCTTTAGCATGGACTCTTTTCCTTCCCTTCAAAACCTTCCAAGCAGGGTGATGACTTCCGCCGCGGCATAATGACTGGACATTGTCATATCTCATCTGAACCACGGAGACACGGAGGGCACAGAGAAAGGACTTTCGAATGAAACCTTTGTGTTCTCCGTGTCTCTCTGGTCAATGTGACAACGCCACACTAAGAGGATGTCTGAAAATTCCCCCCTTGAGGGGGGTAGGGGGGCAAGATTTCGTGAACCAGAAAAACACCTCCCTTGGCCCCCCTCAAGGGGGGAATCGAAGCAGGTTCGGCTCCCAAGCAGAGGAATTTTCAGACAGCCTCTAAAAGATCCCCGGAAATAAAATATAAGTATAAATCAGCCCCATGACTCCAGCCACCGTTCCGTAGAGAAGCAGGGGAACCGAGTTGCGGCGGATGAGCATCCCCTCCATACCCGCCAGGCCGACCGTGGCCGAAGCAGCCACGATATTGTGAATACAGACCATGTTGCCCATGGCTCCGCCCACGACCTGCAGGGCCACAACAATCAGGTGGGGAATCTGTAACTGCGTGGCGATGCCGTACTGGAATTCGGCAAAAAGGAGGTCAGAAACGGTGTTGGATCCGGTAATGAAGGGCCCAGAGCTCCAACGAAGGAAGCGAAGAGGGGCCAGGACTGGCCGGCGATGGCTGCTGTGGCCTTGGCCATGGAAAGAGGCATGGAAGGAATTCCCAGGTCGTTATGGGCGGATTGCTTGAAAATTTCCACCAGGGCTACAGCGAAAAGCAGGGCGATGGTGGGGTTTTTCATCCGCTTGAAGGAATCCGTCCATGCGGCTTTCACTTTCTCGCCCTTCATGTTGTGAATGAAGATGGTCAGGATGGCCACCAGCATGAAGGGAATGGTGCCCGGAAGGTAAAGGGGCTTCATGGAGAAGCTGACCGATTCATAGCCGAGGATTTTGGGAATGCTGATCTCCCATGCGTTCACCCAGCCCTTGAAAGGCAGGTCGTTGAGTCGGGTGAGCACCAGGATGAGTCCGATGAGGATGTAAGGCATCCAGGCTCGCAACTGGCTCATATGGCTTGAAAAGTCGCACTTGTCCGTAGTGGGGATGTCTCCGGTCCACTCTTTTTCCCACCCGGACTGGGGGCCGAAGTCCCACGATTCTTTTGGCAGAAGAAAGCCCTTTTTGGCCGCTCCCACCACCAGGGCGGTGCCGATGAGCCCCCCTAGAAGAGTGGGAAATTCTTCGCCGAAGAGAAAAGCCGTGGCCACATAGGGAACTGCAAAACAGGCGGAGGCAAAAAGAGAGAACTTCCAGGCACCCAAACCTTCCTTCCAGGATTTGTTCTGGCCGAAAAAGCGGGTCATCATCATATTGACGAAGAGGGGGAGGATGAAAACCATGGGAAGATGCAGGATGGAAGCCCACTGGCCGATGGTTTTCAGGAACATGGCAAAAGAGGTGATGTCTCCAGCCTGGCTGGCGGCGATGGCCGCCTCCACTTGGGGTTTCAGGTTTTTGAGGCCGAACCAGATGGGGGTACCCACGGCGCCGAAAGAGACGGGAAACGAGTTAAGAATCAGACAGACCATGGCCGAAGCCAGGGCTGGAAATCCGAGGCTCAGGAGAAGGGGCGCCGCGATGGCTGCCGGTGTTCCAAAACCGGCCGCTCCTTCGAGAAAGGCGGAAAAGACGGTGGCGATAATGATCACCTGTACCCGCCTGTCCCGGCTGATCCCGTAAAATCCGCAGTTGATGGTCTCCATGCCGCCACTGTCCCTCAGGGTGTAGAGGATGAGGATGGCGCCGAAGACGATGATCAGCACGTTGACCGCTCCGCCGAATCCGTTGAGGGTGGAGGCAAGGACGAAACCGAGGGGCATTTTCCAGACGAGAACCCCCGCGAGAGCGGTGACGAGCCAGGCCAGGGGCATGGCCTTGGTGGCGGGCCAGCGCATGCCGACCATGAGCACCAGGGCCAGGGCGATGGGAAGTAACGCAATAAGGGCCAACAATCCGAGAGGCATCTTTGAACTCCTTTTTTCAAAAGGTTTCCTTAGGGGTAAGACCTGCTGCGCATCCTTATATTCAATATCCAACCTCAAAATATTGGTCAGACCTTATGCTGAGACTAATTAATCCAAAATGAATTTAAAAAGTCAAGCCAAAAAATACATGATCATTTTTCTTGAATATAATAAATAATATTGCTTTATATTAGGGAGCATAGAATGAAATGTTTCGAAACAAAAAATACTTGATAAAATAAATTATTGGTATTACCATTCACCAAAAAAAACAACAACCCCCATGATGTTTCACTGAAGGAGGCCTTTATGATCAGCCAGGCGGTAATCAAGGAATTCGAAAGGATATTGGGCAAGGAGAAGGTGTTTCTGGATGAAACGGACAGGCACACGTATTCCTATGATGCGGCGGTCTTGGAACCGGTGCTCCCCTCCGTGGTTCTGAGACCTACAAGCAGTGAAGAGCTCGGCAGGCTGGTTCGAATTTGCAATGAAAATTCCATTCCCCTCACCGTTCGCGGCGCCGGCACCAACCTCAGCGGCGGCACCATCCCCAAGAAAGGGGGCGCGGTCGTCCTCACCAATGCCCTCAACAAGATCCTCGAAATCAACACAGAAGACCTGTATGCGATCGTTCAACCTGGTGTGGTCACCGCAAAATTCGCTGCGGCAGTGGAAGCCAAAGGGCTTTTTTATCCTCCCGACCCGGGCAGCCAGGCCGTTTCGACGCTGGGCGGCAACGTGGCTGAAAATGCCGGCGGCCTTCGAGGCCTCAAATACGGGGTTACCCGCGATTATGTGATGGGGCTGGAATTCTTCGATGTGAATGGAGAGATCGTCAAAACGGGTTCAAGAACTGTCAAATGCGTGACAGGATATAACCTGGCAGCCCTCATGGTGGGATCTGAAGGAACGCTCGGCGTTTTCGACAAGATCATTTTAAAGCTCATTCCCATGCCGACAGGCAGAAAAGCCATGATGGCCATTTTCGATAACGTCATCAAAGCTTCGGAAACCGTTGCCGCCATCATCGCTCATCGCATCGTGCCCGCCACCCTGGAATTCATGGACAATTTCACTATTCGCACCGTGGAAGACTACAGCCGCGTGGGGCTTCCCACCGATGCCGCCGCACTTCTCCTCATAGAAGTGGACGGACACCCGGCCCAGGTGGAAGAAGACGCAGCCAAAGTCGAATCCATCTGCAGGGAAATGGGCGCCATGAAAATCCGTGTGGCCCAGGACGCGGCGGAAAGAGACAAGGTCTGGGAGGCCCGCCGCGCCGCCCTCTCCGCCCTGGCAAAGCTCAAACCCACCGTAGTGCTGGAAGACGCTACCGTACCCCGGAGCAAGATCCCGGCAATGATTCAAGCTCTGGAGGAGATCAGCAGGCGGTTCAATCTGACCATCGGCACCTTCGGGCACGCCGGCGACGGAAACCTTCATCCCACCATACTCACGGATAAGAGAAACAAGGAAGAGTGGCACCGGGTCGAAGCGGCCATCGATGCCATCTTCGACAAAGCCCTGGGATTGGGCGGGACACTTTCGGGCGAACATGGAATCGGCATGGCAAAATCACGCTACCTGGAAAAAGAAACCAGCAAAGGCACCATTCTCTTTTCCCGCCGCATCAAAGCCGCCCTGGACCCCAAGGGCATTCTGAACCCCGGGAAAATCATAGGAGAATAACGATGCAGGATATGAAAAAACTCGCTCAACTCCTCAAAGAGGTGGAAGACCAGCTGGTCGTCTGCATGCGCTGCGGAATGTGCCAGTCGGTATGCCCCGTTTTTGCTGAAACGGGCCGGGAATCGGATGTCGCCCGCGGGAAGCTCGCCCTTCTGGACGGACTTCTGCAGGAGATGTTCAAGGACCCCACGGGAGTGCAAGACCGCCTCTCCCGGTGTCTCCTCTGCGGCTCCTGCGCCGCCAACTGCCCGAGCGGAGTCAAGGTTCTCGATATCTTCATCAAGGCACGCGCCATCATCACGAATTATGTTGGGCTCAGCCCCTTGAAGAAGATCATCTTTCGCAAAATGCTCTCCCAGCCGGAGCTGTTCGACCGGCTTCTGGAATGGGGATCCAAATTTCAAGGCATTTTCGTAAAACCCGTGGACGACCTGCTGGGGACTTCGTGCGCCCGCTTCGTCTCCCCCCTCGGAGACCGCCACTTCAGCTCTCTCGCTCCCGAACCCTTTCACCGCATGGTCCCCTCTCTCGATACTCCCGCCGGTGCCTCGGGACTCAAAGTGGCCTTTTTCACGGGATGCGTCATCGACAAGGTTTTCCCGAGGATCGGTACTGCCGCACTGCGCACACTGAAACATCACGGAGTGGGAGTCTTCATTCCGAAGGAAGTGGGTTGTTGCGGCATTCCGGCCCTCTCCTCCGGAGATACGGATACCTTCAATAAACTCATTCTTCATAACCTCAAGGGCTTCGGTTCCCGGAATTTCGATTATCTCGTTACGGCCTGCGCGACCTGCACTTCCACCATCAAAAAGTTGTGGCCCACCATGGCCGAGGAACTCACACCCGGAGAACTCGACCGCGTAAAAGCCCTGGCGGAAAAGACCATGGACATCTCCCAGTTCCTGGTGGAAAAAGTGGGGGTGAAACCGGAGGCGGCAGGGGAAACCGGAGAAAAAACCTTGATCACCTACCATGATCCATGCCATTTAAAGAAGTCTCTGGGAATTGCGGTTCAACCCCGCACCGTCATTCAGGCCAATCCCTCTTACAGGTTCAAGGAAATGAAAGAGGCCGACAAGTGTTGTGGCTGCGGCGGAAGCTTCAATCTGCAGTACTACGATCTCTCATCGGCCATCGGCAAGCATAAGCGCGACAACATCGTGGATTCGGGATGTTCCGTGGTGGCCACGAGCTGCCCGGCCTGCATGCTGCAGATCTCCGACATGCTTTCGCAGGCGGGGGATCGAGTGGAAGTCAAACATGCCATCGAGATTTACGCGGAGTCACTGGATAAAAAATGATTACGTTAAAGCCCATTAAACCCAAGCGGGTATCCGACCAGGTTTTCGAGCAGTTGAAAGATCTCATCTTCAAGGGGCAGCTCAAACCGGGCGATCAGCTGATGACCGAACGAGAACTGGCTCAGAGCATGGGCGTAAGCCGTCCTACAGTGCGAGAGGCCATCAATAAGCTTGTGGCGATGGGACTGTTGGAACATCGGCAGGGACAGGGGACCTTCGTGAATTCCCCTGCCGATGACGCTCAGAGAAATCCGCTGGCAGCCGTCATCAACGGCCATGACGTCAGCCTCCAGGATTTGCTCGAAGTCCGGTTGGGACTGGAATGCAACGCCGTGGCCCTGGCGGCCCGGCGCGCTACCGAAGAGGATATCCTGGAACTGGAAAAATGCCTGGAACAGATGATCGCGGAAATAGAGAAACACGAGGAAGGCCTCGGGAGCGATGCAGATCTTTCCTTTCACATGGCCATTGCTTATGCCACAAAGAACACGGTCCAAATCCACATCATGAGAAGCTTTTACGATCTGCTTTTCTTTGGAATCAAAGAAAATCTGCAACACCTCTATACGGACCCCGCCAACTTGGACAGAGTCATTGAACAGCATGAAGCCATCGTAAACGCCATACGAAAGCGCGACCCCGAGGAAGCATACGAGGCCATGCGAAAACACATCACTTTTGTCATGGATTTCTTCAGGGAGCGAGAAAGGGAATAGGCCTTCTTTTTTGCGATGCCTCATCGCTCATGTAAAGATCCGCCTGCAAAAGCAGATTGGCGATGCAGGCGGCTTTTCCCCACTTTTCCACCGTCTCTTTCACTTCGGTAAATTCCGCCTTCCCGTTTTTGAGGCGCGACATCAGAAGTTCAGCAATAGATACGACATTTTTTCTTCAAAAACCGGCACACAATACCGCTATTCGCATAAACTTTGCTAACCCGTACCATCGGGATCAAAACGTGGGAATAGAAATGGTCCCCTTTTGTGGCGGAGTTGTTTAGAAAGTTCGCGCGACTAGAAGCCTTATGCATTAAGAGGTGCCGGCCGCAAGGGGCTGGCCGGCTTCATTCAGAAGCCCTACATCATGGATAACTTGCGGACGGTGCTGAAGCGGGTGATTTCGCACAATGAAACCGGATAGTCCTCCAGCCGGGAACGGCAAGCTCCCGGCTTACGCATCTTTCCTTGCCCTTCCAGCTTTGCTGGGCCTTATCATCCTGGGTGGCCTGGCTTCAGTGTCATTTTTGGGAAGGTGTTACTCCCTTGTGTGCATTGCCATGCCGCCTTTTTTTGCCGGCCATCCGCTCCGTATGCCATGGCTGATCCTGTTTGCCGGACTCGGCCTGACAGCCGCCCTCACAGGACTGGCATATGTTCTTCATAGCGGCAGGCAGCGAGCGGAGCAGCTCGTATGGCGCCGTACCTCCGAACTGCGGGAAAATGAAGCACGGTTTCGAGCCATTGCCTTCGCCGCCCTGGACGCCATCATCATGATAGACAGCGAGGGCAACATCACCTTCTGGAACCCTGCAGCCGCCGAGATGTTCGGTTACCCAACGGATGAAGTAATAGGAAGGAATCTTCATCAGCTGCTTGTTCCCAAGCAGAATCGCGAGATGCATGCCCGGAGATTCGCGCAGTTTCAACATTCCAGTGAAGGACCGCTCATAAACCGCGTGACGGAGCAGACCGCCCTGCACAGGGACGGAACGGAGTTTCCCGTGGAATTGTCCCTATCGGCCGTTCCGATCAACGGCCAATGGAACGCCGTCGGCATTGTGCGGAACATCACCGAGCGTAAGCGTGCCGAGGGGCAGTCCAGGACCAACGAAGCCAGGCTGCAAAGCCTTTTGAACATCTTTCAACACAAGTCCAGGGATATTCAGGAGCTATTGGACTATGCCCTTCATGAGGCCATCATCCTGACGGCAAGCAAGATCGGGTATATTTACTGGTACGATGAAGAAAGGAAGCTTTTCATCCTCAACACATGGTCAAAAGATGTGATGAGGGAATGCACTATCGCGGAGCCTCAAACCGTCTATACACTGGACAAGACGGGCCTCTGGGGGGAGGCCGTACGTCAGCGCAAACCCATCATAGTCAATGATTTCAAAGCGACAAATCCTCTAAAAAAGGGACTTCCCCCAGGGCATGTGGAACTCCTCAGGTATCTCACGATCCCCGTCTTTTCAGAGGACAACATCATCGCAGTGGTCGGGGTGGCCAACAAGGAGAGCGATTACGATGAAGCCGATGTTCAGCAATTGTCCCTGCTGATGGATTCCGTCTGGAGCATCGCTGAACGCAAGCGGGTAGAAGATGTCCTTTGGGAGACCAACCGGCAATTGCAGGAAGCTGCTGCGCGGGCGGAGGAAATGGCTGTACAGGCGGAGACGGCCAATGCCGCCAAAAGTGAGTTTCTGGCCAATATGAGCCACGAGATCCGCACCCCCATGAACAGCATCATCGGCATGACCGGATTGCTGTTGGACTCGGGGCTGAATCGTGAACAGCGTAAATATGCGGAGATCGTTCGGACCAGTAGTGAAGCTCTTTTGCGCATCCTGAACGATATCCTGGATTTTTCCAAGATCGAAGCCCGTAAGCTCGAAATGGAAACCCTCAACTTTGACCTGCGCACCACTCTGGCGGATACTGCGGAAATGCTTGCAGGCAGAGCCCATGAGAAAGGTCTGGAACTGACCTGCATGGTGGAACCCGACGTACCGTCGCGGCTGCGGGGAGATCCGGGGCGTTTGCGCCAGGTCATCATCAATCTTGTGGGGAATGGCCTGAAATTCACCCAACGAGGAGAAGTTTCCATTCGAGCGAGCCTCGAAAGCGAAGATGAACACAGCGTCACCGTGCGCTTTTCTGTCTCCGACACGGGGATCGGCATCCCGGAGGACCGCCTGGATATCCTCTTTTCGCCCTTCACACAGGTGGATGGTTCGACCACGCGCAAATACGGAGGCACCGGACTGGGGCTTGCCATCTCCAAGCAACTGGCGGAGCTGATGGGAGGGAGCATTGGCGTCACGAGCACGGAAGGTAAAGGCTCCACCTTCTGGTTCACCTCCGTGTTCGAAAAACAGCCCGAAGGAGATGCCGTCGCCCGCGAACGCTGTGTCGGCCTCCAGGAAACCCATCCACTCGCCGTGGACGACAACGAATCGAACCGGCTTCCGGCGGCCACGCTTCCACGATCATGGGGATGCCGCTTCGATGAGAGTCCTTCGGGCAGCATCGTCACGCGGCAGATAGACGTCGAATCAGTCAAACATCATAAACGCATCCTGCTGGCGGAAGACAACATCACCAATCAGCAGGTGGCTCTGAGCATCCTGAAAAAACTGGGTTACCGCGCCGATGCCGTAGCCAATGGCCGGGAGGCTCTTCATGCATTGCGGACGATTCCCTACGACCTGGTGCTGATGGACGGCCAGATGCCGGAGATGGATGGATATGAGGCGACCCGTCGCATCCGTGAAAAGGACTCGGGAGTCTTTGACCCCATGATTCCCATCATCGCCATGACGGCCCATGCCATGAAGGGAGACCGGGAGAAATGCCTGGAGGCGGGAATGAGCGATTACCTGGCCAAGCCGGTCCATCCCGAGGAACTGGCAGAGCTTCTGGAAAAATGGCTGCCGGCGGCGCATGACGCTTTCCTGAAGGGAGCACAAAATGAAGAAGGGGATGTTCTCCCGGATGTGTGCACGGTGCACGGCAGCGATGTTTTTGATGAGTCCCTACTTCGAAAACGCTTGATGGGGGATGAAGATTTGGTAAAAACCATTATCGAAGCCTTCCTTGCAGATATCACCGACCAGTTGGATGCTTTGCGCTCGTCCGTCGCAGCGGGAGACCTCCACATGGCGGAGCAGCTGGCACACAAGATCAAAGGGGCTGCGGGGAATGTGACGGGAGCGGCCCTCGCAAGTGTAGCGCATGCCATGGAGCAGGCCGCCCTTGCCGGGGATCTGGAGAGGCTGAAGGATGGATTCCCCCTACTGGACCGACAGTTTGACTTGCTCAAACAAGCCATGACCGGAGAGAAGTAATCCATGAAAATTTTCATTGCAGAGGATGATCTCACGTCACGCCTCATGCTGCAGGCGGTGTTGAGCAAGTGCGGCTATGAAGTGACGAGCGTTGCAGACGGTGAGGAGGCGTGGACGGTCCTGCAGCAGCTGGATGCCCCTCGGCTCATACTCCTCGACTGGATGATGCCGGGCATGGATGGACTCACTCTCTGCCGGAAGCTGCGCGCTCAAGGCCGGGATGATCCTCTTTATATTCTTCTTTTGACCTCCCGGGGAGAACAGCACAACATTGTGCAGGGGTTGGAAGCAGGCGCCGACGACTACATTGCCAAACCTTACGACAACGGGGAATTGCTTGCCAGGATCGGCGTGGGACGGCGCATCCTGGAATTGCTTGCTGAAGTGGCCCGGCGCCAGAAACTGCAGGGCGTTTTGGAGATGGCTGGAGCCGTCTGCCACGAATTGAACCAGCCTTTGCAGGCTGTGTCCGGGTATTCCGAGCTTCTACTGCTGGATTCCGACGAAAACGATCCTCACGCTGCAGTGCTGCGTGCAATCCATGCGGAGGTTCAAAAAATCGGGGAGCTCACGAGGAAAATCATGAATATCACACAATACCGAACCAAAGACTACCTGGGGGGACGGCACACTATCGTGGATATTGAAGGAGCATCCTCAGGGGCTATTGGAGTGGAAAAAACCAGAGGTTGAACAGAAAGAACAGGTCATAATGGAAAAAAGAATTTTGGTGGTGGATGATGAGGCGGCCATCCGCGACATAATGACGTGTGTCTTCACAAGAGCCGGTTATGAGGTGCAAACTGCCGCAAATGCCGAGGAAGCTCTTGCCCTTGCCAGACAGCAACGATATCCTGTGTTCTTTCTGGATTTGAGCCTTCCGGGAATGGACGGAATCGAACTATGCCGTCACATGAGGAAGGACAATCCCTGCAGCATTGCCTATGCGGTCACGGGATACGCAGATCCGGGTGAGGGAATGGGTGGGGAAGAATGGGGATTCGAAGACTGTTTCACCAAGCCGACGGACCTCAAGACGCTGCTGCGTGCCGCTGAAACGGCTTTTCAGAAGCTGGCGCACCGGGAAATAAACGAGGGATGTGTTTGAGGGGAAGTTTCCTGATGAAAGAAATTCTTCTGGGCATGGACGGCATGACCCTGGACGACCTGGTGTCCATTGCCAGAGATGGGGCACAGGTCCGGCTGACTCGAGAATCCGAGGAACGCATCCGCAATACCTGGAACCTGGTCCAGAAGTGGCTCAAGGAAGAGAAAATCATTTACGGCATCACGACCGGGTTTGGCGCCTTGAGCGATGTCATCATTTCCAGAGAGGACACTCGACGCCTGCAGGAAAATATTCTCATGAGCCACGCTGCAGGCGTGGGAAATTTCCTGGACGAGGAAACCGTTCGGGGCATCATGGCTCTTCGCATCAAGGACCTTGCCAGGGGACATGCGGCCATACGACTGGAGACCGTTCAAAGGTTGATGGAACTCCTCAACCGCAAGGTTTACCCCCTGGTTCCGGAAAAAGGGTCTGTCGGAGCGAGCGGCGATCTTGCGCCCCTGGCGCACTTGGCCCTTGTACTCATGGGGCAGGGTGAAGCCTTTCAGGAAGGACGCAGGATCCCCGGTGCGGAGGCCTTGAGACAATGCGGTCTGACTCCCTGGCAACTGGAGGCGGGTGAAGGGCTTTCACTCGTGAACGGCACCCAAATGACAAATGCCATCGGTGCTCTGGCGCTCTACGATGCTTTGCAGCTTTCCAAGATGGCCGACATCGCTGCCGCCATGAGCCTCGAAGTGCTCATGGGCAGCCGCATGGAATTTGATCCGAGGATTCATGCGGTGCGGCCCCATCCCGGACAGGCGGCATCCGCCGACAACATGCGCCGCATGACTCAAAACAGTGAAATCGTCTCCTCACACAGGGACTGTTCCCGCATCCAGGATGCCTATACCCTAAGGTGTTCCCCTCAGGTCCACGGGGCCACCAAAGACGCCCTCCATTATGCGAAAAGAGTGGTGGAAACAGAGATCAATTCCTCCACGAACAACCCCCTCATTTTTCACGAGACGGAGGAATTCCTTCTGGGCGGGAATTTCCATGGCCAGCCCCTGGCCCTGGCAATGGATTTTCTCTGTATGGCCATTTCCGAGCTGGCCAATATATCGGAACGCCGCATCGAACGCCTCGTAAATCCCAAACTCAGCGGACTCCCCGCTTTTCTCGTAAAAGACGGGGGGCTCAATTCCGGCTTCATGATAGCCCAGTACACTGCAGCTTCTCTGGTTTCAGAAAACAAAATCCTTTCACATCCCGCCTGCGTCGATTCCATTCCGACATCGGCCAACAAGGAAGACCACGTGCCCATGGCCCCCATTTCGGCGCGAAAGTTCCGTGAAATCACGAGGAATGCATATTACGTCATCGCCATCGAATTCCTGTGCGGAGCCCAGGGCATGGACCTTTTCACCAACCTGAAGGCGGGCAACGGTAGCCGCGTGGCCTATCAGATGATCCGTGATGCGGTACCTCACCTGGAAAACGATCGCATACTGTCCAAAGACATCGAAACCATGGTCAAATTGATGTATTCGGGAAAAATTCTCTCACAGGTGCAAAAAAATATAGGGAAATTATTGTAGAAAGAGATGCAAGGCGATAGGGAAAGCGCGAAACGCTCTTGAAAAGCGATGACGGGCTGAAAAGAGCAAAATCGCTCAAAGTGGGTCACGCATGACTGTCTCATTCAACGTTTTGACTTCAAACCCGAAATCCTTGCACTCGATAACGTTCAGGCACCCATAATCCTGATGGATTTCAAACAGGCTTTCAAGAGATTTGCCCATCGCCTGGCATAGGATAATGCGGTTCACACCCGCATGGCCAACGATGAGGATATTGCCGCGAGTCGATTGCAATGCTTCATAGAAAGACGAAATGACCCTGCAGGAGCAATCCAGGAAGCTCTCCCCATAGGGCGGGCGGTAGTGAACCACATCCCTTCCCCGTTTTTCGTATTCCTCAGGGTACTTACAGCAGACTTCATCAAAAGAGAGCCCCTCCCATTCTCCAAGGTATATTTCACGAAAATTCGACAGCTTGACAGGCTCGAGGCCATGAGGCTTTCCTATGATCTCCGCCGTTTTTACCGACCGCGCCAAGTCACTGCAGTAAATACCCGCAAGCTGGATATGGCTCAATCTTTCCGCGAGGTTTTGAGCCTGCCCAAAACCTTCTTCACTGAGGCATAGATCCAACTGGCCGATATATTGCTTTCCTCGTCCCGGCAATCGAATGGCCCCGTGCCGGACAAGGTAAATTTCTCTCCGCCCCCTCGCTGAAGCGGCCCGTATGCCTCGTTCGTACCTCTCGATGATGCGATCGAAAGAAATCCCCAGGAGATGTTCAATGCGCTTTCTGACGGCTTTTCCATCTTCCAGCCGTTTCATAACGGCCTTTCGAATTTCATCCCCTTCCACATAACGTGCCAGGGGCCGTTGGAACCGGTCTTCAAGACTGAGCAATCGATCGTTTTCCACACATTTATCAGCGAGATAAATAAGATCCGATTCATCCAGGAACTGTTTTGGGGAACCCAAATCCATATGCAAAGCTACAATTTCCCCTACCCGCCGATAGCCCATTTCTTTCAATATTTTTGCACCAGTCGCAGCATGGTCCTTCTGCCCTTTGGCGAGATCGTGGAGGAATCCCGCAGCAACGACCAGGTCAAGGTCCAGGTTGAGGCCCACCCGGTTCAAATACACGGCCAGAATCCGTGCCAGTTCAGCAACCACGCGGGAATGGGCCCTCACATTCTCGCAAACATCAAACCGCTCCCACAGAGCTTCGCATTCCTGGATCGTGGGAATATCCCCTCTAAGATAATGATCTTCCAGCATCCGGAAATCTTGGGGAGTATTGCAGTTCATGAGGATCGCCTCATCCCGGACCTCCACGTCTTGAGCCTCTTCGTCGAAGCGTTCCAGAAAGCTCTTCAGCCCCCCGGGATGGTCCCAGGCGAGTTCCCCTCTCATGCAGATAGTGGAGATGATGGGCGGATGGCCCCTCTTTTTTCGAAAACAGGGATAAATGACTTTTGCCTGACCGTTTCGATACGCGCTGACAAGTTCATTTATCGTTCTTGGTTTTACCAGAGGAATGTCTACCGGCAGCAGGCAAAAAGCCTCGACATGAGGATCGAAACTCTGCACTCCTGCTAGAATCGATGAGAGCATCCCCCTGTCATAATGTTCATTGAAAACCCATTTGACTTTCAGGCGATCCAGAAAAGGGATGATCTCTTCTGCCCTGTGTCCCACCACTACATGCACATCCTGAATGCCCGCCTTTCGGAACAAAGTCACAGCCATTTCCAATAACGTGGCAGGTCCGATCCGGAGCAGAGGCTTCAGCGCGCCCATTCGCGAGGAACACCCCGCAGCCAATATCAGAGCTCCTATTTTCCCATTTTTCATCATATGTTTTTCCGGTCTTCCCCAAAAATCACCGGTTTTGCAGGAGTTTAAAGCTCAAGGAGGGCCCTGCATCCATCCGATGGGACGGAGAAAGGCCTTCAAATGAAATCTCCGTGTCCTCCGTGATTCAGATGAAATCTGACAATGTCGAGTTACGTTTCGACCAGGAGGGACAGACTGCCGGTTGCCAAAAAATTTAAAAAACCTTATATGTGAGCATCGCTAAAGCGACTATGAATAAAGAACCTTTTTGTTGAGATTCAAAAAAGGAGAAATCCCTTTGGAATGTCCCAAATGCAAAAGCGATTTGGCTTTTATTCGCTCCTGACGCCGGGTTTTCTGGCGCTGCCGGGAATGCGGCGCTTCGTATGCTCTGGAAGAACTCCCTGAAAGCCTGACGGACGAATTGGAAGAGCAGCTGTCCCGATGCAGGATCGATCGCATTTGATGGGTTTTGAAAACACAGCCGTCGAATGAGATCCACTTGTTGGGATGTCTTTTTTCTTAACAGAAGATCATTTTGACACTCCGAGGGGAAGAGCTATATGAAGCCCTGCCCCCCGGAGTATTTTGAAAAGGAAGGGAGAGATTAGGCAAGTTTTTCTCGAATCAATTTTGCAGCGAGATCCAGAGCATCTTCTAATTTTTCAGGCTGATTACCGCCTGCCTGCGCCATGTCCGGCCGTCCGCCGCCGCTTCCTCCCACCACCTTGACGATTTCCTTGATCAAGTTTCCAGCATGAATACGGGATGTTGTATCCTGGGTCACTCCCACCAACAGAAAAACCTTTCCTCCCTGGGCTGCACCCAGAACAATCACGCCACTTTTCAAACGCTCTTTGAACCGATCGTTTAGATCCCGCAAGGCCTTGGGGTTGTCTGTTTCCACCCTCGTCACCAGCACCTTCACTCCACCGACATCTTCCGCCCGTTCCAGAAGATCCGCAGACCGTTTGCTCGCCAGAGACGCTTTGAAGGCTTCCAATTCCTTTTCCAGCTGTTTTTGTTGGGCAATGAGCTTTTCCACACGTTCTGCAACATCGGCAGGACTCGTCTTGAGCAACCCGGCCACATCCTGCAGGATGCCCCTATGCTTTCGCAGATACGCCAAGGCGTGCCGCCCCGCCAGGGCCTCGATCCTTCGGACTCCCGCCGCAATGCCCATTTCCTGTACAATGACGAAGAGTCCAATATCGCCCGTGCGATGGGTGTGCGTACCTCCACAGAGTTCCCGGCTGAAACCCGGAATTTCCACCATCCGCACACGATCTCCGTACTTCTCTTCAAAAAGAGCCATGGCTCCGGTCTTGAGTGCTTCCTCGAGATCCATCACATGGACCTGCAAGTCCTCATTGGTGCGAATTTCGTCGTTGACCCGCTTTTCGATTTCAGCCAGTTCTTCCGGAGTTACGGCGGTGAAGTGAGTGAAATCGAAGCGAAGCCGGTCAGGCCCCACCAAGGAACCCGCCTGCTTGACATGATCGCCGAGCACGGAACGCAACACGGCATGAAGAATATGTGTGGCGGTATGGTGCAAAGCCGTATCCTTGCGGGCGACACTGTCCACCTTGAGCCGGACCTGTTCCCCCACTTTCAAAGAGCCCCCTTCTACCTTCCCCACATGGACGATGAGGTCTCCGGGAAGCTTCAATGTATCTGAAACCACAACCCTCCCCGAGGGGAAGGCGATTTCCCCAACGTCTCCTACCTGGCCGCCGGCCGCACCGTAAAACGGCGTCTCCGCAACTACGACTTCAATCGTCGATCCCGCTTCGGCTTCCTGGATCGATTTGCCTTCCCGCACCAGGGCCAGGACCCGCGATTCCGCATCGAGGCTTTCGTACCCCAGAAAACGAACGGTGACCCCTTGAGCCGACAAGTGCCGATAGGCTTCGGAAACTTCCCGCTCCCCACTGCCCTTCCAGTGCATGCGCGATTGCTCTCTTTGCTTTTCCATGAGCTGCTGGAATTCCGCCTCATCCACTTCGAGGGAGAGGTCCCGCGCCATATCGGTGATGATATCTATGGGGAACCCAAAGGTATCATAGAGTTTAAAGATCAGGGCCCCGGGAATCGTCTTTTTCCCTTCCTGCTGTAACTGTTTGATCTCATTTTGCAGGAGTCCCAGACCGTGATCGAGGGTTTCATTGAACCGCTCTTCCTCATTGAGGATGACCCGGGTGATGTAGCTCTTGTTTTCCAGAAGCTCGGGATAGGCATCCCGCATCGCCTCCATCACGGACACAACGACATCATGGAGAAAAGGCTTATCCTGACCGAGGAAACGCCCGTGGCGCAGAGCGCGGCGAATGACCCGCCGGAGTACGTAGCCCCTCCCTTCGTTGCTCGGCAATATGCCGTCTCCGATTAAAAATGCCGCAGCCCGGCTATGGTCCGCAATGACCTTGACGGAAACATCCTTTTCGGCTTTCGTTCCATAGTGGTAGCCGCTCAATTCCGCGATTCGGGTTCTCATGGGAGCGAAAAGGTCCGTATCGTAATTGGAAGGCACCTTCTGGATAACGGCCGCAATCCGTTCCAACCCCATGCCCGTATCGATGCTCGGCTTGGGCAGGGGTTCCAGCGTTCCATCCTCTTTACGGTTGAACTGCATGAAAACCAGGTTCCAGAGTTCGAGATAGCGGTCGCAGTCACATCCGGGCCGGCAATCGGCTCTCCCGCATCCCATGGCTTCGCCCTGATCGATGAGTATTTCCGAACAGGGACCGCAAGGCCCCGTATCTCCCATGGACCAGAAGTTGTCCTTGGTGGGGAAAGTGAGGATACGCTCCGCCGGCAGATAACGTTTCCAATATTCCCGCGCATCTTCGTCGGGACCCAGATTCATGAGGCTGTCCCCCTCATGGATGGTCGCGTACAGTTTGTCTTTGGGAAGCCCCATGACTTCCGTCAGGAAAATCCAGGCATACTCTATGGCTTCCCTCTTGAAATAATCCCCAAAAGAGAAGTTCCCCAGCATCTCAAAAAAAGTATGATGCCTGGCTGTGCGACCCACGTTTTCTAGGTCGTTGTGCTTACCCCCGGCACGCATGCATTTTTGACTCGTGGTCGCCCGCGAATAAGGACGCCGTTCCTCTCCCAGAAATGCGCGTTTGAACTGGACCATTCCGGCATTGGTAAAAAGGAGGGTCGGATCGTCGTGAGGGATGAGCGACGAACTCTTAACGGTAGTGTGGCCTCTTTCTTGAAAGAAATCTAAAAACGCCTTGCGGATTTCGCTGGCTTTCATCAAGTAAGGTCTCCTCGGGTTAGGTGCTTCATTATTTTTTTTGGATATCTGACATTCAGATACACATTTGTCAGGCTTTCTCTAAGGGAACTGGCGGATTTCACAATATCCCGTTATGCACCACGGAGACACGGAGAAGATTTTTGGAGTTCTTAAGGAATTCCTCTGTGATCTTTGTGCCTCCATGGAAAATGGGGATTTCAAGAACGACTCACTCCCCAGGTGCCCTATCCAAAAACTTCTTTTTATGCTTCTGCAACGGCAGCCGCTTCCTCTGCGGTCAGCGGAAATTTCAGATCGTGAATCTCCCGTATCTTGTTTTCGATCTCGACGAGCAGGTCGGGATGCTCTCTCAGAAAAGTCTTGGCGTTTTCACGACCTTGCCCCAGCCTCTCCCCGTTGTAGGAATACCATGTGCCCGCCTTATCCACCAGATTGGCATTCACCGCGAGATCCAGCACGTCTCCTTCTTTGGATATTCCACGACCGTAGACCACATCGAATTCGACTTCCTTGAATGGAGGAGCGATCTTGTTTTTGACCACTTTCACGCGGGTCCGGTTGCCGATGATTTCCTGGCCCTCCTTGATGGGACCGAGGCGCCGGATATCCAACCGCATAGTGGCGTAAAACTTGAGAGCATTTCCACCCGTGGTCGTTTCGGGCGAACCGTACATCACTCCGATCTTCATTCGAATCTGATTGATAAAAATGACGCAGGTCCTGGATTTGCTGATGGAGGAAACGAGTTTTCTGAGAGCCTGGCTCATGAGTCTCGCCTGCAGCCCTACATGAGGGTCTCCCATTTCCCCTTCGATTTCCGCTTTGGGCACCAGCGCCGCGACCGAATCGATCACGACGACATCGATGGCGTTGCTTCGCACCAGGATTTCGGCAATCTCGAGAGCCTGCTCCCCGTAATCGGGCTGGCTGATCAGCAGGTCCTCCACCTGGACCCCCAACTTGCGTGCATAACCGACGTCCAGAGCGTGCTCGGCATCGATGAAAGCCGCCAATCCTCCCATTTTCTGAGCCTCTGCAATGACGTGCAGCGCCAGAGTGGTCTTTCCCGAGGACTCGGGGCCGAAAATTTCAATGATGCGCCCGCGGGCAACCCCTCCAATTCCCAAAGCCAGGTCGAGAGAGAGACATCCTGTGGGAATAACTTGAATTTCAGCATGCGGAGCCCCCTCTCCCAGGCGCATGATCGCACCCTTTCCACACATGCGTTCAATCTGAGACATGGCCGCATCCACGGCCTTCTGCCGGTCGTCTGTGGCTCCCATAAAAAGGGCCTCCTTCAATAAATAATAGTCCGTGATAATAGAGGGCAGTGGTCAGAGGGGAGTGAAGAGGACAGATACGAGTCACTCGTTGCAGGAAAATACCCAGCGAACAATCTACCTCCAAAAGAACATTGCCGAAAGCCGGTCAGTGATCACGGAATTTTCTCTCCAGTCACTGCCAACTGAACACCGCTATATGAAACAACCAGTTCACTGTTTGAATGATGATCGAAATAACGGAGTATAACGGGCCCCTTCCGGCCTCAACTCGCTCTTATACAATACAAGCTCCGTAACGTCAAAATCTTCCGCCTCAAAGGCATGATATGTCATCAGGGCATCCTGGAGCGATCTCAAACGCTGCCGCCCCTTCACGCGCCCCAATGTCAGGTGAGCCTTGAAAGGGCGATCCTCCGCTTTGAAGCCCAAGGGAACCATCGCCTGCTCCACCTGGCCCTGCAGTTCCTTCAGGGGGGCTTCATCCCCTCGAATCCCTACCCAAACGACCCGCATTTGCTTGATCGTCGGGAATGCGCCGCACCCGGCCACCTTCAGCCTGAAGGATCGCGTGGAGGCCGCAATGACCTCAAGCGCCGATTGAATGGCGGGAATCTGCTCGGGCGAAACATCGCCAAGAAATTTTAACGTCAGGTGAATCCGCTCCGGCTTCACCCAACTCACATGAGCCTCTGTTTTCTTGAGTTCGCTCTGCAATCTTTGCAGCGACTCCTGAACATTAACGGGGAGATCGAAGGCTATGAATGTACGGATCATTTGCTCAATGTCCTCCAAAGCAATACCAGAGCGGTCTGGGCCGCACTCTCCTGGATGACTTCCCGGCTTCCCCTGAAAAAATGTTTCTCCACCAGCGTTTCCTCAGGGGTGGCGCAGGAGATGAAGACCGTTCCCACCGGCTTTTCAGGGGTTCCACCCGTGGGGCCGGCGATACCCGTGATGGCCAGAGCGACATTCACTCCCGCCTGGAGACGGGCTCCTTCAGCCATGGCGCGGGCAACAGGCTCACTCACGGCCCCGTGGCTTTCCAGGAGATCCCCCGGCACTTTCAAAAGCTCCATCTTGGCCCGGTTGCTGTAAGTGATGAAACCTCGATCGAAATAATCGGAAGCTCCGGCGACGGCCGTGATTCTTTTTGCAACCCATCCCCCGGTGCAGGATTCAGCCACAGCCAGTTTCCATTTTTTTGCAAGCAGTTGCCGTCCGATAACCTTTTCGATCGTCTCCTCATTGCGACCACTGATCCGCTCCGCGCCCAACCGGGCGACGACCTTCGCTTCCGCGGCATCGATTCGCTCGAGACAATCCTTTTCACTTTCCCCCGTGCTGAAAAGGGTGACCCAATTCTCACGCCCCTGAGGATAATACCCTATCTCGACGGCCATTTCCCGTGCATCCAGGTCATTCAATCTCTGGTTGATTTCGGATTCCAAAAGTCCCTGAACTCGAATCACCCGTTTCATACACCGGGTACGGAGGGGAAACCGTTTCTCCAGATCCGGGATCACCAGTTCGGCGAGAAGCGTTTTCATCTCATGTGGGACACCCGGAAGAAAGTAGCAGGGAATTCCCTGGTGCTCGATGAAAAATCCCGCCATCCCCTGTCCCAACTTAACAGCGCCTTCCGGCAGATCCGCCATCCTGGCCACTTCCGGAGAAAGGTCCCGGCCCCGTTGAGCGAGGCGCTCTTCCAGCCATTTCCTGTAATCGAGATGGGTCACCAGAGGCACCCCCAGAGCGATTGCAGAGGCCGCACTGGTTTTGTCGTCATCGGTCGGTCCCAGCCCTCCGGTCACAATGAGAAAACGGGATTTCAGCAGGCAGTGGGAAATCATTTCGACGATCTCTTCCACCTGATCCCCCACCGTGATGATCCGTCCCAGTCGAAACCCCCTGGCGCGCAATTCCCATGCGATATAATGCGAATTGCTGTCGGCAATGTCTCCCAAAAGGATCTCGTCTCCAATGGTGAGCAGGGAACCGACGATCTCCGATGTTTTTTGTGTATTCGACATGGCAGGCCTACCCCTTTTCACTACAACGCTCAACACCCGATCGCATCAAATCTTCTTTCCACTCACAGCCATCCCATTAAATTTGTTATTATAACGAATTATCCTGCATCAGCCATCCCTTGCCGACCGGGATGCGTGAAAAATTTCTTCGTATACTTTCCGAAGGGGCAATCCGTGAACCTCGGCAATCCGTTTGCATTCTTCATATTCCGGGAGGATTTGCCGCTCTCCTCCCGGCAGAATCACGGATTTGACGCGGCACAAGCCATAATGTGTCCCAATCTCCTTGATTTCACGGACCAGTTCAACGCGCTTCACCTCTTGCACCCGCACCCCAAGGGTGGTTGTCTCCCTGAAGAGAAGTTCCAGGACGCGAGGCTCGAGGGCTGGTTCGAGCAACACGCGGAGCAAAGTCCCTGGACGGTTTTTCTTCATCTGTATGGGTACCAGGGCGACATCGAGCACTCCCAGCGCAAACAATTGATCCAAAACATATCCGTAAAACTCGGGATTCATATCATCGATATGGGTTTCTACCATGAGAAGCTGCCGCTGGAGATATGAAACCGGGGCCGTCCCGCAAAGGATTCTGAGGAGATTCGGGGGATCGGAGGCGGGGTGGCTTCCCACACCATAACCCGTCGCCTGCAATGTCATGTCCGGCATCGGGCCGTAGGATTGCGCCAAAGCGGCGAGGATGGCCGCTCCGGTGGGGGTCACCAACTCCCTCTTGATGCCGCTGTCATAAACGGAAGCCCCTTTCAGGAGCAAAACTGTCGCCGGGCAAGGCACCGGCAAAACCCCGTGGTGAGTGTGAACAAAACCACCTCCGAGCGGAATGCGCGAGGCATAGACTTTGTCAATGCTTAGAACATGCAACCCGATGGCCGTCCCCACCACGTCCAAAATGGAATCCAGGGCCCCCACTTCGTGAAAATGGACCTGATCCATGGGCATTTGATGCACCCGGGCCTCCGCCTCGGCCAGACGCCTGAATATATCCAGGCTCATTTCCTTTACGGGATCGTCCAGGTCGCTCTTGAGAATGAGGCTTTCAATGTCTGAAAAAGTCCGCGAAGGCTGATGATCGATCTCTATGCGGACTCTTGTCCCGGCGATGGCGCCACGTTTTTCTTGAGTGACATGAAAGGAGTATCCTTTGACGGGAAGACGCTCCAACGCTTCAAGAAGCACTTTTTCAGGGACCCCCAAATCCAGGAGGGCTCCCAGGACCATATCGCCACTGATTCCGGAAAAACAATCAAAATACGCTATTTTCATTCTACGCTTTCATAGAAAAGGAGCCATCATCCCCCGCCTGACCGGCTCTTAAAAAAAATCCAAAACGATTCACTCATACAACCGTTTTCATTAACTCCCATGACCGGAACGGTCACAACGAAAAATGAAAAAGGCAAAGAGATGCAAGCCAATATGGAAAGCGGGAAACGCTCTTGAAAAGCGATGTTATCATGAGCCATGAGCCATGAGCCTTTTTTCATACTAACATTCCATACGACTTGCATTGTAATTTTGCAGTCGCTAAAGGGTCAAGAGCTTTAAAAAAATTAAATTTTACTTTTGTTCGATTGCACGGAGCAAGCAATATTTAGCCTCATGCTCCGAAGCTCGCCCGCGATCACTGTCACTTTGTAGCCTATAACAGCAATTCTCATTTTGGATGCCTCTCATGATATTGGCATTTCCGACATTCCCCCTGATCTCCCCTTCAAAAGAGGATTTTATCCTAAGAATTCCCCCCTCGAGGGGGGACAGGGGTCTCTCGGGAAATAAGATACCGGTACGACACCGAATTCCCCCCTCGAGGGAGGGGCAGGGGGGTGTAGGTTTTTCAAAATGAGAATTGCTGGCCTGTAACAGAAACTCTTGACAGGATAAAGGGCGGATGCTAGATTCACTCACTCCATCGCGGGGAACAAATAGATGGAGGGATGGCCGAGTGGTTTAAGGCGGCGGTCTTGAAAACCGTTGAACGAAAGTTCCGTGGGTTCGAATCCTACTCCCTCCGCCATCAACAAAGAAATGAACACACTGGAGAGATGGCCGAGTCGGCTTAAGGCGCTCGCCTGCTAAGCGAGTGTACTCTGTAAAGGGGTACCGAGGGTTCGAATCCCTCTCTCTCCGCCATATCCGGTAAGTCAGCCTATGAAATTATCTTCATGGGCTTTTTTATTTGCTTCAATCCGGACCAATTTTCGGACCAATCTATTTTTTCGAATATCAAACAACCCACTCTCCCCCCTCTCTGATCACTCCTTAAAAAATCCCGTTTCAGAAAAACGTTAAAAAATCAGGAAGCTCCTGATTGACAAGGATTATATTGCGGGAGCATAAAATCAGATGGTCTTTTTGACCTGTGAACGCTTTCGTCTGCTCGGGCACCCATTATTCGATTCTTCCGTTCTTGTGTTCCGGCTAGGCACCATGAAGGATTTTGTGTTTAAGCTTTCTGTATATAGTGATATGCGGAAACTATTCAATCACTTGTTCCCCCGGACGCGCTTCGCGCCTCCGGGGGAATCGCGGCGCTCACTTCGTTCGTCAAGCCTTCGGCTTGCCGTCCGCTCCGCAGGTGAACGCCGCGATTATGAGGTTGAAAGGAAGAGTGGAGAATGATATCGGAAATTGGTTTGATGTTCGGTGTTTACGTAATCACGAGAATGGCTTCCTTCTTGACGAGAAAGGGGGACCAAGCCGAGTCCTTTGCATGAAAATTCTTGCTACAATGAAAATTCTTGCTACAATTACTGTGTTTGTCACAGTGATCTGTGTGTTGGACTTACTAATGCGCGGACAGCCTACTCCCAGATAACTTCTCAGATAACAAACCATCCAAACGAACAGTGAAGTCGAAGAAAATTATAATCACCTTACTCAAGGAGCAACTATGTCGAGGACACCATTCGGTACCGTTAAGGATTCAGGGGCATCTGCTGGCGACTTTCTCATCGGCGTAAAAGAGCAAGAACTTAATCGAGGACTCAGGATCAAAGTACATAAGAACCAAGAAAAGGGACATGGCGGACGTGTCAAAGGCAGCTTTGATTTGGTTGAGGCTGGCACAGGAACATATGCTGAATACTTGCTGGAGTTCGTCGGGGATAGTTTCATAGAAGCCAAGGAGTTGATCGAAAAGATACAAGAAAAAGGTGGTAAGGCATTAAAATGCTTGCATCTCTTGAACTGCAATAAATTACTTAAACATTGCGCCAAATCTTCCCGTCTGCCCACAAAGCCGCAGTGGGTAAGCTTTTGGAGGCGAGCGAGAGTGTAAGAACCATAGATTGTTAGTTTTTTTGCAGAACTGTTTGTAGAGCGGATTCCTCCGCCATATTTTAAAGGTATGCCCATCTTTATTACAGCGGAGGAAAGGAAATGCGGTTCTACATTTTTAGAAACTGGTTGCTCAAAAAACTCAACGTGAGCAAACGCCTGCAGAGGATCTGCCTGTGGTACATCATCTCCCTTATGATAACCACTCGAAAGCACTCTCTGGAGCATGCCTCTGCAATTTCTGGAAAGAACAGTTCTCAGTTCAGTCGGTTGCTCAAGGAGCATCCGGATACGACCATCTACACACTCAAGGATCTTTCCAGGCGGCAAGGAAAGAAATACTCCAAGGCTATGAAGACATTGGGAAAACTCCCATGGAAGGTGGCCATGCTGGTTGATCTGACCGGCCAGGGCAGATCCAGCCTGCACTCTGAAAATGTCCAGAGGCACAATCACGGCAAGGGATACTTTGTTGGCCATCAATGGACCAACATCGTGCTGCTGATAAATGACATGATCATTCCTCTGCTTCCGATTGCCTTCCTGAGCAGGAATTACTGCAGACAGAAGAATCTGGAGTACAAGAGCGAGCACAAAAGGGTCATAGACTACCTCCAGTCGCTGGATCTTTCGGAATACATCGAAAACTACAAACCCGAGGAAGTGGTTGTGCTTGCTGACTCCGGCTACGATGATAAGCGAATTCAAAAAGTCATCCTCTCCAGAGGATGGGATTTCATCATGGCTGTAAAGAAAAGAAGATCCGTTAAATCCAATGCTCAGTACCTCAAGACCAGTTCCAAAGAGGGCTGGGGCCAAATCCAGGATTTTTTCAGGGCTCAGCGCAGGCTTGGATGGGAAACTGTTCGTCTCACTGCGAACGGACCAGGAAAAAGGCGGAAGGAGTTCCGCATCAGACATACCATCGTTTGGCTCAAAAATGTTGCACCGGTTCAACTGGTATGCTCGGAAAGAAAGCGTGCTCCCAGAGGAGAGCGCAAATACTTTGCCTGCTCGCACCTTACACTCCAGCCCAGACAGATCCTGATTGGGTACTCTCTGAGGTGGGCGGTGGAACTTTTTCACAAATCCGTAAAGATGCATCTGGGGTTTGAGGATATCGCCGCCACATCCTTTGATTCCGTGATCTCTCATGTACATTGGGTCTACTGTGCCTACATCCTGCTCCATGCACAGCTTCCCGGTGTGCCATCCTCGGCAAGAACCCTGCACGAAAGGCAGAGCTATGTTATGAGAGTTGTTGAGCATAAGGAAAAAGCCAATCTTCTTCAGCGGTTGACTCAGATCAACGGGGTAGAGAAACAGAAAAACCAGTTAAAAGAGGCTCTTGCAGCATGAGTGTCTGATAACTTATTAATTTATAAGGACATATGGCTTATATACCCAATTATAAGCAAGGTTTAAGAATTACGTGTCGAAAAGAAGTAAGGTAAGTGTAAGAAAATGAGTCAATTAAAACCTTTATGCCGGGCACCATTCAGGCAGTAAACAGGTTTCTCCCGAACTTATCACGGAGCAGTGGTGCGACCCCGCTTTTGATGCCATCGTCATGCTTTCGACACGTCCTCAGTGGTTCGTTTTCACTCGCCTTCTTATCCCACACCTGACATAATCATGTTACGCCTTTTCCGTAATGCTCACCACCCCGGTTCTTAACCGACGCAGCTTACGGTGGTTTGATGCCTGCTCCTGCAAGCCGACATCGGGGGACCATCCCCCATCTCCTGTACAGTTACGTGCTAATCTTGCACTCATGGCGCACCACCCCGCTTGCGGGTCCGCACGGGGCGGTTCATAGAGTCTACCGGGCCGGAGCCGGGTAGTGGATGTTCACCCACAGCTCTTTGACAGCCAGAAGCCCCTGAGCCTTGAGCCACTTGTTGGTCATGCCGGTCTGGGTAGCGAGAGTGCGAGCCAGGTGCCAGGGTCCTTTACGGCTCATTGCCACAGGAATGGACGCTGAAAGCGAGGTGCCGAGCCTGAAAAGTTCGCGCACTTTCGTGCGGGGCCGGCGCCACTGCTTCCAGTAACACATACGCACGCGACGTCTGATCCAGTGGTCGATCTCGGGGATCGGCCGATAGTAGTCGGCGATCCCGAAGTAGTTCACCCAGCCGCGCAGATACTGTGCGAGCTTCTGGAACCGGTAGTCCATTGAGACGAACCAGCTTCGGCATGTGAGCTCCTTGACACGACGCTTGAATTCCCGGAAGGCTTTGTCGGTCCAGCGGATGCTGACCCCTCGGAAGGTGAAGCCAAGGAAGGTAGCTTGATCGGTAGGCGCCACCCGGCTCTTTTCCTGGTTGACCCGGAGCTTGAGGGTACGCTTGAGAAAGCGTTGAACGCTTCGCATTACCCGCTCTCCCGCCCGTCGCTTTTGGAATCTCCACCCTGTGGACCGGTGAGGGTTGGTAGGTACCTGCAAATAGCGAGTCACGGATTTCTTCCCAGTGGTCACGGGTGTAATCGGGGAAGGCCTTGATGGACATGCCGTCCACTCCGTCCGCTCCCTTGTTCGCTTTGACCCGTTTCCACGCCTGCAGCAGGTTTTCCCGGGAGGGAATCCGCTCCAGCAGGTTTTCATCCGGGTTGGCTGATTCCACACTGTGCCCCACGGTCACTCCTCCGGTCGGACTCAACGTGTCATGGGAACTCATGGAGACTCCAACTCCTTTCTCTGTGTTCGGTCCTTCACCGTGTCCTCCCCATTACGGGAGGCGTTTGGCTAGTATGACCTCGGCTGACTTTTGCCCGGTCACCTCTTTGTACTCCGGCTTCCTCCGGACGGTCCCTCGCGGTTCCGCCCTTACCTTCAGCTAGTACTTGTGCCAGCGTGAAACACACTTGCAGGATTCACGTACAGGGGGCTTGCACCCCATGAGTTCACGCCCATGCCGGGCGTACACAAAATGCACCGGACGGGCGGGGAAGCGTGTTGCTGTATTCTCAAGTCCGTGACCGCCCGCCGTTGATTTTGGGCGTTAGCGCCTTGTAACCCGTAACCACCCATGTTACATTGCAGACATGATCATAGGATTCAAACACAAGGGATTGGAGCGTTTTTTTACAACTGGTAGCAAAGCTGGTATACAGCCAAAGCATGCTGAACGATTGCGCCTCATCTTGGGCCGCCTTCAGGCGTCCACCTGCCCTCAGGATATGAGTCTCCCTGGTTTGGATCTTCATGAGTTAAGCGGTGACCGCCAAGATGATTGGGCAGTGAAAGTGAGCGGCAACTGGCGTGTCACCTTTCGTTTCGTCGGCAAAGATGCCGACGTGGTTGATTACGAAGACTATCACTGAGGTGAGAAATGCAGATGTATAATCCTCCCCATCCAGGAGAAATCATAAAGAGGCTTTGCCTTGAGCCACTCGATCTATCAGTAACGGAAGCGGCTAAGGCTTTGGGGGTAAGCCGCAAAACATTATCGAGCATTCTCAATGGCCATACCGGGATAAGTCCTGAGATGGCTATCAGGCTTTCGATTGCCTTTGATACCACCCCAGAAAGCTGGCTAAACCAGCAAGTGCAGTACGATCTTTGGCAGGCTGAACAGCGCAGGGGCGAACTGCGAGTCAAACGACTCTCTGCAGCATAGGGACCACACGCTCAGTGACTTGCATGCCAGAGTTGATTTGCCCTGCAGGCGGGCGGCTCTTTGGATCGCAACAGGCCCTAACGAGGCCATGCACCCGAACCCGAACCACGCAGGACGCATTTGGTTGGTATTGTCCACAGCTCATCGACGGCGTTGTTAGGGCCGGTGATGGCCCGTGTTCGGCTGGCTGCGCTTCGCTCCGCCAGGTGAGCGCCGCGATTGGCCAGCAAGAAAGAGAAAGAAGAAACCCATGGATCTGAAGATCGTAATCAGAAGCGAAACCGATGCCGATGTGGGCGCAATAACCGAGGTGACTGCCGCCGCATTTAAGACTCTGGAGATCAGCAATCACACTGAGCAATTTATCATAGCAGCACTACGCGCCGCCAAGGCTCTCACGATATCGCTTGTCGCAGAAGTGGATGGCCGTGTGGTAGGGCATATTGCCTTCTCTCCCCTGACCCTTTCGGACGGCACCCGGAACTGGTACGGCCTTGGGCCTGTTTCGGTATTGCCATCGTACCAGCGCCGAGGCATCGGCAAAACCCTGATACGGGAAGGGCTATCACGACTGAAAGATATGAAGGCTCAAGGATGTTGTCTCGTGGGGCATCCGGATTACTACAGGAAGTTCGGGTTCCAAAATGTACCCGGCCTTGTGCATGAGGGAGTACCACAAGAGGTCTTCTTCGCTCTGTCTTTCGACGGGCATACTCCGCAGGGCACCGTCACTTTTCACGATGGATTCAAGGCGGATGGCTAATCGGGTAACGGGGGGTTTTCTCCCACCCTCCAGTCGAATAACCCAGGGGAATCTCACCCTCACGATCTCACAGATCCGTACGTGAACCTCTCGATTCACACGGCTCTTCATGTCCATCCACCAAAGAAACAAGTTCCGTATCTCTTCAAAAAAGCCTGGATCTCAGCGAAAGCCGGAATCCAAGAAAAACCGGGAAACAGTTTTTTTACAAATCTTTATTGCAACACCAGGCGAACCGTGGAATCTCATTGCGGCGGCCCCCCCTTGAGTTTTCCCTGCAAATACCACCTGCCTTAATCACACAGGGTTTCACTGATCACTCGATCGAGCTCGCTCATGCTGAACGGCTTCTGTATGAAATGCATTCCGTCCTCCAACACCCCGCGGTGAGCAATAACATTCGATGTGTATCCGGACATGAAAAGCACCCTGGTTTCAGGCAGCATAGATCTGACCCTATCCGCCAATTCCTTGCCGCTCAATCCGGGCATAATCACATCGGTCAAAAGAAGGTCAACGTGCACTTCCCCCTTCTCGAAAAGGGAGAGAGCCTCTTGAGGAGTTTTTGTGCTCAGCACTTTGTAGCCGATCGTTTTGAGCATGGCCGTAACCATTCCACGCATCATTTCATCATCCTCCACCACCAGAATCGTCCCGGCCCTGGAAGGGATTTCAACGGCTTCGGGCTGCTCTTCCCCTTGCAGGTCTTCCTTCATGCGAGGGATATAAATTTTAAACATCGTCCCCTGGCCCGGTTCACTATAAACGTTGATCCATCCGTCGTTCTGCTTGACGATGCCATAAAGCGTGGCAAGCCCGAGCCCGGTGCCTTTGCCCAGTTCCTTGGTGGTGAAAAAGGGCTCGAAGATATGGGACCGGGTATGTTCATCCATCCCCACGCCGGTATCGCTCACCGACAACATGACAAACTGTCCGGGCTTCATTCCGAGATGCTCCCCGCAATAAAAATCATCGAGGTGGACATTGCGGGTTTCGATGGAAAGCACTCCTCCGTCGGGCATGGCATCCCGGGCATTGACCGCCAGGTTGACGAGGATCTGGTCAATCTGGGAAGGATCGATCCGGACTTTCCAGAGATTCTTTTCAAGAGTAAAACGCAGCTCGATATCCTCGCGAATGAGCCTGGAGAGAGCTTTTCGCATCTCATCGATCATTGAATTGAGATCAACCACCCTGGGAGCGATCACCTGTTTCCGGGAAAAAGCCAGGAGCTGGCGTGTGATATCCCGGGAACGAATGGCCGCCTTCTCGATCTCCAGGACATCGTTATACATGGAATTTCCGACGGGCAGTGAAGACTTGAGCAATTGTGCGTACCCAAGAATGACACCAAGCATATTATTGAAATCATGCGCCACTCCACCGGCCAGACGACCGATGGCCTCCAGCTTCCGCATCTGATGCAACTGCTCCACCAGCAGCCTCTTTTCCTCTTCCGCCCGCCTCCGTTCGCTGATATCTCTCAAAATGGCCTGGATATATTTCCTGCCATTGAGAGCAAGGTTATTCAACGAAACTTCGGCTTCAAAAAGAGCCCCATCTTTGCGTTTGTGCAGCCAGTTGAATTTCCGGGTATCGCCATGTAAACCGGTATCCAACCATTTCTGTGCATTTTCCTCCGAACTCAAGCCATCAGACTGCCTCGGAGCAGAAAATTCCATCAGGCTACGGCCGAGAATTTCATTTCTGTGGTTCACACCGAACATCACCAGTGCCTGCGAATTGCACTCGACGAAGATTTCTCCATCCATAAGAAATATGGCGTCGTTGGCAGATTCAAAAAGGGCATGATACCTTCGCTCATTTTCCCGCAGCGCCTCCTCCATCTGCTTTTTTTCCGTAATGTCGATTGTAAAGCCGGCCAGAAACGTCGGTTTGCCATTCCTCATAATCGGGAACTTTATGGTCGTATACGTGCGCCCATCCAACTCCTCCACTATTTCGATCGGCCGGCCCGTCCTCATGACCCTCAAGTCATCTTCAATCATGCTCCTGGCCAGTTCGGAAGGAAAAAGCTCATCCATGGTTTTGCCGAGGATTTCATCTATCGGCATTCCGAGCATTTTTTCATAATTCTCACTCAATTGTATGGACCTGATTTGCTCATCCTTGAAAAAGACATAAATGGGACTGTACTTCATGAACAACCTGAATATTTCTTCACTTTCGTGAAGAGCCTCTTCCGCTTGCTTACGCTCCAGCAGTTCCCTTTGCAGCTCTTCTGTTTTTTGTGCGACTTTTTTCTTGAGAGACCAGGACCATATGAGCGAACCGACAAAGAGCAACAGCAGAGGAGCCAAAATGATGGCGGCATACTGAGCCAGCACATGCACAGGAATCCCGGGAGAATCGACGACTCCAAACCATTTGTCGTAAATCTCTCCATAACGTTTGGTGGCATTCAAAAGACTCAGGCCTTCGTTGAGTGTGGCCAAAAGATCCGCATTGCCTTCGGTGACGGCGAAACAGTAATGGGTTGAAAGCAGCGGAGGTTCCACAATCGAGATGTTGGAGAGTTTGAGCTTGTGTACTAGGAAAAGGCCTTGCAAATTACCCAGCAGGGCACAGTCATGTTTGCCGGAAGCAAGCAACTGAAGGGCATCCGCCGGAGTTTCCACCTCTACGATATGATCCGTCAGAGCATTGGCTTTCAAGTAATCATGCATGATATCACTACGTTGGACGATAATCTCTTTGCCGCGAATATCTTCTTTTGATTTTATCGGCGAGCCCTGCCGTACAAAGATCAAATGATGCACGGTGAGGTGAGGCATGGAAAAATCGACTAAACGGTCTCTTTCCTCTGAACGATACATCCCCAGGAGAACGTCTATTTCCCCCATCTCGAGAGATTTCCGCACCTGTTCCCAGGGTCCGAGCTTGATTTCAAAATCAAGCCCCATGACTTCGGCCACAGCTTTGAAAATGTCCACATTCCATCCGGTGGGAATACCCTTCTCGTCGAGGAACTCATAAGGCGGATAATGATAATCTCCCGAGACGGTGAGCTTGAGTTTTTTGTATGATTCGGGCCGGCGGGCGTCGAGAGAAGTTTCGAAAGCCGGTATGAACCCTATGTTCACGATCATGAATAAAGACAACATCATTGTTTTGATTGTCATAAAAACAACTTTCCTATTGGCATGATCCAATACCCACCGACATTCTTTCAATCAAGTGACATCGCCCCACATACTCCAAAGGAACACAACGGAACATGAACCTGGCGCATCCTCATTACGACACGCTCAGGACATATCCTCAATACCCCCCTCAGGGCGAACGAGCGTTTTTATATTACAGCATGGAGAACATATGGGATGCTTGAAATAAAACAAAATTTTTCTTAGGGCTTCATAGGCAAATATCGGCTTTCCCGTAAAGATACTTGAGCAAGAGATTGTTTTAAAATAAGCGCAGGCGGAACAGAGTGGACCATGTGCTTTTGCAATTTCTCAAATTGCATTCACAAAAGTAACCGTTCACCGCAGAGGATACAGAGAACAAGGAAGTTCAACTATGAATCAAATGAAATCATAAACTTACACACAGATTACATAAGAACACTCATTCGGTTTCATCTTTTTTTACGACCATGCCGATATAGAATTTGCGTAACCGTTCACCGCAGAGAGCACAGAGAACAAGGAAGTTCAAAAACCGGCTGCGTTCCCCTCATCTGCGACATCTGTGTATAGAGTTTTCACGTAATCGAACAACCGATCCAATTTTGAAACGCAAGGCATGTGAAAGGAAAGAGATGAAAAATATGACACTGACAAAAAAACTGGTTTTGGGAGGAATACTTCTTTCATTGGTTCCATTTTTGACCATGGGAATTCTTTCCACGTCGAGAACATCCGATGCATTGAAGGCCATTGCCGAGAATAGAGCGCTTGTCACCGCCCAGGGGCTCTCGGAGATGGTTCATGTGGCGATCATGGAAGAACTCAATATGCTTAAAGAAATCACCGTAGGAAATACAACGATCGACGTGGGAACTACGGTCGCCAGGGAAGGAACGGCAAGCGTCCAGGACGAGGTTCAAAAGCTCTCACGCAAACTGATAAGCGCCAAGAAAAACGTCGGCCACAATTATGAAGTGATTTTCGTGACGGACAATAGCGGAACCATCTACGCAGACAGCGAAGGAGGAACTTGCAGGGGCATGTCCATAGGCGAGCGCCCCTACTTCAAATCCGCCAAAAACGGAAAACCAACCATCGGAAATGTGATTCTATCCCAAAAAACGGGAAAACCCGTCGTGCCCCTTTGCGGCCCCATTTTCTCCGAATCGGGAGAGGTCGTCGGAACGGTCACCGTCGTTCTCAAAACGGATTTTTTTGTTGAACAGATCAAAAAAATCAAGATAGGCGAAACCGGATACGCATTCATGGCGGACGAGGATGGCAACATCACGGCCCATCCCAAACAGGAGTTGATCCTCAAGCTCAACATCAAAACCCTTCAAGGGATGAAATCCATCGCCGAAGCAATGAGCGCCAAGCAAACGGGGGTTCAGAATTATCTGTACGAAGGAATGGACAAAATAGCCGGCTATGCTCCGGTTGAAGCAACCGGCTGGAGCATTGCGGTAACTCAGCCGGTAAAAGAGTTCATGTCCCCCGTTTACGCTATTCAAAACATGATGATCCTTTCCGGCTCCATCTTCCTTGTGATCATAACCGCCCTGATCATTCTCTTCGGCAGGAGCATCTCCAAACCCATCACAAATGCTATTTCCGGCCTCAACGAAGGATCCGAGCAGGTGGCTGCGGCCTCATCACAAGTCTCGGCAGCAAGCCAGCAACTGGCTGAAGGATCTTCGCAACAAGCGGCATCCATTGAAGAAACCTCTTCGGCTCTGGAAGAGATGTCTTCCATGACGAAACAAAACGCGGAGAACGCTGTACGGGCCCAGCAGCTTGTAGCCATTTCCAGTGAAGACATAGGAGAGGCGAATCACTCCATGAAGACCCTCACTCACTCCATGATGGAAATCAGTAAAACAAGCGAAGAGACACAAAAAATCATTAGAACCATTGATGAAATTGCTTTTCAGACCAACCTCCTGGCTCTGAATGCAGCGGTTGAAGCCGCCCGGGCGGGAGAAGCAGGGGCGGGGTTTGCCGTCGTTGCCGACGAAGTCCGCAATCTGGCCATGAGGGCTGCCGAAGCTGCAAAAAGCACTTCCGGCATCATCGAAGATACGATCAAGCGAGTGAAGGAAGGCAGCCAGCTCCTCGTAAAAGCAAACGACGCATTCGCCAAAGTCGAGACAGGCGCTCAAAAAATTGGCGAGCTCATAGGGGAAATCTCGGCGGCTTCAACGGAACAGGCTCAAGGAATCGAACAGGTCAACCGCGCCGTAGGCGAGATGGATAAAGTCATACAACAGAATGCGGCAAACGCGGAAGAATCGGCGTCAGCATCGGAAGAATTGAACGCTCAGGCCGAGCAGATGCGGGAATTCGTGAAAGGGCTCGCTGCACTCGTGGGCGCAACCCATGACAATGGGCGTCGCTCCGAGAAGAGCAGCCTCCAAAAACACTCACAAAAAATACCTTCACTCTCCAAGGTGAAATCCATCGTTCCTGGAGAAAAGAACGCTGGGAAACAGAAATATTCCAATATTTCCCCATTGCGGTCACAGCAAATCATCCCCTTGGATGAAAAGAGCTTCGAGGAATTTTAGGGCCCCGCGAAGGTCCTGGCGAGGCAAAAAACCTTTCACTTTCGGAAAATGCCGCAGAGGCACGTCACACCACGCCTCTGCGGCTCGGCATGCATCAATTCCTCAATTTCAAGCAGATTGCGCAGATTTTCGCAGATCGAGAAACCTTTTATCTGGAGCCGGACATTTTGCCTGTTTTGTTCAAATATCTGCGGAATCTTTATTTTTCAGCAAAATAACTCCTGCGCTTCTCAAAAACACCAGGAAAGGGGCTCATGATTCGTTACATGAAAAACTGCCGGCTCAAAACTCGTTTCACCCGGGATCTTCCCGCTTCGTGGGAACCTGCTCCAACATTTCGAGGCTCACCCCCTTCCCTTTTCCGGTTTCTGGAAGAATCCGGTAAATGCGGTCGGCATATTCTCTAAAATAATTGATATCGTGGTGACTGATGACCAGAATCTGAAAGTCCATACGATGAGCGATCGTGTAAATGATGAACATGAGACGCGAAACGAGGTCCGGTCTCAGCCAACAGTCCTGCTCATCCAGAATAAGAAAGCGTCGGTGCTCCTTTTCATCCAATTGGGACATGGCAATGAGCCTCAGCCCCACAGAAATGATATTACAAACGGAGCCTCCCTGGCCGGTGAGGATATCTTCGGGTTGCCCGTCCCTTTCGATACCGAAAGTGATGGCCACTTTGCCTCTCTGAACTTCCCGTGTGGAAGTGACCTTGAGATCCTGCGCAAGGACTTCCCTCAAGGCATAAGTCAGATTGCGCTGCACTTCATCCAGGATTTCACCGAAAAGACTCTGGCAGAGAAACTCAAGGCGAGCCGCTACCTTGGGCTGATTCTCCAGAAAAGCGTCTAAATGGGAAATGACCTTCCGGTTTTCTTCAAGACGCTCGCGAACCATTTTTTCTTCCCAGCGGAGCGCATCAAAACGCTTCCGCATTTCCGATGGTTCGGGGAGGTTGTGCAAGGCATCGGTTTCAGTCGTCCCAGGCTCGTTCATGCAGATTCTTCCACCTTCCTCAGAGTTATCGAAGCAAGTCAAACTTCTTTCGTTTCGCCTTTCTCCACCGCAGCAAGTCCTTGTTTGATTCCTTCAATGTGCTTTTCATATTCTTCCACCATCCGGTCATTTTCGAGGCGGCGCTGCTCGAGAAGGGCCTTGAGCTGCTCGATATCGCTGGTTCCATATTCCCTTTCAGCTTTCTCCCTCAAAATTCGAAGCTGCTCTTCGAGATTTTTTCTATCCCGATCCGTGGCAATTTTCTGTTCATGGAGCTTGCCGTATTCAATCCGCAACCGCTCCAGCTTTTGCTGAACCAGCATATCTCTTTGAGAAAAAGTTTCGTCAGACACATTATTCTTCTTTTCCATCCTCGATCACTTCCTCATAAAGTTCCCAAATGATTCCATCCAGAGGATCATCCGGATTCAGGTTGGCTTCCAAAAAGGCTTTAAGCCCCACTCCTTCCGTCGTTCTGCGGAGAGCGAGATTTTCCAGTCCCTTGATGAAGAGAGATTCGTCAAGGACCTCTTCCTGGAGATCGTCCATTTCTTCAAGAGGTGGAAATACCTCATCAAAGGCATTGTGAGGGATTTCCAAAATCTCGAGATCTTCCCTTTCCGGGGTCCAAAGGGCAACCGCAGGCTTGATTGCCTTTGTATAATGGCTTCGAGTGATACGCACGATGCTGCCGGGATTGGTCCAGAGGGTCCGGCCGCAACGCTGCGAGGGTTTGGGGGTATGGATGTGGCCGTTCACGACGAGATCCACACCGGGAATTTCCTTCAGTTGATAGCGCCCGCTTTCATATCCGGGAAAAACAAGGTCATGATGCGTCACCCAGATCACGAAATCATGGCCTTCACGGACCACTTCTCCGGGAATCGGAGTCCAGTCGGGGGAAGCGCCCACCAGGACTTTGGCGCCTTTGACGCAAATGGAATCGACTTTTCCCGGCTGGTCTATGAGCCGCATCACTCCTGCGGCATTCAGAACCGACAGGGAAACATCACGCGTAAGGCGTGCCTCGTATTTGTCGTGATTTCCCACAAGCACCCAGGGACGCGTCTCCCTGAAAAGTTCAATGAGATCCACCAGGAGGAAATTGGGATTGTTTCTCGGCACATGAAAGAGGTCTCCCAGAATGATGGGCAGGCAACCCCTTTCTTTTGCCAGATTCAGGCAAAACCCGAGCTTGCCCAGGATGGTTCGTGGGTAATCGTCCAGCCGATGGCCTGGAGGGAAAGCAGACACATGAGGGTCACCCACAAAGAGAATCCCATTGTATTCCCGGTCTTCTATGGAATGGAATTCCGATGCGCTCGAAAGCATTTCAGGCATGCATTCCTCCAAGGAAATGATCTATATCCATGGGATGCCCACACAGCGGGCACGCTCCAGCCTGAAGAAGGGTCTCTTCCAGTTCCTGTCGCTTTTTCATCAATCGATCTTGCTGAGTGGCCCGAATTTTTTCGTTTTCGCTGATCCCTCTTTCCAGTTGATGTATTTGCTCAACGATATCTCTCATATCCTGAACATCATTCAGAAGGGGCGGAACAATCAGTGCGCCGAAAAGTCTGCTCCCCCTTTCCACTTTCTCCATTTGCACCGCCAGAGAGGCGAAAACATCCAAAAGCGCATCCAAATCCCCCAACTTCTGAAGGGCCGGGAGAACACGCAGATCCTGGAGAATTCCTTCCTGCTCAATGCTCTGTTTCAATTTGATGCCGCAGTTCTCCAGTTCGGCTATAATATTTTTCAACCCTTCAAGGCTCTTCAAATCGGGCGGGAAGTCAATTCCTTGGAGTACATGATCTTTTTTAGCTGCCAGGCGGTGATGTTCGAGATGAGTTTCGAAAACTCGAATGACGGATTCCAGGTCCAGAACTTCCTCGAGTACCGGAGGAGGCGTCAAAGGCTCTAAAAGGTCTGCTACCTCCTGGCGGGCGCTCAAGAATTTTACATCCTTTTCGATACTGTCCGTGATGCGCTCCAAAATTCCAATGTCCAGCAAGGCGGGAGGCGGTGATAGGGGTTGCAGAACGAATGCCGTACCCAGAACGGCATCCCTTGCGTTCGCTGTCCTTTGGAGCTTACCGACGATCTCTTTCAAAAATGCTGCATCTTGAAGCTGCGGGGGAGAAAGAATGCGCTGGAGCACTTCTACCTGTTTGAAAGCCGCTTCATGTCTGATGCAAGCATTCTCGATGCGGTGCACAAGCTCTTCAAGCGCAGGGACCTCATGAGCAACTGGAGGCGTTTTCAAAGAAAAAAAGATTTCGAGCCTGCTGTGACAGGTTTCAAGCAAATGAACGGCTGCTGCGATTTCCCGGCAAAGGGACTCCATGGGTAAAAGTGCGTACGGTTTCGGCGGTACGGTCAAAGATTCAAGGACTTCGGCGTCAACCGACTTCAGCCGATAGCCAGCGAGAATCCCTTCGAACGCATCGAGAAAATCCTGCATGGCGGGAAGATCTTTTCGAGCCTTTCCGATTTTCTCATAGAGGCTTTCAGCCTCACACAACAAGGATGCGATTTCTCCCAACGGAGCGAAACGCTCCAGTTTCTTCTCGTCCCGTTCGCACTCTTGAAGCAGCTCCTTGCGCCGTGACCTGGTTCGGTCGGTCCGTCGCTTCAGGGCTTGCTGCATGCGCAACAGATATTCCGCTTCCGTGGAAGCGGCAAAAAAACTTGCCGCCTGGGAACCCGCCTGATCAAGCAGAAAGATGGGATATCTCTGGTTGCCGATGTGAATGTCCACGGCACCTGTTTCAGTTTCCACGGGATCGAGGCGCAACAGTTGCCGAATGGCTTCAGGCGGAGTCCTTCCAAACTTAGCAAAAGTTTCCGTTTGGGGAGTTCCTTCGTTACCGGTGGGATCGGTTCGGGTGAGATTGTAGAGGGCGCTTTTGTCCGTGCGCACCCATTCAATGGTTTCTCCTGTATCGAGTTCCATGCGGACCAGTGCGCTTTTGGCGCCATGGCGAATGGAATTCTTGGTGGGAGGATTCTGGGCAATCGACCGGATCGCCTCTACGATGGCGCTTTTTCCCGTATTGTTGGGACCCGTGATTACGGTCACTCCCTGAGCCAGATCCAGCGTGGTGGATTTGTGAGCCATATAGTTTTCTATGGTGATGCGCCTGATCATTCCCGCTTTCCTTTGAAAACGTACTTCCCAAGGCACTTGCCCCCAATAAAAATTAAAGGGAGCGGCTCGGAGAATACTCGAATGCCCATTTCTTGGCCTACCGCCAAATTGGACTGAGCCTCTTTGCTCCTGCCCGATCAATATGCTTTTATAACACATCTGTTTCGTGAGCGGCACAGGATGTTCCTCGAGAAGACAAGAGCTATTCATCCGACTTTCTCTATTTCACCGAGTTTCAGGTCGGTTCTCAAGCCCCTTGTCGAGGGGTAGGAATCGTAATCGTCTGTGCAAAAAATGTAACTCTCACGTTCGGACTTCTTTTAAATGAAAAGGTGAGGTTTAATTTTTGGTCGGCATTTCAAAATATTAATCATTTGGCGCAATTATTGCTAAAATTTGCAATCCAAGCATTTCGATCAGCATCTTGCGGATTACATCGCAATGAGGTGGCCAAATGTCAATCACCACTCGAGTTGCAGGGGAAGAATCATTGTATTCAAAACTCATTCAAGATTTGTAATGCTATTTAAAAAGTTATAAGAATTTGATCTCTATTATGCAGTCCCCCCTAGAAAAGGAGAAAAGAATGGGAAAAATGAGTAGGCTGCTTTTGCTCACGTTCATACTGTGCATCATGGCGGCACCTTTGGCTTCAGCCCGTTCCCAGGAGCCAGCGAACGATGGGGACGAGAATGATACCGTCCTTGTAGGACGCATATCGCATGTGGAGGGAGAATTGATGCGGTATGTTCCTGAGGAAAAAGACTGGGTTGCAACGGTAAAAGATGCCCCTTTCGGCCTGAATGATGCTTTGTATTCGGATGAGAATGCAAAGGCGGAATTCATTATGCCTAATGGCACATGGATAAGAATAGACGGCGATACTCAGATCCAACTGATCGCCCTCCAGGAGGAAGTCACCGAGATTGATGTGGCAACAGGTATCGCACGCTTTTACAACAAGAGTCCCAATAGCATCATCAAAGTAACGACTCCCTTTGGATATGTTGCTGCACCGGTAGGCAGCACTTTCGATCTCTATGTCGGAGACAATTCGGTAGAAGTCATCCCGCTCAAAGGAACCGTGGATTTTATCCACGAAGGGGATGAAGCACGTTATGACGTTAGCGCAGGTGCCCCCTCTCTCATCGCCGACAGTCGCGACGTGTCCTCCGGAGAGGGAACCGTAGATGGGGATTGGGATGACTGGAATCAGCAGCGTGATGACATTTGGAACAAACGGATTGCAGTAAAAGGCGACTCCGTCCGTTATCTTCCAGAAGGTCTCAGAGATGAGGCTTATGAATTGGAGGACAATGGTACCTGGGAGAAAGTCTACTACGACGGGGGATATCACACCTTTTGGCGTCCCACACGAGTAGCGGTAGGATGGACACCTTTCAGCGCCGGAAGGTGGACCGTTTATTATGGTGACAATTGCTGGATCCCCGATGAGCCATTCGGTTATGTGACCCACCATTATGGGAACTGGGTCTATGCTGGCACAGGCTGGTATTGGGCCCCTCCCGTCAGCCGGGTTAGAGTAGTGAACGTGGCTCCGGCGGTTGGCATCGGCTTTTCATGGTATCCCGGGCGAGTAGGCTGGATCCATGCGGATACTCACATCGGCTGGGTTCCTCTCGCTCCCACCGAAGTCTACTATGGTCACAGGCGCTGGGGACCTCGTTCGATAGTCGTCAACGATATCAACATCACCACAGTGAACATCAACCGTTTTAGATACATCGACCGGGCGGTCGTGGTGAATCATCGCGATTTTTACCGCGTTAACGACTATCGAAATGTGAGGATCACAAACATCAACAAGACCACGATCATCAACAATTATCGTCCAGCCCCTGTTGTGAACCAAAGGATCATAAACAATTACACAAGTATCAAGGAAAGATACAACTTTACCAACACCCAGGTCACCAGAAAACCTCACCAGACCGTCATCGGAAGAATCGAACGCAATCAAAGGATTGCGCAACAGGCCACCAGAGTAAATGCACGTGCAATAGAAAGAGATGTAGAAAGAATTCGTCCAAGGAAAGTGCAACAGTCAGGGCAGATTCAACCACCCAGAGTTTCAAATCGCTTTGTCAATGTCGACTCGGTCAATAAACCGAGCTCTGAAGTGCGATTCGAGCAGAGAGAGTTGAAAAGGAAACAGGGATTACAAAGGCAAGGCACTGACAGTCAGCCCCAGGATCTGGAAGGAATGCGGAGAAGGCCCGCCAGGGAACTTCACCCTGGGGACAACGAACAGATCAATCCCTCGACCGCAGAAGGCAGGAGGATCAGACCTACAAAGCCGGGAAGAGAACTCCAGCAAGGGGATAACGAACAGATCAATCCCTCGACCGCAGAAGGCAGGAGGATCAGACCTACAAAGCCGGGAAGAGAACTCCAGCAGGGGGACAACGAACAGATCAATCCCTCGACCGCAGAAGGTAGGAGGATCAGACCTACAAAGCCGGGAAGAGAACTCCAGCAAGGGGATAACGAACAGATCAATCCCTCGACCGCAGAAGGCAGGAGGATCAGACCTACAAAGCCGGGAAGAGAACTCCAGCAAGGGGATAACGAACAGATCAATTCCTCCAACACCGAAGGCAGGAGGATCAGACCTACAAAGCCGGGAAGAGAACTCCAGCAGGGGGATAACGAACAGATCAATTCCTCCAACACCGAAGGCAGGAGGATCAGACCTACAAAGCCGGGAAGAGAACTCCAGCAGGAGGACAACGAACAGATCAATCCCTCGACCGCAGAAGGCAGGAGGATCAGACCTACAAAGCCGGGAAGAGAACTCCAGCAGGGAAATACAGGCTCTGAAGACTCATCGTTGAATGATTTACGCACTTTCAAGAAGCAGCGGGACAGACAGCAAGCCACCTTGACCGACGAATTGGATCGACAAAACTCCACCGTTCAAGCGGAACGGCAAAACCGGAGACTTGAAAGGATGAACAGACAGTCGCCTGATTCGGTTCAGTCGTTCCAAAGCAATCAGGAGCGCCGCAATCAGAGAAGAATCCAAGAGCAAAACGGCAACTCCGGCAACCAGGCACTATCCGATATGCAGCAACGACGGTATCAAAGAAACACGGAGGAGATACAGGAACGCAAGAGAAATAAACAAAAAACACAGCAGGAACAATTGGACGCACAAGGAAATCCCTTTACTTCTCGCTAAAATGTATTGCAAGAGAATAAGGTTTCCTCCTTCACCTGCAAAAAAGGGCAAGGAGGAAACCTTCAACAGGATCTTGCCTCACACCTGCCTCTCGCTTTGCCCTTGCATTGCATCAGAACCTCCACCCATCAAGTCCCATGTGGTAATAAAAAAGAATGTGATTTCTGGGTCAATTTTCGTCCCCTTCGGCCAATTCCGGCATTGGTTCAGAAGTGAAGATCCAGTAGAACTAACCAGCTCAAAAAGTGCTCTCATGGCGTTCAATGCAGTTGATCCCGGCTTGAAGATACGGCTATCCCATGTGCACTCATTCTGGTGCCGACTATAAGGATTTATGGATGTGAGGATGGTAGCTTTCAGGCCCCCTTGCCACGTTGAAGTCTTCTCAGTATCCATCGCATGAATTGGCAGGGAACCATACCCTTTCTCATGCAGAGACTTGATGCAAATTCTTGATGTCGCGAAGCGGCGGCGCACCGAACAAGTGGTGGTACTCGCGGCTGAACTGTGAGGGGCTCTCGTAGCCGACTTGGAACGAGGCAGTCGCCGCATCCAGACGCTTCGTGAGCATCAACCGCCTTGCTTCATTCAGTCTCAGTCTCTTCTGAAATTGGAGAGGGCTCATGGCTGTCAACGACCGGAAGTGATGATAAAAGCTCGAAGTGCTCATCCCGCTGTAAGCCGCCAGGTCATCCACACGCAGCGGCTGGTTGAAGTTGTCCTTTAGCCAGTCGATTGCCCGCGCTATTTGATGGCTGTGGCTCCCCACAGTTGTAATCTGTCGCAGGCGTGCCCCCTGTTCGCCCACGAGCAGGCGATAAAAGATTTCCCGCAGGACCAGCGGGACGAGTATCGGGATGTCCTCCGGCGCGTCGAGCAAATCGATCAACCGTTGGAAGGCGTTGAGCAACGGCAACGGCACCTCGCTGACTGCCATGGCCCGTCCTGTTTCCGGTTTGCGGGGCAATGGCTGGCGGCTGTCCACCAACAACTGCGCGATTGTTCGCTGATCGAGCTCCAACGTTAATCCCAGGTAAGGCTTCTCCCTGCTCGCCTCGATGATTTGCGCCACGACCGGCAGGTCGACAGAGGTTATGAGAAAATGGTTCGCATCATACAAGTATGCGTCCTCTCCCAGCATCACACGCTTGGACCCTTGGGCGATCAGGCAAATACTTGGCGGGTGCATGTAGCTGGTGGGTTCCGTGGTCGTTTCCCACCGGCAAAGAGTCAGTGACAGGATCGCAGTGGTCAGCTGGTTATTCTCCCCGATCCATCTGGCGATACTTCCCGCCAGTTCTGCCTGCGCAACCGTCAGGCTATCGGCCCTTCGCGTTGGAACCGCGTACTGTCGATTCATTGAAGTTCTCCTCGTCGCCATTCTAAGTTTTCACGATTTTAGCGGAATCATGTCTCGGTGGACAACTCATTTGTCCTCATCTTTGGAGAATCAGGCAAGAATCTCGCAGGATCGGTCTACCGGGCGGGGTCCTGCCGGAATTATGATCCGGTCGTCAAACGGTTGAAAACGAAAACAAAGTTCAGGAAGAAGGACCCACAACAAAGGAGGAAATCATGAATTTCGAATTCCACAATCCAACACGCATCATCTTTGGCGCCGGAACGCTTTCTCGCCTCGGCGAGGTCGTGCGTACGCACGGAACGCGCGCCCTGCTTGTCACGGGCGGCGGCAGCGTCAAGAAAAGCGGTGTGTTCGACCGCACGGTCACCAGTCTGAAGGCGGCCGGCGTTTCGGTGGTTGAGTGCTCCGGCGTCGAGCCCAACCCACGCATCACGACGGTCAGAGGCGTGGCGCCCAGCTCGCACGGGACGAGCGCTGCGACGTGATCATCGCGCTGGGAGGCGGCAGCACCATGGATGCATCGAAGGTCATGGCCGCCGCCTTTTACTATGACGGCGATCCCTGGGACATGATCTACCACGGTCAGCCCCATCCATACATCCCGGCCCGCGCACTGCCCATCATCACCGTACCGACCCTGGCTGCCACCGGTTCTGAAATGAACATGGGAGCGGTTATTTCAAACCAGGAGACCAAGGAAAAATCCTTTGTCCAAGGCCGAATGTCTATATCCCAAGGTTGCCATGGTGGACCCCGAACTCACGGTGAGCGTACCAAAGAATCAGACCGCCTATGGGGTTTGCGACCTGCTCACTCACGTGACCGAAGCCTACTTCAACGGCGTTGACGGCACCCCCATTCAGGACCGGTTCGCCGAGAGCGTCATCCTCACTGCCATAGAATGGGGCCCCAAAGCCATTGCCGATGGAAATGATCTGGAGGCGCGGACCCAGGTTCAATGGGCATCTTCTGGAAACTAACGAAGAAATGTTCCACCGTCTTGATGAAAATTCCGATCAGAGCCTGCTGCTCCTGCTCGTTACTATCCGTGGTAGGATTCATAAGTTCGGGAATCAAGAATGAGATCGTTTTTCAATGCGGCCTCCTTGACCCAACGGGAACTCCAATTGAGCGAGAAGAAATCATTTTCTCTCTAAGGGGACGGCTTCCAGCTACGACAGAATTTTACTACAACCAAAAAACGCTTGCCTGAGCGCCGGCTGTTTTTTGGGGAAAAGAAGACATTTGCAAAGAAACCATAGAGGTGAGGGAACAAAAGAGAAAGGAATGGAGGGGTAAAAAAGGGGATGGGGCGGCAGCGCCCTACTCTCCCACGCAGTCACCCACGCAGTACCATCGGCGCAGAGGAGCTTAACGACCGTGTTCGGGATGGGAACGGGTGTATCCTCCTCGCTCTAGCCACCGCCCCAATATGGGGAAGCTTACAACTGAACAGGGGTTTTATTTAAGAAGCTCTTCCTGGTTTCAATCGGTTGCCTTGAGGATGGTCAAGCCGCACGGCCAATTAGTATCGGTTAGCTCAACACATTGCTGTGCTTACACACCCGACCTATCAACCTCGTAGTCTACGAGGGGCCTTCAGCCCGGGATCGCTCCCGGAGGGGAACTCTCATCTTGGGGTGGGCTTCCCGCTTAGATGCTTTCAGCGGTTATCCCTTCCGAACTTAGCTACCCAGCTATGCCCCTGGCGGAACAACTGGTACACCAGTGGTTCGTCCATCCCGGTCCTCTCGTACTAGGGACAGATCCCCTCAAAATTCCTGCGCCCACGGTAGATAGGGACCAAACTGTCTCACGACGTTTTAAACCCAGCTCACGTACCGCTTTAATCGGCGAACAGCCGAACCCTTGGGACCTGCTCCAGCCCCAGGATGCGATGAGCCGACATCGAGGTGCCAAACAACCCCGTCGATGTGAACTCTTGGGGGTTATCAGCCTGTTATCCCCGGCGTACCTTTTATCCGTTGAGCGACGGCCCTTCCATGCGGAACCGCCGGATCACTAAGACCGACTTTCGTCCCTGATCGAGATGTCTCTCTCACAGTCAGGCTCCCTTCTGCCTTTACACTCTACGGCTGGTTTCCAATCAGCCTGAGGGAACCTTCGCGCGCCTCCGTTACTCTTTGGGAGGCGACCGCCCCAGTCAAACTACCCACCAGGCACTGTCCCCGAAGAGGATAACTCTTCCGGGTTAGAACTCTAAACGCATAAGGGTGGTATTTCAAGGTTGGCTCCGCGAGAGCTGGCGCTCCCGTTTCTCCGCCTCCCACCTATCCTACACATACACGCCCAAAATCCAATGCCAAGCTATAGTAAAGGTGCACGGGGTCTTTCCGTCTAGCCGCGGGTACTCGGTATCTGCACCGAGACTGCAATTTCACTGAGTCCCTGTTTGAGACAGTGCGGAAGTCGTTACGCCATTCGTGCAGGTCGGAACTTACCCGACAAGGAATTTCGCTACCTTAGGACCGTTATAGTTACGGCCGCCGTTTACTGGGGCTTCGGTTCAACGCTTCTCTTGCGATGACATCTCCCCTTAACCTTCCAGCACCGGGCAGGCGTCAGACCCTATACGTCGTCTTGCGACTTTGCAGAGTCCTATGTTTTTAGTAAACAGTCGCTACCGCCATTTCTCTGCAACCCCCTTCGGCTCCAAGAGCCAGTCTCTTCACCTAATGAGGGCACACCTTCTCCCGAAGTTACGGTGTTATTTTGCCGAGTTCCTTAAACAGGGTTCTCTCACGCGCCTGAGGATTCTCTCCTCGCCTACCTGTGTCGGTTTGCGGTACGGTCACCTGGTCAGCTCGCTAGAGGCTTTTCTTGGTAGCCTGGGATCAACCAGTTTATGGGCTTTCGCCCTCCTCATCACCTCTCGGCGTTACCAAGGCTCCGGATTTGCCTGGAACCTCCGCCTACTGGCTTGAACCGGGACTTCCATCACCCGGCCGGCCTACCCTTCTACGTCCCCCCTTCACTCGAACGCTAACCCGGTGGTACAGGACTATTAACCTGTTTCCCATCACCTACGCCTTTCGGCCTCAGCTTAGGGACCGACTAACCCTGGGCAGACGACCTTTACCCAGGAAACCTTAGGCTTACGGCGAGCGGGATTCTCACCCGCTTTATCGTTACTCATGTCAGCATAATCTCTTGCAGCTCCTCCAGCGCTCCTCTCGGTACACCTTCAACGGTCACTGCAATGCTCCCCTACCCAAGATCCGAAGACCTTGCCGCAGCTTCGGTAGAATGCTTAGCCCCGTTAAATTTTCGGCGCAGGCACACTGGACCAGTGAGCTGTTACGCTTTCTTTAAAGGATGGCTGCTTCTAAGCCAACCTCCTGGTTGTCTGTGCGTATCCACATCCTTTCCCACTTAGCATCCATTTCGGGACCTTAGCTGACGGTCTGGGCTCTTTCCCTCTCGACCACGGAACTTATCTCCCGTAGTCTCACTCCCGAGGATGATATAACGGCATTCGCAGTTTGATTGGGTTTGGTAATCCGGTAAGACCCCTAGCCCATTCAGTGCTCTACCTCCGTTATTCTCGCCTCGAGGCTGCACCTCAATGCATTTCGGGGAGAACCAGCTATTTCCAGGTTTGATTAGCCTTTCACTCCTATCCACAGCTCATCCCCTAAGTTTTCAACCTTAGTGGGTTCGGGCCTCCATCTCGTGTTACCGAGACTTCACCCTGGCCATGGATAGATCACCTGGTTTCGGGTCTACTCCCTGCAACTCAATCGCCCTATTCGGACTCGCTTTCGCTTCGGCTCCACCTAGCGGCTTAACCTTGCCACAGAAAGTAACTCGCTGACTCATTATGCAAAAGGCACGCGGTCAGACAGATTCCGAAGAATCATCGTCCTCCCACTGCTTGTAGGCAAACGGTTTCAGGTACTATTTCACTCCCCTCCCGGGGTGCTTTTCACCTTTCCCTCACGGTACTTGTTCACTATCGGTCGCTGAGGAGTATTTAGCCTTGGAAGATGGTCCTCCCAGCTTCCCACGGGGTTCCACGTGCCCCGCGGTACTCAGGGGTTCCCTAAGGTGTGAATAAAATTTCGCATACGGGCCTCTCACCCTCTATGGAAGACCTTTCCAGGTCCTTC